>DAYH01000030.1:0-5687 GCA_002506825.1 Euryarchaeota archaeon UBA103
ATGCAATCCCCTTTTCCTGAGCCTCTGTGGGGTCTTCCCCCGTTCCCGGAACCCCCCCATCGCCAGTTGGGACCTCGGGCTCTGGGACTATCATTATCCCCCCCGGAGAAAGTATGTCAAATGCAGAAGATGATGCGGTTGGTCTTTCTGAGTCTGGCAAATCAATTACCACCAGAGAAACTGGTAATGGGATATCGCTAGGCCTTGCGGAAGATGGCAATGAAGCGGAAGCGGCAGACCAACTAGTGACTTCTGCAGTTAACTCGACCCATGGCCTAGCAACTACTCTTGACCATGTTTCTGCATTATATCTTCTGATTAGTCTGTCGATTATCACTCCAAATCTAGCACCTTCTTCAACGATAATAAATGAGTCTGGCTTTTCTCTAGATAGGTCATCTGGACTGGAGGGGTCCCCACACCAAAGATCGAATAGCCATGCTGAAAGATGACCTATTCCCCCTCCAACTAGGATAGCATTTCCAAGTGGTACTCTTGAGACGATATCCCTTATTCTGGCCCTGAGAGATCGAGGCATTGTTCGGAGCCCCATTAGGAGCATTTGTTCACCTATGGAGGAAGCTATTTGGGACTCAGAATCGGTCCTATCTGGATCTTCAGAAAGCAGTCTTTCCAGCATCTCCTTTTCAGACATCTGAGGCAGTCCGAAACCACCATTGGCGGATGTCATGAACAGCGATAGAAGCATCATTATTCAAGATTGGTCTACTAGGATGCCTTCAAGAGACTCATTCGGGCCCGATGGACATGGGCGGAGTGGGCGACGACGACGAGATTATCGCTGATGTAGCGAAATGCCCTATATGTTTGGCCTTGACTGAGCATGAAATTCTGAAGAGAGTTCCTAAGGGCAAGGGAGAAGACGTATTGGCGAGGTGCATAGAATGTTCTGAGGTTCATCTATTGAATCTTAGGCCAAGCCCCTCCTTTAAAATCAAGACTACTCTTTCAGAGGGGTCGGAAAGCTCCTCTGTATTTGTTGAGTCTGATTCTAACGAGGCTATTTCAGTTGGCGATTTATTCGAAAGAGATGGTTCGTTCTGGTCCATTACGAGGATAGAAATCGGAGATAAGATGTCAGTTAAATCCTGTAAAGCTGGGGAAATAGTTTCAATGTGGGCGGTAAATAAGAATAAATGCACAGTCAAGATTACCCTTACAGACGAGGAAACTAGTACTGCCTCAACAATTGACTGCGAACCCGAGAAGGTGTTCTCTTGTGGAACTGTAATGATGATAGATGGACGCAGATGGAGGATTAGGGCCATTCATACCGGAGAAGGCAGAACATTGAGAGGGAAGAGAGTTGCTGCTGATATACGAAGAATGTATCTTCATCCAGTTGTAAAGAGCTAGTCTATCTCCTGTTTGTCCAAGGCATGAGAAGAGCTTTGAGAACATGTGTTGCAACTTCTGGGTTCTCCTTCAATCTCCTTATGCCGTATTCGTACCATTGTTGCCCATAGGGGACATAGATTCTCGTCAGATGACCTTCTGAGGATAGCTTTCTCCTCAAGTCCCCCCTGACCCCCAGAAGGAACTGGAATTCATATCCCGGCCCCTTACCGGAAAATGAGTGTGGAGGACTATCTGGCGAGAGGCCGTACTTGTTCAATAATGACAGAGAATTTTCTATCACTGGGTAGTCGTGTGAAGCAATTGCAGTATAGGCCCCGTTTCTTAGCATATGTTCTATTGCATTGTTTGTAGAATCAACGATTTCATCGTATCCAGTATGGGCTATTTCTTTGGGTTCAAGGTAAATCCCCTTGCAAATTCTGAAGTCTGATTGATGACCTATCTTTTCACATATATTTTCTATATCTGAGATAGTTCGAAATAGCCTTCCCTGGAGGACTACGCCAATATTCCCTAGTCCCTCGGCCCTGATTCTGATCATCAATTCAATTGTTGAGTCGGTCACTCTACTATCTTCCATATCGAGTCTGACAAAAATATCATTCTCTGATGCTTTTTTTGTAATTTTTAGGATATTTTCGAAAGCTGATTCTTGATCGATTAATAGGCCAAAAGCTGTCGGTTTGATTGAAATATGCGCATCAATATTATTTTTTGTTATTGAGTCGATTAATTGGGAGTATTCATCAAGAAAGAAATTTACTTCTGACATAGAGGTAATTTCCTCGCCGAGAACATCAACAGTGAAACATGCCCCTTCTGAGGAGAGCTTGATCATTGTTGAAATCGCGTCTTCTAATTTGGACCCGGCCACGTATCTACTGGCCACCATACGAACTATCGGCTTTGGGGCCAATGGCATTGTTGAAACTATCAGCCTCCCTAACAACGCCATCAAATAGCCCGAAAGGGAGTCGAGACTTCACGATTACTCTTGATAGATCTCTTTTCCTCTACGAATTAGAACACCGATTTCTGCGAGGAAATTCTTAATTTCATCCCTTTGCCAACCCTTGAAAGACTTTCGATCTAGATGGACGAATATATTCCCTCCTGGAAATGCCTGCTTGGTCGAATCAATTGCTGAAATAATGGAATCCTGCCAGAGTATAGGTGATTTGCCCCCAATAATCCGATTGGATACATCGAAATCTAATGAGTAACCAGCTAAAATATGCCCTAACCAAATATTTCCATTCTCCAATATGGCTTTGTGTCTAGGGGCATAATGACCCCCTCCTAGGCCTATCATAACATCTCCTTTACCATTCCAAATGCCCAGAGGGGGACTTCCATCGAGGCCTAGTACGCTGCAAATCACTCTGGCCCATACATTGAGTGCATCTTCTCTGTTCCAATCGAGCTCCGTGGAGCCTACTTCGATGTAAAGGGTAGGGGTCTCTAAGACAGGACCATGATGAGTTGCCTCCAGAGTTAGATCGAAATGTTCATCCAATTTTTCCTTTCTGGCCTCTTTCACCATCTCTCTGTAAAATAATGCAAATCTTGGGGAGGGGGGGACCAATTTTCCATTAATTCCTCCTGATTTTCCAGGTAATCCAAGAGGGTAAATACCAGGTAAACCAATAGCATGCAAAGTTATTGCGGGAGTGTTGGTTGAAGAAACATGTCTGGAAAGAACGAGGACTTCATCAATTACGCAATCTACCTCTTTTTCGTGGACCCTATCTATTGAGTCTGCATTGATATGTATTTTTTCAATGGATAGTATGTGAACGTCAGAAATCAAATTTCTTACTAAGCGACCATGAGTGAAAACTTCCTCTGGCCCCCACTCAGAGATTTTCATTAATGAGTCTCTAAGATTGACTGAGGCATCATCGGATTCGGAACACAGAATTAGAGTTGCCATACCCCTCGCAAGGGAGCCATGTATTCAATATTACAGCCACACCTTCAAGCAGTAGTGTCAAGACGAACAAGCAACATGGATGGCGTTCTCGGATTCAATCCAGTCAGGATTGACAAGGGAGTAGAGGATTGCATAGTTGTCGGCTCGGACGGTCAAACTGTGAAAATCAATCAGGAAGGCGTCATAAATGGAACAGTGATGTGCCCATTCCCGGGCGTGTCATCTTGTGGAGTAATCAATTCGAACAGTTGGATTGGTTCATGGGTAGATAGGAATTTGAGAAAGGCCTACATGGGGTCATTTCCATTGGGGGAAGACTGGCAATCGACTAGTTTGGAATCTGAAGATTCAGATAATGAAGGCCCTATTCAATCGATTAGTAAGTCTGCTACCTGGACAAGAGAGCTTCAATCCGAACCTGTTGCTATGTGCAGTGTAGAAGAAAATATCGTTTTTGCGTGCCTTGGGTCTGGAATCTATATGATTGACAGGAACGCCAGTGAAATCTGGAGATCCCCCTACCCTCGATGGAGAGAGCTAGAAGATCTTGTTGGACTGGATTCCATTGTTTCCATAGTGAGAAGGGGAGATGAGATCTACGTCTTCTCATCATCGGGGGGATACTCCGCCATCTCTATAGTTAATGGACATGAGATAAATAATGGCATTTTACCAAATCTTCCAGAAAAAATTCACGATGTTCGATTCGACCAAGATTCAGGATGGATAATAATGCTAAACGGGAAGAAACTGGCCATATCAGATGACTTGGTTTCGAAGCCTATAGTTTTCAAAGTTCCGGGGCCGGTAATGGATGCGTTCCCTCATGAAAGGGGATGGATGTGGACAGGATGGCGGCATGATGGGCTTCTTTCTAACGGCAAACTGAGTATCTTTCAACGGAGTGAGGTGGGAATTTCACTTCTGGGAGACAAAGTTCTGACGAATAGCGGCTCTTGGGGTAGATTTTGTGGAGATGGCACATTCCCTGATGAAAATTAGAGAGCAGTGTTCACTCGTTCTTGACAGTGTATCCGCATTTGCCACACGACTTGCGATCTTTATGCACAGCTAGGAAAATACCCGGGCCGCATCTAGGATCGGGACAGAAATCTCCTCGTACTAATTTATCGTCTTCAATCTTGTATTTTGACCATTTTGAGTTGGTGTTGGGGCTATCTGACATCACTCATCGCCCCCTTCAGCTGATGATTCTTCTCCTCTGACTCTGTTATGCCTCTTGACAATGAAGTTTGGCTCAATTGAGGATGCCTCCTCTGAAGAGTAGATTAGCGCTAGTCCTGTAGTTCTTGGCATCCCGAATCTTGTTGAAACGTCCTTGATGAAAACAAGGTCTTCCTTAGCGCCCGGTTCAGCCTTAGCAGCGGCTGCAACCATCTGTGAAAGGTCTGGCGTAGGTGAATTTGGATGGTCCCAAGCAAATCTAATTTCGACCCTGTTTAGCAATGGGTTATCTTTTCTATCAATTACTTGCATTTCTTCACCTACCTGATGTTAACTTTGAGGGCATAATTTCCCGGTCTGGTAATATTCAGTCTCTTGGCAACCTCGGACCTACTAGGATTGAGAATTACCACAAGTCCTTGCCAATCTGTAGTTACAGGCGAACTTGGACAATGGGGGCATATTACTGGATCCTTTTTATTCTCTGGATCGGGTAGAATCTGATTACATTCGCCACATGCAAATGGTTGCTTTGGCATTCTACTCATTCTCCTTAATCCAACCAGCGGCTCCGAGCCCGTCCATCTTACAATTTAGGCCAATTTTACTAGCCCTTGGATCGTTTTGATTTATGGCCTTAGAAACTACTCTGGATCTAACATGAGAACCCTCTTCGATATGCTTACCTGATTGAGCTCCCTCAATTCTCCTTATGCCCATATTAACTTGAATTGGCTCATCCAAAATCTGAGACTTGTGAAGTAATGCCTCGACTGGGCCGATCCTAACGAATGCCCCATATTCAGAAACATCAGATACATATCCATCCACCACTTCATTATTCTCCATGTTGAATAGAAGTGCCTTGAAGCTTACAGCTTGGTAGATCGCCCCGTCCCCATGTATGATTTTTCCTCTTCCCACTGGCTTGTGGTCGAAAGTTAGAACAGTGTAATTCTCATCAATATCAAATCGTCCCTCAAAGGCATCATTGGCGAGACTATCAATGTGGTCAACTAGACTTTGTCCTTCTCTGATATACTCTGCAGGAATACGAATAGTGTCCTGTCGCTCTACAATACTGTACATTTTTTTCCCTCCAAAACAGACCTCTCCAAGGTTTGCCAGGACGGGTGGGATATCCCTCCCGTCCTTCATCGGCTGAGCCTCTGGAGGAGAAGTCCGTGCC
>DAYH01000030.1:6065-81490 GCA_002506825.1 Euryarchaeota archaeon UBA103
GGCAATAATCACTCAGACCTACGGTCTGAGAGAGAATATGGTGCGAACGTTCAAGAGTATTACAAATACCATCTGCTAATCTGATGACATCTCACGACAGGCCAAGTGATCAGTCCAAGGGTCGAAGGGCTCTGATTATTTCTGTAATAATGTCTCTCGTAATTTTCTATCCGTTGATTTTGGAGGAGAACTCTGTGGCTATTGAATCAGAAAAAGATTCGAAGTCCCTGACGGGCGTTGTTGATCCCTGGGATGATGGGGGGCAACCATGGCCGCAGCCGGGGAGGACGCCTGGAAGAATGTCTTCCAGTCCGGCACACGGCCCAGTAGGAGGAGTTGGTTCTCTATCTTCCATCATTGACCCCGTGATTAACTGGGAATATGGTAGCTATGATCTTGGCACTGACTCGCTTGGCACACCCATTGGAGATTTTAGCGGTTCACTACAGGTTGATTCGGAATCTAATGAAAGATGCGGAGGGAGCTCGCTCTACACCGTGATTATTCAGACTGAAGCCTCCTCAGGCGATAGCTACCTTAGGATAATTGAGGGAGAAGACTCTGACCTGGCTTGGGAAGTTAACCTGGGACAGACTGAGACAATCAAGGCATCTCCTATGATTGTCGATATTGATGGTTCCGGCGGTCCTGAAATTATCGTTGTGTATGATGTAATAGTAGGAAGTGATGTGACACTAAAGGTGGATGCATGGTCCCCCATACTTGTTTGTGATGTCACTGGATGGTCATCAGGTGGCTCACATGAAAGTCAATTACTCTGGAATTGGGAAGATCCGGACCTAATGATAAGTAGTGAACAGGGACCCTACACAGGAAGTATTTGGGGAAGCCATAAGCCAACCTCACAGCCACTTCTAGCTGATTTGGACTTGGATGGTGACGCTGAACTGGTTATGTCTGCGATTAGGGAGAGCGACAATTCCCCTCAGGTGGTCGCCATCAACCTCCCGTCATCTGGTTCGCCGACGAAGATTTGGGATAAGAGCCTGAGATATGGGAGTCATGGATCTGATCCGGTATTTGTCCAGACTGACGATAATACAGCTTACGTGATGCTAACAACCACTGAATCGACGAATGGGGCCATGTGGTTATGGAAGCTAGACTCATCGAGTGGCGACCCCAGTTGGGATGGGAAGTCGCTGGGCAACCTAGATGGAGATTCCAACGTCCCCCATATTAGACTCCCTGGTCCCGTTGTGGCTAATTTAGATCAAGATAGCAGTCCTGAGATTATTGTGACTATTCCCACTGATGGAGATTCCTCCGGAAACCTAGATGGAGCAGAATACAGGGGACTAGAGGTCGCTAACGGCTCCGAGATATGGACTTACAGATCACCCAATGGTTATGCTGATTCTCCTCCACTGCCGATTGATACAGATGGAGACGGAGATCACGATAGGATGTGCTGGATAACATGGTGGCAGACTACTACTGCCAGACATGGGATAACTGGCTGTGTAGATGATACGGATACATCGAGTCCAAATGAAGCATGGTACCGTGATTTGGAACAAAGCAGTGGTACGCCGAATGATGAGATTGCTGTCTCTCAACCAATATGGATGGATATCGATGGGACGGATGAGCCGGAGTTGCTTGTGGCCTACGGAAGATCACTCTGGGGATTCGATGGGTCACAGGGCACTAGTTCGGCTATCGGAACGGATTGGGCAGATGACTTGGAATTAAATCAGCGAACATGGTCATCCCCCTCTTTGGCGGATATTGATGGAGACAATACATTAGATATTATCATTGGATCAACAGTGGTTTCTCTTGAGAGTCCGGATATTAGGCCTCTACTTGACGGAAGAGGTATTGAATTCGATCCGACTTCACCTAACCCCGGGCAGAATGTACAGATTTCAGCATTCATTGAAAATTCTGGAACTGGCAATACTGATTCAGATATTGATGCGGTGTTGTATGCGGATGGAGTAGAGATAGGAAGAGAGCGTTTTTCATCCATGCAGCCGGTTTCTCCGTCCGGAACTGGATCTTTCGAATCTTTCTCTGTTGAATGGTCGGGCCCACTGGGGGACCATGAATTTACATTGGAGATCGACCCATTTTCCAATTTGACCCAGACTAGGGACGATAATGATGTGTTCTCTAAGATACTGTCTATAATTCCCACGTACAATGTTACATTCGAAATTTCCTCCGAGCCTTTGAGAGTCAGTCCTGGTGAAGCAATTGAAGCTAGTCCCGTAGTAAGGTCCACGGGAAGACTGTCGGGCGCTTGGTCATTGGAGATAGATGGGACGCAACTTCCTTCGGGTTGGACTTGGGAAGATATTACGCCAGGAGGGAGTAACAGCGTTCAGATTGCAACTGGAGAGTCGTGGTCGCCGTTGATCGAGATTGTCGCACCTTCCACGGCCATGGGTTCGGATTCGGGCTTCCTTGGCTTGACAATGTCCCTTGATAGTGACTCGAACGTTAGTGTTTCGTCGATACTGCCTATTGAAGCCAATAGGACTAGAGGGCTTTCTATTAGGGGGCCAGAGGGTGCATCATATAGCTCAGGCTACGGATTAATTGGCGATTCTGCCAGAGCGTGGATAGTTGTAGAAAATATTGGGAACGCTTTGGAGAACCAAATCTCCTTGGATTGGGGAAATACACTTTGGGGCAGTGATCTAAGATTAATTGATGAAGGGGGCAATGAGAGATTCGCTTTGGTTCTTGATCCAGGGGAGAGGCTGGTGCTGGAGGCTTATCTTGATGTACCATTGGTGGATGAAAATCAGCAGACGGTATCGATTGGAGATTATGTTGAAACTGCCCTAACACTGTGTGTTGATGGAAATGAGGCGTGTCAAACTGTTGACTTGACATTCATAGCTTCGGGAGTAATTAGTAGGAGTCACATTAGAAGTGTCCCTTCCAATGGCCTTGAGTGGATCGTGGAAGCTAATGGGCCAGTTGGTGAAAATTTGCTCTCTTGGTCCCTTTCATCAGCCGGAATGGCAAAGACTGGCTGGTCTTGGACTGCGTCGGGGGACCTGTCCATAAACGGGGATAATCTTTCGATGAATATTTCAAGCGGAAGTGGAGTAGGAATTTTATCACTGGATCTTCCCAATAATGCGGCTCCTGCGTTTCACTACTTCGAAGATAACAGTGAAGAGTCGGTATCGCATTCACTGAGGCTATCACTGGAGATACTCCAAATATTCAGGTCTTCTATGGTAATCACATCGCCTAATGATCAGCCTTTCCTTGTAGAGGTTGATGATGAGTCACTGGTTGTCTTGAGGCTAGAAAATCCGGGAAACGGCGATGATTCATTCAGTCTGGATTTTTCTGTAGTAATAGATGAAAACATCACAGAAGACCCTGGAGTTGATGTATCATTTTCAAGAGAATTCGTTTCTTTATCTGCAGGCAGTCTAACCACCGTTCCTGTAACTGTTCTCTTGCCTGAGAATACCCCTGCCAGAGTGCCACTGAAAGTTTCATTCACGATGCAATCTGAAGGAGATTCCAATGCTTTCTCCACTGTCGAAATTATCTTTGAGGCTAGACAGGATCATCAATGGAACATCTACCCGTTCTTGCCTAGTGAGTCTGGGGATATTTATGCAGACGGACAAACCTTCCAAGCCAACCCTGGAGAGTCTATTTCATTGGACGTACTAGTAACAAATGTTGGTAATTTAATAGATGATCTAACATTAGTAACGTCGGTTACAACTTCCTTGGAGACTGGTGATTCCTCATCAGAGTGGGCTTCTAGTGGAAGTACAATTTCTAGTCTGGGAGTGAACGAAACTGGGACTATTAAAGTGAATACTAGCATACCACTGGATGCATGGAGTGGGTCATCGGTTGATGTGATGGTTACCGCTTTAGCACAAGGTCAAGAAATTACAACATTCTCATTTTCGGTGGTCTCTGGCCATGTTCCTTCATGGAATGCAGTTATTGATCAGGCTAACTTGGAAGTTGACCCACGAGGCTCAGAAATTACACTTTCAGTATTACAGATGGGGAACTCTCCGAGCCGTCCTTACATCTCCATGTTTGTATCGGGAGAACAGGGTTGGGAAATCGGAAATATATCAGAGATGCCTATGATAAATCCAGGAAATAGTGCCCCTCTATTACTCAACATTACTCCTCCCAGTAATGCAGTACATGGGAGAGCGGTTGAGCTGACGCTAAGAATCAAAGAGGGAGATTCGAGCGGATTGTCTGAAATAGTATTCCCTCTGAGAGTTGCAGTAACTCATGATTTCTCTTTGTCTGGGCAGGGGGATTGGGTGATTAGCCAAGATGGGGGATACCCCCTAGGATATATTGAAAATCGGGGGAATGCGCCTAGTACCATTTCAATTCAGATACTCAGCCTGCCACTAGGTTGGGAGATCTCGGGGGATCAATATGTTATTTTGGGAGTCGGGGAGATCTCTGGCATTCCAATTGAGCTATTGCCCGATGAGAGCTGGGACGGCGATGTCAAGACAATAAGAATCCTGGCCGAAGACTCCGAAGGTAACCAAAGAGAAATCTCGATGGATACCCGGATGGAGAGCTACTCATGGTCTACCAGTCCGGTAATCATTTCTACCTCGGGTGACAGCTATGTCTTGGGAGTTCATCGAACCGGTTCCGAGAGTACAATAATTGATTCTGAAAATGGGCTGCTTCAGTGGAGCGACGCGGGAGGATGGCTATGGGGCTCTGGAGCAGGAGGAAATGGAAGCGTGAATGTTAATTCATCCACAATACTCGAGTATAGATCTTGGGTATCTGAACCGTCTTTTAGGCAGGCTAGTTGCTCTGTAGGGGGAAGCGTGAATTCTGTTGAAGCCAGTTGCACCATATTGAATGGGAGTGACAAATTTGCATATACTCTGATTCTTTCTGACGATCGAGGCAATATGCTGGATTCGGTTTCAGGATTACTTGAGGCCGAAGAGTCGTCTGGAATGATAAATCTCAGTGCGGATGATTGGGGCCCTCTACCAGGGAGAAGTGAGTTGACAATTAGGGTCATTGATTCCAGGGGAATTGAGTTTTCTTCCGATAGCAACATATTCGAAGTTAGAAGAACTGATTGGAATGTCGGGCTGGTTGGATTGGAGATTGTAGGCACTGGACAGGATCAAGAAATATCAATACTCACCAAGAGAGAGAATCATCAAATTTTAGATGGTTCGATTTGTCTGGTTGACATTGAGGCCGGGGCCTTTACTGCAGAATACATAGTCGATATGTCAGAATCTAGTGCTCTAGCCCCCAGGCCTACCATAGATAGGCCGGATGTCAAAGATGGAGTAGAATTAGTGGCTAAGATAAGCTGTGGGTTCCCTTGGGACATTGATTCAAATCCTTCTGACGATGAGGCAAGAATAATTCTATCTGGGTCCGACGGGTCCGAAGGGGGCTTCAGTGACTCCAGTACTGCATTAGCATCGGCTAGCTTGGTGATCGGAATTTCGATAGCTTTCGCATGGATGGCTAGAAATTTCAGAGAAGGCAGGGAAATGATGGAGAAAACTAGGCAAGCTGTAGAGAAAAAGGCATTGGAAAGGAAGGCCAATATGGCAAAGGATGTACAAGCCGTTGATGATAAAACGAATAAAGAAGAAGAGATTTCGGAATTATCGGAAGAAGTACCTGCGAGGGCTAGCGAAGAAGTACCCCAAGAAGACAAAGAAAGCCTACTTGATAGCTTTGAACAACGTCTTAATCGTCTCAGATCGGAAAAGTAGTGGTGAAAAGATGTCCACAAATTCTAATCTTCCTAGTTTCCATACATTTGACCCAATATTGAATGACCCCCTGGAAATCATTCATGCAATACTATCGTCCCTGGGAGGGGATCACACAGAATTGAAGAAGGCAAGCCCTCTTTCGAGAGATATTCAGAATCTAAAGGAAGGGATTGAACCTGTTTTTGACCCCGCCACAATGCTATACTTGTCCATAGTTGAATTGGATTCAGAGGGACGGAGGGAGGGTTCGATAGACTCCAGCTCTGGAAAGGAAAGACTAGGTAGATTTCCCTATGGGGATGGAAATATCGTTACCTATCTCTTGGAAAATACTAGAGAGAAAGGGGATATGACCATTTTACATGACCTCCTATCCAAACTCTCTGACGGATTATCTGAAGAAAACTTAGGCGAGTTGGGATTCAGAGAGGGATTTGGAGGTTTGACCCTCCTAGGATGGTTGAACAGGCGAGAAGTATCAGAGTTACGTAGCGCAATTCGGTCCGGGAGGTGGGAAGTACTTTCAGAAGAGCCTTTGGATGGTGGAGTAGACTATGCTTTCAGACTCTTGCTCGCAATGCTTAGATCCGCTCAAAGGAAGAGATGCGGGGTCCTGATGAGAAGGCATTCATAAGCTAGAATTCTTGACCCGTCAGGCGCTCGAACATAGTGGCATAAAGCTCTGATGTTTGTCTAATTATCTCATCTGGAAGAGGGGGGATTGGGGGTTCTTCGGTACCTGCTTCCCTAGCGGCATAAAGTTGCTCATAATGGCCAGTTGAGAGATAGTGCTCCCTAACAAACTCCTTAGATAGCGACACAATCTTTCCATTCTCATAATCATCTGCGGCCCACCATCTATCTTCGTCTAGGGTCCCGAATGAATCCACTAGAACTGGAACCCGGCCATGGCCAAGTGCGAATTCTTTCTTTCCATCCACATGAATGAGTCCTCTCTTAGATGCCTCCCTATTGATAATTTCATCTATCTTCACAACAATATCAAGGATAGCATCGAACTCCTCCTCCTTTAGATTGGAGATTTCTAAAGCCTCTTTACGATCCAATAATCTGTCAAATTTCTCAAATTTAGTTGAAACTTCTAGATAGGGAGCTGGTAGTTTAATTCCTTCGTATAGCACAGTTCCGGGTTGGAATCCGAATTCCTCTGATCCGACATCGCCTCTATCATATCTCCTCCATCCACCTCCAGCGAGGTAGTGCCTACAAATAACCTCCAGAGGGACGAAAACATTCTCCATATCTCGAGGAATTGCCCCTGGCTCCCTAATTACCTCAAATCGACGTGCTAGAACTCTGTCTGGTGCATTCATTTCGATAACATGGGTTTGACATATCTCGGCTTCCTCTACCAACTTGAACCAATGGCATGAAGTCCTGTTTAGACTCTCTCCCTTTCTTGGAACCAAACTTGGTATGATTTGATCAAAAACGCTAATCTGATCCGTGTACCTAAATTCTATTACATCCGGATCTTCTGTACTCCATACTTCCTTGACTTTGCCCTTGTATAGCATGCCTACCATGTTACAAGGAAGGGAAAGATGATGATGAACATTACTGAAAGACAATCAGATTTTTCAGTACCGCCGGGACTATATCCCAAGAACCTCGCCAAGTAATGGGGAGCGGATGACTGAAACTATGAATTCTGGCAACCGAAGAATTTCCCCCTTGTCATTTCCAGGCTATTTTTCCATTGCATTGATGATATTACTGGCCCTATCCGTACCTGCAAATGCTCAGGAGTATAGAAGTGGTTGGGACCTCATCAACAGCGGCACGTTACATGACCTTTATTCTGTAGAGTCTGAAGGGAACGAGGTATGGGCTTTCGGGGAAAATGGCACTATGGTATTGAGTGGAGACGGAGGCCTATCTTGGGAGGTAGGTGAATCTCTCACTTCTTCTGATCTGACAATATCGGATTCAGGCTTTGGCTCTTTCTTGGCGGCCAGTATGGATGGTACGATTCTAATTAAGTCTGGAAATGAAATGACATGGTCGGATATATCATTAGATATTGGGGATGAATCGATTTACGGTGCATGCCTAAATGGCGGTAATGAGGCAGTAATCGTTGGCGGGAATGGGTCCATATGGACTTACGAAATGCAAGTATGGAGCAATCGTTCAGTTTCTGGGGAAGATCTCCTAGACGTATCTTTCTTAGATTCAGAAAGAGGGATTGCTGTCGGTGAACAAGGAACAATTCTATTCTCTAATGACGGAGGCTCTTCTTGGGACTACAGGGATGCCCCTACTGAAGCTTCGTCATCGAGGATCATAGACATAGAGTTCTTCAGTGAAATTAGGGCATATGCCATTACTGATGAAGGAGGAGTTCTGAAGTCTTCGAGAGAGATTAACACAGCAGTGGGATTTCTCTGGAATATGCAATATTTTGAGTCCGAAGGAGGCTCATCTAATCTTGGAGTAAATCTTACATCTATAGAAATTGCAACAACAAATAAATTTCTTCTTTCTGGAAATGATGGTTACCTCTCAATGAGCAAGGATGGAGGGAATATAGTAACCCGGCAGATGATTCCACTGGGCAACACAACATCATTCTATGACATAACAATGCTAGATGGCTTCAACGGCATAGCCGTAGGCAGTAATGGCTCCCTACTTTTGACTGAGAGATCCGGGGAGGATGAACAGGTTGGCTTTGAAGTCATGGACTTCTCAGAATTTGGAAACTTTGTAGATTACTCAAAGGGGATGCTGATAGATGGTTTGTATGCCACTATTAACATTGTAATGTTTGGAATTTTTCTCGGCTTCTTCCTCGGAATCTCCCTCTCGATGATGAAGACCTCGCCTACTACTCTCAAAGAAATTTCTCAGAGGAGGAGTTTGGCAGTGATAAAATCTACAGGAGTGATCTTTACTATAATTGGGGCCTCCTTAGTAAATCATCTAGTTCCTATTATTGCGAATCTTGGATTGGATGGCTGGGAATATATTTATGCTCCGATTGGAATTATTAATCCTGATGGAATTACTGGAGAACTACAATTCGAAAACTTCCTATTCCTAATACTTGGAGTGAGCCTTTTCCTTCTGGGAGTACTCTTCATATCAGCGAATGGAGATTATAAAAAATCTCACTACAACATTAGGGGTAAAGAAATTATTTGGAATCCTTGGGGCATTAGGCCTCTGAATTTCATTGCAACTATCTACACAGATATTTTCAGAAATACTCCTCTGATTGTCCAATTCTTGTTCATACATTTTGGAGTCCAGATAGGTGCATTGATCGGCGATCCAGGAGCAGAAATGTTGGATGGCTCTAGTAATTTCATCCTGGCTTTCCTCAGGGACGATATCCTTTCTAACAGGGCCTGTGTTAGTGCGATATTCGCCTTGGGCCTGAACTCAGGCGCCTACCAGTGCGAGACAATACGTGGAGCCATTTCCGCAATACCCTCTGGGCAGATGGAGGCTGGAAGAAGTATAGGGCTGAATTACATGCAGACAATGAGACTTGTTATTATGCCTCAAGCCATTCGAATTTGCATCCCCCCAATGGGTAATGAGATGGTTAATTTAGTCCTAAATTCATCACTTGCAATGGTAATAGGTTATTCCGAGCTTACTCGAAAAGCCAAACTGATTAACGCGGTTACTTTTCAGGTATTCTGGTCCTATGGCATGGTTTTAATTTCCTACTTTATTGTTACTTGGACACTGGCTTTATTCCTGAGGTATCTTGAGAATAAGACTAGAATTCCTGGACTGGGAATATCCGGAGGGAGCTAAAATGGACAGTGTTCTAACTATTTCAGATATGCACAAAACGTATGCTGGAGGAGTTCATGCAGTACGAGGAGTTTCGTTTGAAGTTAATGAGGGCGAGTCAGTAGCCATAATTGGATCATCTGGAAGTGGGAAATCCACAGTTCTAAGATGCATAAACAGGCTAATTGAGCCAACTGAAGGAGAAGTAAGGCTTCGTGGAGATTTAATTAATACTCCTTCCGCAGATATCAATAATGTAAGATCTCGTATTGGGATGGTGTTCCAGTCTTTCGAGCTATTTTCTCATCTTAGGGTCATTGATAATATCACACTTGGACTGAGACATGTCAGAAAAATGAGCAAGAAGGACGCGGAGAGTGAAGCTCTTGAAGTTCTGGAGAAGGTTGACATGCTAGACCGAAAAGATGCTTTTCCTGGAAATCTATCCGGAGGACAGAAACAACGTGTTGCAATTGCTAGAGCACTTGCAATGAAGCCTGAAGTAATGTTGTTTGACGAGCCTACAAGTGCATTGGATCCAGAATTGATTGGTTCAGTACTGAAAACAATTCGAGGATTGGCAGACGAGGGAATGACAATGATAGTAGTAACACATGAAATCGGCTTTGCTAGAGATGTAGCAGATAGGGTGATTTACATGGATAAGGGAATAATTGCAGAATCTGGGAAGTCATCGATTATTGATAATCCAAAGACGGAACGCCTGAAGAGGTTCCTCTCATCTATCAATGAGGAAGACTAAATCATTCCTTGTGACGTCATGGCCTCTGCAACCTTTAGGAATCCAGCTATATTGGCACCAGCAACATAGTTTCCAGGCATTCCAAATCTTTCTGCGGTTTCGTATGCATTCTTATGGATATCTACCATTATGGCATCTAGCCTAGAGTCGACCTCTTCACGTGTCCATGACAACCTAAGGCTGTTCTGACTCATTTCAAGTCCGGAGGTGGCGACCCCTCCTGCATTGGACGCCTTTCCAGGGGCGAAAAGAATTCCATTCTTTAGGAATACTTCAACTGCTTCGGGAGTACACGGCATGTTAGCCCCTTCTGCAACGGCAATAACCTCATTCGCGACTAGCATTTCTGCCTCGGATTCATTTAGCTCATTTTGTGTAGCGCATGGAAGAGCGACGTCAACATTAACCCCCCAAAGTCCATTTGGAGTAGGCTCTGGTTCAGATGCATTGAATTCAACACCATCGAAATTATTCGCATACTCTGAAATTCTTCCTCTTCTGTTGTTCTTTAGGTCCATGATCCAATCTAACTTCTCTCGATCGATCCCAGACGGATCATGAATCCATCCACTAGAGTCGGACATAGTTACTGGCTTTCCACCGAGATCGAGTACCTTCTCACATGCGAACTGAGCCACGTTTCCTGAACCAGATATAGACACGGTTGCTCCTTTGAACGATCTACCAGTTGTTGCCAGCATCTCACGTGCGAAGTATACTAATCCGTATCCTGTGGCTTCGGGCCTAATCAAGGATCCACCGTAAGATCTTCCCTTTCCGGTAAGGACCCCTGTGAATTCATTGGCGAGTTTCTTATACATTCCGAACATGTATCCGATCTCCCGTCCTCCCACGCCAATATCGCCAGCTGGAACATCTAAATCGGCACCGATGTGCCTCCATAATTCCATCATAAAGGATTGGCAGAATCTCATTACTTCAGAATCGGACTTACCCTTCGGGTTGAAGTCGGAACCTCCCTTTCCCCCTCCCATGGGCAACCCAGTAAGGCTGTTCTTGAACACCTGCTCAAAAGCTAAGAATTTCAATATAGACTGATTCACACTTGGATGGAACCTGAGCCCTCCCTTGTATGGCCCGATCGAGCTGCTCATCTGGATTCTGAATCCCCTATTTACTTTCAGATTTCCATCATCATCATACCAAGGAACTCTGAACTGTATAATTCGTTCAGCCTCTACCATTGCCTCTATTACTGGCATATACTCAGGATACTCCTTGATCACAGGAGTAAGGCTGTCGAGAACCTCCTCAACTGCCTGATGAAATTCAGACTGGTTCGGATCTCTTGCAATTACGCCATCATATACTGATTTAATTCTGCTATCCATAGCACTCACCGGTGGTTGAAAGATTCCTTATTAAGGTACCAGCCGCACTTGCGAGTGGCCTTTCCCTTTTGAATCATATCCCGTCTAAGCATTGGAGAAAGTATCTATTAAGAGAATAGAATATTCTCAGAAACCTTGGATACCTTACCTTCATGCCCTGGTAGGGTCATCACATAGAATACCGCCTGGCTAACCTGCCTATTTCTTAATGCCTCGGCAATTGGGGTGTGTTCCCTCAACCATCTGGTTCTGCCATCATCACCAATAATTCTAATATCGACTTGAGACATTCTTGGTTCGGCGAGTAGGAGCTTGATATTTGGAACATCTATGGCCACATAGCCGGGTTCTAGACCGGCCCTCCTAGCAATCTCATCTTCAAATTCGAGCCTCTTGTTGGAGTCCGAAGCAAGCTCTGCCAGTAAATTGATATTTTCGTCATTGAGTTCCTGCCTCCTCCTAGATAAGCAAACTTTGAGTAGTTGCCTATACTTCAATCTCCTAATCATATCTCGAGCGAAATCTCCTGCTTCGTGCATTACTTGCCAAATCTCTGCGTCTACCCTTCTCTGGAGATCGAAAGTGTCAGGAGTGTTATCTTCACTACGCTCTACTGCCCTCGAGAGCATGACCTCTGTGACCCTAGTGACTCTGTGGAAATATACTGCACTGTACATCAGGCCTCTGGCAACGAGCATTCCTTCGAGTGCCGGCAGACCGCCTTCTTCCACCGAAATATCCCCCCCATGCCTTTCTAGACACCTGATTAGTCTTCTATGATCAATCACTCCATGCTTTACGCCTGTAAAGTGCGAGTCTCTGAGAAGGTAGTCGATTTGGTCGCAATCTACCGGGCCGTGTACAAGATGAGCCATTGTCTTATCATTCTGAACAAAGTTTGTTTTACCTTCGGTCCAAGAGAGAAGGTTTCTCTCCGAACCTCTAGCATCGGGACCTCTTATTAGGCCTGCAACCTCCTTAGGATCTATACCGTGATTCTCAAGGATTTCTGGTACGCTTACTCTCTCTTGAATTGATGACTCTTCGCCATCCCTTAACACGTCGTAGTCGCCAAGAATAATTCCCTCAGTAATTGACATGTGGTCCAAACCTCCCCTCTCATGTAGAATATGCTCCAATGTATGAGAATAGGGGCCATGTCCTACATCATGCAATAGCGCGGCAACACTTACCGCATCAGTCTCAGAACTATCTAGGCCCAGAGACTCTGACATCATACCAGCGACATGAGATACACCGAGGGAATGCTCGAAGCGAGTATGGTGGGCTCCGGGGAATACTAGATGTGCCAGTCCCAGTTGTTTGATATGGCTTAGCTTATTCATCTCAGGAGTTTTGAGAAGCTCCTCTCTGACGCCATCAATCCTGAACTGCCCATGGATTGCGTCATTGATTGTTTTCATGCAAGCCCCGTCTCTGCGAGAGTGTGCCCCCCATTAATGGAACTGCCTAGATATGATGGAGATAATTGTAATTCAATTGCATTTCATATGAGATACAATTAATACCCCCCTCCCCTTTCGACAGTTCAGTAGGTGTCGATATGTCCGGTCACAGTCCAATGGTCTCACTTAGAATTCCGGAAGATCACCTTCTAGAATTAGACAGAATGGTAGGCTTTGATGGAATGAGAAATCGTTCTGATGTTATTCGGTCAGCGATTAGAAAGTATCTGACTGACGAGTACCAGGTTAGTGGAGAGAAGGTAGAAGTAAATCTAGGTCCCGATCTAAGTTCCATAATGGATGATTTCTGTAAATTACATGGTGAGAAACCTGACTCAGTTTTGAGGCAGGCGGCTAGAGAACACATTAGAAGTGTTACAGTTGAAAACAGTAAAGTTACAGATATGATTTCTTCCAGAATGAATGAGCTGAGAGAAAGAAGCAATGACGATTCAAACGCTATATGAGGCGAGGGAAATGTGTGAGGATGGGATGCACAGAACCAACGCGGGGGGGCCTAATAGCCCCCTCGCACCCAAATTAAATGGCCTTAGAGGACTTAGGGATAGAGCCATGAAAGCCCTCGGAAGTAGTTTCTAGAGGATTAGTCACTACCCAATCTTCTTGGCCGTCCTTTTCCCGGTAAAACATATGAGTGCGGGCGCGGCAGATTATTCTGCAATATTTTTCGCCCATAAAGAAGCCAGAAGATCTCAGATAGAGATGATATCAGATGGGGTCGATACCCTATCTGGAGGAGGCTTCCTACTAGCTGCTGCACCCACAGGAATAGGAAAAACAGCGGCGGCGCTTGCATCAGCCTTACAAGCCTCATTTGATAACAATCTGTCTCCTGAAAGACCTAAGATAATTTTCATGACGGGAAGACAGTCTCAACACAGAATAGTAGTGGATACGGTTCGTAAAATTAATTCGAGAATTCCAGATGGAGTTCCAAAAATAACACTGGTCGACATAATCGGAAGGGAGGGCATGTGCGAATATGTGGACCGTTCAACTGGGAGATGCAGTTGTGAGGGCGATATTGTCGAAGAATCTCGTAAGTCTCGTCGGTCAGACATGAGAAAGAAGTTGCTCGAACAGCCCCGTCACGTAGACTGGAGTGTAAAATATGGAAGAGCTAGGAAAGTTTGCTCTTGGGCGACGGCTAGGATGACGGCGGGGCACGCAGATATTCTTGTATGCGACTACAATCATGTTTTCGTGGAGGGGGTCAGGGAGGCATCTTTACCTGCTATGGGCATAGAACTAGAGAATTCTATTCTAATTGTAGATGAAGCCCATAACCTACCAGATAGGATAAGAAGCGGTTTGGAGAGAAGGGTTACAGATGATGTTTTTAGAAGAGCTTTGGATAACATAGAGGAATACAAGGGAAATTTAGAGAAGACTAATTCTGATCTTGAATTGCCTGAATCTAGCCAACTCAGAGACGTAAGAAACCTGGAAATGCAAGTTAAGGCTCTCCAAGAACCAATATTGAACTGGCTACAGGAAAAGAAGCTTGAAAATGAGGAAACTAAGGGAGATGACTTAAGGATATCAACTCAAGATTTCTTGGACGTATTTTCTAAAGCTACGGAAGGCGCCATAGAAGACGATGAAACGGATGAAATTTCTAGAGTAATATTGATGGTAAGACGTTTATTTTCTGTGACAATTGATGAAGAGGAGGATGCAGATGATGAAGAGCAGAATGATTGTACAAGAATAGCGGAGATGCTTGAAATATGCATCAAGTTCAGAAATAGTTCTGCATTGTCTTTGGTATTTGACGAACTACTTGATAGTCCACGTATAACCTGTCATCTTCTTGATCCGAGCGTGGTTGGGAAATCAGTGTTCGAAAGATGCCGTGGATCAATTTTGATGTCTGGAACTCTATTCCCTCCTGAGATGTATTCCGACATACTTGGAATACCAACCATGCAATCTGTTTGTAAAATATATTCATCAGATTTTCCAATAGAGAATAGGCCAGTTCTTATCGCCAGCGATGTTACTAGTAAATTTACTGAGCGTGAAAGAAGTATTCCGATCATAGGGCAACATGTTAGGGCGGTTATTGAAAATACTAATGGAAATGTAGCCATCTTTGCACCCAGTTATAGCATGTTAGAAAGAATACATTCAGACTTCGAAAATTTAGGTTGGAGTAGTAAAAGAATACTAAAGGAAGAGCAGCGAATGAGTAAGGGAAGAGTGGAGTCTATGATTTCAAAACTCTATGAACAGAAAGAAATGGGAGGTGCAGTAATCTTTGGAGTTCTGAATGGTAAACTTTCGGAAGGTGTTGACTATTCAGATAATATTCTGGATGCGTTGGTCTGTATTGGGCTGCCCCTTCCCCCCCCTAGTGCCAAACAGGATGCTTTGATAGAGTACTTCACTAACAAATTTGATAGGAATAGAGCATGGAAGTATGCTAGTCTTCAACCTGCTGTAAATAGTATTCTCCAAGCACTGGGAAGGCCGATAAGGAAGAAGCAGGACAGAGCAATAATTGTACTATTGGAAAAGAGAATCCTTGAGCGGAGGATCAGTGATTGTATGCCTTCGATGATGAAGATGCAAACCTCAAAACCCTCTAGGACCGCAGAGAGAGTAAAGGCATTCTTCGACATCTAGTAAGCAATGGGTTCATGTCAGACCATCTCTTCCGTTCTTCATGGAGTGGACCAGAGTTTCGATAGGAGAGAAAAAAGGCGATGTTCCTCAGATCCCAACACTTCCTGAATCATCAGGGCTTGATACTGATGCCTTGTCATCTCATCAAAGATTCATGTCGAGTATTGGCCACATGACTGAAGTAATTGATAATCATGAAAAATCAACAAAAAGAGTATTACTTCCTGGGGTTGAGGCTTTAGGCGGATTTGACTCCATTAGATCCTTTCAAGACGGAGTTTCCGCGATAGGCGCTGAATCAATTGGTAACGGATTAGAGATTCTACTATCAAAATCTATTATGGGCGAAGTACTTCTTCAGAAGATGGCTGTAGAGTCAGGACAGGCCATAAGACTAGTAGTGCCGGAAAAGTTTGGAGGAAACGTAGAGTCGTTCATGCTCCCCTTTGGGGCGACTGTGGACGAGGCGTTCTGGGATGGAAATAGATTGAAGATAACCTTCAATTACTAATCTTCAATTATTTTTCCTTTGGACCTTATTGGAACTTCCTCAAGTTGGTCTATTTCTTGTAGTACCGAGTTGAGAGCCATCTGGGCGCTTTCCCTATGTTGATCTCCAAGAACGTGACTGGAATACCTGGCTTCTTCGAATATTCTATCCAGCGACAGTAATGCCTGTTCACTTATTGGAAGTGCGCTCCTAATTGCCATTTCGAATTCCCTCACTGTTTCGAAATCCCTTCTAAGGAACCCTCTACTCATCAATATTTTACAAAGTCCTTCATAACAATTGAAGATCGCTTCCCTAACTTCGTCTCCAGCGGCAAGAAGTTCTGCAGTGTAGCTAAATACGCCTGCCAATTCATCAATAGCAGCCTTCTTCTTTTTCCTTATGGAGACTACTAATGCTGAAACTCCTATCATGAATGCTACCAGAATTATCGATAATATCGCGGGCCTTAGTAGTGAATCCGAAGCCTCGGCCTGATAGTTTATCTCAACTTCACTAAACTGGGCTAATTGAGTGGCGTTGACTGGATCGATAATGTCGGAGTCAGAGCTGAATTCCATATTCAACTCGCCCCAGAAGTCCCTATCCCAGAATGAGTGCTCTTCATGGAATGACTCAAATTGATAGTTGAATATCCCATTTTCATCTGTCATCCCAACTACAGTAAAGAGTGTGTTAGTATCATTAGTTAGTCTGGCAGTTATGGACACGCCCTCTACTGGAGGGGCCCTATTATCATCTGAAGCGGTAACATTGATTTTTCCAGAAATCTTAGTCTGGCCCCTCTCGATAAAGAGTACATCAGGAATAAATTCAAAGTCAACACTAACTAGTATCTGCAGATCGAATTCCAGAGAAGCACCATTAAGGAATCTCTCTGCATCGGGATCCACTTCTATGGTAAAGACAGAATTACCTGGTGGCATGTACGTTTTTGCATTGGAAGTAATTAGGAACTGACCTGTTGCTTGGTCCCATGTAATGATTGCATTTGGCTCTAACGACCCCTCCCATAGGAGTGACATTTCCATTTCTTCCATAGTATTTCCATCGCCCCCGATTTCAAGTACCCTGCCTCTGACTGTTATTGGCCTAGTCTCATCGCCTCTAACAACCTCGTCCGATATCAGGAGTATTTCCACATTGATATCAGCCCTTGAGAAAACAGTAGTATTTGTCGAGTCAGGGAGATACAGCTCCTCTCCGTAAAAACTGACTGATACTAGGTGGGCGCCTCGAGAAATTGAGTATCCTAATTCATGTGTGAACGAAAACGTCCCATCTATTCCTGTAGTCACTACCAAGATCTCGTTACCGTCCAATATGAAAGAAATATTCCTATTTTCCAATCCTGGGCTCCCAGAGGTATCAGAATCATAGAGCCTCCCTGAGAAGTTCCACATTCCCCCTCTCGTTGCTACGCTGTTCTCGACATTTAGGGTAATAGTAGTGTGATATGCGATCGTGAGATTTGTCTCTACTGAAGTCTGTCGATAGTAGCCTTGATCGGGAGAAATCACAGTTACTGGATGAACTCCCACATCTAGGAACTCTGAGACGACCCATGAAAGATGCCAACTACCATCCTCCTCAGTCACGGTAGTTCCTATCAATATACCATCTACGAATATCTGTAATGAGTGATTTGAAAGCCACCCATCGGGAAGATTATCCCTAACTGTTCCTCTAAGATTTAGTTCATCCCCAACAGCTATTGGTTCTGGATCTTCCA
Organism: Euryarchaeota archaeon UBA103; assembly: GCA_002506825.1. Taxonomy (GTDB): domain Archaea; phylum Thermoplasmatota; class Poseidoniia; order Poseidoniales; family Thalassarchaeaceae; genus MGIIb-O5. Next base: position 24,063 of record DAYH01000030.1, read on the forward strand.
CAGTCAGCACTGTGGGCGAGAATACAGTGAAGATTGTAGTAGAGTTTGATCCGAGGATGAATTCCTCGCCCTCGAATGATAGTGTTACCTCCCTCGGCCCGAGAGGCATATCAGAAGGAACGGGGAAGAATAGACTAAATGAGCCATTTGCATCCACATTGAGCGAGGTCAACATCTGCCCATTCATGTAAGCATCGAGACTTCTGTTAGGGAGTGGTCTTCCGGCACCATCGGTTAAAATTCCTTCAATTAGTAAGAGTTCGTTTCTGTCTATCTCGCCCTGAGGAGTAGTTAGAACTACTTGTGAAGTCTGCGTTACGTTGAACGGAGTTGTAGTAATTGACGATAAGTAATATTCCGGGTTCAGTGAGTCTCCTTGACCCATGGGGTCGACCCATGTAAAACCGCCTAGGAACTCGATACTGAATGTATGCTGACCATAGTCCATATCCAATGGGAGGTCGTATGTGATTTGCCATGTGCCAGATGATGAGTTTGAAATATCGATGTACAGGGGTCCGACGTCAATCCCATCTATCGAGAGGTGAACGACCCCACCTTTCGGTGAACCGTCCTCAAGCAAAGGTAAGCCATGCTCGTCCAGGAGTGTTCCTCTGAATATTACCTGCTCCCCGGCTACAGCAGAACCTGAAATATCTGCCACTTCAATAACAGTCGGGGCCAGAATAATTATCCTAGTCCAAGTCTGATCGCCAGATAATCCAGTAGTTCCATTTATTCCGTCGAAAACCGCAGTCACGGTCATAGGTCCAGGATTTCTATTTGAGTCGGTTGCTAAACTCGTGTTAATGAGGCCGTTTGAATCGGTAAATCCTGACCATGTCTGAAGACCATCAACTAGAATTTTAACTTCTACATTACCGACATTTTCTCCGGCATTATCCATTATGGAAATATTTAGGTCTGATGGATCCCCTCTGACTGTTCTTGCATTTGGATCCAGATCTGTTGGGTTGATAATCGATATCATTGAGAATCCCCTGCTATCGAAACTTCCGTTGCTAGAACTTGAGCTGTAATAATTTACAGTCGGTGTGTATGTAGCTGAGATGTTGTGTGTCCCCCTCGGGAATGACATCTCCAAGAAAATTCTGGCTGACCAACTTCCATTTGGATCGACTGCTCCTCCCGAAACTGAGAATCCCGTAGAGACATTATCGATCAAGAAGGTTAGGCTTGGCGAAAGAGGATTTCCATTTCTATCCACGATACCACTGCCGTTACTTGAGGTTAGATTCCCAGATACGTCCATGAAATCTCCTGCAGTCGGGTTCGCGGTAATGGGGCTAAATGATATGGAGGTCGGAGATCTGACGATTATGGTATTGATGAATGTGAAAGAAGTATGTAGGGACTCAGTACCATTGGAACCATTGAACATCAACATAACTGATATCGCCCCCAGTGGGTGGGAGTGTGGAACATCGAATGAGAAATTTACATATCCCCCAGAATTAGAAGAAGTCTCCGTTGACATCCATGTATCATGGAATTTCGCGGCCACGCTCATCCCAGATATTTCTCTGTCATTATTTGATGACTCAACAAACTTAGCACCGAAGGAAATGGAAGAACCTCTGTCTACGATTGTATTTATGAGGGGGACACGATCTATGAATTGAACAACTCCCCTTACTAGTACCGATTCTGAACCGGTCCCGGTTAGGTAGAATGGACTACTTCCGTTTTCAACGCTGATTACAACTGTCTTGAGGCCATTAGAAATCCCATCTCCCAATGGATCGGTAGGTACGGAAACGGAAAATGTGCCATTCGGCGAGGTAGCAAAACCAGATATGAGCTTCTCACTAGGATCATTCAGGAAGAAGACTTCTATTGAGACAGGGCCACTAACTGTCCTATTGACATCGAAAGAATCCATCACTTTACCTGTCACAAGGAATGACTGACCCGCAGTTACCTCAGGGAGGGGAGAATTATCTATCCTAACGCTACTGGAAACCTGGACTGTTAGATTCATGTAGCTCTGGTTGGCAAGCCATCTGCCTGCATCTGGAGTATCCAGAGAGTCTGTCAAGTCGTCCGGAGCTAGAATCAGCACGTCATAGTAGCCAGGAGGGGCATCACTAGGAATTAGAGACTGAAATTCAACGACGCCGTCATTTCCAGTGACAGAGATATTCATTAGCTGCTCAAGAGAACCCCCCCAATCAAAGTAAATTTCTACAGTGGCGTTAGAGAGTCTCTCGTTACTCTCAAGATCTCTGACTGTAGCTGAAGCAGATAGGTTTTCGCCCGCCACCACGATTGCACTGGTATTGGTAGTCTGAACATCGAACATTGTCTGAATCCCTATGTCCAGTGTGTTTTCTATTGCTGGATCGAAGAAGTAAGGGATACCCCCGGGCGAGTTCTTTACGAAATCAAGGACTAGAACCGCTTGATAGACTCCTGAACCTATTCCACTAGGCATTGAGAATGATATGTTGTATTGTCCGCTGGTGGTATCCAACCAAGTTGACCCCAAGGTGTATCTATCAGGAGGGAGAGGATTGCCATCTGGCCCAGGAGGTAGACTGGAGGGGACATCTAAGAAGAGTGAGGCAGAAGTGTTGTTACCCAAAACAGTTGAGTTGAGATCGGAGTCTGTTACTGATCCTGAGATCCAAGTAGTATTGCCCATCGGAACCCACTCGGTACCGAGATTGAATATCGGAGACGCCCTGCCTTGGATCCTCACTGTATCAGATGTTTGATTGGGACTTATCCAGGTGGAACCGTTGTAACTGAGAACCCAAGGATAGTCGCCTGCGAGAGTTAGATTCGAGGGGGCCCAAGAAGTTACTATTTTGGGAACGTCAGGATTGGAATCATTCCATACATCTGTGCCATTCACAGATAAGGAGAAGAGCCCAGGAAATGAAGTAATTTCTGCCCCAGTGTGGTCGGATAGTGAGACTAAGATATCTGTAGTAGAGCCCTTTGGAGAGGGGGCCATTGTATAGTTGAAAACAATGTAGCTCTTGATACCGTGTTGATCGACTACGGTAGTTTCATCTTTAGCGAAAAGCTGATCTGCCAGATATTGGTATCTAATCTCAACAAGTCCTGCAGGAATGGGGACTTCGGAATCTAGGAACGTCCAATTGACAGCGAATTGCCCAGGGCTTGATAGCCAGTCACTGTCGTTTAGATACCAAGAGTTCAGAGTTTGGAAGGGAGCATTTGTACCGGATCTCCTCATTTGCAATGTAAGGGTCCCATTCAGAGACTCTGGGACTTCAGATTTACTGAGGGCAGTACCGTTGAGATATATTGGCCTATTAATCTCCAGTAGAGTATCGTTTAATCCCTGTCCTTCCAGTGAAATCGTCAGATTAGGAGCCTGTGTCAAATTGAGATTGATGGTTTCCGAAGATGGCCTGATATGGAATACAGGACCCGATGCATTGTTTAGATCGTATTGATGCCAGCCGGTGTAATCAAGTGTTGCCGATATCAGGCCCTCTTGCTCGCTTTCATTAATTAATACTGAGAACTCAAAATATCCCCCGGGGCCGATACTAGATATCAGGCTGACAGGGCCATCTTGTGAAGTGGTATAATTCATCAGAACCTGCATACTGTCAATCAGTGAAATATCATTATATGGATTATTCTCCAGAGAAACTGAGCCAGTAATCGTAGTGTTTACGCCTATTCCTAATTTTGGCTCAGTGACTGGTTGGGGTTCGCTTAAAGACAGGGTGATGTCATCGGTGATATTCACGTTCCAGTCTGAGAAAATACCTTGATAACCAACGTAACCGAGTGACTTGGTCATAACGACTAATGACGCGTTTCCTGGATTGACAGCTTCAGAAGGCATCCCCGTGATGTTAAAAGAGCCATTAGAGTCAGTCACGGCAGTACCCACAAGATGTTGAGAAACGGCCGCCAAACCGGGTATTTGATCTGTCATATTTGATTCAATCAGATACATTTCAACACCAACCCCTTCCACTGATGTCTGATTATCTGTAAATCGTAGAGTGCCATTCATCCATATCGATTGTCCGGATAAATCTCTATCCAACCACAATGGGCCCCAAGACTCATTTGTAACCTCGACAAGAGACATTGCAGGACAGGCCTCGAATGGAATCCATCCCAAATCTGCGTTTCCAAGATTTTGGTTAGTTTGTAAGTGAACCTCTACCCATGAAGAGAAGTCTTTTCCGTAAACCTCGAATGCTTCTCCGTTCCAGTACCCTCCAGAAAATCCTGTTACCTTCCTCACGGGGATATCCACCATCCTAAGCATTACAGCAAAGAGAGAGGTGAATTGATCACAGCTTCCTTCGAATGAGTTATTTAACATCCAAAATGATAAATCAGACTCAAGACCAGAGCTTAGCGGAGTGGTACCGTTGTTATTCCTGAGGAATGTGTATGTATCATTACCGTTAATTAAGAAATCTTGAATCGCAGTGACTTTATCCCATGCAGTTAACGCGCCTGATTCATTTATGACAGACTGGGAAGTACTTGAAACTAAATCGCGTACTCCCCTCGCGAAGAAATCAGGAGGATCGGTCGCGTAGTCGGTTCCCGTAAATGCAGTAGAGTTGTCCCTAACTGCCTGAGTGATATTTACTTGCGGAGTGGTGATAAACATTGTATCGATTGAAGAACCATCTACAATTATGTCCCTTGTGAAGTTAGAAAAATTCAATCCTGCAGTTGGATCGGTCCAACCTGTGAAATTAACTGTATTATGAGGAAGAATAAGCTCATCCCCGACATCAGCCACTCCTGGCCCCCTGTAACTTATCTCCCATCCCATTAGGGTTGAATTATCCCAGAATTGCTGATCGGAGACTCCTTGTGTGGTCGAGAAACCGGGAGCCATTTCGGTATTGCCTACAAGAGAGGTATTAACGCCCCATGATATTCCCGTGTATTTGTCGTACGTGTGCCATCTCCAGTAGATTGTATTCTCAGGATCTAGAATAGACGATTGATTAGTGGCATAGAGATACATGGAGTTAGGAGAAATGTCATCTGATGGGTCCCAAGGGTTGTTTGGGGAGTCTTCGCACTGCCCGTCCCAGTAGTCGGAAGTACACTCTTGACCGTCGGGAATACCTCCTCCGTCAGTATCAGGATCTCTCCAATCGGTCCCTGTTGAGTTTTCGATTGTATCGGGTATTCCATCTCCATCCGTATCGACGGGGTTTCTGTCATCATTGGGGTTGTCCTGGGGATTAGTTCCGTCAATATACTCTTGGAAATCTGTGACTCCTCCGTTATCGGTATCTGATAAATTCCACAGAGTGAAATAGGTATCGTTAGTGAAATTGCCCCCTAGCCCTGGAAATAAAACTATACAGCCTGTCGTATTTTCAAAGTAATTATTCAATCCATCTCCATCTGAGTCAAGAAAGTTTTCACATGGATCAAGTGGATTGGTGCCATTCAGAATCTCATCTAAATCATCCACTCCGTCAGAGTCGGTATCTATCAGATTTGGATTGGTGGGAAATCCCCATGTAGAAAGATACTCTTCCCAATCCGCAAGCCCATCACCGTCTGAGTCAGAGTAGTCATCATCACAAACTGGATCGTTGACAGCTCCCACGGTAGCGTTCCAGCACCAAGAGAAATTAGTGAAGAGAACAGTGGAGGTATTGGCTGGCAAATCTACATTGACGCTTCTCAGTACATCCGAATCTATGCTTTCGTACCTGAACTCCACGAGAGTTCCATTTGACTGGACGTAGTATGCCATAGGGGCATCTGTCTGTCTCCAATCGATCGGTGATTGATCTAAATCCGAGGTTGTGTTGAGCGTCAAGGATGATGTTACGGCATCCCATGCTACTATCTGGAGTGTTAGCTCCTGTCCCGATAAGCAAGGATCCGTATTGTGGAAAGGCAGATTTTCGTCTCCATCAGATACCCCTCCTCCGTCTGTATCGAAAACGTTCCATAGAGTACATGTCATATTCTCTTCCCAATTCTGAATACCGTCTCCGTCGAAGTCTCCTGCATCCTCTATCCTAGTTGGATCGGTTTCATTCATGTCCACTATTCCGTTGCCATTGAGGTCTTCTTCACCATCATCGAATTGATCTCCATCGGTGTTGTTACTTCTTGGATCGCTAGCTTGAGGCGGGTCTCCATATTGGCCATTTACCTCGACTCCGTCATCAATACCATCAGAGTCCGTATCGGGAGAAGTGGGGTCCGTGAGAAGTATCAAGGCCTCGTATGAATCATTGAGTCCGTCTCCATCTGTGTCGTTTGACTGCGGGTCTGTAGATGTGATGCCATCTACTTCTGCTGTTAGAAATTGGCATCCCCCGGGGCCCAAGGACAATACGGGATTGCAAGGCGATTCGGTAGCAGTCATAGCAAGTGGCCCTGGCCTAAAATACTGTGTAGGCGGAGTCGTGGAGCCATTTCTAGTGCCCCATGCTGGATTGACATACTCCTTCAGATTGATCAGTCCATCACCGTCTGGATCTCCAAAAGTACCGTCCATATTGCTGTTTGATGTCGGATCTAATCCATTTGCGGCCTCCCACCCATCTGGCATACCATCACCATCGGTATCCCATCCATCTGGGTCCTCGTCTGATACTCCATCGCCATCATCATCATCGCTGGAGCAGTTTGCATCACCATCCCCGTCCCCATCGAAGTTATCCACCATTCCGTCTTTGTCGTCGTCGAATGTGTTGAAGCAGATATTTCCCCTGGGGTCCTCGTCGGCGCCATCAGAATTCAACCCCTGAATGAGTTGCATGGCACTTTCCTCGTCCCAATCTCTGACAGGCACGGTACCATTCCACCAAACTCCATTGTCTAGTACATTGGGAGTTAACGGCGAATCCCAGCCATTGGGGATGGAATACTGATACTCATTGAGGTTAGTGAAAGCATCTCCATCTGGATCTCCAGTAGAGCCATTATCTCCGTTTTGAGACAGGGGATTCAATCCGTACTGCCATTCCCATCCATCTGGAAGTCCATCGTTATCTGAGTCCCAGTCTTGCGGCTGTGTGTTGATGTAGAATTCTAAGCCGTAGGATAGTCCGTCTCCATCTTGATCGGATGAAGCTAGGGCCTCCCATGCACTGAACTCCAATGCTGAATAAGAAGACAAAAGCATCAGCAAGGAGAATACGAACGCGGAACGTTGTTTTCTGGTTCTCATCGCATCTTTTGAAAGAATCACGATAGAGCCCATGCTACTCACCTCTACCTAGGGCGGAAAGTAGGGCTCTTAAGAGGAATGGAGCGTCGTTCGGACACTGCCTCATTCTATTAGACGAGTTCAATGTCGTCATCACCATACACATCTTCCTCATCTTCCTCTTCCTCTTCCAAGGAAACCACTGGTGCAGGTATGTCATCTATGTCTTCTGAATCTTCTTCGGAGGCATCAGAAATAGCATCTAAGTATGCCATATGTGACCTCCACCTTCGGCGATTCAAGGCCGATTGTGTTCCGGCTATTAGTAACATGACAGCTATGATTCCAACGACATAAGTTGACAGTCTAGGATGAGTGAACTCATTCACTAGACGTTCCAAGAGAGAATCGATTCCAATCGTCATTATGACCGTTGCCTTAGCAGTAGAATCGTCAGGCCAACTTTGATCCGTATCGAAGGGAGTAGCAGTAACCATTATGCTTGAAGAGTCGCCATTATTGGAGGACTCTGGAACAGTGACCTCTAGGACGAATGTGACCTCATCAAATGCTTCCAAAACCACCAGTACCGAACCAGAGGGGCCATCAATCTCAACATTCCATGAAGAAGAGTCCGATTCGGCTTCAAGGAGAATGGTAAGTGGACTGTTTCCTAGGTTCTTCACCTTCATCTGAATCTCTACCGTGTCCCCGGGAGAGAGGAGCCTGTTGGGCGAAACCTGTACAATCTCAAGTGAAGGTTCATCAGAGTCTATTTCGAATACCATCGGAAGATCGAAATATCTAGGATCTTCATCCGGAGTATCCTCTACTACTCGTAAGTAGACTGTATGATTTCCAAACTCAACTTGACTGGTCAGGGTGATAGTAACAAAAACCTCGGTTTCATCACCAGGAGCTAACGAAACCCTGGGAACGGCATTTCCTGAGTCGTCCTCAATTCTGAACTGCCATTGCCCGTAGGCCGCGTTACGATCGGTATTCTCCTCCAGAGATGCTGGATTCTGAATTCTCCACCATGTGGCCGACTCTCCCGATGTCATTGTGTTGGTGATCTTGGCCCTCAAGGCGACTTCAGCATTTCCCGAACCGGGTGAACAAAGAGAAACTGTGATATAGCCAAGTGGGGAACCATCGCAGTCATAGGAAACCTCTGCCCTAATGCCAAATGTCCTCTGAATTGTGAATTCGATAGTAGAAGATAGATTACTCTGGCCGGTACTTACGACCTCCAATTCAACAGTACCTATGTCAGGATCTAGCCTATCCGACGATGGTTTTACTAAAATCCTGAGAGTCTGTGTCTGATGCCTATCGAGAAGGGAGGTATGAAAAGTTCCGTCTCCATCATCCTCTAGAATCCTCTCTCCAGTGTCATTATCATATACCTGGATAATGGCCTTGGCCCTCTGGAGAACGTCAATCTTAAATTCGTCTGCATCAAAACCAGTATTGAATATCTCCATAAGAAAAGGCGTGAACTGGTCGTAGTCAACATAGCTGTTAGCGGAAGCATCAAAGTCGTCTGGTCTTGAAGAATTGGCAACTGCTATTTCATGATCTTCAGACCATATTGAAACTTGAGGAGGCTGGAACACATCCATCTTCTTGAGGTCTATCTGTAGCGTGTCCTGATGAACAACCTGTAAGACCCCATCAACCTCTGCCTCTGCTACAGCCCTGATGTCAATGGAACTGGGAGCACCTGTAAGATCCTCAGGCGCGGTCAATGTGAGAATGGGATTGAGTATGTCCCCACCAGAGTTTAGAGTATAGCCTCCTGGCGAGTCGAACTCTATCAACCATGAGCTGGGGAAATTTGTCAGTACTTCAAGCTCTACATCCATAGATTTGGTCGAATCGCCCCTATGTACCATCTGAAGAGGGACTGGTGTGGTCTGCTCAGGGGCGATATACTCTGTTGACCTGTCTTGCCTATGATTCAGTGCCACTCCCCACTGTTCCATATTTACCGGTTCGTGCTCAACTATCACACTGTTACCCTGTATATCTGAAACTTCGAGCTCTACCGTATATTCACCAGAGGGTATGCCGCTGGGATACGACCAAAGATACTCTCCGAAGATACCTTGGCTGGTATCCTCAATATCTTCATCGTCCTCGTCAATGACATGATCAATTCTGTAGATCCCGTTTGGATCCCTCATAAGTAGTCTAACTGAGTCGACGTCGTACCTTCCGAAGCTACTTTTCACATCGAACGAGAATTGCATTACCCTTTCTGACAGGATATCATTAGGATACCAATCAAGTTCGGCACCCTCAGCCAGTTCCGCACCCTCTCTTTGCAATAAAACCAAGCTATTGGCAATCGCATTAGCCTCAATTTCCAAAGTACTGAATCTCTCATCGCCATCTATTTCGTTCCACGCGACCTCGGCCTCACAGCTAGAAGAGCCCCCCCACGGGCTTCCTCCTCCGCTATCGCAACCAGACATATCAGCATCGATGATTAATTCCAAGCGTTCATCTTTGTCTATAGTGAATGTCTCGTCGCCTCCGATATCGATTTCAAAAGTTTCATGATCGAAACTACAACTTTGGGTGAGGCCTGGGTTACAGGCTTCTGATGACCAAGACGCTGATCCGACCTGTGATCCTGATGCTTTGAGGGTGAGTGTCCAGTCAACTGTGGCAGTATCGGGACCCGTGGACCTCAGAAATATCCCAATTGGGAGATAGTATGAGCCAGATCCTGATCCATGGTTAGGCCTACCAGCAACCTCGAGGCTGGAAAGCATTGGACTGGTCTTGAATTCAATACTGCTACTTAGAGCGCTCATGGACTCCTGTCCACCGGATTCGGGAACTTGTGTAGTGATGAATCCATCTCCGCCTGCAGAGGAATTTTGGGATGCGATATACATTGTGTAAAGATTCATTTGAACGTCGGATGAGACGCCATAATTGGTAGTCTCAGATAGCTCACTATTGGAAACAGTAGATGCCGCATAGGGAATAAGGAGCACTAGGCATAGGGCCAGTGCTATCGCCTTACTCCTAAGAGCGTAGTTCGCTATACTCCTCCCTTGCACGGTTAAGCGCCCATACAAGTGGCGTTAAAGCGTTCGTGCGACTTGGGCAACTGATACGTCAATTGTGAGGGTAGATAATATGGCCCAAATATAGACTTCGGGGCGCTCGATTCAAGGAGTATGACCCCCTCCTAGTGTCCAGCAGAGGTACCCGAGCTGGTCAAAGGGGCCGGACTTAAGCTCCGGTGCGTAGTGCTTCGCAGGTTCAAATCCTGCCCTCTGCACCATTATCTCTTTCTAGACATCTGACAGCCAAAATTTGCATCTCCTTCCAGAATATCCATCTTAGTGATTTTTACTGTAGCTTCGGAAACAGGCAGTGGGGCCAATAGTTTATTCAGTATTCTAGAACCCAGTGACTCGAGTAAGGAGACTCTTGTTTCTCGGATTGAATCATCGATAGATTCCAACAAATATTCATAATTCACTACATCGGATATTTTGTCAGATTTAGGAGATTCTGAGTTGAGGATAATTACTTCAATATCAAAACGTAATTTTTGAGGCCTGCCTATCTCATGGGCATGAATTCCTATATCTACATCTCTGAATAATTCCCTTAGAAAAATCACGGTTCTCCCAGACCCATAATCACTGTTGCGAAGGCCGGTTTCCTCTGAGTAGTGATCCATCTTACTCCTCCGTCTCAAAGACGACGTCCCTGCTTCTAGATAGGAACCGTTCACCTGAATCAGCATAAATTATCTGCCCTGTTACTGACTTGGCAGATATCAAGTAGACAACTGCATCTGCAATGTCTGCGGCCGAGGGCCCTGATTGTAGAGGGGTTTGTGATTGCGCTTTCTGAAAACCTTCAATTGTTTGCTCGGGACTGGGCAAAGTATGGCCTGGTGCTACTGCATTGACCCTTACTGAAGGCGCCAGCCCCCTAGCCAATGTTTCAGTCAGTCCTGCCATTGCGAATCTAGATGCGGTGTATGAGAGATAGTCCGGATTTGGTTGAGAAATCTTCTGATCCAGAATGTTAACTACCGAGCCAATAATTCCAGTGGGAAGTGTCCGGAATAGTTCTGAGATAAGTAGCGTGGGCGCTAAAGCATTGACTTGCATGTGACGATCCCAAGATTCTTTAGAAATATCCGAAATATCATCGAAGTTGAATAGGGATGCATTATTGACGATTCCAGATACTGGGCCGAGTTCACGACTGATTTCTCCAAACAATTTTGCAGGCATTGATTCATCGAATAGATCCCCTTGGAAAGAGGCGGCATTACCTCCTCTTGAGTTGATGGTTTCGACCAGATCAGACGCCTCATTTTCAGAGGAATTGTAATGTATTGCTACAGTAAATCCACACTCAGAAAGCCGTAAGCAAATCTCCCTTCCGATCCTTACTGCCCCACCAGTAACAAGTATGACAGCCGCATCCATGACCGTGCGAAGAGTTTCACTCCTATTACGGGTTGTATTGAACGACCCCAAAGGGGTCGATGAGAACGATTAACTCCGTAGCTCTATCCGAGACATATGATGGCGACGCGACTACCGACCGTTGACACATCGAAAATAGGCATAGATTCCTGTTCTGGATCAGATACTGAAAGTCATAAAAGTAGAGTAGAAAGGGAGCGAAAAAGACTCCCAAACTGGTTCAGGACCAGTCTTCCAGTCGGTAAATCGCAGTCCAGGTACAACAGTACTATGTCTAGCGTCAAGGAGAATGGTTTGAACACAGTATGTGTTGAAGCCAGATGCCCCAATATCCATGACTGCTGGGGCAGAGGGACTGCAACTTTCATGATTGCCGGTGATGTATGTACGAGAGGATGTAGATTCTGTGCAGTTGATACCGCAAAGTTTCCACCTCCACTAAATCCTGATGAGCCTGAAGATTTGGCTCTAGCAATAGATAGCATGGGAATAAATCATGCAGTGATCACAGTTGTCAACAGAGACGACCTGCCTGATGGAGGAGCCGCACACTACAGAAAATGTATAATGGCGGTTCATCAGAGGTGTCCAGATGTAGGCATAGAGCTTCTTTGCTCCGACCTAGATGGGAATTTGGACTCTTTGAAGATTCTACTAGAAGATTTACCAATACGTGTTTTTGCTCATAATGTTGAGTGTGTACCGAGGCTCGACAAAGTGGTCAGAGACAGAAGGGCCTCATTCGCACAATCTTTGGAGATTCTCGCGGTGGCTAAGAGTTTACGGCCAGATCTGAAGACGAAAACTAGTATCATGGTGGGGCTCGGAGAGACAGACTCAGAGGTGATCGAAGCCATGAAAATGGTCAGATCGTCTGAAGTTGATATGATTACCCTTGGACAGTATCTTCAACCAGGTGGGCGTCATCTACCAGTTGATAGGTTCCCAGAGCCTTCACAATTCGCTGATTGGGACCGGGAAGCAAGAGAAATGGGTTTCTCAGCTGTTGCCAGCGGGCCTTTGGTGAGGTCCAGTTATCGCGCGGGCCTCCTATGGGAAGAAGCCATGGGATTGGAACCAGTAGTAACTAGGGAGTCCACTGGTTCGGCTGTGAGTCACCTTACATTTTCACCTGTCAAAGGAGGCCAAAAGATATGAGCGTCGAGAGGGTGTATGCATCATGAGCGAGGGGCACGGGACGGACCCGTTGCATGTTCCTGACGCCCCCCATAGGCCAGGGGATGAGGCTGGATTCGTAGACTGGCCATGGTCCCCCGAGGATCTGAAAAGGCCGGATGTCGATTGCGATGCATCTGAAACTGTGACACTAGCAGAGGGTTTAGTGAGAGTTCTTGGGGATGATAACAAGTCTTCTGGGGAGTGGGATCCAAAACTTTCCTCAGAGGAGATGATAGCCGGCTTGGAACACATGATGCGTCTTCGTATTTTTGATGATAGGATGATGAAAATGCAGAGAACTGGTAAGCTCTCATTCTACATGCGTTCATTTGGCGAGGAAGCGGTTGCAATTGCTCAAACAATGGCTTTGAAAGAGCAGGACTGGCTTTTCCCCACTTACAGGCAACCTGGAGCTCAATTTGTCAGAGGCAGAGATATGGTGAGTATGATTTGCCATTGTATTGGAAATGAGATGGACAATGTCAAAGGCCGGCAGATGCCTGTGCACTACACCTACAGAGAAGGACGGTTCATCTCGGTTTCTAGTCCCGTTGGAACACAATTTAGCCAGGCCGTTGGGGTTGCCTTGGCTTCTGGGTACAAGGGACTCGATGAAGTCACAATTACCTGGATTGGAGACGGGGCTAGTGCAGAAGGGGATTATCATTATGCTTTGAATTTCGCAAGTATCTTTCAGGCTCCAGTGATTTTGAATGTTGTTAACAATCAGTGGGCAATATCTACTCACAAAAATTTTGCAAGTAAAAATGGCAATTTTGCTGTCAGAGGATTGCCATATGGAATTCCTAGCATTCGTGTGGACGGTAATGATTTCTTGGCCCTTTACTCAGTTACTTCTTGGGCTCGAGAGCGAGCCTCGAGAGGACTTGGCCCTACGCACATCGAGGTCTTGACATACCGTGCTGGAGCACACAGTAGTAGTGACGACCCATCTAGATACAGGCCTTCTGATATTCACTCTCAATGGCCCGGTGGAGATCCCATAGACAGACTTACAGAGCATCTTAAGGAGACAGGAGAATGGTCAGACGAGATGCATCAGAAACTTTCCGAAAAAATAGACTCTGAAGTTATGGTGGCATACAAAGAAGCTGTCAAGTTCGGAGATTTGGCGAATGGCCCTTACCCATCTTCCGATGCAATATTCACAGAGGTTTACGAGAGTCCCCCTTGGCATCTAGAGGAACAATGGGATGAAATGAAGAAATGGAGGGATTCATAATGCCTAATATGAATATGGTAGAGTCCGTAAATAATGCTCTGGATACAATGTTATCGAGGGACAATGATGTCATTATGTTCGGAGAAGATTTTGGATACTTTGGAGGTGTTTTTAGAACATCCGATGGCCTGCAAGATAAGCATGGTAAGCACAGAGTTTTCGACTCGCCCCTTTCCGAGGGAGGAATTGCGGCTACTGCTTTCGGGATGGGAATAAACGGACTCAGGCCAGTAGTTGAAATACAGTTTGCAGACTATATCTTTCCGGCATACGACCAAATCGTCAACGAGATGGCGAAGGTAAGGCATCGTTCTGGTGGAGAGTTCTGGTGTCCGGTAACCATCAGAACTCCAGCGGGAGGGGGAATTAGAGGGGGGCACCATCACTCTCAATCTCCTGAGGCTCAGTTTACGCATACGCCGGGCCTCAAGGTAGTTTATTGTTCAACACCATACAACGCCAAGGGACTGCTAATCAGCGCTATTGAGGATAATGATCCAGTTATCTTCTTCGAGCCAAAAAGATGCTATAGGGGCCCTTTCTATGGAGACCCACACAAAGTGCCAACATGGTCTGGACATCCAGAGGCAGAGGTTCCCGAGTCTCATTACACCATTCCCCTAGGAGAGGCACGGTTAGCCTTGGAAGGCAGCCAGTGCACGGTGATTTCTTGGGGGGCGATGGTTCATGTGTGCGAGCGTGCAATAATGGACAGTGGAATTTCTTGTGACCTAATAGATCTCCAAACACTAGTCCCTTGGGATCGAGAAGCAGTGGTCAAATCGATCGAGAAGACAGGTAGATGTGTAATAGTTCATGAAGCTCCAAAAACTAGTGGATTTGGAGCTGAAATGGCTGCTTCGATACAAGAAAGATGTTTTTGGAGTCTGGAGTCCCCAATAGAGAGAGTGACTGGTTGGGATACTCCTTTTCCCCATACTACTGAATGGGATTACATGCCCGGACCAGATAGAGTGGCCGCGGCGATAGCGAAAACACAGGAGGATTAACATGGCGAAATATGATTTCAAATTGCCCGATATTGGAGAAGGAGTCGTAGAGGGCGAAGTAGTCACGTGGCATGTATCGGTAGGGGACGTGGTTTCCGAGGATGATCCAATTGTTGACGTGATGACCGATAAGGCTACTGTAACCATTCCATCGCCTACAGATGGAACTGTTGTGTCCCTTAATGGAGAGGTAGGCGATATGGTAGCCGTTGGTTCTGTACTGATAGAGTTCGATACCGATGGGTCGGCTCCTTCGATCCCTGAGCTTGAGGATGAGTCCGAGCCGATAGAAGAAGAGGCAGAGGAAGAACAGGTAGAGATTCCGGCAAAAACAGAGGTTAGAGAAGTTGTAAAATCTCCTGAAGTATCGAAACCAGTTCAAATGTCTGCGCCAGAAATTCCCATATCGAGTTCCAGAACAGTACTGGCTAGTCCGGCTGTCAGAAGAAGAGCTAGGGAGGCCAACATAGACCTGGCATCATTGAGTGGCAGTGGCCCCGCTGGCAGGGTTAGGCACGCGGACATAGATGCCTTCGTTGCAGGAGGGGGGGCCGTTATGGGCGCTCCACCAGTGGCATACTCAACCAAGAGGAGCGGTTTTAGTGAAGTCAAAATCGTTGGTCTGAGGAGGAAGATTTCAGAACAGATGGTCAAGAGTGCGTTTTCAATCCCTCACTTCTCATATTTCGAAGAGGTTGATGTGACGGAGCTTGAGGCATTGCGACAGGCGCTCAATACTAGTCGTGGGGAGGATCAACCTAAACTTACTTATCTGCCATTCATAATGCTAGCTTTAGCCAAGATAATGCCAGAACATCCAGAATGTAACGGTTATTTCTATGATGGAGATGGAGTTGTACACCGTCATGAGGCTGTAAACCTGGGAATAGCCACCCAAACAGATAGAGGACTATATGTCCCAGTAGTGAAGAATGTTGAGTCCATGGATGTTTGGCAAGCGGCAAATGATCTGATTCGTGTTTCTGGGGCGGCTAGAACAGGAACAGCTAGCCTCGATGACTTGACTGGCTCTACATTCACGATAACTAGTCTTGGAAGAGACGGTGGACTAGGTGCAACACCTATTATCAATCATCCCGAGATGGCCATATTAGGAGTCCATAAGGCCAGAGAGATGCCGGTTGTCAGGAGTGGCAATATCGTAATTAGAAGGATGATGAACCTATCTAGCTCCTTCGACCATAGAGTAATTGATGGCGCAGATGGGGCCCGACTAGTACAGCATCTGAAGAAAATGTTAGAGCATCCTGCGATGATATTCATGTGAGTTGACAAAATGGCCGAAATCAGAAAATGTCAGGTTTTGATAGTCGGGGCTGGCCCTGGAGGATATGTAGCTGGAATTAGATCTGGCCAACTTGGCCTAGATACAATAGTTGTAGAGGGAGATAAAGCAGGAGGTACTTGTCTAATCAGGGGCTGTATTCCCAGTAAGGCGATGATACATGCCGCTGAGAGGTTCGAGTCGCTTTCAAAGCACAGTTCTGAAGAGGGCCATATGGGAATTTCAATAACATCTGAGCCTGAGCTCGATATGTCGTCACTTGTTTCCTGGAAGGATTCAATAGTGGATCGTTTGAATAAAGGCGTAGAATCTCTACTCAAGGGATCTGGCGTAGAGCTCGTAAAGGGATGGGCGACTTTTAGTGGACCTAAGAGATGCACTGTAAAGACTTCAGACGGAGAAATAGAAATTGAAGCAGAGAATGTTATTTTAGCAACTGGATCTAGTCACATAGACCTACCTTTCATGCCTTGTGATGAGGAGTTCATTCTCTCTTCCACCGGAGCTCTTGAACTGGATTCTCTTCCCTCGAAAGTAGCCATAGTTGGAGGTGGCTACATCGGACTAGAACTCGGATGTGCACTTTCCAAACTAGGTTCTGAAGTAACGGTCGTCGAAGGCATGGATAGTGTACTTGGAATATTTGATAAAGAGCTTCGAAGACCTCTGGAGATTTGGCTGAAGAAGCATGGCGTCTCGATCCACACCAATGCACTAGCCAAGGGGGCAGAAGTGAAAGGAAGGGGTGCCTCGAAGAAAGTAGAGCTCTCTTTCGAGAAGAATGGCGAAATCCAATCGATAAAGGTTGACAAGGTCCTGGTAACAGTTGGAAGAAAGCCCAATACCAAGGATTGGGGATTAGAGACAATGGGGGTCAGGATGGATCACTCTGGACGATTCATCAGGATTGACAGACAATGCAGAACGAACATCCCAGGAGTTTTCGCTATAGGAGATGTTTCTGGAGAGCCTATGCTAGCCCACAAGGCCAGTTCACAGGGAGAGATGGTAGCTGAGATTATATCGGGCCTAACTAGAGAGTTTGACAAAGTGGCCATCCCAGCAATAGTTTTCACGGAACCTGAGATAGTTTCAGTGGGTTTGATGCCTCATGAGGCAGAGGATAGGGGAGAAGAAATAATTGTAGGGAAGTTTCCTCTTGCGGCCAACGGTAGGGCCTTGACTCTCGAAGCAGAGAAAACAGGCGGATTCGTCAGAGTTGTAGCTCGTGATTCTGATCACGTCATATTAGGAATACAGGCCGTTGGAAGCCATGTTGCTGAACTCCATGGAGAGTTTGTACTAGCACTAGAAATGGGTGCACTTTTGGAGGATATTGCTGATACGGTACATGCACATCCGACGATGGCAGAGGCCTTCCATGAAAGCGTCCTGAAATCTCTAGGACATGCTATCCATTCTGCATGAGGTGGATTATTGTCGGAGATAGAAATACTCCATCTAGGAGTAGAGGAGTATTCCTCGGTTTTTGAGACGATGAAGATTTTACAGCATAAGAGGATTGATGATGAAATCTCGGATACTCTAATTTTTGTTATCCATCCAGAAATTGTTACTTTGGGCCCTAAGGCAATCAGAGAGGGAGTAGAGATTGAAGATTATCAAATTTTTGAGACAGACCGAGGAGGAGGGGCTACGTGGCATGGTCCGGGACAGCTAGTTGTCTATCCAATAATTAAGTGGGAAGGGGAGATGCAAAGTGTCAAGTCTGTTATCTCCATACTGGAAGACTGGACAATTTCGGCATTCGAAGAATGCGGGATAGATTCATACAAAGACCAGGCAATGCAGGGAGTTTGGGTGGATGGGTACAAAATTTGCTCTATTGGACTTTCTTTCTTTAAGTGGGTCAGTAGGCATGGCATGTCGATAAATGTGAATACTCCCGGTTCAAGAGTTGAGGGCCTTTCTGGATGCGGGATGGAGGAAGGGGTACACACTTGTCTGCATAAACTAGGATATCTCCAAGACAAAGACGGGAACGACATCGATATCAAAAGAGTTGAGCGTGCGTTGATCGGTACATGTGAGAAAATTTTAGGAAGAGTTCCTAGTTATCATTTGGATAAGGGCGTGTGAAGTTAGAATGATTCCTAAGAAAGGCAATTTTTCTAAGCTATGGGGATTGGAACCGAGCACTGTTTTCCTGAATCATGGATCATTCGGAGCGGCTCCTATTGCAGTACTCGAAGAGCAAACTAGGATCAGAAATGAAATGGAGGAGGACCCTGTATATTTTGTAGAGAAGAAGATGAACGATCTATGGCAAAAATCCATCCTTGAGCTATCTAAATTTCTCAATGCCGACCCAGAAGGGATGGTTTTCGTTACTAATGCGACCATGGGCGTAAACACGATACTCAGATCTCTGAAACTTTCTCCTGGGGATGAAATAATTGTTCCAGATCATGCATATCAGGCGTGTAGAAATGCGATAGATTTCGTTACAGGGAGATCGGGTGCTAGGACCGTGATTGTACCAGTGCCTTTCAGAGTCAATGATGAATCTGAAATCATTGATCCAATACTATCTGCAGTAAGCGACAGGACAGTATTAGCAATGATAGACACTGTTTCAAGCCCCACAGGAATAAGAATGCCATTTGAGATCTTGGTGCTTGAACTACAGAATAAAGGGGTTGATGTCCTAGTTGATGCGGCCCATGGACCAGGTATTGTACCTCTTGATATTCGCAAGCTGAATCCAGCATATATCACTGGCAATTGTCACAAGTGGTTGTGTACTCCCAAGGGCTCTGCATTTTTGCATATCAGAGAAGATAAGAGAGAGGAGGTTAATCCTCTAAACATAGGACACGGATACTCAAGTGACCTCTCTCCGGCTGAAAAATTCCGTTTTGAGTTTGATTGGTCCGGTACTCGCGATCCAAGCCCATGGCTTTGTATCCCATTCTCCATTGGATACATTGGAAGTCAAATTGAAGGGGGATGGGATGAGATAATGAGGAACAACAGGAATATGGCATTGTATGGCAGGGGACTTCTTTGTGATGCTCTTGACATTATTCCTCCAACACCCGACTGTATGGTTTCTTCGATGTCTTCGGTTGAGTTCCCATGGAGTGGAGATGTACATCCACCATCTCCAGATGGGGACCCCCTTCACAACTTATTGTTTGACGAATACAGAATTCAGGTTCCCATAATATCATGGCCCATTCACAACGCTAAATACATCAGGATATCGGCTCACATTTACAACAGTAAAGAGGAGTTTGAATATCTCTCGGAAACTCTAAAATCTGTATTAAGGCGATAGGCAACCATTCAAGGCATGTAGCATTACCCGCACATCATGCCAAGTGCAGTAGTAGCGATAACAGGGGCCTCAGGCGCTCGCTATGGAGTGAGGCTAGTAGAACAACTAAGTCGGGCTGGATGGGAAATCGATCTCATAGTAAGTAAGGCTGGAGAAATTAATCTCAAACTAGAATGCGATATTGGTGCGGCCGAGCTTAGTGAAATTACAGGAGTCTCGATACACAACAATGCTAATTTAGCGGCCAGACCTGCTTCTGGTTCGGCTTTGTATGACGCATACGTAATTTGTCCGGCTAGTGGGACGACAATAGGAAAGATTGGTGCGGGGATATCAGACAACCTTTCCACGAGAAGTGCTCTAGTTGCGATAAAAGAGAGAAGGAAGCTGATTATAGTGCCGAGAGAGACTCCCTCTCCAACTCCTCATTTAGAAGCTATGGCGAAGATGTCATCATGGGGAGTTGTCATATTACCGGCTAATCCAGGATTCTACAATTCACCAGAGACAATTGATGACTTGATAGATTTCGTAGTGGCCAGAATTCTAGATCAGATGGGAGTATCGCACACTCTCGGTAAGAGATGGACTGGTGAAGAAGTAACACTGGGGTAATAGAGTAATATCAGTCAATAACCAGAATGGGTTCAATAGTCAGTGCGATTTAACATTCACGTGGACGAATCTTCGGAATGGTCAGACTTATCTGTTTCTGAGCTTAAGGATGCCCTCAGGGCAATAGGAATGCCGATTTCTGGAAGAAAGGACGAGTTGGTAACTAGACTGGAAGAGTATTCGGTTTTTCAGGCCGAATTAGTCGATACTAAGTCCGATGAGGATAAATCTGCGGGTTTTCTAGATCGGATAGGGGATTTGCCATTTCCCGCATTAGTTGTGATTTCAATACTAATTGTTGGCAGTTCAGGGGGGGCAGTGATTTACGGTGATGAAATCCTCGATTTTATCCAAGGAGAACCGGAGTATGTATTGATTGATTTTGATAGTGAAAAAGCTAGAGAGTTTGCTCAAACGTTGGTTGATTTGGGGCATCCAGAATGGGAAGGTAGAATGTCTGGAACTGTAGAAGAAGAAAATACAGCCAATTCGATTAAGAGTAATTTTACATCCATGGGGATACCATCCACTATGGACGAATTCGATGTTAATATGTTCGAAATTGGGAGTGAACCAGATTTGTCAATATGCACTCCAGGAGATATCGGGAGTATTTTTGGAGGGCCAACTCCTTGCTCTACGGCCGATGTTAATAGAGAGATAACTCAGTTCACGCACAGAGAGGACTATGTGATACAGGGCTATAGCGGATCCATAGATGTCTTTCATACTGAAAATGCTGAGATTGTTGACTTGGGAAACGGTAGTGAAGATTCCGATTGGGCGTCTGCTGCCAGTAAAATTGCCATGATTTGGATAGAGTCGGGGACTGATGGGAATACCGATTTGCTACAAAGAGCATTGGCCAATGATGTTAATTCGATGATCACGGTTAATTCTCTGATTAATTGTGATGACCTGGTAATGAATGACTGCGTTCCTTATTTCAAAGGAATAGATCTGACAAAATTTGATTTCATCCCTGATTCATTTGGTTTCATTATGGTCTCCAAGAGTGTCGGTACCTCAATATCCGATAGTGTGATAAATGGCGATGGAAGAATTCAGATGAGAATAGATGTGGATAATCAGGCCATATCGACTATCTATGTCCCGTGTGGAATAATTGAAGGAAAATCCGATTCAATAATTGTCCTAGGTGCCCATCATGATACAGTCTACAATAGCCAGGGGGCCGTAGATGACAGCTCTGGAGTGGCCACATTGCAAGAAATTGCCAGACAGTTTTCCATTCTAGAATCTAGATTGGGGGCGCCAGAGTATACGATTTACTTCTGTACTTGGGGTGGCGAGGAAGAAGGACTTTGGGGGTCTAAAGAATGGGTTGACAAGTATAGGAATATGCTATCGGAAGACTTGCGTCTAAATATCAATCTAGACATGAATCATATTGATTTGGAGAGAAATAATGGCCTAACTATCTATGGAAATAATCCAAAGGATACGAAGATAGTTAGAGGCATTAGTGCTAAATTTTCTGATGTCTACACAGATTTAGCTTCAAAGTATAGAGTAAATGTGAACGATATTCCATCTACAGCTATGCCTTACAACTCGGATCATGCTCCTTTTGTCTATGAGATAGACAATCAGCCAGACGATGGCATGGAATATGGCAAGGCCCTAGTGTGCTATGGATCAGGATCTAGCGAGTACCATACATATCTGGATACTATGGATCGTTTCAATGAGGAGAGTTTGGCAGTATCTGGAATAATACTAGGGTCGTTCATCAGGTATCTGTCATACGGAGAAATATCTTAGTCGGCATTGAGACGAAACCGATATACACTATCGGTTGTCGGCTTAGTTTATGGTCAAAATAGGAGAAACCGCCCCTGCCTTCACACTGAAAACCACTGACAAGAGCGATGTCAGTCTGTCTGATTATGCTGGACAGAATGTCATTTTGGCATTCTATCCTGGTGCTTTCACCGGGGTTTGTGACAAAGAAATGTGCGCCTTTCAGGATAATATTAGCAAGTTGAATGGTGCCGGGACCATTGTTCTTGGAATTAGCGTTGACTCTCCATGGGCCAACAATGCTTTCTCCCAGAAATATGACCTCGAGTTCTCCCTACTCTCTGATGTGGACCGAGAAGTCGTCAAAAGCTATGATGCCTCATTTGTAGGCCTCGGTGGCATTGAGGGATATGTTAGTGCCAATAGAGTGGTGATAGTGATAGATGGCGATGGGATTGTGCGATACCGATGGGACGCGGAAAATCCAGGGGTTGAGCCAGATTATGATGCTGTAGTGGACTTTGCGTCTACTCTGTGATGAGCTTCATATTCTGTGCCAACGATGAGATAAAATCAGTTGTAACTACATCATCTCGGGAGATTTAATCCCCAGAAGTTCCAAACCAGTTGAAATCACTCTTGCTGTTAAATCACATAATGCCAATCTACTCATCATAGTTTTATCATCTTCCGATTTTAGTATCGGACAGGCCTCATAGAAAGTGGCAAATGCAGAAGAGGTAGCATGAATGTGGGTACAGAGTTTGTGAGGGTGTAAACTGGAAATTGATTTGTCCAAAGATTCCGCGAAATTTAGTATGCACTTGGCTAGGGTCTCCTCCTCTTCAGTGAACAGCTCGATTTTAGAATTTCTTAGTGACTCCCTACTTACAGAAGTCAGCGAAAAAATGCGTGATATCCTTGCATGAGAATATTGAAGATAAGGCGCGGTGTTTCCTTCAAATGAAAGCATCTTATCCCAATCAAAGACATAATCCTTAGACCTGTCAGTGGAGAGATCGGCATACTTTACCGCCCCTATTCCTATCATCTTTGAAATTCTAGCCTTATTTTCACCTATGAGCTCTGGATTCTTCTCCGAAATGGCACTATCAGCCCTGATGATTGACTCCTTCAATAGATCAACAAGTTTTGCTGAATGTCCCGTCCTACTTTTCAGCATCTGTCCGTTTGAGTCTAGTACCGAGCCGAAATTTATGTGTGTGGCCGTATGTCTTTCATCCATGAATCCAGCTCTTGAGGCGACCTCAAAAACCATCTCAAAGTGTTGTTTCTGAGGAGTTCCCACGACATACATCAGTTCGTCGCATGAAATTCTTTCCACCCTATCAATGATACAAGCCAAGTCTGATGTGGAGTAGTTGTACCCTCCATCCCCCTTCTTAATTATCACAGGAAATGGAGCACCTTCCCTATTGACCCATTTTCCACCCAAATATACTACACTAGCCCCTTCACTCTCTTCTAACATTCCTGATTCACGTAATCTTTCAACGACTGTCGGCAGTAGGTGCCTATATGCTGACTCGCCCATAATATCATCATCATCAAGGAGAACATCTAACATCTCGTACACTTCATTGAAGTAAATCGTTGATACGTCCACTAAGACCTTCCAGAGTCTGAGTGTATCGGAATCCTCGGCTTGGAGAAGAACAACCCTAGATCTCGCCCTCTCTGCGAATAAATTATCATGATCAAATTTTACTCTGGCCTCTTTGTAAAACTGATCAAAATCTGAAATTGCCCTCTCAGAGGTAAAATTATCTTCGCCTAAATCGATTAAATGCTCAATTAACATTCCAAAGGGAGTACCCCAATCTCCTATGTGATTCTCCCTGATTACTTCATGGCCCTTGAATCGTAGCATTCGGACTATTGCATCTCCAATTACCGTGGACCTGAGGTGGCCAACATGCATTTCTTTGGCCACGTTTGGTGCCGAGTAATCAACAACAATTTTTCTGGGACTATCCTTGCTAACTCCCAGCATGCCATCAGATAATAACCCCATAGTTTTGTTTGCCAACCACTCGGATTCGGCCTTCAGATTAACGAATCCATTCATGGAAGAAGTTAGTGCTATTCCCTGTAAAGAAGGAGATATCAGTCTAGAAATCTGCTCTGAGACTTCGATGGGGGATTTCTTGAATCTACGAGATAATGAATGGCAAGGAATTGCAACATCCGCCATAGGGCCCAGTGTTGATGGACCGATCAAATTGGAAATTTCTTCCTCTGAAATATCTAATTCTGAGATTGAGTCGTAAATCAGAGGAGTACAGGCTTCGATTAGATCTCTCATATTACACCTCAAGATATTGAGTACCTCAATAGAGCGGTTATTCCGCCAAATGCATCGAATAGAGTAGCGCCCTCTTCCGTATCCATAGAAATCAGGGTAACGGAAGCGGAAGTATGGCCTGCCAACAGAGTTAATTCATCGATTAAATCCATTGACCTTTCTGCATCCTCCACAACATCCTCAGACGAACAGCTAGGACATACAGGAATCTCTGACCTTCTACTTTGAGTTCCCTCCCATTCTGACTTACAATGCCTACAAATCCACATTACTCTCCTTTTTCTGATATTTTCAGATAGTAATAATCTCTCAACTGCGCCCTGCTCTAGAGCGTTTCTGATCATCATCTCCCCATATGTGGCTTTTGGATGAGCTTGCATCACTTCTCTCAAGAATCTATCAACCAGCTTTCGCTCTGTATCTAATTCGATTTGGTCCATTAGGCCCCCTGCTCTCTGAACCAACTCCCTGAGTCCACTTTCATTGGAATATCCTACATCGAAGAACGGCTCTCTAATTAGTTTCTTAATTTCATGATGGAAGTAATCATTCTTCACAACATAATCTTTTGTTGCACCTGGTCCGCCGATAATTATCCCCTGGAGATTTTCAATCATTGGCAACCAGTATGAAGAAGCCCTTTCCGCGGATTTCTTGAAGAATTTGTCCGCGGCTTCTTCGATTAACCTCTCGAATCTCTGTGCCGACTGACCACCTCTACCGTGCTTTGAAGGGACTAGCGATGTAACATGTTCCTGACAATGTAACCTCTTTCCACTAGCAAGTCCATATGCCGCTTCGGACCTATCTATGACAAAAAGGCCGTATGCTGTCCTATCAATTAGCATCTCCTCGAGCTGACTGATCTCAAATGTTGAGCCGCACCTGTATCTGTAAGATGTAAATGCCTCGGGAGGATCGTCAATAACTATCGACATTAGTCTAGTTTTATTATTTCCAACAATGACGTGTCCTACGAATAAGGCCATTCCTCTTTCTCCGGGCGTTTTGTATCGGTTTAAGCTGGCTATGGCAGACTCTATAGCATCAGAAACATGCTTCCTAGTCAGCTTAGACTTGATGTTTGCCGCCTGTCCAGCTTCATTAGAAAGTTGATGTCTGACATCGCTTATCATCCTATCAGGGGGCACTACGACCGAAACTAGCTCGGTACCCATTCCCTTCATTGCAGACAAGTCCTCTACTGCCTTCTTGAGGCGTAATCTCCTTTGCTGGACTTCAATATCGTCGGATATGGCACTACCCCCAGTTAAAGGCCGGAGGGGCAGCATTTCAACCCTTAGACTCCGCTAGGGCAAAGGAATTGAAAGGGGCGTCCTAGCTCGACGGTCGATGACGACCGTGATTGTCGCACTCGGAGGGAGTCTGCTCCGTCCCGAGATTGAAGAAAGGCATACTTGGCTAGAGGATCTAGTTTCGGTAATTAGGGACAGGGTATCGATGGATGATAGGATCGGGATAGTCGTCGGAGGAGGAGCTCCGGCCAGAGAGGGGATTGAGCTAGCTCGGCCAATGATTTCAGATGAGGCCCATCTGGATAAAATAGGCATAGCGGCAACTAGGCTAAATGCTACTATTGTCAGAGAATCACTTTCAGATTCCGGCATTCCCGTATCTGGAACCATTCCTAAGAGTGTTGATGAAGCGGTGCTTCTACTTGAGACTCGTCAAGTTGTCGTCATGGGAGGAACTAATCCTGGGCATACAACAGACGCTGTGGCGATACGTTTTGCAATATCTTCTGAAGCTGATAAGTGTATCATAGCCACCAATGTAGCAAAAGTTTTCGACAGTGATCCAAGAGTCAATCCAGATGCTATACCATATGATTCACTAACCCATAGCCAACTACTGGAGATAATTGGATCTTCTCAACACACAAGAGCCGGAATTTCCCAAATTGTCGATCCTGTTGGGGCCATTGATGCCTCTGAATCAGGCCTGACCTTGAATATCCTCGATGGAAGAAATGTGCACCTCATTAGAGAGGCGATTGTTGGAGGGGACTTTCAGGGAACAGAGGTAAGGAGGGGCTAAATCTTGAGCAGGGCCGATAGAATCGCTAATGCTGGAAGAAGAACGGCTAAGGAAGCGAGAGATGCGGCCAATAAGAGAAGGCAATCGGAAAGCCGTAAGGTTTCGAATAAATCCATAGATGTCAGGCCCCATAGGCATTGTGTCGTATGCTGGAAACCGATTTCTCTGGAGATTGAGCCTGCAGTTTGCGACGATGAGGCTTGTATTGAAAATAATAAGAAAAGGGAGTCTTCTAGAAAGAGACTGACCGTAATGTTGTATCTGTTTCCCGGTATTGCTATCCTACTAATTTTCTTACAGATGATGTCAGGGGGAGCATAAATGGAGGGATATTCATGAATATGGTCAGAATCTTGTCAATACTTCCGGGCCTTGTGGGCGGCCTGTGTGTATTGATGGTCCTTGGTAGCCTTATTGGGATAGATGTGGAAAATTCACGTACTGACGTCCCCATCGTACCGTGTACTGATGATTCTGTTGGTTGTCCAGTTGGGATGACTGGTGAAGATTTGATAGTGCCTCCCGCATTCGTGTTGCTAGAGATAAGTATGAAGCTGGAATGGGACGAACCGGATAGAAGTTGGATTGGAGTTGTTGACGCGAAGTATGAAGAAGATTGCCCTCCTGATTCCAATGGCCTTACTTCTTGTACATCTGATGACTTTGAATTCATTGCAGGAGGTCCTGATTCCTTAGATGGAAGCTTAGAGTTTGTGTTAGAGCCGGGAAAATATCGTTTTGTAACGGCTGGAAAGGATGGCTCCACCCTTGACGAACAATTGGTCACTATTGAACCTGAAATTCATCTAGCTGGATTTGTAGAGATACTACTTGCCGCCATAGGATTGACACTGCTTCTAGGTGCTAGCCAGATGGCATTTCCTCTCAGGGAGATGTGGAAGCGCTTTAGAGAAGCGTAAATCTAGCATAGATTGCTTGAATAACCTATTCCTACTCGTAGTAGCATGTCTGACCGCTGCCCGGGGTGTGGATCAAAAATGGATATTGGCGGCCTGCCTATCTCCATAGGCGGCTTCGATATGTATTGCACGACGTGCGGACACATTTGGCACATCAATTAGGACAGGTCATTTCTAGGCCAGTCCTCTGGTAGAATTAGAGGGTCTACTATATCGTCAGCGGCAATCATTTCAACAAGCCTTTCTCTCAAATGCTCCATTCCCTCCCCCGTGATTGAGCTGATGGCTAAGTCATTCCCCCTTTCTGCAGATTGGTGTAAGTCTAATTTACTGTGAACGACGAGGATTGGCCTCTCTGAGATCAACCCACTTACTTCTTCAAGTAGATTCATTTGCTCGTCTAGGTTAGTCGTTGCATCTGGCGTTGGATCTATCAAGAACAAAAGTACATCCCCCACATTCTCCAAGGCCGCAATGGCCTGCATCTCGATATTATTCCTCTCGACCATAGGCCTGTCTAGAAGGCCGGGGGTATCGACCATCTGATATTTTCTCCTTCGATGCATGAAGTGGCCAAGGTGTAATTGCTTGGTAGTGAATGGATATGCCGCGACCTCGGGCTCTCCGCTCGATAGAGAATTAATCAAAGCAGATTTACCTACATTGGGAGATCCGGCTACCACAATACAAGGTTCGGTAGAATCTATAGAAGGTAGCTTTCTTAGTATATCACGAGCCTCCCCCAGCCATTCTATTTCTGGAGAAATTTGCTCAATTATTGAAGAGAATCTGCCATATGCCGATCTTCTGGCCTGGTGAAATCCATCTATATCCCTGAGCCTTAGAATCTTTCTTTGAGTATCTCCTGCTATCGATCTTACTCTTTCTGCCCCCCATTGAATCGCACCTAGACTCTTCCTGTAATTGTCATTACCGACAGCTGCGTCTACGAGAGCTTGATCAAATTCGGATAAGGCATTCAAACTGGGCCACCTCTCAACGTATGCAATGAGTGTGGTATCAATTACTGCAGCCGCGGACTGTACCATCTTATTCATCTGCTTTCTAACTCTGTGATACTTATCTGGATCCTCTACGGTATCCGACTGTCTACTGGCCTTTCTGAAAGCCTTATCGAGAATCTCATCTGTTTTCAAAACAGTTGGGATTTTTCTCCATTCGATTGATGCCATGTGTCTTCCTGACTCTACGACAAACCCTTTCCTATTCAAGACAGTAGCCAGAAATTGTATGGATTTTCAAATCAAGCCCTTTTTCTATATGGACCCCGCCGAAAGCACATGCCCGACATATCCAGTACACTTCCCGATTGGGCGATAAAGATTCATCGAGCCCACGGTTCTCCTGAATTGAATGATATTCAGGATGTTTTTCATGGTCCTCTTTCAAGTCGTAGCGCTGGGCTGAGAAAGGATGACATCATTGAGATAATTATTGATTCTAGAGCTATTTCTACTGGTAGTGAAAATATTGCAAGGGGGATGCTGATCGGGACTACAAGAAACGCTGTTGAGATCATGGATGATGCCGGCATATTCAGATCCATAGCCCGAGATGTGATTGTGGAAGTAAGGCTGATCGCCCATATGAGAGTCCCCTATCTTGAAGATAGGGAAATGATGACCTTCGAGAAAGAGGATATGCGACGTAGATCAAGTATGCAAGAAAAGGCTGAGCAGATGGCTGATGGCGGCATGGATAGCCACCTGTGGGGTTGAGAAATGGGCGGCTTAGAAGGTAAAGATTGTGTGCCGTGCAGAGGAGGTGTACCTCCTCTAGACGAAGAAGATTCACTGGAGCTGCTGAGTCAAATTAATGAGGATTGGTCACTGATAGAAAATCATCATATTGAGAGGACTTGGGACTTCGACAATTTCGAGGACGCTCTAGAATTTGTAAATTCTGCAGGCGGAATATGCGAAGATGAGGGGCATCACGCTGATTTCGAATTGGGATGGGGAAGGGCCAAGGCAATTATTTGGACTCACAAGATTGACGGTTTAACAGAGTCAGACTTCATTCTAGCCGCTAAATTGGACCTTCTGGGCTAGGAATTTTCATGGCTACCGTTCAAGATACTCTGAACAGCAGAAGAACTGTTTATCGATTCACAGATAAAGTAGTAGAAAGATCAGACCTAGAGATGGCATTTGAGGCCGCCAGTAACGCCCCTTGTCACAAGCAGACACACCCCTGGAATTACTATGTCTTAGGAGAGGAAACAAGGCTAAAGCTACTACCTATGGTGATTTCTATGGCTAAAGAGAAAATCACCAAGGGCAATGGAGGCGAGTCCTTGACCTCTGTTGACAGAGCGGTTTCGAAGATTATTGATGCCCCCATATTAATCGCAGTTACAACTAAACTTAGTCCTGAGGATTCTTTCAGGGAAGAGGAGGACTACGCAGCAACTGTTTGTTCCTTGCATAATCTTGTTCTATCCCTGTGGGGCGAAGGGATTGGATCGCAATGGAGTACAGGTAGTATCACAAGACATTCTTCCACATACAGCGTATTAGAAATTGATGAGGAAATGGAAAGGATTGTTGGATTCCTCAAGGCCGGTTATCCAGAATCTATTCCCAACAAGGAGAAAAAGAGTCCAAATGAGATTAGGAAATACCTACCCTAGGAAAATGGTGATAACATGAAGAAAGTGATATACCCCAAGGTTGGAGGTGTTGACTCAATAGAAATACTAGACGTCGAAGAACCTCAGGCTTCTGAGGGAGAAGTGGTTGTTAGAATCCATAGGGCGGGCATAAATTTCGCGGATCTTATGATGAGGCAGGGGCTATATGGGTCGAATCCTGATTTTCCATTCACGCCCGGTTATGAGGCGTCTGGAGTAATAATTAGTTTGGGTAAGGGCGTAAAGGGACTAGAGTTGGGAGATAGAGTTCTTGCAATGACTGGTTTCGGAGGATATTCAGAGAAGGTTTCAATCCCCAGTTCTAGAGTTTTCAAATTACCAGATTCTGTAACTTTTGACCAGGCGGCCGCGATCCCCGTTACCTATGGAACAGCATACCATATGCTATTCCACCTAGGGAGGATTTCACCCGGCGACTCTGTACTAATTCATCATGCCGCGGGAGGCGTGGGAACTGCTGTCGCTCAATTGTGTAAAGTTGCAGGAGCATCGGTTGTGATTGGCACTGCCTCCGCACCAAAGAAGGAGTTCGTAGAGTCAATTGGAGTGAAGTTTGTAGACAGGGAAACAGAGGATTTTGTCAAGATTTGCAAAGACATGACTGGAGGCAAGGGAGTTCATCACGCTATTGACCCCGTTGGCGGGAAGAATCTGATGAGATCATACAAAGCCACTAGAAGAGGTGGCAAGGTGTACTTCTTTGGCGCATCATCTGCAGTTAAGGGAGATAAGAGATCTATTATCTCTGCATTCAGAATGTGGTTAAATACGCCAAAATTTAATCCAATTAAGATGATGTCATCGAATAAAGCTATTTTTGGAGTTCATATGGGACTTCTGGATGATAATACAATCTTTGAGGGACATCTAAGCGCACTTTCTAAGATGCTGGAAGATAATGAAATTGATCCGATAATAGACAGTATTTGGAGATTTGAACGCGTCTCTGAGGCACAGATGCACATGCATGACCGTAAGAATCGTGGAAAGATACTCCTTGACTTTGCTCCAGAGTGATAGCGTCCCTAATGCCCCTTAATTGGCCTAAAGCCTAACTGGCCTAGTGGCACCACAGGCTTGACATTTCAGGAGAGTGGTCCTATCCTCCTTGATGAATCTCGTATCTGGGGCTCTGCATTGGTTACACAGGATGAATGTCTTGACATAGCTCACTAGTTTTTCCTTGATTCTCTTGGGCGGCACTCTTCCCTTCAGCATTATTCGCGATTGTTCCCTAGTTCCTGAAGTTCCTAGCTCATTGAGAAGATACTGATACACATGATTTGCATCCCTGTCCATTGCGTCAACTACATCTGAGAAATTTCTCAGAATGGTTTGACTACCCTCAATCAGTATTTCTGGTTCTGGCATAGTCCATCTTGACCTCTGACTAATTCCTTCTGGAATTCTTTCACGAGCCCTGTCGAGAAGTTCTTCGTAGTCGAAACCATCCATACTGTTCCGAACATACCACTCCTTTTCACCCCACCGGGAGATACGACTATCGGGCAAGGTAAAATCTTGATACCTCTGGGAGAGGTCATGGAAGAGTCACTAGAGGTCATGGTCGCGAGAACAGAGGATGATGCAAGACTGCCAACCAGAGGTAGTGAATATGCCGCGGGATGGGACCTTTATGCTCTTGAAGAGTCTGTAGTCCCATTTAGGAAAAGCGTGAAGCTACGAACTGGACTGAGGGTGGCAATTCCCGTGGGGTACGAAGGACAAGTTAGAGCCAGATCTTCCTTGGGCTCAAAGGGCCTAATACTGCCACACAGCATTGGAACTATTGATGCAGACTATAGGGGCGAGCTGTTTGTTCTTATGACATGGATTGGGGAAGGCGAATCATACACAGTGAAGGCCGGAGAAAGAATCGCCCAACTATTGATTTCTCCGATCCCTGAGGTTTCTTTCAAAGAGGTTTCAATAGCACAATTGGGAGATACCAAGAGAGGAGATGGGGGATTTGGGAGTACCGGTCGTTTCTAGCTGCCTGCAACTAGAGATTTTCAATACTCTATTCTCAATAGGTTCATAGGAAGCGGATGGTGGCCCAGTATGATGACAAGTAGCGTGGATGATTTACGAGCCACCGTAGAAGAATACCGTTCCAAGGGGCTCAATACCCAGCAGATCGCTGATGAGATGTCCCTTTCCCAGACCACCATCAAGTGGCTTTCCTCTGGCGGAGTAGGTTCTGAAGATAGGCCTGATGACATTAGAGTAGGATGGAGGTCTATTGCTGTTAAAGCCGGAAGGATAGAGGCGATTTCATATGTCTTCTGCGATATCTTAGAAGAAGAAATTGGAGACGACGTAGATACCATCGTTGGAATCAGCATCAATGGAATCGCATTTGCTCAGGCCATAGGCGGACAGCTGGATCTTGACTTGGCTGTAAGTAGGAGTATCAGTGATGATGGTGCCGGACATATTTCGGAGGTCTTCGCTGACGTGGAAGGGAAGAAATGTGTTGTGGTTGATGACGTTCTTTCTGGAGGAACAACTATGGCTAAGACAGTGAATAATCTAAGAGCGGCCGGAGCCGAAGTAAAGTTATGCATGGTTCTTGCGAATAAGTCCCACAGAAATGAAATCGAGGGCGTTCCTCTGCGTGGACTTGTCAGAGTAGTGACTGTCTGAGGAAGAGAAATGCACTGGGCAGATTTCAGAGCTCAGAGATTGTCTGAGAGGGAAGTACCGCAAGTAATAGTCTCTGGGATAACTCCCTCGGGCGAATTTCATATTGGCCACCTTAGAGAAATTCTAACGGCTGAGATGATCCATAGGGCTTGTCTCGATTCTGGACTTGAGTCAAGGTATGTCTTCATTGTGGATTCTATGGATCCATTACGCAGAGTGTATGACTTTCTATCTCCTGAATATGAGAAATATATTGGTGTGCCTTTAGCATATATTCCAGCGCCAAGTCCTGACGGAACGCCAAGTACTGATTCTGGTAGCTATGCTGATCACTTCTTGAATCCATTTCTAGAATCCCTAAGGGAGATAGGAGTATTCCCGGAAATAGAGATGAATCATGAGGCTTACGAAGATGGGAGATTCTCAGAAAAGATTGACCTCGCCATAGGCAAGAGGGAAGAGATTAGAGAGATCATTATGAATATCTCTGGAAGGGACCTGCCTAAAGACTGGTTTCCCTACAGCCCTCGTGGTTCAGATGGAAGTATGGATGGGGTCCAAGTTACTGGTTACGAATATCCCTTTGTCCATTGGGAGGACTCCCATGGCATTACGGGGAGGGCCGATATCAGGAAGGCAGAAGGAAAGATGCCCTGGAGAATTGATTGGGCCGCTCGATGGATAATACATCAAGTAACCTGTGAACCTGCAGGAAAGGACCACGGCGCCGCAGGAGGAAGTTTCGATACGGGTATACCGATTTGTGAAGTTCTTGGAGGAAAACCCCCTGAGAAAATAGTTTATGAATGGATTCAACTCAAAGGGATGGGGCCGATGTCGAGTTCATCAGGAGTTACAATAGGACCGATGGAAGCCCTTTCATTAGTTCCTCCAGAAATCCTCCGATATGTCATAGCAAGGAGTAAAATTGGGCGACATATTGAGTTTGATACTGGATCCGCACTGTTCGAAATGGCTGATGAATACGAACGACTTCTTTCTAGGGTCGAAACTGGTGAGGTTACAAAACGCATGCAGACGAGGATCGATACCACAAAAGGGGCCCTTAGACTGAGTCAGGTTGTAAGAAATTCTGATCCCTCTGAATCTATTGGAGGCGTTTCTTTCAGGCATCTATCTATGCTTGCACAAATTAAGTCCTCGGATGATGAAGTCTGGGGATCTTTGAGAAATAGCGGCCATCTATCTGGAGAACCTGGGGATTCATTGGTGATTAGATTGGGCAAGATGAGGAATTGGATCGATGGAAAACACTTTCCCGAAGATGCCAGAATAGTAATTCAGACCATTATTGGAGAGGAATTTAGTGATAATACGACAGAAGAGCAGCGGTTGTTTTTGAGAGGATTAAGCAAATCTCTGGAGAATTGCGAATGGGACCAGGATTCCATCAAAGATACGATTAGGGAATGTATGGGAAATTACGGACTGAAGGGAAAGGATGGCTTCGCGGCACTATACTGGGCCCTACTTGGAAGAAGGCACGGACCGAGGGCATCGGCCCTGATTTCTGAGATGGATAGGGATGCTTTAATCCAGCTTCTGAAGGGTGTGTGAAGGGCTTAATCATGAGAACTGACCACCTACCATTCCCAATGCCTGAACGCCCTCATTCATTAGTTCAAGAGTGGAAGAATCTGACATTTATGCATTGGGAGGTTGATCCAATGAAGTTAGCCAAGTACATTCCAGATGGGTTGGAGATTGATCTCTTCGAGGGTAGGGCGTTCATTGGTACAATTCCATTTACTATGGCCAATGTCAGGCCAAGGCTATTATTCCCAATACCTGGAATATCCACTTTTCCTGAAGTTAATATCAGAACTTATGTGAGGGAGGGGGGACGTGGAGGAGTTCTTTTCTTGACTCTCGAGGCGCAGAGCCTGATTACTTGCTCCTATGCGCCCAGGGCCTATGGGTTACCATATAGATACTCAGTAGCTAGTGTCCAGTCCAGAAACGGACTATATCGGTGGAACACCAGTAGAAAGGACGGTAGTCATGAGCTAGTTGGTGAATGCGAATGGTACGAGCAAGACGAGTCGGCGCTAAAGGGAACTCTAGAAGAGTTTCTTTTCGAAAGGTACTGTCTTTACACATTCCATCGGGGTAATTTGTGTATAGCCTATACTCATCATGAACCCTGGAAATTTGGCCTAGGAAATGTGAAATTGCACTCTAACTCCCTCACTGAAGAGTTCGATCTGGGAATTGATGACGTCTTAAGTCCCGACTTAGTACACGTTTCAGAGGGAGTATATGTCAGAACTTGGTCTACGGAGGTGGTCAGATAGTTCTCGAAGGCTCCCGTGACGTATTGATTCTCGATGGAGATTGTGGTCTCTGTCACCGCTTGGCGGACTTCTTAGATAAGCGAATTATTGATAGAGAATTATTGGCGTTCAGACCGGGTAATTCTAAGGATGCTGAGATGCTATTTTCTAGAATGCCGGAATCGTTGAGACGTGTCGATACAGTATACCTGATTAGAGATGGAAGAACATACATACGATCCGCAGCGGCAATACGTTGTCTTCTTTACCTGGGACCACACTGGAGAGTCATTTTCCCACTGTTGTGGATAGTTCCCCTCCCCCTTAGGGATTTATCATATCGAATAGTTGCTAAATACAGACATCTCTTCTTCAAGCGTCCTGAGAAATGTACTTTCAGGGTAGATTAGGTGATTAGATGAAAATAAGGCTACATCAGTTTCTATCTAGGACTGGGCATTTTAGTTCTAAGAATAAAGCCAAGAATGCGGTTTGGGAAGGCTCCATTTCGGTTGGAGGAAGAATTGTAAAAGATATTTCATATGAGTTCAATCCTGAGAAGAGAGAGGTTCTTTTCAAGGGCATTAAATTGAGTTTGCCTAGTAATTATGAATACTTCATCTTGAATAAACCCGCAGGAGTGATATGCTCGAGAATAAATAAACACGAGAGGTCCCTAAACAAGAATTCAGTTTTTTCATTATTCAAGGGACATATTGATTCAAGGGTATTGGACTCTTTGGTCACAGTAGGAAGGCTAGACGAAGGAACTACTGGCCTTCTGATAATAACCAATGATGGGTCATTAGTGAACGATATTGCCAATCCATCAAAAAATATTGGCAAGACCTATCTTCTCAAAGTATCTAAGAGGATTACTCCCGAGTTAATCAGTTCGATTAGGACGGGAGTAAGTATTGACATTACCAGAAACGAGATAGTCGAGGAATATTTGACTATGCCAGCTGAAGTAACAAAGATCAGTGATTACAGCATCGAGGTAACAATATTCGAAGGTAAGAAAAGACAGGTCCGTAGAATGGTGGAATCTCTTGGAAACAGAGTACTAGAATTACATAGAACCTCTATCGGGGGATTAAATTTGGACACTTATTCACTGAACTCTGGAGAATACAAAAAGGAGTCTCGAGAAGTCATCATGGAGAGAATTAGAAAATAGAGATTATTCCAGTGTAGAAATTTCTAATAATCGCGGCTCTGGAGTGCCTAGCTGCATTTCAGCTATAGCTTCTACTTCCATCTTAGCTCCAGCCATAGTAGTGACAAATGGAATATTGAGTTCTACGGCTAGTCTCCTCATCATATTGCCGTCCAGTACTGCCCCTCCTGTGGCAGTGGGGGTGTTGATAACTAGCTGAATCATTCCCCTTCTCATTAAATCGAGAGCATCGGGGGACTTCCTGTCTTCAATTCTATAGCATGTGTCGACATCCACTGACCCGTTCTCTCTGAGTACAGAAGCAGTTCCAGGTGTGGCGTAAATCTTGAAGCCCATATCTTGCAGACGCTTTGCCAAAACAATTGTGCTTTTCTTGTCCTTATCCTTCACAGTGATATAGACTCCTCCAGAAGTAGGTACAGGGAGCTCTGTGGCCATCCTAGCTTTGAGATACGCGGCGGCTGGCCTCACGTGTGACCCCATTACTTCCCCAGTTGATTTCATCTCGGGACCAGGTGCAGGATCTAGGCCTCTAAGTTTTATGAATGGGAAAACAGGTGCCTTAACAGATACTGCCTCGGTCTGAGGCTCGGGAATATCAAGTGATGATAATTTCTCCCCTAGAGCTACTCTTGCGGCAATTCTGGCTAGAGGTACTCCAGTGGCCTTAGCTACAAAGGGGAACGTTCTCGACCCTCTTGGATTAACTTCTAAGACAAATAATTCCTCATCCCTTATTGCGAATTGGATGTTATAACAACCCCTAATTCCTAATTCCAGACCAATAATAGTGGTCCATTCCTCTACTTGTGAAAGTACACTTTCAGGGATATTCTGAGGAGGGATAAAGCAGGTCGAGTCTCCTGAGTGAATGCCAGCCTCCTCCAGATGTTCCATAATAGCCCCGATTAGAACTTCTTCTCCATCGCAAACTGCATCGACATCGAGCTCTACTGCATTGCCCAGATACTCATCAATGAGAAGTGGCCGATCAGGGGAAAGATATGCCTCACTCATGTATGTCTCTAACTGCCTATCATTGGATAATATCTCCATTCCCCTTCCCCCTAAGACATAAGACGGCCTAATGAGGACTGGGTATCCAATGGAAGATACTGCCTTTCTGACCCCTTCTGGATCTGTAGCAGTCATTCCCCTAGGCATCTTTAATTGACACCTCTCTGCAAAATCCTCGAATCTCTTCCTATCACTAGCCTCATCAACGGCCTCTGGAGTCGTTCCTTCGATAATCATGCTAAGACCCAATTTTTCTAAATGAGGTAGGCTGTCTGAAAGCGGCAAAGCCAGGTTTATAGCCGTCTGTCCCCCGAACTGGAGAAGAATTCCATGAGCTTTCTCTCGGAGTAAGATCTCGGAAACTGATTCCAGATTAAGAGGATCGAAATATAGTCTATCACTGGTATCGAAATCAGTTGAAACTGTTTCTGGGTTGTTATTTATTATGATTGCTTCATGCCCCATTTCTCTTATTGCCCCTACTGCATGGACACACCCATAGTCAAACTCTATTCCTTGACCAATTCTGATAGGACCTGATCCAATAACGACTACTCTTTGCTTGGATTTGGTTTCTAGACCTGGAACTAAATCAACACCATTATCGCCGGTCCCTCCTTCATATGTCGAGTAGTAGTAAGGAGTAACTGCGGCGAACTCTGCCGCACAAGAATCAACCATTCTGAATCTCGGGTGGATGCTTAATTGATGCCTTCTGATTGTCACGGCGGCCTCTCCCCTTCCCGAGGGTAAATTCTTGAAGCCAGAGGGAGGGAATCCACAGAGGGCATCTGCAATGTGCAGATCGGTAAATCCCACTCCTTTCCATGATCTCATCTCAGCCTCTGGTATCTCTGAGGGCCGAAGTCCCATCTCGCCAGCAGCCCTAATCTCGGTCTCAACTGCAGCCATCTTCTCAAATCTATGTAAAAACCACCTAGTTACTCCTCCGGTTAGATCCCTAACATCCTCTAACGAATACCCTCTTCTGAATGCCTCCATGATTGCGGACATTCTCCTATCAGTGGGAACTCTCAGCCAATCTTCTAAAATCGCAGTGGGGAGTTCCTCCGAGGACCTCTCATCCATAGACTCGCCTCCGGAAGAGTCAGCCATAGTCAGCGGCCTTGGATGGGGTTTGCCATACTCTAAACTAGCCCATGCCTTGAGGAAAGCCTCTTCGAAACATCTTCCAATTGCCATGACTTCCCCTGTAGACTTCATGGATGTCCCTATGGTTCTATCCGCTGTCCTAAATTTATCAAATGGCCATCTGGGTATTTTCACGACACAGTAGTCCAATGTAGGTTCAAAAGCTGCAGTGGTCCCCCTTCCAGTTATTGGATTGGGAAGCTCATCTAGGGTATATCCAACAGCAATCAATGCGGCCATTCTAGCAATTGGATAACCTGTCGCCTTTGAAGCCAAGGCTGATGACCGGGATACTCTCGGATTGACTTCGATTACTCGGTACTGCCCTGTGGACTGCTGTACTGCGAACTGAACATTACAGCCCCCCTTGATATTCAGCCTTCTAATCAGCTTCAAAGCCGCATCCCTTAGCATCTGATGGTCCTGATCTGATAGTGTCTGTTGAGGGGCTACGACTACAGATTCACCTGTATGGACACCCATGGGATCTAGATTCTCCATAGTACATACAATAATTGCATTATCAGCGGCATCTCTCATTACCTCATACTCGTGTTCTTGCCATCCTAGGATACTCACTTCGATCAGAACCTGCCCTATTGCTGATTGCAAAAGTCCCTGACTTGCAATTTCAACAAGCTCACCCTTGTTGAAAGCAGTACCGCCACCCAATCCCCCAAGAGTGAAAGCGGGACGGATCAAGAGGGGGTATTTTCCAATTTTTTCAGCAGCATCCAACACCTCGCTGATTGACGAACAGGCTACTGCCTCGCAAACTGGAAGATCAATACTCTCACATACTCTCTTGAAAAGATCCCTATCTTCGGCCTCATCTATAGATGCTAGATCGCATCCAATCAACTCTACACCTAACTCATCTAATGAACCATCCTTGGCCAATGCGGAAGCGATATTCAATGCTGTTTGACCTCCCATTCCTGCTAGAATTGCATCCGGTTTCTCAATCTCCAGAATTCTCTTAACGACCTCTGGAAGAAGTGGCTCGATGTATATCCTATCTGCCATTTCTGGATCATTCTGAATAGTTGCTGGATTGGAATTAATCAAAATTACTTCATATCCATCGTCTCTCAAAGCCCTGCATGCTTGCGACCCTGAAAAATCAAACTCAGCCGCCTGGCCAATCCTAATCGGTCCGCTTCCGAGAATCACTATTCTTGAGAGGTCGTTTCTTCGAGGCACTAATCTCCACCTCTCCCTATGATGGCTGGTTGTGGATCTCCAGACAGATGATCGGCAACTATCTCGGCAAATCTGTCGAAGAGCGGAGATGCATCATGCGGCCCTGGGCAAGCCTCGGGATGAAACTGGATGGTGAATGCCGGTTTACCGACTAGATCGAGTCCCTCCACAGTCTTGTCATTGGCATTTACATGCCTAACTGTAAATTCAGCCTCTAAAATATTACTTCCTGAATCGGAGCAAGTCCCTGATGGATGTGGTGCTAGCATTCCTTTACTGGGATCTTCTACGGCGAAACCATGATTTTGACTGGTTATGTTTACCTTACCAGTTACTAAATCTACAACAGGTTGATTGGATCCACGATGGCCGTATCTGAGCTTGTATGTCCTCAGTCCTGCGGCGAGACCCATCAGCTGGTGGCCCAAACAAATTCCCATTACTGGCATATCTGATCTAACTGCCGCCGCGAGTGATTCTCTAGCGATTGTAGCTGTCCCGTTGTGAGCTGGGTCTCCTGGGCCGTTAGATGCGAAGAGGGCGTCTGGCTTCCAGTCGTCGATTATCTCTTGGAATGGCATAGAAGCAGGGCACCAGACCACCTCAAATCTTCTACAGAGCTCCCTGATGATGTTATACTTGATTCCACAATCCAGCACTGCCAATCGAGGTAAGCTTTGGCCCCTGTCATCTGTAGCTCCCGGATTTGCAATTACTGGCTCATCTATAGTTACTGACTTTACCAAATCTTCATGGTCAGGAGGAGTCATTTTTGACAGTAATCTTTCCATCTCACTGACCTTATCGGCAGGTCCAAAAACACATAACAAAGTCCCATATTCCCTAACTCTTCTTGTTAGATCCCTAGTATCTACTCCTTGAATTCCGGGGACTCCATGGGATAATAGTAAATCATGAATACTGCCAACAGAATCCCTATGATCGGGAATAGGCATCATCTGTTTGCATACTACTCCTCTGGGGTGTACTCTCGAAGACTCTGAGATTTGAGGTATTATCCCATAATTGCCCAACAAAGGCCATGTGAAAGTTAGGACTTGGCCAGCGAAAGAGGGATCGGTCAAGCTCTCCTGATAACCAGCCATACCGGTTGTGAAAACCAACTCTCCCTGAGCAATCGTTTCAGCACCAAAAAGAACTCCGTTGTATCTGGTTCCATCCGCCAGGATTAACAATCCTGGGGCCTCACTGGGAGGGTTTCTGCTCTGTGAACCAACTAGTCCATCTGCAGCATCTGGGAAAATCGGCGGGTCTGAAACTCCCGGAATACCCGCTCCGGGAATGAAGCCGCGTTGCGGTCCCGACTCCGACATCAGCAAAGCTGCACAAATACGTCACTTAATCATTGATGAAGAAATATACATTTTCACTTATTGTCTTCGTTTGTAACTAGTACCTTTCCATCCTCACTGGGTATAACTGAAACGGACCCTCCAGAAAAATCCTCAGGTCCCTGCGGGCCTAGATATGAGTTCAGAAATACAGCAAGTGCGGCAACCTCTGAATGGGGTTGATTGCCTACTGCGACATTGTAATTGGCTAGCCCGAATAACTCGCCGGGGACCTTTGTCCCACCTACGACGATGACGACATCGCCCTCTGAGGGAATATTATTTGTTATCTCGTTCCAAGGCTTCCCATACATGGTAAGATGAACAATTGTCCCTCCTGACTTTGAGAATGACCTAAGCCACCTCATGGGCCTGCTCTCGTAGCTACATTCGAACTCTCCTCCGAATCTAGAGGTAACTGATCTCCATGTTTCTATGGGAGTAGGGTCGTCATCTCCGGATAGTATTACTTGATCGGCACCAAATGCTCTGGCGGTCAGTCCCAAGTGGGAGGTCATCCTCTTGTCTCTATCTACTCTGTGCCCCAATCTCAGGACAGATACTTTCAGAGCTGGGTCATCCGTCATGGTCACCCCAGTGGAGGAATTCCTTCTTCATTTGTAATTGGGCTATCCTGAATAGGGGCTGTAGGAAATAAATCCACGCCCATATTCATCATCGTACTCCTGACCCATTGAAGAAGAATCGCGTCCCAGAAGAATGTTGTTGCCATGCCCACCATTATTGCCATTGCCACTAGTCTTCCTGAAGCGAATATTGCTACTTGCATTTCTATTTCCGAGCCTATAACGGTATTACCTAGTGGTTCCAGAATGTAGAACATAATTATCACAATAAGAATACCTCCAATATTATTGAGGATTGCATTTCCTGTTTCCCTGCCTACTGACATGATAAAAGTGGCCGCCAAGGCCAAAAAAGGTATGATTATACTTATTTCCCTGAATGTGAACTCCCCAATCAGAGATATTGGGATATCGGCATCTCCTAGTGAGGATCCTCCTTTGTCCACAGATATCCACCAGAAGACAGCAGTCATAGAGGCTAGAGCTCCGGACACTAAGCCTCTGAAACTAATCATTTCCCTGATATCGTGACGATCCGCAGGCTGGAGCCTCTGTATAATCGACTCCATTAATTCCAGTGATTCGCTAGTCGGACCCTCGGGGGCATCAGATTGCTGCATATTGCCCATATGGGCATTTAGGGCCTCTTCAGAACCTTGGTCCCCCATCACCATCGCTGTAATGCGACTCGGTCACATCATAAAGCATGCGTCGAATGGCGTACCGTACATGCCCGACTGGCGACCTAAACTCAGATGCCGCGATGATGGGAATCCTAGAATTATGGGTATTCTCAATATTACCCCGGATTCCTTTCACGGGCAATCCAGATATGAAACGGTAGAGATTGCAACTCAGGCCGCCATTTCCATGGCGATGAATGGAGCTGATTGGATAGATGTAGGGGGAGAGTCGACTAGGCCGGGATCGCGGGCAGTATTGCCTGAGGAGGAGGAGTCTAGAGTGGTACCAGTCATTCAGTCGATAAGGGACGAATTACCCGATATAGGAATCTCAATAGATACTAGGAGGTCTTCAGTGGCAATCTCTTCTTTAGAGGCAGGGGCTGACATGATCAATGACGTTTCATCGCTAGGGGATCCGGAGATGTCGAAGGTAATAGTAGAATCTGGATGTCCCGTCTGCCTGATGCACATGAAGGGAATTCCTGAAAATATGCAAAAAAACCCAAATTACTCTGAAGTGGTTTCTGAAGTCAGGAGGCATTTGGCTGACTCCTCGTCGAAGCTAAATCTTCTGGGAGTGGATAACTCTAGAATTGTTGTTGATCCGGGGATTGGTTTTGGGAAGCTCCTGAAACATAATTTATCACTACTGTCAGCTGGTAGGCAGATTTTGCCTAGTGATGATATGGGGCTGATGTGGGGAGTAAGTAGAAAAAGTATGTTCGCTGATCTTCTGGGAAGGGATTCTACTGCGGATAGACTTGCAGGAAGCCTTGGGGTCGCTTCAAAAGCACGTAGCTATGGTGTTGATATTATCAGGGTCCACGATGTCGCAGAGCATGAGGACCTGTTTTCCACGATTAACTCTCTGAGGTGAAGTTTTGACTGAGGGCGGCAATAATATTATCGACGTCTCTCCTGATTTGAGGCTCATAGGCACTGCACATGTCAGTACCAAATCTGTAGAGATCGTCAAAGAGCAAATTGCTGAATATGAACCAGATATTGTCGCTGTTGAGCTGTGTAATTCGAGGCTTTCCTCACTTAAAGAACCTGAATCATTAGATTCGGATGATTTATTGAAAATAATCAAGGACGGGAGATCTCCAATGATTCTCCTACAATCGGCATTGGCCGCTCAGCAAAGAAAAATGGGATTGAGCACAGGGGAAAAGCCGGGTGCTGAGCTTCTAGTAGCGGTGAACAGCGCGGAAAGCTCGAATATTCCAGTTGAAATGATTGATAGAGACATAGTAATCACACTTAGAAGGGCCTGGCATAGAATGGGAATTTTTGAGAAATGGAGAGTGCTCAGTACCCTTCTCTGGGACGACCAAGAAGAGGATGATGAATTATCCATTGATGAGATCTTGGGAGACTCAGATATGTTGAGTAGGATGATGGAAGATGCAAGAGAGGTAGCTCCGGGGGCTGGAGAGGTCCTTATTGATGAGAGAGATGCCTATCTAGCTGGTAGGATACAGCAGATTAGTGGCAAGGGAAAAATTTTGGCGGTTGTTGGGGCTGGTCATCTGGAGGGCATTGTCAATAATCTCAATAGGCCATCAGAGAAAGTAGTTACAAGGCTGAATGATCTCAGTACGGGGCCGCCGAAGAAGATATGGCCGAAAGTAATAATGGCGGCCATACCACTTTTCCTGTTCGGATCAATAGGGTATATGGCATATAATGGCGAGATGGATGAT
This sequence comes from Euryarchaeota archaeon UBA103, assembly GCA_002506825.1. Classification (GTDB taxonomy): domain Archaea; phylum Thermoplasmatota; class Poseidoniia; order Poseidoniales; family Thalassarchaeaceae; genus MGIIb-O5. Next base: position 67,916 of record DAYH01000030.1, read on the forward strand.
ATTAGGCAGACTGCTGAGACGTGGCTGATACTCAATGCCGTACTTGCGGGACTTGGCGTGTTGTTAGCCAGAGGGCATCCTCTGTCGATTTTAGCTGGTGCATTGGCCTCTCCTATCACTTCACTTAATCCAGCACTTGCCGCAGGGTGGTTCGCGGGGTACACACAACTGAAGGTTGCATCGCCGACTGGAAAAGATGCACAGGATTTCCTTAAACTAGACGATTTCTCCCTTTTCTGGAATAATAGGGTTGGAAGGGTACTAATGGTCACAGCTCTGGGAAATTTAGGTTCGAGTGTTGGTGCATGGCTAGCTGGTGGTGCCATATTCATGCAACTTTTCAGCTAATTTTCTTGTCCCCACTCGAGAGAGCTCCATCCCCTTTCATGCACATAGTAAAGTACCAACTTAGTAACTACTTCTAATCCTGCAATTGATGCCGCTATCAATTGATCGGATGTAAATATCCATGCAATGATGAAAGTATCAGTAGTAGCGATAACTCTCCATGATATGGTCTTAGCCAAACTACGTTTTTTTGTTGCGGACATAGGGAACACCATGGACAGTCATAAAATTACTTAATCGCCTCGATTACAACCGCTATCCCTTGCCCGCCACCTATGCATGCTGTAGCGATGCCGTATCTCCCCCCTCTTCTTCTGAGTTCTAATGAGAGAGTCAAAAGGAGTCTTGTTCCCGTAGCTGCGAGGGGATGACCAAGTCCGACTGCCCCTCCGTTAACATTTACCTTTGAGGGATCTATACCCAGATCTTTGATGCAGGCCACACATTGTCCAGCGAAGGCCTCGTTGATCTCCCAAAGATCAATATCCTCGACTTTTAGCCCTGCCTTCTGCAGGGCTAGATTGCTACTTGGAACAGGTCCGTGAGCCATGATTTTAGGATCGATCCCTACTATTCCCCATGATACTATTCGGGAAAGGGGCGAATCTCCATCTGACTTAGCCCTTGCACCTGACTTTACAACAACTGCGGCCGCACCGTCAACTACCCCGGAGGCATTTCCGGCGGTTACAAGAGAGTCGGGGCCAAAGTGCGTCCTAAGTCCGGATAGAGATTCGATCGTTGTCCCTAGGACCACGTGATCATCGTGAGATGCGTCCAATACCCCTTGTGGAGTGGACACCTCCACTACTTCTTCATCCCAGACTCCATTTCGGATGCTCTCCTCAGTCTTCTGGTGACTCATGGCTGCGAAATTATCTGCATCCTCTCTGGAAACTTCAAGCATCTTACAAAGTTCGTCACTGGTTTGAGCCATGAAATAACCACATACATCATCTCTCAGATTGGTAAAGAAGTAATCTTCCATATCACGAGGAATCTCTTCACCTTTTCTCGGTGGCCTTCCTAACTTGTAGGAGGTCCTCTCATCTCTAAGGACATGTGGCGCTTGGCTAAGATTCTCCATACCGCCAGCTACTACTGTCTCAGCCTCCCCAAGCATTATCATCTGTGCCGCCGATACTACGGATTGAGCCCCACTTCCGCAGAGTCTGTTGAGAGTCAGCATAGGGACCTGATGAGGTATACCGGACAATAATCCGGCCCTCCTGGCACCGAAAATAGCCTGAGATGACGTCTGCAGAGCATGCCCCATTATGACGTGGTCTACTTCTGATGGTTCGGTACCGGTCTTCTCCAGTGCGCCCTTGATTGCTATTGACCCCAATTCCTCAGCACTGATTGAAGCCAATCTTCCTCCTTGTCCGCCGTCTCCTCTTTTTCCACCCAGCCACTCGCAGAAAGGCGTCCTGGCGCCGCCTACAATGACTACATCGTTATCTTCCATGCATGACGCATGGGGATGGTGCTCAAGAGTCTGACTATTGGTCGCCTCTATGACTGGTCGCCATCGGTCATTGAACCAAGATAATCAGGTAGCTCTACGCCTGACATCTTTGCGACATCGTGTATGGGCGGCAAGCTTTGAACTAGGCTACTCACGAAGTTACTAGTGGCAGAGGAACCGTCGGAGTTGTTACCGCTATCCCAGACAGTGATCTTATCGATTTTCAAGTTCCTGATTGCCTCGGTTTGAGCGGCTACCATGTTCTCGATTTTCTCGACCATGAGCAATGTAGCAGCGGCCTTTGGATCTCCAGCGGCACTAGACACCAGATTGCTGTAACCTTGTGCCTTTGCATCGAGGACCTTCTGAATTCCTTCAGCTTCAGCCTCGTACTTAGCCAGTATGGCATCGGCCTCTCCTCTGGCGACCCTCCTCTGCCTCTCAGCTTCTGCATCAGCGGCTATCTCTATCTGCTGCTTCTGTATACTAATCTGAACGATTTCGCTTGCCTTCAATCTCTCCTCTTCCTCGGAGTAGAATGCCTTCTGGATCTCTGCTTCGGCTACTGCCTTGGCTACATCGGCCCTCTGTTTGGCGGAAGCTTCGGCTTCTGCCAAATCTGCATTAGCCCTAGCTATCTCGGCTTGAGCTGTGTTCTCTCCTGAAATTGCCATAGCCTCCTGTTGCTCAACGAAAACACGCTGGTCCGCCTCTGCGGCCTTTCTTCCCTTCTCTGCGGCCGCCATATTCTCTGCGACTGTGATTTCCCTCTCCTTGCTTGCGATAGCGGCACCGATTGCACCGTCCCTCTCAGCATTGGCAACGTCAACTCTGGCATTCTCCACAGCTGTTGCCGCGGCCTTCTTACCGATACTCTCGATATAGTCCGACTCATCTGTAATATCGACAATGTTGACATTTAGCTGAGTTAATCCAAACTTTCTAAGCTCTTGGTCAACATTCTGAGTGATGAGGGATAGGAATGCATCACGATCTTGGTTGATTTGCTCGATTGTCAAGGAGGCGACAGTGAGACGCAACTGGCCCAGGATGATTTCTTCAGCTAGCTTCTCTATCTCTGGAATCTTGAATCCCAAGAGTCTCTCGGCCGCATTGGCCATGATGCTTGGCTCCTTACTGACGCCGACTGTGAACGTACTTGGAACGTTAATTCTGATATTCTGCAGAGAAAGCGCGCCTTTCAAGTCGATGTTGATTGGCATTGGCTTGAGAGAGATGTATGCATAGTCCTGGATTAATGGCCATACTAGTGCCGCACCACCATGGACTACCCTGGATGGCTTTGCCTTTCCATCGACCCCCTTAGCGGTTCTTCCATAAATCACCATTACCTGATCTGGTGGGCATCTCTTGTATCTCTGGGCGAAGAATATTACTGCTGCTACCAAAACCAAAATGATTGCAAAAATCATTATTGTCCCTATAGTTCCACCGTCTGCTCCACCATCTTGCCTCAGCGTTGCCATTAACATTCTGTTCACTCCAGTCGCTATGAAGCGGGCACAGGTCATGAAGTCTTTCCCGAAAATTGGAGATTATAGGGTCATGATGAGAAATCAGATTCTCTTTACTATCAGAACTTCACCCATCGTATCGACCACTTCAATTAGCCTTCCAGTTCCAATTTCTTGCTTGTCCTCGGATCTTGCATTGTAGGTACTGAGGGATCCATTGGTCTCAATCTGGACCTGCCCGACGCCTTCGTGGGGAATCACGAGATATATCTGGCCCTTGCAACCAACAGTATCTACAATGTCCACGTTGCCAGAAGATTGCATGGCCATGAATACCTCAAATAATTTTGCAGTTCCATACATTGATGCTGTTCCAGCTATTCCACCTGCCGCGACTGCGACCGGATCGGTACCATCTGATTTCAACACCCAGAGTCCGGCCAGACCGAAGAACATGAGGAACGCCATGACGCCTTGGAACGTTAGGGCCTTGAATGACGCGTCTGAGCTCATGACATCTATTTCCAATCCGAAGAGTCCTTCGAAAACACCCTCGGCGACACCCCCTACAAGCATAAGTACGAACCAGAGAAGGAAGAGGATACCTCCTAGAAGAGCAGAAATCCCAAAAATCCACTCTAATCCTGTTGCATCTCCTAGCCCTACGAGGTCGAAGAGGTTGAAATCATTGATATCCACCATAGCCCCTCCTAGGGGATAGGGCATTTGACACATTCGGCGTATTTCGTTTCTAACTAGTAGTTGGGAACTCCCTCACAACACGCCTCAACTACCCTGTAGCACCTGGGGCATTCCATATGTTGCCTCCTGGGAACTGCATCACCTCTGAAACCACATATGCAACTCATGGATTTACAGTGGTCGGAGTCCATGATGAATGAAAGTTGTAACTAGGATTTATTCTTCTCGGTGTTTTTTCCTACTTTTTGTTATTTCTGATGGCCAGATATCTCTCTGCGGCTAAAATCGGGCCCAGTGATGAGCCTGTTACAACTGATGTGATAACGAGATTCCAACTACTGCCAATATACTGATCGAGAGTAGTGTAAACGAATAGTGAAATTAGGATCATTATGACGGGAATGGCGAATCTCCTTAGAAAAATCTGGTATCCGCCCATTTGGTCATAGGCTGGATTATCGATTATACGATCTATCATGTCATCAAAGCCAGGCTTCTTGGCCGACATAATTCTCAGCCTATTAGCCACGCTAGTGCGCCTAGGAATGTCATCAACACTGGAATCGCGTACCATATTGCCCTGACTGCCTTTGGAGTCTTGTCTGCCATATCGAGAATTCTACCAGTTTCGTCTCTGATGAATTCTGTCTTCTCCATCTTTGAATAGACTTCAGAGAACTCCTTTTCATGACGTGCTAAGAAGATTAGGAAGTATATTCCGAGCATTAGCGAGCTACCTCCCGAAACATTGAGGAGGATACTGAGCAATTCCAGTAAGGCGCCTGATGAACCCAATTGAGAACCCAACAATAACTGACCTATTCCTAGCATAAACCAGAGTAACGAGTCCACTCGTGCCATGACCCGGGGAGGGGGAAGTGATTCATCAAGCTGTTCCCGGCAGTACCTTGCTAAGCGACCTTGGGGCGATTATTCCAAATTGCCCATGTTCCCTTGGCTGTGGCCATTAGCGTGTCAGAGGAGTCCCTTAGCTCCCCTTCCATGTGAGCTAGGTTCTTCCCCCTTCTTACTACCCAACCACTAGCAGTGAGTAGCATCCCCTCGTGAGCCGGCCTGATGTATGAGATTATGATTTCAGCAGTGGCACACCACTCATCGGGGTATATCTGTGAAAGTAGAGCGCCCCCAAGAGCGGTATCTAGAATCGATGCGTGTAGCCCCCCATGAGCAACCCCCCCTGCATTCAGATGTTCCTTCGAGACCGTTACCTCGACTACACACTTACCATTTCCCAGGGATACTGGCTTGAGTCCTATCATCTTTCCAAAGCCGGGAAATGTCGGTGGTAATTCTTGCCCCTCTTCCATGGTGTTGCGAGTGAGTTTCTTCTAATGACTCCTGAGGTTGATTTTATCATTCACCTGTCTGGACAGCCCAAAGCCGGGAGTAAATTCCATCTTCCTCTAACAGAGATTCATGTGTTCCCGTTTCCGAGATTTCTCCCTTGTGTAATACTGCAATGATATCTGCATTTCTAACCGTAGAAAGCCTATGTGCTATGATTAGTGTTGTTCTGCCTTTTGATATTTGGGAGATCGACCTCTTCAATGCGGCCTCTGTCTCATTGTCCACGTTGCTCGTGGCCTCGTCTAGAACTAGTACAGGGGCATCTTTCAGTACGGCCCTAGCTATCGCAATTCTCTGCCTCTGGCCTCCTGAAAGTCGGTGTCCTCCCTCTCCAATATCAGTATGCCACCCATTAGGAAGTAATGCAATGAACTCAGAGGCCTCGGCGATACGGGCCGCCTCTTCTACAGACTCGATAGGCGCATCGGGATTTCCATATCTGATGTTTTCAAGTACTGATCCTGGAAATAGTGTAGTATTCTGACTAACTAGAGAAATGGATGCCCTGAGGGAGTTCAAGGTCAAATCGGAGACTTGGTGGCCATCCAGAGAGACTGTTCCTGAATGGGGATCGTGGAACCTCAGTAATAGCCTGATGAGTGTGGTCTTTCCCGAGCCAGTTGAGCCCACTAGTCCAACGGTCTGGCCTGCTGGAACCACTAAATCGAGTCCTTGGAGAACTTTCTCCCTGCCAGGATATGAAAATTCAACATCTCGAAAATGTAGCTCTCCACTGACTTCGTTCAATTTTACGTCCCCCTCAATAATTCCGACTTCTGTGTCTAACAGGTCAAGAACACGAGTGGTTGATGCCATAGCTCTCTGGTAAAGATCGAAGGTCTCTCCCAGCCTAGTTAGCGGCCATAGAAGCCTTTGTGTAATGAATACAATAACTGAATATGCCCCTAGGCTAATTCTCCCATCCAACGCCATCCACCCACCCACTAGCATATTTGCAGAGAATGCAAAGAGAATTGCCATCCTGATGATGGGTACGAAGGATGCAGATAGTCTGATTGCCTCCTTATTTGCTTCTCTGTATGCCTCAGATGCTTCACTGACCCTAGAAGCCTCTCTCTCCTCTGCAGTGAATGACTTAATCGTAGTTATACCCTGTAGGTTATTGTTCAGAAGGGAGTTCAAATCCGCTACTTGTGATCTTACTCTTGAGTATCTAACCCCTATTCTCCTCTGGTACATGAACGACCCTGTCACGATAACTGGTATTGGGACAATTGCCCATAGTGCGACTTCCGGTGCAACGGAGAACATGATTCCTCCTACAACTATGATCGTGGTTGCGACTTGAAGAAGATCTGTAGCTCCTTGATCTAGGAACCTCTCAAGTTGATTGACATCATCATTCATAATTGCCATCAGTCCACCGGTTGATTGTTGTGAGAACCACTGCATCTCGAGCTCTTGTATGTGTGAATATGCGGACATACGCAGTTCATGCTGAGCTGTCTGAGCGAGATTTCTCCAAAGGACCGCATAGAAGTATTGGAAAAGTGACTCTAGGACCCATATGACGACTGTTATGCCCGTTAGGATATACAGCTGAAGGTGAACATCCTCGTATCCCATGTTGGCAAGAAATGAGTTCTCCCTTGCTGAAACTACATCGATTGCCATTCCAATAAGAACCGGGGGTGCCAGATCCCAGACTTTGTTTAGTATAGAGCAGATTGAAGCTAGAATGACTACTGACCGGTGTTCCTCAAGCTGAGAAAGAAGTCTGGAAAGCGGGTGTCTGACTTCTGACATAACACCGCCGATACTACTTGGAGTATGAAGATGCCGCGGTTACAAAGTCGCTAGAGGCCCGCCCGTCCAAGAGTCGGCCCAAATGTCGAAAGCGGCGATTGAGGGCTCTCCTGTAGAGTTGGTCCTTACTGCATATAGGTCTCCTGCTGAAACGAAATCATCCGAGTCCCTGTCCTCCCACTCAAATTCCCACCATGTTCCATCTGAGGCGGTTACGTTTGAGTATCTTGAGTCCATTCTCAAAGACGCCATTGAAATTGCGTTTGTGTCATTGGTGGATAGCCCCCTGATCTCAATCTCTTGGGGGATCGCCTCGGATACCAGATTCTCTGGAACCGCCCCTGCCCAAACTGATATTCCTCCGAACTCCGTTGGCCCATTGTACGGGTCAAACCCGAGAGGGGCCCTGGTCATACCTTCGTTAATCTGCAAATCGACTTCATCCCCGGTCCTGACCTTTAGCACGAATTGCTCTTCCTCTCCCGAGTAAGTCTCAATTGCCATTATTCTCGGAGGGTTGTCCCTTAGCTCAATAATTATCGAATGTGTAGAATTTGATGTGGTCGCAACCTGCTGCCCCGAGTCCTGATCCCCAGTGATTCTCCAATCTAGATTGGATATCGTCGTAGTGTCAAAGCCGAATGGAGGAACATCGTCCGTGTGCCCCTGGGAAGAAAGAATAGCGAACTCAACGAAGGGATCTACATATTCTGGCTTCGCATCCCTTCCCTCAAACCACACACTGCCCACTCTGATATTAGTCACATAGCCTCCATCGATTACCTCATTGTTGTAACTGTAAGTCCCAATAGTTACTCTGGTGGATATTGATCTCAATTGCTTGTTATCATCTTTGGATACCCCCCAGTGAATCTCTCCAAATTGCCCTTGAACCGTTGAAGAGGACGTTGTCTCAATACTGAGCCTTTCATAGTAGTTCGCATAATCAAGCACATTGAAGGAATCCTTATCCGATAAAATCTCGTTTAGGAGATCCGAGGTCAGGGGGAAGCACCCATCTTCTGGGCATACTTCCTCTTGGGCCCCGAAGCAACCGGTTACACTGGACAGTGCTATGAGAACCACTACCACAGCCACACGGACCATGATGCCGGGTGGCGGATTACATAGATGAGGGTATGCAAATACGGTCATTAGTTCGAAATGAGCCATGCGAGCCCCCTATATGGGACAATACCTTGGGAGGTACTGTCGAGGGGGGATTCCATGCATACGAACATACTTGTCGTTTACAAGAAGAACTTCGAAGAGGTGCATGATATGGCACTGGCGACCATCAAAGGCGTATTGGATGAGCTTGTTTCCGAGGGAAGGGTCCGTGTCGATTACACGGCCAGGGAGACTGTGAGAAGGGCAGATTTTGTTGGTCCTGACCTAGTTATCGTGTTGGGAGGGGACGGGACCCTTACTTCGATAGCCCATTCCATAGATGACTCCACTCCGATAATGGGCGTCAATAGTCACCCCAGGATTAACGATTCGGATGGCTCGTATGGTTTCTACATGGGAAGTGATCCTGAGAATTTCAAGAATGACATCCAAACTGTGATGCAAGGAGGAGGGATCATCAATGTACTCCCGAGGCTTCAAGCAGAGATAGTGACCACTAGTGGAAATAAAATCAGAACTGATCCGGCACTGAATGACCTACTGGTGGCGAATACACACCAATATCAGCCTTCCAAGTATACTATTCACAGAACTGAAGACGGGAACAACGGTGAAATAGATGCTTCGCAGCAGTCTTCGGGATGCCTGTTCTCAACATTCCTGGGCCAGGGTGCATGGTTCAGACACGTAGCAAACATAGAAGGGACAACCTTTTCTTTGGATGAGATTGATGACCACTACCTATTCGTTTCCAGGGACCTTCCCAGAGGGGATAGAAGGGAGGATGGTTCTTACTGGTCGTGGACCAATAAGCCTACTCTGATGACTAGTGACATGCACAGGGGATACGTAGTCGCGGACGGGTGGGATGAGTTTCACTTCACCAGAGGCTCAACCGTTAGTATCGATTTAGATGGCCCTACTCTGAAGCTTCTGACGTTCAGAAGTACAATCTATGACAGGGTTACTCGGTGGATTAAGCGGTAGTTTTACTTGGTTTTATACGGAGTTATTTTTTTCTCCGCGTTGTAATTAGAGGATCTGCTGAAGGAACTTCTTGGTTCGGTCATGCTTGGGATTAGTGAAGAACACCTCAGGAGTTTCTTCCTCAACTAACTCCCCCTCGTCAAACAGGATACATCGATCGGCGACCTCCTTAGCGAAGCCCATTTCATGTGTAACAACGATCATTGTTATGTCTCTCTTTGCTAAATCAATCATGACCTCAAGGACTTCCTTGATCATCTCTGGGTCTAGTGCAGATGTAGGCTCATCGAAGAGCATTATCTTGGGGTCCATTGCCAATGCACGAGCGATTGCAACTCTCTGCTGCTGACCTCCGGAAAGTCCACTAGGGTACTTGTGAGCCTGCTCGGGTATCCCTACCCTTTCGAGTAGCTCCATCGCCCTATCCTCCGCGCTACTCTTATCGATGCCCTTAACCTTCATTGGAGCGAGAGTGATGTTCTCCATGATGGTCAGATGGGGGAATAGCTCGAATTGCTGGAAAACGAAACCGACCTCTGATCTGATGCGCTTAAGATCTGCCACGCTAGTTTCTTCGTCGAGGGCGATTCCTGCCACTTTAATTGTCCCACCTGCATGGGGCTGTAGCCTATTCAGGGTTCTGATGAACGTTGACTTACCAGATCCTGAAGGCCCTAGAATAACGATTATCTCACCTTTTCTGACCTTGACATCTATTCCCTTCAAGGCCCAGAAGTCGCCGAAGTTAACACGGACACCCTTCGTCTCAATGATGACTTCATCGTCTTTTTTAGGGTCACTCATGTCGCCTCGGCACCTCCTTCGTTCACTAGTCCTAGGGACTTCTCCACTTTAAGTGAAATCCTCGAGAGAATCAGCGCTACCACCCAAAAGAAGGTAGCGGCGAAAATAAGAGGCTCCAGATAGTCATCACCGAACTGAAAGTCTGTAGCAGGTAGAATTTTTGAGATCGCGAATAGGTCCAGAACTCCAAGGAGGTAGACTAAGGTGGTGTCCTTCCAAAGGCCGATGAAGATACTCACTATGGCTGGTAGCGTGGTCCTGACAGCTGATGGGAGCTCTACGAATAGCTTGACCTGGGTCGAGCTTAGTCCCAATGCAGTTGCGGCCTCGACCTGTCCCCTGGGTACGTTTTGAAGACCTCCTCTGAGGACCTCTGCTATGTAGCAGGCACCGAATATAGAGAATGTAAAAATGGTTCTCATGACTACGTCTGCGTCATAGAATGGCCTAATGATATCAGGTAGGATGAATAATGCGATGAAGAGCCAAGCAACCATTGGACCTGATCGTATGAACTCGATAATGAAGGTTGAAGGTAGACTGAAGAATGGGAGATCGCTTCTCCTTCCGAATGCGAGAAGCACTGATAATGCCGAGCCGAGGACTAGGGATGCGGAAATTAGTATCAAGTTAACGTAAAGCCCGCCCCATAGGAATGGCTCTATCCCCTTCTCTGCCAGGCCCCTGTCGATAAGTGCATCTGGTGGGTCGAGAAGGGCTATGGCCACGAAGAAAGTGATGACTCCGGAAATTGCTATGTATGAACGTAATTTGTTGACTTGGAACTCCTCGGACCTCTCAGTGTACTTTCTCGATGCCCAGAAAGAGCCGGCGCCAAGAAGTGCCGTTATCGATAGATTTGCCATTACGCCGTCAGGATTGTAGTTTAGTTTGGCTGGAAACCAAACGTAGAACATGCAGACCGCCCAGAGAATTCCTAACTTGATGGCGAAACCACGGTTTGTTTCTTTCGTGGTTCCCAATGCTGAGCAGATGATCAGAGTGCTTAGAATCAGGCTTGGCCAGAGTCTCCATGTCTGATTCTCAAAGTCGGGATTGACTACACCGGTATTTATCTCGATACCGAGGAACAGGGTCGCCCTATTAGCCCATATCACATCCCATTCAGCACCGACAATTACGAAGTAAGATAACCCTGAGACGACGAAGTAGGTTGTCCAAGCTACCAGTAGCCCTAGCAAAGGTGCTCCCTTCGACCTTGTGAAAGTACCCTTGAGGACTATAGAAAGTGACGTTGACCAAGCGAAGAAAGCCACAAGTGCAGCAATCAGACAGTAAGCTATGTTTTTCCACTCGCTGACGTCTAGGTATAGGGCATCCATCTCAGTGAGGTACGTGTTTACAGCTAGAGCCAAAGACAGGATAAGAACCACGGCCGAGAATATATTCTCATTGGAATCATTGACCCACTTGGCCGGCTTACCTGAAACACTCTCATCGAACACGGAGTACCACTCTAGTGCCCTAGTGGGGAAGCTAGTAATTTGTGACTTATCTGACATCATATCTGCACCCTCGTCACTCTTCTATTGTAGAAATTCATGATGGCGGAAATCACTAGGCTCCCGACTTGGTAGGTTATCAATATCAATATGAATGTGGGGACGGCTTTACCGATCTTATTGACTATCACCAGGTTAATGTAGAATATGTCGTTGTAAGCCACGACCATCGCGAGGCTGGAATTCTTCCAGACATTCATGTATTGGTTGTTTAGAGCAGGCACCATACTCCTGAGGGCTTGGGGCATGATCACCAGCCGGAGCCTCTGGAATGGAGTTAGGCCCAATGAGATACCTGCCTCAATCTGTCCACGAGGAAGTGATTGGATACTTCCTCTGACTATCTCTGCCACAATTGCACTGGTATAGATTGTCAGACCGGCTATAATGCAAATGAAGGGGAGCGTTATCTCGAAACCCCCTTCCACGACCCAGCTTCCGGGCGACGCCGGGATGCGCTTCCATATCGTTGGGACGTCCCATCCATTCGAGAGCGATATTGCTGTCGCCACCACGAATGCCCCGACCCATATCCTGAATCGTGATCTGAGTCCCTCGTCCGAGTCATCGAAGCCGTCTCGATCTGCGTAGGTAGTATATGCCTTGGCTAGCAGGAGCACTAATGCGGCAATCAATAGTAGACCTGGTTCAATTGCTGGAGTGAAAATACCTTGGTTGCTGATTAATATTGTTCCTGCTACATCGAACTCATCGACCATGTTGGGAAGGGTGTTACCGACGGTAATCGAAATCGTGAAGAGCAGGAGGGCCAGTGGCATATTCCTGAATATCTCAACGTAGACGGTACCGAAGCCAGAGGACAGCTTGTGGTTGGAGAGCCTCATTACACCGACAATGATGCCTATCACTGTGCATAGAAAGATACTGACGAGAACCACACGAACCGCATTAATCACGCCCGCCCAGTGGAAGTCCCATCTGGTGCCCGTGTATGGATTGACCTGATCAGGCCAGTTAGTTATGCTGAAGCCAGCGATCGAATCCATGAAATCCCAACTGACGTCCCAAGTGGGATCGGTCCTCAGAAGGAGTAAAATTCTGAATGAGGCATACAAAAGGAGAGGAATGGAAATTAGGAACGCCATTGAGGAGTGCCTCTTGTTGACGACGGCGGGTTTGGCAGATTCCTTTGACATCACTACTAGCCAGACGGTTATTGTCAGTAGCATTAGGATGGAGAAGAGCTTGTCTTGATCATAGTATAACGCTGGCACGTAGACCGAGAGCATTGAGAGATTGAATAGGCATATGAAGAATAACGAGATGGCAGAGATTGATATGATCACGTTCCTCCACGAGCCTTTCCACATTTCTACCGCGCCCCTAGGCTTCAGGATGGACTCTATGATGAGGACTGAGAGTTCCCTCATCTCGTCCTGGATAAGTAGGAATCCAGTCAGGAATGCCCCTCCTATGACAAGGAAGGGGGCCTGGGTCCTGGAAGATAGCTCAATATTCTCCGCTATAGCCCAGAATAGTACAAGTCCAACCACTCCGGTCAAAGTAGCGATATACGACTTGTAGTCGCCTAAATTTCTCAGTGTCCGTAGGGAGATCTCATTCTGCACTATAGCGAAGAAGAATAGGAATAAGCCGCCTACAATCAGTACTTGATCGCCTAGGGGGTAGTAAGTAGCACTGGGATTTCCAGCGATAACGATATTCAAGGAGATTTGCTTGGACATGTCGACAGACATGCCCATGAATAGGACGAGGTATTTCCACAGGACTAAGATTGCAGTGATAGTTAGAAGGGCTTTCCCAGATGCCCTCAGTGGATTCTTGGTAGCGGATGAGAGATAGCTCTGGACATTCATCCGAAGAGCTTGCATCGAGTCACCTACTGCCTATCAATCAAAAATTTATGTTGGCCCTGGGAGGGAAGCCCCCTCCCAGGGTTTACGTGTTTGTGTTAGCTATTCCACTAAGGAATCACTTGATTGGAGGCGCGTACTGTAGACCACCCTCGGAAACGAGAGCG
>DAYH01000016.1 GCA_002506825.1 Euryarchaeota archaeon UBA103
CATCTACTTGTTGGCGACTCGGCCGGGATGGTTCTTCCCTCCAACGGAGCAGGGATTACAATAGCAATGGTCGGAGGCAGAATAGCCGGTCAGGCAATCGTATCGCACTTGGATAATGGCACTTCCCTGCATCAATATGAGAAGGAGTGGAAGCGTCAAATGGGATCAGTGATGAGAAATTCCAAGATATCCTTCAAGATAGGTAGTTGGATAATGAGATTCCCAGACTGGGTACTCAATATTGCATTTAACCCGATAACCAAACCATTCGTTTGGAGATTCGTCACTTGTCGAAAGCCATTCATAATATTCTAACTAGGTTTTTCACCCTGCCAGATAGTGGCCATTCCAGGGAAAATTACCTTAGCCTCAACCCGACTGAATCCTTGTTGCTGAATCATCTGAACGTAATCTCTAGTAGTTCCAAAACTCACATAAGTCTTCGTAAGCCATTTCCAAGGATGACTCTCGGATTTGTACAGCATCCTTGCGTATAGGCTCACGTAAGTCCTCATCCAGAGCCATCCTAGGAATCCGTGCAATCGATTTATCTTAGCAGGATCTACTATGACAAATACTCCTCCAGGCTTGAGTACCCTTAGTGCCTCGGATATCCCTGCTCTCTTATCGTACCAGTCCCTAAACGAGAACAAGGTACATACTGCATCAAATGACGAATCCTCAAATGGCAAACTCTCTGCCTTGCCCTGAATAAAAGTAGCCGGCTCATCCCCTCTACCAGCACGTGCTTTGTTCACTCTTTCCTCTGCGACCCTGAGCATCTCCGGTATTGGATCAAGGCATACCAAATCATACCCTAGAACGTCTTCGGCAAAGCTCCCAGGGCCACACCCTATCTCGAGTATTCTCCCCTCCTTGGGGAGCCTATCCCTGACCATCTTCCTCCACTTTGAGACTTGGCCAAAAGTAGCTACCTTGTTCACTTTGTCATATACTGGGATGGTAGCTTCGAGGTTTCTCTGGAGCTCTTCCCAGTCTTCCTTGCCTATGGTCTCAGTATCCACGAGTCCTCCGTCTGTATGACATATATTTGGATAGTTCCCGCCCAAGACCTCTTATTCTCCATTGACAATATCTGGAACTCCCTAGGTTATCATCATAAACTCGGCATAGGTCGCAAACACCGTAGGTGAATAAAATGGGCCGAGAAACAGTCCTCAAGGCGATTAGGGATGCAGAGAATTCCGCAAGAGAAATCATATCCAACGCGGAGTCCGAGGCCTCCGATATCGTAACAAAGGCAAGACTATCAGCAACAGAGATAATCCAGTCAGGAAGATCAAATTCTGAGTCCAGCAGCCAAGGTATGATTTCCGAGGCGAGGGGAGTTGCAGAAAAAGAAGCTAAGAAAGTCTCTAAGGATGGAGACTCATCAATAAACTCCATTCACGAGGGAAGTGACGGGAATAGAGAAAACGCCGTTAAGATAGTCTTGGACGCGTTCAGAACAAATTAATCTCCGGAGAGTGCCCTTGATGTCACAGGTTAATACCCAGCAAATGGGAAGGTTTGTTGCCGCAGGCACCAAAGACAATCTAAGTGACGCAATAGGGACTTTAGCCAAACTCAATGCACTTCATATTCTAGACTACGATGGTAGTGAGGACGGCTTCTCTTTGGGTACGCCAGAACCAAGCTCTGAGGTAGTAGGCAGGGCATTGGTAAAGGCGAGATCAGCAGCTTCGATAATCGATCTTAATGGTCCCGAGAGTGCGGTCCCATCCGCACCAGTAAGAGACAGCTTGTCTGCAGAGCTTCCCAATATGATCGAGGAGTTACTACAGGCCCAATCTAGAATCGACGAACTGGATAATGAAATCTCATCAATGGACGAAGAGCAAGGGTCTCTTGAGATGGTAGCATCATTAGGATTAGACATTGAGCTTCTCAGTGGCTATGATTCTCTGTCCTCCTTCGTTGGAACAGTGACTGACTCATCGCAATTATCCAATCTTGGGGGTTCCTCAATGATATTCAATTCTAGAGAAGGTAAGCACAACCTAGTAGCTGTCTTCACAGAGAATGACAATTCCCCCGCAGTTTCCAAAGCATTGGAATCAGCCGGCTTTGAATCCATATCTATCCCCTCGGGAGAAGGGTCACCTTCAGAGCGCCTCTCAGAAGCTACGAAGTTGAAGAATGACCTGATCGAAGAGAGGGCAGGACTATCAGACTTAGTCCAAGATTGGGTCAGAGATAACGGGAAAGCACTCGCATGTGGCCTAGAAGTTCTCGAGAGGGATCATGACGTACTAACGGCCCCTACCCGGATAGCGGTCTCTGACCATGCCTTCGTCATCGATGGTTGGCTGGTAATGAGCAGGGCAGAGGAAGTAATGGAGGCACTCGATCCATTCTGCCTATACACGGAAGCCAATCAATTCGAGCTCGTGGCTGGAGGCGGAGGGCACGGCCACTCCGATCATCACCACCATCAGAAAATGCCCCCAATAGCTTACCAGGAAAGAAGCACCAGCAAACCAATGGAGCTACTCACAGATGCTGTCGGCAGGCCAGCATACGGCAGAATCGATCCGACTATATTCATGATGGTCACATATCCGCTGTTCTTTGGAATGATGCTAGGGGATATGGCCTATGGCCTAATTACTATGGGCGTTGGATGGATGGTAATCAAGAACTCCGGTACTAATGAAATGTTGAGGCTTGGTGGCAAATTCCTCACTTACATAGGGTTCGGAACACTGGTCTTCGGCTATATCTATGCAGAGTTCGCCGGTTGGGAAATACTCCCTCATCACGGTCATAACCCAGCTGAGAATCTAGCATTCCTGTATCCATTTGAGCTTGACCACGGGCACGCATGGGCGGCACACCTCCCATTCGGAATTGAGTTGGCTTTCCCATTCCACAGGGTAACTCCAACGTCAGACTACGGTAACCTAGAACATCTAATCGTCCTGACGATATATCTGGGATTCATCCATATCCTCATGGGATTGGCTATAGGATTCAGGGATATTCTGCTACATGGAAATGGCCATGGGGGAATTGGACTAGTATGCGCATTCTTTGAGAAAGGGGTCTGGATGATACTATTAGTAGGAGGATGGATATTTGCCTACGGATTCCTAGGTCAACCTGATCTAAAGGGCTACCTCACTGTATCCGAAGCTGAGGCACTAATGATTCCCGGCGCCATCACGGTCTTGGCCTCAACAGTAATGCTGATGTGGACTCTGTACAAGTATCATGGCGTCCCATTCCCAATAAATGTGGGTCTCGCACCCATCGAAGCAGTGGGCATGATGCCCACGGTGATTTCATACGTCAGGCTATTCGCAGTTGGAATTGTGGGAGTCAAGATCGCCGAGACAGGGAATGAGAAACTTTTCGAGCCTCTAGCACATATTCTGGAGGACATAGCCCATGCCACTGCAATGGATTTTGTCTCCATCCCATTGCTTCTATTCGGTTGGTTAGCCGTTCAAGCATTCGCTTGGGGCCTAGGTGTTTTCAGTCCAAATATTCACGCTGCCAGACTGCACTTTGTCGAGTGGATGAGGCAATATTACGATTCAAGCGGCGAGGAGTTCAGACCATTCGGCCTGAAGTCCAAATACGTGGAGGTAGAATAAATCAGATCAGATTCCAAGCATTAGCTTGAAAACAAGGAGGAAAAAAATATGAACAGAAGAAACATGATGAAAGGAATGAGCACTCTTATGGTGCTGACCTCGTTTGCAATGATTGCATCAGTGGTCGCAGCTCAAGAGGGAGATGTAGAGACGGCAGCCGCACATTGGGATGCGCAGAAGCTAGGTGCTGGATTGGCACTTGGGCTATGTGGTATCGGAACTGGTATGAGCCAGGGTCCAATTGGTGCCGCCGCTGTAGGAATGATATCAGAAGACTCAAGCAAGTTCGTTAGCGGACTAATCTTCACCGCTCTACCAGAGACAATCGTACTTTTCGGTTTCCTAGCACTGTTCCTGCTCTAAGCGGGACTGGAATCGAGAATTCTATAATGAGGTAAGAAAATGTCACTAGATGCCCTATCCAAGGAAATCAGCTTGCAAGCTGAAGCAGAGGCGAAGGAGATCATCGATAACGCCAAAGCCGAAGCTAAGCGGATCCAAGACGAAGCTAAGAGCCAAGCCGCCACTGCGGCGGCAGACGTAGAGGCTCGAGCGTCCAAGGACAGTAAGCAGATTTCTATCGAAGTGGTCGCCGCAGCTAGGCAGGCCAACCAAAAGAGAGCTCTTGTCGCTCGTAGAGAAGAGTTAGACCTGACCTGGGAGTCCGTAAAGGAGAGAGTTTCTTCTCCTGACTTGGAAGGCAGGGATCAGATTCTCAAATCTCTGGTCAAGGAGGCAAGCTCCTCTGGCCCAGACATGATAATGAGACCTGTCAATATTGACAGAAAGGCTCTATCGTCATCTGCTTTCTCCTTAGGGGAAGACATAGGCGGACTCGGAGGTTTCGTACTCGAGTCCAAGGACGGTTCAGTTGTACTAGACTATAGATTTGACAGTCTCTTGGATAATGCCTGGAAGGCTAATCTCGGACCAGTCAATAAAGCACTATTCGGAGAGTGAGGGGTGAAGGCATGACTAGTGTGAGTTACGGGCGTTCCAACGTATACAACGCCTCAGCGAGAGCAAAGGCAAGAAAAGCCTCGTTGATAGACTCCACTAGGATGCGTCAATTACTCCAACAGGGACCAGACTCTATCGGTGCCAGTATAGGGGAACTGGGATACAGGGCCGAAATGGATCTTTACGCCTCAAGGATGTCAGGCGCGGATGCAGTAGAAGCCGCGCTGTTCCATAACATGGACAACGATGTACACCAAGTCTTGAGCTTCTGTCATGGGCACCTCAGATCATTGGTAGCCATTTACGTCGAAAGATTCGACTATGAGAAAGCGAAGACCGTCCTCAGGGCGATAAATGGTGGTGCTTCCGATGAAATCATCGAGAGTCAGATTCTGCCTTCTGAGAATTCTAGGAACTCTTCTTGGCTAGCTATTGTAAAGTCTACCGAGGGCTTACAGGAGGCTGTCGACTCGATGTCCGGTACTCCTTGGGGGAGGACACTGTCCAAGCTAGAAGGCGAATTAACTCTCGAGGAGATGGAAAACGCTCTGGACATGCAGTACTTTTCTGATGCAATAAAAGCAGTGAAGTCCGGCAAAGGCCAGCCCCAGTTACTTAGATACCTCAGGATGGAAATAGACCACAGAAACATCATCAACCAGCTTAGGGCCATTAGACTAGATACTTCCCCGGAAAAACGCTCCTCCATAGTTATTCCAGGCGGAAGAATAGACTCATCTGTGATGAAGCAGGCCAGCCAAGTCGGAAATGACTCCGAGTTGTTAGAAGTTCTTCGAAGAAGCAACTCATTCAATGACTCAGGATTTGATGAGGCACTCAGCAAATCAGAAGAATTGGGTACGCTAGATCCTTTCGCAGAACTATTGTCCCATCAGAGGCACGCTCTTCTGAAGAAATTCTCTCATCTGAGCCCGATATCTCCATTCCCAATCATACACTACATCGAATGCAAGGCACTCGAGGTCCGAAACCTCCGTCTTCTTGTTCGCGGCAAGGCCGTCGGACTACCTGACGATGTAATAGAAGCCCATATGGATTATTAGAGGTGAATAAATGGAAATTGCAGTAGTAGGGCCCCTAGAATTCACACTCGGTTTCCAGCTAGCAGGGGTTAAGAATCTACATAATCCATCCAACGACGAAGAGCTTTCCGAGCTTCTTAAGTCATTACTAACCCAAGATGAGATCGGGGTCGTAGTAGTGGATAACAAAGATCTCAACAAACTTTCCGATAGGCTCCGCTTGCAGCTAACGGAAAGCGTCACTCCAACAGTTTTGGGGATAGGGACCGAAGAAGACAATACTCTTCGAGAGTCCATCAAGTCTGCTCTAGGTGTGGACCTTTGGAAGTAAGCAATTAAACAGGAAGTGAAAATAAATGAGTAATGAGAATGGATTAATCTACCGGATTTCCGGACCAGTTGTGACAGCAGTAGGAATATCGCCAAGAATGTACGAAGTCGTCAGGGTCGGCGATGAGGGGCTTATGGGAGAGGTGATTGAGTTGCACGGCGACCAGTCCGTCATCCAAGTGTACGAAGAGACATCCGGGATAAGCCCGGGAGAACCTGTTATTAGAACGGGACAGACTCTTTCCGTACAATTGGGACCGGGTCTGTTAACCCAGATTTATGATGGAATCCAACGCCCACTTCCAAAGCTGGAAGAGACCATGGGGGTCTTCATCACTAGGGGAGTGGATGCGGACGGTCTCGATTTGGAAAGAGAGTGGGAATTCAATGCCACTGTGAAAAAGGGTGATGAGGTCAGTTCTGGTCATGTTATCGGAACAGTCCAAGAGACGGAGACCATAGAGCACCGAGTAATGGTCCCCCCTAACGTTAGTGGGAAGGTCAAGAGTATCAAATCAGGCACATTCAACATCAAGGAGACAGTCTGCGTATTGGAAGATGGCTCAGAGATTGCCATGATGCAAGAGTGGCCTGTCAGACATCCTAGGCCGTTCGTCCAGAAATACGCTCCAGATGTTCCTTTGATCACCGGGCAGAGAATTCTTGATTTCTTGTTCCCCCTGGCCAAGGGAGGAACAGCAGGAATACCCGGTCCATTCGGATCTGGAAAGACCGTTACCCAGCAACAGCTGGCCAAGTGGTCGGATGCTCAGATTGTAGTGTACATAGGATGTGGCGAGAGAGGGAATGAGATGACAGAGGTTCTGGACGAATTCCCACATCTAATTGATCCTAACACGAATAAGCCTCTGATGAACAGGACAGTCATGATTGCAAATACCTCCAACATGCCCGTAGCAGCTAGGGAAGCATCTGTTTACACGGGGATAACAATCGCCGAGTACTTCAGAGATATGGGATACAATGTTGCACTCATGGCAGACTCAACCAGTAGGTGGGCCGAGGCAATGAGGGAGATTTCATCTAGACTTGAAGAGATGCCCGGAGAAGAGGGTTACCCCGCCTATCTATCGAGCAGACTGGCCGAATTCTACGAGAGAGCAGGAAGAGTTCAGACTCTGGCTGGCTCAGACGGTTCCGTTTCGGTTATTGGGGCTGTTTCCCCTCCGGGCGGAGATATCTCCGAGCCAGTTAGCCAAGGTACATTGAGGATAGTGAAAGTTTTCTGGGGCTTAGATGCAGGTCTGGCCAGACAGAGACATTTCCCCGCGATAAATTGGCTAAATTCATACAGCCTTTATCCTCAAGCATTGGATCAATGGTACAGGGACAATATCGCTCCAGATTTCCCAGAAGTGAGAACTGAAATCAGTACATTACTTCAAATCGAATCAGAGCTGCAAGAGATTGTCCAACTAGTCGGTTCCGATGCTCTTCCAATCGATCAGCAGCTAACCCTCGAGGTTGCCAGAATGATCAGAGAGTTCTTCCTACAACAGAATGCTTTCCATGACGTCGACACATTCAGCGACTTAGATCTCCAGTACCATATGGCAAAAGCCATCCTTACATTCCAAGAGGAAGCCAAGAAAGCAATTGCTGGTGGCGGACAACTGGAAGACGTGGTCAACGTACCGGCTAGAACCGACTTGATGAGAGGTAGGTTTGAGAAGGGATATGCAGAAAGAATCAGTGATCTCGTAAGCGAGATGAGTAAGCAGATTGATGCTAGTATGGAGGCTAATTGAGAGGTGATAATATGAGTGGAAAAGAATACAGAACCATTACAGACGTCAAGGGGCCATTGGTGTTCCTAAACAAGACTGAGCCAGTTTCATACGGTGAGATCGTCCAATTGATGCTGAGCGACGGCTCGATCAAGAACGGACAGGTCTTGGATACATCCGACGACCAAGTCATCGTACAAGTTTTCGAAGGCACTGCATCTGTCGATAGGCAGACCGGTGTCAAGTTCCTGGGGGATGTTTTCAAGCTCCCTGTAAGCAAGGGGCTGATTGGAAGGATCCTAGATGGCGCGGGAAGGCCCAGGGATGGCGGACCAGATATCGTCGCTGATGATATGGCCGATATCATCGGAGCCGCGATCAATCCATATTCTAGACAGAGCCCGGAATCATTCATTCAGACCGGTATTTCTGCAATAGATGCATGCACATCTCTGGTCAGGGGGCAGAAGCTCCCCATCTTCAGTGCAAGCGGTCTCCCACACAACGATATCGCTCTGCAGATCGCCCGACAGGCCAAGCTTGTTGGAAGCGATGACGATTTCGTGGTTGTCTTCTGTGCCATGGGTATCACCGCAGAGGAATACAACTTCTTCGTTCACGATTTGGAGAGAACTGGTGCTCTTGAGAACTCAGCTCTTTTCGTTAATCTGGCCGATGACCCCGCTGTAGAGCGGTTGATCACACCTAGGCTGGCTCTGACTGCAGCCGAGTATCTGGCTTTCGAACATGATTATCACGTTCTGGTTATTTACACAGACATGACGAATTACTGTGAGTCTCTGAGACAAATAGGGGCCGCTAGGGAAGAGGTTCCTGGAAGAAGAGGTTACCCGGGATACATGTATACTGATCTGGCCATGCTGTACGAAAGAGCTGGATTAGTCAAGGGCAAGAAGGGATCGATTACTCAATTCCCAATTCTTACTATGCCTGGCGATGATATTACTCATCCAATCCCAGATCTTTCAGGATATATCACAGAGGGGCAGATTGTTATTTCCAGAGAGCTCCATCAGAAGGGAATATACCCGCCCATCAACGTACTCCCGTCTCTGAGTAGACTGATGAACGCTGGAATAGGCGATGGCAAGACTAGGGAGGATCACAAGTCCGTCTCCGATCAGCTATACGCCGCATACGCTCAAGGTAAGGAACTGAGGGGATTGGTAGCTATTGTCGGTGAAGACGCACTGAATGAGCGTGACCTCCAGCTATTGAAGTTCGCAGATATTTTTGAGCACCAATTCCTAAGGCAGAGTAGGGATGAAGACAGATCTATCAGCGAGGGAACTTTGGATCTCGCATGGGATCTACTTTCCAACATCGATACCAAGTACCTGGTTAGACTGGATCAGAAGTGGATAGACAAGTACCATCCTAATGAGAAGTCAGGAAAGGAAGAGGAGTAATTCTGAGGTTATAGTATGGCTCTGGACATCAAGCCAACCAGGTCCGAGTTGATCAATCTAAAGCGACGCATTAAGCAGACCAGTAGTGGTTACAATCTTCTAAAGATGAAGAGAGACGGCCTGTTCCACGAATTCAGAACCCTTCTATCTGAAATGATTTCAGCTAGAGAGGAGCTCGTTGGAACTTACAGAGATGCTCTTCAAGCAATAAGCCTAGCTTCCTCTATAGAGGGCGGTCTTTCGGTTAAGAGCGCCGCCATAGCCGCATCTAAGAGGCCAGAAGTCAGTGTTTCTCGTAGGAATATAATGGGAGTAGTAGTGCCGAAAGTAGACGGTGAAAACCTCAAACTCTCCACAGAGGACAGGGGACTCGGACTCATAGGCGGATCCCCCTATATCGATGAGGCTGCAGACTCTTACTCACTTCTAATAGAAAAAGTCGTCAAGGCCGCCGAGATGGAGGCTACTCTCAAGAGACTACTCGAGGAGATCGAAGCAACAAAACGTCGAGTCAACGCCCTGGAGTTCAAAGTAATCCCTGAGATGAAGGAGGCGCAAACTTTCATCCAGCTAAGGCTGGAAGAGATGGAGAGAGAGGAAACATTCCGACTTAAGCGCTTCAAGAACAAGTAGACGTAAGGACTCTCGAAGCGAGGGGTAAAATCATACCTCCTCTTGCAATAGCCGTGACAGCTTCGGACCCCGAGCCTGAAAGGCTCGAAATCGATACTGAGACTTGGAGTAAGAGGGACTTAATCCAAGTCATTTCATCTAGGCATTTTGTTCTTGGAGAGGTAGAGTCGGGAGAATACTCCTGGAGGGTAAACGGGATTGAAGGAAGGCCTGAGAGCGAATGCCTGCTAGAGATGAATTCACACCTCGAGAAGCTAGGTATGATAGGACTACTAGATCGGGGAAATCCACCTGTATTGAGTGTCGCCGAACTTCCTACAGGCGTGTTCGTAATGCCGCGATGGCAACAAGTAGTAATTTGGATTACCATGTTTTCATTCATGACAGTCGCTGGTACGGGACTATTGCTAAGGAACAATCCAGAATCTACTTTCGGAATCTCAATCCTTGCTGAATCGTCTGTAGGTTTCTCAATCCCCCTGGCCGTATCAATAATGATTGCCAGTGAAGCAAGAAGAAGGATAGCTTCCAGATATGGAGTTTCTATCGGGCAACTAACTCCCTTGGCTTTCCCGATTTCCGAACCTATCTGGCCCTTCGGAATAGCAGGCTTCATCTCTCAAAGGAGAGCTGATCAGGTTCCGATCCCCGATAGAAGGGCATTGGGAGTGATAGAGATTACCGCCCCATTAGTATTATTCCTATCAGGTATAGTAATGACGATACTAGGAGTATCGATGACATCTAACCATCCTCCTCCTCTAGACTCTCCCCCTATGGCATTCAGCGGAAACGCCATTCTAGAGGCTTTGCAAGCTTTCGGAGTAATCGACAACTTGGATATAAAACTCCAGTGGTTAGACCCCCTGGCTATCGCAGGTCTCGGTCTCTGCACAGTTTCTTGGATAATGTTGTTGCCAGTGCCAGGCTTTCCGGGGGATCATCTACTCCATGCAATTATGGGCCCAGAGGATCTTCTCTCAGATGAAAAGCAAACTCTGATTTTCGCATCAACCCTATTTTTCATGGTTCTGGTATTTTCCTCTGATCCATGGTTCCCATGGTTGGTAATTGCTACAATAGCAGTCTGGAGGCGTTTCAGCCCGACACCTATTCTGGATCCATTTGTCGTAGACGAATCCAAGGCCTTGGATGACATTTCTAGGAATCGAATAGTGGCGTTGATGTTATTCATTTTGATAGTGGCATTTCC
>DAYH01000004.1:0-538 GCA_002506825.1 Euryarchaeota archaeon UBA103
CAAGTCCGGCATGCCAATGCTTCACCGCCGTGACAGAATGGCATCGTGGAGGAAGGACCCAGTCTTCCAGCGTGTCCACCGCCCTACAAGGATAGACGCAGCTCGAAGACTAGGCTACAAGGCCAAGCAAGGAGTTGTCATCGTCAGGACCAGAGTAAGGAGAGGAGGACTCAGGAAGGGCAAGATTCACATGAAGAGGAAGCCATCCAAGGCTGGTATCAAGAAGATCACAATGGCCAAGTCAATTCAGAGAATCGCAGAGGAGAGGGTCAGCAGGAGATATCCTAACCTAGAGGTACTCAACTCCTACTGGGTAGGCGAGGACGGAAAGAACAAGTTCTACGAAGTGATACTTCTCGATCCATCTCACCCAGCGATCATCGCCGACAAAGAGCTCTCATGGGTCTCAGAGGGTAACAGCCACTCCGGACGTGCCTTCAGAGGCAAGACAGGAGCTGGAAAGAGAGGAAGAGGACTCCTCAACAAGGGCAAGGGAGCGGAGAAGCTCCGCCCAAGCCTCAAGGCCAACAAGAACCGC
>DAYH01000004.1:906-6731 GCA_002506825.1 Euryarchaeota archaeon UBA103
CCATATGACGGACCTCCATGCTTCTGAAATCAGGGGCCTCCCTGTCATCCTCCCAAGTGGAAGGCTGCTTGGAACAGTCTACGACTGCTTCGTAAATACCGATGAATGGTCCTGTACTCACATTTTCGTATCTGACCCACCAGCCGATCTGGTGGAGGGTAGGACACATTTAGCGATACCTTGGAAATGGGTCAGATCGGTTAGTGACGTGGTTCTTCTCAGATGGTTTCCCCCCACTCCGCTCCCTAAGAACCTCTGACTTTCCGATGAGCGTATCGCCGATATGATTCAAAAGGGGAACGACGGCGCTAAACTGTGCGAGCTACCACGATATTGACTCTGACCGTCTTGTTGATGGCCGCTTGCTCTCCCATTGTCAACGCTGACGCAAGGGGAGTCATAATCTGCGCTGGCGCAGATATGGAAATGACGCCCGCTAATTGGGAGGTACAGGACCAAGCATGCGTCAGGGTCGATCTAGGGGTACTGCAACAGGGAGAGACCCTCTCCTTCGAAATATCAACAGACTCTGAAGTCGACATACTCCTGTTCTCCTCCAATGCGATCACGGTCTATCAGAACGAGCAGTCATACAGAAGCGACTCGGTATGGGAGAGCGACTCTGTCTTCGAGTCGTTCAATGGCTCTGGAGACTGGCACTGGACCGTCCCATCTGACAGAGACGCCACACGCTGGTACATGATCATAGACAATCTCGCACACCCCCAAGACTCGGGCTCTGGAGATCAAGGTGGCTCAGTCGCATCAGTTACTCTGGATGTCATGACGATAGATCCGGAGCCATTCACTCTCGTTGATACAATAGTTCGATTGGAATCAGGGGAGAGCTCAGTACTCTATGGGCCGTTCTCAATGGACGAGGGAACCCAGGTTAGAATTGAGGCTAGCACAATGGAAGGAGCCCCCGATGTGTTCCTGATGAATGAGGGCCAAGTAGAGCTTTACAACTCAGGAGGAACTGCAGCCGCACGTATACAGGGAACGGACATGCTCCTCATCACGTCCAGCAGAGACATAGTATGGACCGTACCCTCGAGCTTGGAGGGAACAGATCTGTACCTAGTCGTCGACAACAAGCCAGGCCCATCGGGAGGAGGGGCGGGAACTATGCCCATCGCTTCAACGGTAGTATTGACACTCACTCCCATCATGGACCCCACAATTTCGGGCGTACCATCCTCTGGAACCGTGGATGTAGGGGCTGAGATAACATTGGATGCCTCTGATACGCCAAATCTATCCGATCAGATTTCTGAGTCGGGTTATTCATGGGATACAGATGGGGATGGATTTGACGATAACTCCGGTGTGTCATTCAATATCAGCTGGCCCGAGCCAACCAATCTGACAGTCAGACTCTCAGTGATGGGGGTAGATGGAAGGAGTACCAGTGTGTATGAGGAAATCAGAGTTGAAGATATCTCTCCCCCCTCGGCCGATATCTCCGTGGACGGCGTTCTCGAGAGGGCTTTCAATGAGAACATAGTCATCGGCGCATCCTTCGAAGACAATTGGGGCCTTTCCATGGTGGAATGGATAGTGGATGGTGCACTAATGTTGAATTTCACATCTGACTTCGAATCAGCCAAGACATTCGCTCACACCTTCCAGTCGGGGGAAGAATCAGGAATTCATGTAATCACCCTTAGAGTTACAGATCTTTCTGGGATGGTATCAGAAGATACTGCGTCCATCCAACTCTTCGACTCATCCCCTCCTGTCGAGGGAGCCTATGATGGGTCCCAGAGCACTGTTATCGGTGAGACGATAACCCTGGAGATACCATTCGAGGATGATGAGTCTCAGAATCTCTATTACTCGTGGGATTTCGATGCTCAAGTGGATTCGGACGGCGATGGGGACGAGGACAACGATGAGGACGCCGTTGGCCCAATAGCATCCGTATCATTCGACAACCCTGGTGTCTACAGGGTAATTTGCAGAGCACAGAACGACGAGGGTCTGGTCTCCGAGGCCGAGATTCTAGTATCAGTGACCACTACCTCTGACGATGATGAGCTGGGACTAACTGAGATATTAATGGCTGTTGGAGCCGTAATATTACTGGTAGCGATATCATTCCTAGTCTACGTTAGGATAGCCTCCAATCGCAGAATGTCCGCTCTGTTAGCAGAAGATGAAAAGTCCGACGAAGATCAAGAATCCCAGTCAAATGATATCTCTGTGGAGGATCAGAAGGCAATGTGGGGAGGGGGCGGTAATGTTCCCGCACCAAACACATCTCAGAGCTTTGGAGGTATAGGAAGCGGTATGTCAGGAGCTATTTCTCCAGATTCAGAGGCCGCCTCGATAGACCTTAGTGATGAGGAGTTCGATGAGCTCCTATCAGAGTCCAGTCAAACCAAGGTGAACAGCCCAGCTGATGATCTACTGAGCGCCTTCCAAGACGACGAAGAAGAGATAGATACGGAGGAAAGCATCGTCGAGTACTCCTTCCCCGAAGACGACTCAGAAGCGGATGAAAATGAAAACGAAGTCAATCCAACGAAGGTTTTCGAGATAGTCCAGCCAGAAGTCGAGCCGAATCAACCCGAAGTACACGACAGAACCGTCAGGAGTAACTGTTCTAACTGTGGGAAGATGTTCGAAGTAGATCTTCCAGAAGGTGTCGACAGAGCTAGGACTGCCTGCCCACACTGTGGCTCGATAGAATCAATAGCTCTTCAATGAGCAATTCTGAGCGCGTCCCAACCGTTCGTTTTGATAATCAGGAGGGGCAATACCCTTTAGCGCACCTCTTTGAGGTGCGAGCATGGCAAAGAGCGGTGTTCGTGTAGTTCATAGGGCCCCCCGGCCAGTGAACAACAAAGCCATCCTCATCGTAATGCTGATGATTATCCCGATATTGGCGCCAATACAGGGAGCAGAGGCAGAGGCTCGAATCGAGTCACAGGACTTTGAAGTTCTCGATAGACTATCTGATGTCTTAGACCAGCGTGAGCAGGTTCTGGAGTCTAATTCCGTGGGGCAGATAGCTGGTCCATCCATTCAAGGAGTGAGGGATGGAATTTCACAGAGCGGCCAATCTCAGCCACTATCGTCCATAGGTGACTCCCTAGAGGGCGCCTCATTCGTCGAAACGTCACCAGATGAGCCAACCCATCCTCTTCCATACAGGTTGATACTGGGAATCGAAGACGACGCAGTCAGCGTCGACAACGTTTGGCAGACTCTTGTAAATATCACCGATTATGTAATCCTGACTGAGTATACTGACTTAGATGGCAACGTAGTCAGAGGGACCGATGTTGTCACATTTACCACCAATTTCCTCTCTCTTCTAAATCCGGTAACCGATCCATTGAGCCATGCAGTTGACATCGACAATGATGGCGATAATGACATACAAGTAGGCCTTAGTGTGTCCTTTGGGAACATAGGACTGGGTAACATAGATATCGATACTGGAACTTTATGGATTCAACCATCTGTATCCTACAGCGTTGATGTTCTAGACGCTAGTCAAACAGATAGTGTCTGGGACAATATGGACTCTCTACAGGTATCCCTGATCAAGTCTTTCGCCTACTCTAGTCCGGACTCAGTTCTGGCCCTCGGAGATGGAGAGAGCTACATTTGGGTCGTGGACTCCAGATTCTCGACAATGCCTCAAGATTTCTCTCTTGATGTGGGAATTGAGAGGGTTTTCTTCAATGCCAGCGCAGTTCTCCAAGACCTCCTACAGTCGATTGTAAACATCTTCTCTTCCGATTTCGATGGATCAGGACTGACCCTAATTGGAATCTCAGCCCCCTACTCCATATCCATTGACTCCAGTGAAATGGACTCCTGTCCAGACAGGTACAGCCCCGAACAGTTACTATTCCTCCCTCCCGAAGAAATTGACTGTGGAGTTTCAGTTGGACTGGGATATGCCAGGTTCTCTCCTCCATCGAACGAGGGGGACAGAGAACTCTGGGAACTCGCATACATCAATCTCGATGTCAAACCAAACGGGGTGTCTTCAATGATTCCTGGAGATGTCGAGTTAGTAATCAGAACCGATAGCACCATTCCTGCCGCAGGAGGCATCGAGGGAGATAGGAGCTTAACCACGGTCGAATATTTTGCAGATAGGAGATCGGATATTCATATTCACTTCCATGAAGACAGATCAGGGGTGTCCCAAGAGGATAATGGTGGCTCATTCGGAAACAGAACGGACTCTCTTGGATGGCTTAGGGGGATGCCAGAGGGCTCTATGTCACAAGGGGAGATCACTAGAATATTCAGAATGCTAGGGTCTTCAGACGAACCCGAGCTTCCAGGTGGGAAGCCCAGCAGATTAGGACTGATCATCGGCATCAAGAACTTCTCAAGGGATACCAGTCCAAATGAAGACGATCCAACACTGCCAGTGAATCCTGCTTATCCTCCGATTAGTATGATACTTCTCAGATCAGCACAGCCACTGGATTCACTCGATTACAGCTCTTGGTATGAAAGAGGGGGTGAAAACTCAGATCACAGGCGGGTCGATATCTCTATTCAATCAATACCAACCGCATTGGTACTATTCGGCTCGTTTGATGTTAGTGGCTCAGAAGACGAGGAAAGAAATCTGGACGATTCTGATAATCTGGATTTCGTCTCACGTATATTGGACACCCTGATACTCGATTTGGTAGATCTCTATCTGGATGTAGGGGGAATCCTCAACAATATTCCCACCACGGTTGTGGAGGCCATAACAGGTAGTGTAGGGCCGGGAGGCGACCTACAGGGCAGAGAATTCAATCTCATAATGCACGACGACTGGGGAGCTCTCCGTAACGAGATGTCAATTGGCAGAATAGGTCTTCAAATCGGATCTAGCCCTCATCCGATAATCCAGGGGGACCATCTGGTTCTATCCAAGGATAGATCTCTAGGACAGGTAGTAAGTAGAGATGGTACTCTAGTTGATCCTTTGGTCCCTGTCGCGGCTAGTATTGGGTTTAGCGGCCTCTCAGCATTCTCAATCGATGACGACGACATACTCGAAGAGCTAACGGCATCAGTCAATACATCCTCCAGCGAGGAATTCAATTTCGTTTACATCGACCATGAGCCCGGGACAGTCACTAATTCGTCATTCCAGTCACTATACATTTCCGATATCCCCGATGATATCAGCATATCTACCAATGCCGAGACAGCTGTCTATACTGCATCAGAGGAAATATCCAATATGATATACACAGGTAAGGATATGGAGCAGAGACAGGCAGTGGAAATTACAGACTTTCCGAATGAGTTCTCTGCAATCTTTGGCGAGTTTTCTAGCTGGAGTACAACTTCTTCTATTGGCTCGATAGAAGCTCAGATCACAGACTCGCCATCACCAGAAACAATGACTGGAGATCACTTCATGTTCCATCATGACCCAAATGACGGTACGTCAACTATCTCTTCTAGAATTTCTGGGATCTCCGAAGTCAGTTGGATACCTCCAATCTCTGAAGGGTCCCTGGGTCCTGACGGAAGAGGAAAAGCCTCTATCTCGGCATCTGGTGATAGATCAATGAGTTTCAGTGTTGATCATGCTCCAACATTAGACGAGGAACAGCTCACAGCTGTCGCGATAATCGATCCACTTCCTTCCTCAGTCTCTATAGAGATCCCCACTAGCTCCGACTCAGGGCCAGCTCTAGATATTCCTGAGCTAAATACCTCTCAGGGACTCTCGGGTCTTGCATTCTTCTTAGGTGGATTCGCAGACTTAGGTAGGTCGGTAAACTCCGTACTTTCAGGAATAACCACAGATATTTCTACTGGTTCAAACTCGGGCGAATCGAATGAGG
>DAYH01000029.1:0-8815 GCA_002506825.1 Euryarchaeota archaeon UBA103
AAGGAGGAAGAGTGAATGTCCCACGTCAGCTCTAGAGACATCGAAACGATGAGCTCAGAGCAACTCGTGAGAACATTGGATGATTTGAAGGACGAGCTTTTGCAACTAAGGGCACAGCAGGCTCTGGGCGGCTCGTCATCAAATTCAGGATCTTACAAGCAGACTAGAAGAAGCATTGCCAGAATACTCACAAAGATCAACCAAGAAAGTAAAGGAGGTGAGTAGATATCTGGGATATGCAATACATGTGGCCTTCCTCAAGAGGTGTGCATATGCCAGGAGATTGCCAAAGAGCAACAGAAGGCAGTCATCTCAGTGGTACGCAGACGATATGGCAAAATGGTGACTATTGTCGAGGGGATAGACGACTCGGCTATCGATCTGGGAAAGTTGGCCAAGATTCTCAAAGGGGCGTGCGCAAGTGGCGGGACAGTCAAAGATCGTACAATAGAGCTCCAGGGGGATCACAAGAAGAGAGCCGCCAAGGTTTTGGAACAGAATGGGTACAAGGTGGAGGTAAGATGATGTCTAGCGCAATTAATCTTCCTTGGATTTCGCATAACCTAACAGTTATCAATTCAGATGATCCAACTCTCATAGGCGTCACGGGAACGGTTCTTGATGAGACTAAGAAGACAATACTAGTACGTACCGAGTCAGGAGATGTGACTCTGGCAAAGGACGTAATCACATTCACCATTGACTCTGGAGATGCCATTAATGGCAGAAGAGTCACTCAGAGGGCAGAGGATAGAATTGGGAGGAGATACTAGATGACCGGAATCAGAGATATCGGAGTTGATGTGGTTACTCCCGAAGGGGAATGGGACGGGGACGCTAACTGTCCATTCTATGGAAGTCTGAGAGTTAGGGGACAAATCATCGAAGGATCTGTTTCTACCACTGGTATGGCAGGATCAATAGTTGTAGAAAGAGAGATCACAAGGTACATGAAAAAGTACGAGAGGTATGAGAAGAGAACAAGGAGGTACTCCGCTCATCTCCCAGCATGTATCGGAGGAGTCGAGGTAGGCGATAGGGTCCGAATCATGGAGTGCAGGCCCCTGTCCAAGACAGTTAATTTCTGTGTAATAGAGAAGGAGGCCCAAGTATGAAGGGAATTCCGGGCAGGGTCACCAAGGCACTCCCATCGCAGGCTAAGCTAGAGTGCGCAGATAACACAGGTGCGAAGGTCGTCCAACTAATCACCGTCCTAAACAAGGGAGGGGTGGCTAGGAGATATCCCGCCGCCGGTGTCGGAGACATGACGAAAGTCACTGTGAAGAGAGGAACCCCAGAGACTCGTAGACAGATGTTCAATGCAGTAGTAATCAGGCAGGCTAGGCCGTTTAGAAGAGTAGATGGAACTTGGGTCCAGTTCGAGGATAATGCCTGTGTTATTACCAATGAACGAGGTGAAGTCCAGGGTTCTGATATCAAGGGACCAGTAAGCAGAGAGGCGGCCGAGAGATGGCCAAGGATAGCCGCTACTGCGAAACAGATAGTGTAGAGAGGTGTGAAGATGACAAGAAGTAGCAAGGCAGGCAAACAGCGTCTAGGTCAATCCGACGCTCCTACGCACGTCAAGAGAAAGAGAATGAGGGCAAGATTAGTCACGGACGATCCAGATTTAATCAATATCAGAACTGTTACTGTAAGGGTAGGTGACGAGATAGAGGTTGTCAGAGGCGACTTCGGCCACCCAAACAGCGTCAAATCAGACACAAAGGGCAAAAGGCTCGGACAACCAAGAGGAAGGGCCGGAATATCTGCCAAAGTAGCTAGAGTAGATACTAACAGTGGAATGATCTTTGTTGACGGACTTACAATGCCTACAGCTGATGGAAAGGAGGAAGCCGTCCCTATTCATCCTTCCAACGTAATAGTTACCAAGCTATTCGAGGGAGACACACTCAGGCTCAAGAGACTTATCGAGAGAACCAGTGGAGGTGCTTCGGAATGAGTAGCAGTCACATGAAGAGACTCACCATGCCGAGGAGCTGGCCACTTCCAAGAAAGTCGTCAGTATGGATTCAGAAGCCAAACCCATGTGGCCACCCACTCGATCTGTGTATGCCCATGGGAGTTATTCTAAGGGATATTCTTGGCGTCGCCCAGAATCGACGCGAAGCGAAGAAGATACTACATTCTAAGCAGGTAAAGGTAGATGGAGACATCGAAACCGATATCGGAAGAGGAGTGGGTCTAATGGATGTCCTAACAGTAGGGGAGGTTAGCTACAGATGCGTCCTAGATACCAATGGAAAGCTAAGATACAGGATGATATCAGCTAAGGAGTCGTCAACCAAGATTTGTAGAGTAATGGGAAAAACCACCATTAAGGGAGGAAAGACACAAGTTCATCTCCATGATGGCAGGAATATGCTATTCAGCGATAATCCCGAATACAAGACCGGGGACTCTCTGGTTCTCTCTCTGCCAGATCAAGAAGTTAAGTCCCACCATAAGTTCGAAGAGGGATCAATGGCATATCTTACCGGCGGAAATCATATTGGAGAGCTCGCCACTGTAAGGAGCAGAGATATCAAGAGATCATCAAAGGCCAACGAGGTCCAGTTCGATGACTTCGGGACAATCTCAGACTACGTTTTCGTCATTACCGGTGAATCAGATATCCCAACGGAGGGAGACTCATGAGTCAGTCAGTAAACCCAATGCGCGCCCCTAGAATAACCAAGGTCACCGTAAATATCGGTGTTGGCGAGGGCGGGCAGAGGCTACAGCTAGCGGAGAAAGCTCTAGAGATGGTAACTGGAATGGTTCCTGTCAGGACGCTATCGACCAGTACCAACCGTGATCTTGGGACCAGAAAAGGGGCTCCAATAGGGTGCAAGGTCACTATCAGGGATGAAGAAACCATCAAAGCGTTCCTCAAAGATGCGTTCTGGGTTCGTCAGCACACCCTGCCAACATACAATTTCGATACTTCTGGAAATCTATCTTTCGGAATCTCTGACTACACTGATTTCCCCGGTCAGAAATACGATCCTGATGTCGGTATCTTCGGTATGGATGTAAATGTGGTATTAGAGAGGCCCGGACACAGAGTTTCAAGGAGAAGGAAGAGAACACGAAGGGTCTCCGCCAGTCATCGAGTAGGCCCTGAAGAGTCCAGGTCATGGTTCTCAAAAAGTTACAATCTCAAGATAGTTGGATATGGGGAGGAAGAATAACATGGCAAAAGATCACGGTGAGAAGATCGGTAGATCAGTCGGATGCAGACGCTGCGGCAGAAAGAGAGGCATGATTCGCCGTCACGGTCTCAGACTCTGCAGGCAATGCTTCAGGGACACGGCCCCAGAAATAGGATTCAAGAAGTATTCATGAGGTGAAAAAATGCAGTACGACCCACTTAACGACGCTTTCACACGCATTTTCAATGCGGAGCAGGCAGGACATTACGAGGTTTCAGTGAAACCAGCAAGCAAACTACTAGGGCAGATGTTACACATCATGCAAAAGTCCGGATATGTAGGAGAGTTCGAGCGAATCGAAGACGGAAGGGCGGGCTCATTCAGAGTCGAGCTAATAGGAGCAATAAACAGGTGCGGGGTAATCAAGCCACGCCACTCCGTAAAGAGAGCCGACTTCGATAAGTGGGAGTCAAGATATCTCCCAGCTAGAGATTTCGGCCTACTCATCGTGACAACAAATCAAGGCATAATGGATCACTATGCCGCAAAGGAGGAGCGTGTCGGAGGACGCCTCCTTGCATACATTTTCTGAGGAGTTGATATTCATGCCAAAGTTAGACCAGATTATTCATAATATCGAACTCTCAGAAGGATCCAACGTAAGTATCGATAGCTACATGGTCACAATATCCAGTGAAGGTAAAACTATCTCGCGAGAGTTCAGGCACCCCAAGGTCTCAGTAAGTAGCTCTGAATCAGGCATCCAAGTCAATTGCGATCTTCCACGTAGGGCTGACAAGGCCATAGCAGGTACATGGGCGGCACATCTCAGGAACATGGTCAAAGGTATCGAAGAAGGATTTGAATACAAACTCCAAGCAGTATACAGTCACTTCCCCATGACTTTGAAGGTCGAGGGTAACAAGATGGTGATCAACAATCTCTTCGGCGAGAAGGTCCCCAGGGTCGCCAAACTCCCCTGGAGTCCTTCTGATGTTGAGGTCAAGGTCGAAAACAAGACCGATGTAACCGTCAAGGGGGCCGATAGGGAAAAAGTCGGTCAGACCGCAGCAAATATAGAACGCGCATGTAAAATTCGAAAGAGGGACAGAAGAGTTTTCCAAGACGGTATCTACATAGTTTCAAAGGGGGCATAAAATGACAGATGAATTCGAAAAAATGACCGTTCCTGAATTGAAGGAGCTACTCAGGGAGAAGGGACTAAAGGTCGGTGGGAAAAAGTCAGAGCTGATCGCAAGACTCTCTGAGAGCTCCTCTGTACAAGAAGATCCAGTGGAGATGCCAGAGTCTGAGGATGTCCATGACGACGAGCCTCTCTCGCAGGACGAGTCCGACTCAACAGAAGATGATGACTTTGAAGACGACTTCTTCGATGAAGATGACGATTGGGACGATCTCCACACAGCCAGGCAAAAACCTGTCTTGGACGAGGAGACCGTCGCCGCACTGTCTTTCAGAGCGAAACAGAAGAAGAAGCAACCGGCTTTCAGAAGGCAAGAATGGTTTAGGTACAAGAGACTGGCAAGGTCTAGCTGGAGAAAGCCAAGCGGAATGCAGTCCAAAGTTAGGCTAAATAGGAAATATAGGCCTCCAATGGCACGAATAGGCTATCGTAAGATTTCTTCTGTTAGGGGACTACACCCCTCAGGGTTCGAGGAAGTAATGGTTCACAACTCAAGCGATTTGGAAGGATTAGATCCAGAGACACAAGCAGTCAGAATAGGCGCTAGAGTCGGAAACAGGAAGAGATTGGATATCCACGACAGGGCTAACTCTCTGGGACTAAGGATACTCAATCAGAGAAGGATTGACAGAAAGGGGGACCTCTGAGATGATAATCACAAATCAGAGGAGAATGGCGGCTGCTATTCTTTCCCAAAAGGAAGGCCGTCCTGTGGGGGTACACAGAATTTGGATCGATCCTGACTACCTAGATGAGGTCATTTCAGCAGTCCAGAAGGATGATGTCAGGAGATTAATTACTGATGGCATAATCAAGGCTAGGCCAATCAAGGGAACTAGTAGGACTAGAGCTAGAAAGGCCGCATTACAGAAGTCGAAAGGAAGGAGAAAGGGACACGGCTCTAGGAAGGGAAGCGCAAACGCCAGAACTCCAAAGAAAGAGAGATGGATGAGGCTCATCAGATCTCAGAGGAGGGAACTCAAAGAATTCCGAGAGGATGGAACCCTGGATAGGTCCCAATACAGGTACTACTACAGAAAGGCCAAGGGAGGTTCTTACCGATCTATAGCCCACATGAAAACAAACATGGAACTCGATGGTATTGAAATCGGGGGTGAAAACTGATGGCATATGGTAAAAGTCAGAGATTAAGGCCCAAGCGCCGACGCCAAGGAAAAACGGATTATCACAGGAGATTGAGACTTCTCAGGAGTGGTGTTCCACGTGCTGTAGTCAGAGTTTCCAATACCCAAGTAATCTGCCAACTCGTCTCATACAATCCCGGCGGAGATGCCATCCTGCAGTCAGTGAATGGCAAGTCACTGACCGAATCATACTCATGGCCGGAAGGCGCGTCCAGGAAGTCAGTACCAGCATGCTATGTTGCTGGTTACGCCCTTGGTAAGAAAGCAGTCTCTTCAGGAAATACCGAGGCGGTCTTAGATATTGGATTAGCGGCGTCATCTCGTGGTAGCAGGGTTTTCGCCGCTCTAAAAGGCATGATTGATGCTGGTCTAGAAATTCCTCATGGATCTACTGTCCTCCCTAGCGAGGAGAGATTGAGCGGTAAGCACATTGACGATTCACTATCATCATCAGTGGAAGTTTCCATTGAAGCAATTGAGGGGGCACACAAATGAGTGAAGAAGAAACCCAAGAATCTGGTATATCCGAGGAAATTACTCTCGCCCCTGGACTCGTCAAGGCATTCGAGTCATCCGATGAGGGCCAAGGAGAGAGAGGAAGGAGGAGGGGAGGTCCTGATCCTCTCGCCGCACTCAGGACATGGCAACCAAGAACCAGGCTAGGTAGGATGGTCATGAATGGTCAAATACTAACCTATGAAGAAGCAATATCCTCAGGGCTCCCAATAAGAGAAGTAGAGATTGTAGACGCACTTCTGCCAGATATCACCGATGATGTTCTCGCCGTCAATATGATTCAGAGAATGACCGATTCTGGAAGGAGAGTCAGATTCAATGTACTGTGTGCAGTAGGAAATGGAGATGGATACGTAGGACTATCTGTCTGCAAAGGAAAGGAAGTCGCAAGTACAATCAGGAAGGCCATCGATAAGGCAAAGCTGAATATGATTCCAGTGATGAGGGGCAACGGCTCTTGGGAGTCTTCAGAGGGCCCCGGGACAAGCGTCCCCTTCATGGTATCGGGAAGATCGGGCTCTACTAGAATTACCCTGATGCCAGCCCCCGCAGGAAAGGGACTTGTCATAGGGGACTATGGTAGAAGAGTCCTCACATTGGCAGGAGTAACCGATGTTTGGTCACGATCATCCGGACAGACCCGAACTACCATCAACTTCGCCAAGGCGACCTACAACGCACTAGTCCAATTAAACAGGACAAGGCTTTCAGAAGGAGTTCACAGACGCCTTAGCATCATTAGAGGGAGGGAGTTAAGTT
Organism: Euryarchaeota archaeon UBA103; assembly: GCA_002506825.1. Lineage (GTDB taxonomy): Archaea > Thermoplasmatota > Poseidoniia > Poseidoniales > Thalassarchaeaceae > MGIIb-O5. The sequence goes on from DAYH01000029.1 coordinate 6,780, forward strand.
GAGTTTTCTTGTAATCAGGGCCAGAAGTGATCGCGGAGTAACCAGAAAAATTCGCGAAACGATGTCGATGCTGAATCTTACCAGGGTAAACCATGCTACTATAGTGATGGACAACCCATCATATCGCGGAATGTTGCAGAAGTCCAAGGACTACATCACATGGGGAGAGGTCGATGCAAAGACCATTGAGAAGCTAATCAAGGAGAGAGGGAGGATGTCAGGCGATAAGCCAGTAACCGACTCAACAATCAAAGAGTTTAGTAGTTTCAGTGGCATTAAGCAACTTTCAGAAGCTATCGCCTCTGGAGAGGCTACAATGAAGGATGTTGAAGGCCTCAAACCAATTTTCAGACTACACCCGCCCCGAGGAAGCAAGGGATGGGGAGGGATCAAGAGGGCCTACACCGTAGGTGGCGCTCTGGGTTTCAGAGGAGAGGCGATCGGCGACTTAGCCGATAGGATGATCTGAGGTGATTAGATGGTATCTAGAACTAACAAATTCCGTGGAAGGAGCCGCTATCATGGCCGAGGAAAGAAGGCTGGAAGGGGAGCTGGAAAGAGAGGCGGAAGAGGAAGAGCCGGAATAGGCAAGCACAAGGTCATGTTCAGAAACAAGTATCTTCCAGGGCACTGGGGGATGCATGGATTCAACAGACATCCAAGCCTTAGGAAGGTCAACGTATCCATCAACGTCAGCGAGCTATCGGGACTGACCGATGGAGATGAAGTGAACCTTACCGAGATGGGATATGACAAGCTTCTGGGCAAGGGCCCAATATCCAAGCCAATGAAGATAATCGTCGAGGAAGCAAGCCCCAAGGCCATTGCCAAGGTCGAAGCCGCCGGAGGAACAGTTTCAGCAAACTCTGAAGATGGCGAAGACTGGGGAGAATGGGAAGAGGAATGAGCACCTAGGTAGGCGATAGTATGGTCGAAAGAAAAGTCTCAATGCCATGGCTCCTGATTATCTCTGGGCTATATTTTGGAGGACTTTTCTACTGGATTCAGGACGACCTTCTCAATGCAACTGGTGACGTCCAGAGCCGTGCTCTGCAGATGTATGTCACAGCTATTATTTACGTCCTGTACGTAGTTTGGGGGACAATAAGCGATCTGCCGGAAAGACTCAAGGAGATGCCTTATGGCAAAGCTACAAAACCCACCATTTGGCTTCTTTTCGTCGCCGGATTAGCTTGGTGGGGTTGGATTGACCCTGCAACAGTTGGATTCTTACTGGTAGGCGTCGCACTACTTGGCTTCGGAGCAGGTTTGGGAATCTCGGTTTCCCTCTACACTGGAAGCGAGTCTAGCAGACTCTACGCATTGTCAAGACTAGTGGACGTATATCCTAGCATCACCAAGCCAGAGGGGCACGTAAGATTCAACCAGAAGCTATGGACCACCACTCTTGTTCTAATCATCTACTTCATGATGACCAATGTCATGATTTACGGCCTCTCCGACTCAACTCTGGATATTTTCTCATCCTTTAGATCAATCATGGCCGGGGCCTCAGGTTCAATCATGCATCTTGGCATAGGGCCAATCGTCACCGGTTCAATCATCATGCAACTATTCGCTGGAGCCAAGATAATTCAGCTGGACCTCCAAGATTCTGCAGACAAGCAACTGTATCAGGGAATCCAGAAGCTTCTGGTCCTGTTCATGATTCCAGTAGAGTCCATTCCTCAAGTTTACGGATTTTTGGACCCTCACGAGACTATGATTTACGACTATGGGGTTGGCTGGGCAAATGTCGTTATCGTTTCACAGCTTTTCCTTGGCTCATACCTGGTTTTCTTGCTTGATGAGCTAGTCAGTAAATGGGGCATAGGTTCAGGAATTTCTCTTTTCATTGCCGCTGGGGTAGCTCAATCTACCTTCGTAGGGACCCTTTCCCCGCTACCAGTAAGCCAAGATTTCCCAATGTCTCTGGATAATCCCCCTTCTGGGACATTACCAATGATCTTCTACACACTTAGAACCGCCTCAAATTCACAATTGGTTTCAGATAACGGTTTCGAGTTAATCTTACT
>DAYH01000029.1:9192-9542 GCA_002506825.1 Euryarchaeota archaeon UBA103
GCTTATGCCGAATCCAGTAAGTTAGAGCTCCCGCTTACTCATGGAAAGGTCAGAGGACACAGGGGGCAGTACCCCATTAGACTGGTATATGCTAGTAACATACCTGTGATATTGATGGCGGCACTTCTGGCCAACATCAACATGTTCACTCTTCTATTCTGGAGCCATCCCACCCTGTCTACGGTTCCGATATTGGGACGTAATGGTTGGGAATCAAGAGCACACTGGTTTGGCTCTTACGAAGTAGGGGCAACCACTCCATCAGATGGTTTCGCATGGTACTCATCAATGGTCAATGGCGTAGGGGATTGGCTCTTGCCACTCCTGAACCAGACCGGGGACGCATATGG
>DAYH01000006.1:0-4643 GCA_002506825.1 Euryarchaeota archaeon UBA103
AGCCATGGCTTGTCTCTGAATGAGCAAGTAACCCATCCCAAGGCAAGTGTGAATCCAATTATGTAGAACATCGGTTGGAAACCACTGGGGTCGAATAGTAGATCCATCCCCGGCCATATGTAGAAAGGCAATGGGATTACGAAAGCGGTGAACAACATCTGTAAAGAAGCCGCGGTTATTGGAAGACTGTCCCTTCCTCTGAAAAGATTGAGGAATGCTTGTACGGAGAATGCCAAGAATAAGATTCCCGGACCGTAGACGAATCCCTTCCATCCCAACGCCACAGTAGCGAATGATATGCCGGATAATGTAGCACAGGACATCACCAGTGGATTCCTCAACCACATTTCCCTTATTCCTGCTATCAGATACAACGGGTTTCTGCTGGTTTCAGCGAATAGCCTCTCATCCCTAATGCCCTCGACTGCTCTTACCCAGAAGTAGAATGCCATGGATATGAACAGAAGTGCGAAGGAGTCGTGATCCGCGAGTGCAAACGTAGAGTGTCCGATATGCCCTGGCATAAGGGCGATTAGCCATGCGGTGATGACCCCAGCGAAATCACTGTGTACTCGCCTGGCGATTCCGGCTAGTGGAAGTACGATCAGAGCCCCATAAACTGCTGGCATTGCTGAAACACTCCACCATACCATCTGGTCCCCAGATGAATCGGTGAGCCAATTCAGGCCTAATCCCCCAAGGGCGAGGGACCAAGAGAACAGAGGAGGCCTTGGATTGATGACGCCCATGGGGTATGAACGATCAGAATCGAAGATGAAATGACTCCTCTCTGCTACTACATAATCGATGACTCTCTTCATGTACCAAGGATCAGATCCTCCGGTCATATCCCAAAGTTGAGTACCAGAGGCGTTCATTGCTGGAAGTATGTTCCAACCCGCCCTTATTGCAAGAGAGACAAACAATGCCATGGAAATCATTATTCCGTAATAGTTGGCATTCCACCATGCCCTAATCGCGCTGTGCTCCCTCAAGGGAGCCGTATCTCCGAAGTATCCTCTAATGGAAAGGATGTAGGCGGCAACGTTTGACCAGAAGATTAGGAAGAACCAAGCGGCTGCGGACGTGCTGTCACCAGAACTGGCTGGAAGTACTTCTATACCCAATGGATTACCAATCTCAACCAACCTGGCCGCTGAATAGAGAATCCAGTTTACAGCTATGAGTGCGGCCATTACCTGCCATCTTTCAGACCTGAAGAAAGCCCAGCAGAATATCACTAGGCATGTCATTAGTGCCCATACTGAGCCTAGATACTGGTGTTCAGAGTACTTGGCCAGAGCATTTGAAATGACCTCTCCATCTACTACAATGGTCTCTCCGGAGATGGAGCATAGCCACAGTAGTGGGATAAATTGAACTGCGAATACCAGTCCTAATATCGACATTAGTTGCTTCGATGAGTCGTTATTGAAATCGAATGATGAGATTGCAGAGAACAGTTTCCCTTCTCCCGCTATGTCAAGAGACCCCCTCATCGCGAGAACGATGATAAGGCCAAGGGAAATTGAAGATGCCCAGAATGCGAATAGAATAGATGCCGCAGAGGATCTGATAGCATCTATCATTTCCTCTTCTGTACCTGCCCACGATTCAGAGCCGAAATTGGTAGATGCCGCCATGGAGACTGATAGGTAGAATCCCACTACTGTGACCAGCAGCATATTCGCTTCCTCTCTCCTGTTCGAATTCACCAGCATCATCGTAGCTATGCCCATTGAAGTGAATGTGAAGGTAATGAGAGTGTCAATTCCAAGTGCTTCCGGGACAATCTCAGGGATGACTGAAACTAATATGAAAAGAATAGACAAGGCTCCAGTCTTGAAATGACTTGGTATTCCGAGCTCTGCAACTGAAAGGACCCTTCCGACAGACGCCGCCAGTGCGGCCGCCAGTGGGAGGGTCAGGATTCGCAGGTACCCGTCATTCTCCATTGTTCCATTTGCTAAAGCCTCCGATCCTAGGAAAAGTGCCACTAAAGCGACCAATATGGCCGAAACTGGCACGAGTTCCTTCAAGGAGTTCCCGTCTGCTTTCGCATCTTCTCTTACGTTCATTTGTTTCACCGTCTGCTTAGCCTGAAGGCTAGCGACGTCGCGATTTTACAATCTGTTATAACCGTTCTCAGAGAGTAGAGATGAATACATCATCAAAAAGTTACTCTTTGGGAGGGAGTGCCCTATGTCCAATATCGGTCCTAAAATGTGACCCTTCTAGTGAGATTGAGTCAATAATTTGGTAAGCAATATCCACTGCTTGGGCCAGATTAGGAGCTATTCCAGTAGCGGCAAGCACCCTGCCTCCACTGGATAGTAGTCTGCCACCTTCTAGTGAGGTTCCTGCAAAGTGGACATAGCCCCTCAATATGCCCTCATCTATCTCCAAATCAGCTCCGAAAATTTCCCTACCAGTCTCTGATGATTCGGGATATCCCTTTGAGGCGAGAACTACAGTAGCCGAGTGAGAATCAGAAAATGAAGGAGAAAGGCTAGCTAGATTACCTGTTGCGGTAGCTAGAAGAATCTCTCCCAAATCATCTTCAATCAAAGGCAGTGTTACCTGGGTTTCGGGATCACCAAACCTAACATTGTATTCAACTACACTTGGCGCACCGTTAGAGTCAATCATTAATCCGACATATAGGACTCCCCGATAGGGGTCTTGCTGGTTCCTCAGATAATGGTGCATAGGTCCCACAATCTCGTCTATTACCCTACTATGTACCGAGGAGGTAACCACTGGAGCGGGGGCATAGGCGCCCATTCCACCTGTGTTAGGTCCCTTATCTCCGTCTCTCACTCTCTTGTGATCCTGACTTGGGGGGAGGCAGACATAACCTGATTCGTCCATTAGTACCAGTAAGGAGGCTTCCTCCCCATGGAGGAATTCTTCTACGATGACAAATCCATCGACCTCAACAGATTCAGAAATAAATCTCGAGGCGACTTCAATTTCAGAGGTCACCACCACTCCCTTTCCTGCTGCTAAGACGTCTCTTTTGATCACCCAGGGAGGGGGATTGGAGTTAAGAAAGAGTCTAATATCGGAATATTTGTCCAATTTAGTGGCGTCCCCTGTTGGAATATCTAATTTCTTCATCAGGTCTTTTGCATGTGTCTTTGATCCCTCCAACATAGCCCCCTTGGAGCCAGGTCCGAAGCTGGGAATGCCTATTTCCCTCAATCTATCTGAAATTCCAGCTACTAATGGTCCCTCTGGACCTACAATGACTAATTCCGCGTGAATATTCTGGGCTAGTGAAACCAGGCCATCGATATCTGAAACATCGACCTGATGATTGGTCCCTAGCATGGCAGTACCTGCGTTTCCGGGGGCCGCGTGAATTGATCCGACAGAAGGACTCTTGGAGAGTGCTATGGCTAAGGCGTGCTCCCTACCGCCCGAACCAATAATCAGCACTTGCATCACGGCCATGATTCATCGCACAGTACACGTGGCATAACTCTACTGTTCCACTGTTTTCAGTATGGAACTGACTTTAATCCGAGTTTGAACCCCATGATATTGAAACCCCTGTGAATCAAAGGGGTGATCAGTAGCAAAACCATAATCTCGCCCCTTAATTCGGGACTGGTAATAATTTGGCCATCAAAAAGTATGAAAGAAACAATGAATATGGAAACAGCGAAGGTCATTGTATCGAGAATGGGTGCTTGAGAGCTCTCTTTACCCTCCCTCTTGTGACCCTTCCTCCTCTTGAAGAAAGATCCCACCATGTCCCCAGTCATACAAGCTGTGCCCAGAACAAACCCCATCACAAAGGCCGCACCCCACTCATTTCCTATCCAAAACCAGTCATCGGGGGAGGCCCACAGAGTGGGATCGATGAAGGGCCTAGAATCTGCAGTTTCCCTACTTCCCCACAATTGATGTACGAGTAGTGTCAGAAGGCCACTGAAAAATGCCCCACCGATGAATCCATTCCAAGTCTTACCATCGCCTAGGATCCTGAATCCATCCTCCAGTTTCTTACCTCCATCGATTGCCTTACTCTCCAACCCGAGACGATCGGGTATCCATTTTCCGAATAGCATCGCACCGGTATTAGCCAGATAGAACGGCCCATACATAACCAGTACTGTGACAATATTGAGAGCAAACCCGAAGGATGTGTCGCTGAACGATTCCGAAAGCGTCTGCATGATGCCCACACATCCCAATCGTTGTCGGCGTATGAGTGATTTGGTAGGATTGGACTATTGTCACTTTATGACCAAATTAGGGAAATCATTGATTTGCCAACCATCTTCCCGACCGAATATGAGTAGGAGAATCGCAGTCTTTCAAGTGTTGATTATGTTAACATCGGTGATTATCGCCAGTGGAGTAGCAACCGGACAGGAAAATGAGACCGTGATCGCCACAAGTGTCACTTTAGAATCGGATGAGGACGACTCATTGTGTGATTACGATCACGTCAGAGTTGTAGATGGAGGGGAACTCACAATCAGGGACAGCCTTCTCCAACTAAATTGTGATATAACTATCGAGGAAGGAGGAGTCCTCAATATGGAGGATTCTTCGCTTGAGTGTGGCCTATCAGATGAGCCTGATTACAATTCGGACTGTGGTTATGGACTGAAGGGATATGGGTACTGGGA
>DAYH01000006.1:4968-7089 GCA_002506825.1 Euryarchaeota archaeon UBA103
AAAGCAGAGCCTCATTCAGAGTTCCCAATGAGGGTATCGAGGGCGATTTCACCATGACCATGCATTCCGTTGGAGGGGCTAGCTACTACGGTGCCCAGGCATTCGTAGGCGACTCGGACCCAATCTCACTGAATGGCAGCAGTCACACTTTCGAGTTCTCAGACACAGATGGAGAAGACATCTGGATAGGCCTGATAGGGTACGGCCAATCCCCTGTCTCTGTTTCTCGTGTAATAATAGAAGTAGGGAATGAGGAGATCGAGCTAGCGGGTTATTACCTGGAAAGCATGAACATGATGGCAGCAGGAGAGAGGCAGTATGAAATCGTTGTAAACGGGAACATTAGCATGAGTGGCTCTTCCCTGGTCGGGACCAAACTGACCATTGGCGAATATGGCTCCCTTGTGACAAACGGCAGTACTTTCGACAGGGTCGGACCCATACTGTCCCAAGGAGACGGCTCTATTGTCAGGATAGTCAACTCGACATTCATTAACAGCCTCGATGACCACGACGTCAGAGGCACTGCGTTCAGTGAGATTACCTGGGAAGACTCTGTTGGCAGTGGAGGATTCACCGACAGATGGGAGAGGAGAGTTGTGGATCAGAAGGTGGTGTTCGACTCCAAAGGTGTGGTTTTCAGAGTTAATGGGATGGGGGTTGCTGAATCCACGTCCTTCGAGTCTTTCAGCGACGACTCGGGAGAGGCCTTGGTCAATGGAGGTGGAGAGAGAGTGGTAGAGGTAGGCTGGTCGAATGGAACAATTTGGAGCGAGTCTGCGATAATTGAGATAGTCTCATACAGGACTGGTTGGAACCCAGATGGCTCTGGAATTGATGACTATGGCGGTTACGGCATACCTCTGTCATGGCATGACTTACAGTACGTAAGCGATAGCACTCCCCATGTAGAGTGGGCTAATCTGGAGGTTGTGCTCGAAGAGGGCGTCTCGGAAGCGGTGGGTTATGCGGGCAGCTCAGTGCCAATGCGTGCATCGTTCACGAACAGTGGAACTGCCTCCGCTAGCTTCTACATCTCCTGCGACGTGGTTGAGACGGGTTTGGATGCCGATATTGGGGGGTTCCAAGGACTAGTACTGAACGCCGGCCAGACGGATGAGATGCTATTCGACTGGAGAGGGGGGGAGACTGGAGATTACAGTCTGGATTGTGATATTCTGACGCCGACGCAATTGGTATCAGATGATTCGTTTGGAGGCGGGACATTTTCCTCCGAGACTGTTTCTTGGATCGAAGTCGATGAGGAGGCGGGGTTGCCGATGGTATCCATACTAGTTGCCATAGCCGTTACAATAGTTCTGATTGGATTATGGCTGATCAGGAAGAGCTCTGGAGAGGAGCTCATGGATGGTATCGAAAGTACTACTGGCAGGGCATAATTCAGTTGGCGAATGTACCATTCTGGTAATCCAAAAATGCCTGTTCAATTTCTTCCCTAGTATTCATGACAAACGGGCCGTAGCGAGAGATAGGTTCGTTCAATTCTGGACCTGCTAGAATCAAGAGCTCGGATTCCATGTTAGACCGTATTTCCACTTCTGGGCCCTCTGATAGAACGGCCAACTCTCCGTCTCTTATCTGTTGGTTGACTCCCAATCCTAATGATCGGGGGCGAGTCTTTATGCGGGTTTCATTGAAGACAGTCACTTTACCTGAAAAAACGTATATCATTGAATTAAGCAGGGAATCAATATTCTGGTTCAGTTTGGCACCAGCCTCCATCTTGACATGAATTAGCGTGATTGGGATGACGGTGTCGATCGATGATGTCGCCCCCATGCATTCCCCTGCGATAACACGGGCCCAGACCCCCTCACTTTCGACTGTGGGGGATTCCGAAGCTGGAATCTCTTGATACCTGGGTGCCATCATCTTATGTTCGGCTGGAAGATTGACCCAAATCTGAAACCCATGGGTCCTGCCACCGATTTTCTGGAATTCATCATGCGGGACCTCGGAGTGTATTATGCCTCGACCTGCAGTCATCCACTGTACATCGCCCGGATTAAGCTCACCTTTGTTTCCAGCGCTATCCTCGTGTTGCATTCTTCCATCGAGCAGGTAAGTTACGGTCTCGAACCCCCTATGCGGGTGCCATGG
>DAYH01000006.1:7461-9451 GCA_002506825.1 Euryarchaeota archaeon UBA103
GAACGGGCTCAGTAACCTGTTCATCGAGTAGGGCCTGCGAACCTTGAAGCCACCTCCCTCGAGAACCGAGTGAGTAGGTACAATCTGAACAACACTGCGCATATGAGTCACTATTGAATATGGGAGCGGTCACATGTATTTGGCTATATAGCCATCAACATTGTACTAAATAGGGAAGTTCTTTTTCTTATCCAGATCATATTTGTAGGGAGAAGTTTCTTTATCTAAAGGGAGTATTTTACAGTATGGCGGGAGGACAAATCGCGACTCTAACGCTACTTGGCTCCTTGGCGTTCGTAGTACTGATCATCTGGAACTGGTATTTCTTCCACAGGCTACATGTTAGTTTTCCAGAGTGGTTGAGAAGGGCGACCTCGATTCAACGGACATATGCATTTTTTGACGTCATTATTACTATATTTCTAGGGTTGGAATTTTTATCATTGCTTTTTGTTTTCGTCTGATCAGATTTAGCAGTAATCATTGAAAATAGAGATAATAATTTAGATAGGTTTAATTATTAATCTGTTGACCTGCTACCATGCCCTGTGAATGTTGTGACTGCAACCCCTGTGGATCAAATTGTGCTTGTGATGGATGCTGTTGAATTATTCAGCCAACATCGATGAATGTGCACTTTGACTGTTAGCCATTTAGATAAGGTTAGTCTTCTTGTTTTTGAACAGTTTTTCATACAAGTAATCGTACAGTTTTTCGAACAGTGGAAAAACGAACATAATCATGAATCCAGTAAACATTAATCCAATGATGCCATTAGAGAACCAATCTATGAATCCTTCATACCCCCTTTCCGAATAGACATAAAGGAAAACTGATGCGGGAATCAACACCAAGATTGTTACAACGATAATCGCAGGACGGTACTTTGACCATCCTTCACTCCCTTCCATCAGTGCGCCTACTTATTTTCCATGGATAATAGATGGGCGGCATTATCCCCCTTGATACGAGCACCTATTTCGTCAATGATTTATGTCGGATACGTCATAGAGGAACACCATTGCCGACAGACACGGCTGAGGACACGCCGCAGATGCTACAGGATTGGGAATATGAATTTTGAATCTAATGATTTTCAATCATTTGTATCATCACGACGTTCGACGCGGGATTTTTTACCCACTCCAGTTCCTGATGAAATAATTGAAGAGATCATTGCTGATGGGCTGACATCACCTAGCTGGAGTAATACTAGGCCTATTCGGGTGGCAGTTGCTAAAGGCGATGTACGTGATCGACTTTCCAAAGAGTTTCTCTCTAGGTGGGAAGGGATAAAAGGTGCCCGAGAAGGCATATTTGGCAAGATTAAAGCTGTTCTAAAAAGAAAGGGATTGCCAACGAGCAATTGGATAATTACGAGGCCTTATCACAAGGATTTGGTAGAGAGGACCAAAAATCAAGGAAGGGATTTTTTTTCACACATCGGTGTCGACAGAGATGACAAAAAGGCCCGTGATGAGTCTTGGGCTCGAAATTATGATTTCTTCGGAGCACCGGTTGAGTTGTTTATTTTTACACACAGATCATTGGGCAAATATTCCGCCTCTGATGCCGGTCTATTTATGCAGAATCTAATACTTTCAGCTCATTCCAAAGGGTTGGGAACCTGCCCACAAGGCGCTGTTGCGGTCTGGGAAGATGCCGTTCGCAAGGAGTTTGAGATCAGTAAAAATTACTCGTTACTCTGCGGGATTTGTTTAGGTTATCCAAGCGATGAAAAAATAAATTCATTCGAGGCAAATCGTCCAGAACCATCAGAAATTATTTTGCCGAGAAAGTATTGATAACTCAATATGTGGCCCTTGTTGACGAATATGTGATATACCAACTACCTGTAGTAGGTTTTATGCGTATTATAGTGCCAGTGATGATTCTTATTTTGATGGCTTCAGCTTTGTCTGGGTGCATTGTCGGGGAGTTCGTACAGTCACCATGATGGGTAGTGATCATGGCGGTTGTCTGAGTAATG
>DAYH01000010.1:0-23531 GCA_002506825.1 Euryarchaeota archaeon UBA103
GGGATTGACGAGTCCTCGCTGAAGTAACCATATACTGTGTTTCTGAGTGTCTCAATATCATCCGGATCGCCTATCACATTTGTATATCCAAGGCCAATTAGATAGCCCATTGGCATTAGCATACCAGCGGATTTCAGCCAGCCAGTGTGGCAAGAGGTCTTTCCTGAAAGCAATGAAAAAGGATCAGTATATCTGTTGTCGTCTAAGTGAGCATCTGCCATCTCACTGTCTGCCCTCACCCACGCATGTGCCTCGTAATAGGTCCTACCGTCGGACTTCTGATCGGCTCCGAGGACTCCTAGGTCATACTGTTGCCAGCCAACCCATGCTGATCCCCCGTCCATGATTGCGACATCTGCATTTCCGAATCTCAGAGCCTCAATCATTGCTCCCTCTGAACTAACACTGTAGAGGGTGACATCATAATTCATTTTTTCAGATAGATAATCGGCTAATATTTGCGGGTTTTCATCTATATTTTCGTAGTCTGCTTGTACTTCAAAGGCGATAACTAAGCTTCCTTGAGTTTCCTCTTGGTTTTCACCACCCATGCATCCCGATAATACACAGGTGATTAAGAGTAAATTAATAATTATTGCTTTTGATTTTAATACCATATTTAGGTCTCCCTAAAATCTGCGATAGAACATAAGTATATGAAATTTAGGGTTTCCTAAAATCATCTTTGGTTACGATACAATCATCACCTTAATCCTCTTACAAGTGCCATGGGCGAACCAAGTAGGAATGAGTGCCTGTCCGTGCTGATTGCTATTCTGGTAGTATCAATGCCTTTCGCAATAAATCAAGAGTCCTCAGAAATTGATGAGGAGCCAAAGAGAATGGAGCAGTTCGGAGGAGGTGGAGGGAGTCTGGAAGAGCAATGTGGCTCTATCACATTTGAGAATATGTTCGAGTACTCGCATGCCTCTTTTGATATCATAATCAGCGATGATTGGAAGACTGCTGAGGTCAAGGCTGATGCATGGGTGAATGGTACCTTAGCTGATGAGTTACGAACAACGATGGACGAGTTCATGGAATTACTAGATCCGAATAAAGGAGGAGATGGTTGGTTCTCTACGGACGAACGTGAGTTCTTCAGGGCGCTTGCTAGCGAGTGTATTGAACATACTCTGACTAGGATAGGTTTCAGAGATGGTCCGGCCCATAGGGGGGGCGTGGGCACTGATTGGAAGAACACCAGCTGGGAAGAAGATGGTGTCGAAATTGAAGAATGGAATATTGTCCCTCTCCATCACTCAGAAATAAGAGGATGTACCTCATCCATTGGAGGGGATTGCAAGGAGGTTCCTGTCGTTCCCGATCAGAATAGAGACTGTGATACCAATACTGCTCAGTCATTAGTTGAAGATGAGTGTAGAGTACAACTCTGGCTGAATGCAACCATGTCGATTACAGGGGTTGATGATCCCAGTGAATTTACTTTCTCATTGAACGCATCAAATCTATCTGGTGCTAGATTCGACTTCACATTCCCGCCTGTTCCAGACCTGCGTCTCTCGATGTCGGATGAGTGCGAAGGCAGGGATGTCGGCCTCAATGAGTCCACTGCTGGTGGCCTCGCCCCCACTGTTGGGAGTTGCATTGGCGATGGATCATCCAGCTTTGTCATTAGGAACAATACTGATGGAAGTATTATCCTCGAGCTTAGTCCTAACGGATATCGGGAGGATTGGCCTATAGGGGAAGACCTATTCTTCGACTTTACTACTGAACCGATTGGAGAACCAGTTCCACCGACATGGACGGATGAGTCCCCTCCTGATGGAACGTGGATACCAGTTCCATTCCCTGGAGAGATTGTTTGGGCCGACTGGGAAGAAGATGTTTCCAGATGGTTCGAAGATGACTTGGGAGTAGGTAATTTGGATATCTCCTGCCAAGGGGACCAGGACTACCTCGTACAAGAAACCGATAACAGAGGCATCCAAGCAAGTGTTCCTGAAACAGGAGTTGTAGAGGTTTCTTGTTCCGCTTCAGACGAAGATGGCTATGTTACAGACAATAGAACATGGTTCATAGGAGTCCCTTTCACTGTCTCATCTACTTCGACCACACTAGCCAATCCACATCAGATTACTTTGGAGCCAAATGGGAACTGGCCGGCCCTCACTGCTCGAATTATTCTTGTCCAAGATGGGAACTTTCAAGAGCTTGGAATTATAGATATTCTTGATTCACAACCTGTTTCCGTCGAAGGAGATTCATCCAATATGCTACCAGGATCTGTAGATGTAAGAGTTATGGCATCAGGAAATGGGGTTTATACTTTCGAGAATAAATATGATTTGGGCATCATCAAAGAAAGCTCTCCTCCCGCAATTTCAATTACAGAATTCGGATGGGATGGAAACTTTTGGTCTATGAACGGACAATTTAGCGATCCTGATGGAGAGGAAGTTGACTTCTCCATGGAGGTAGATGGGATTCCAAGTGGCAATATTGCCGTATCTGGGAACTCATGGAATACCCCTGATATCAATTTCATATTGTGGGAGAAGGGGGAGCATCAAGTTAGAATTGTAGGTTGTGATATCTCTGGAAAGTGCTCTGAGGTTTCTCAACAGGTGAATAATTCACTCCTGTTTGACCAAGTCCCGAGCGAGCCAGATTTCATTGATGGTGACGATGATTCTGATGGACTTCTTCCTGCAAGTAGCGCGTTGTTTACCATAATTTCTTTATTTGTTGGGTTGATGTATGTGCGAGGGAGAGAATGACTTTCTCTGGAAGAGTAACTGAGATATCCCATATGGGCGGATTATTGATCTCATTTGAAGGAAGGTCACCCAATCTAGGAGACGTATTGAGGATCAATGGTGGTAAGATTCTTGGGAGAGTGGACACTGTACTGGGGCCGGTAGATTCTGGTTTTGTTCATGTTCATCCAGTATACAATAACGTTGACGTAAAAAGGGCCATAGGCTCTCCGGTAGAAATTGCTCCTAAGAAAGCCAAGGGCCCTAGAAACCAGAAAGGTGCAGGTAAGAGACATGGGAGAAGAGGCACTCATGATGATAGAAGGAGCGGAGGGAGGTCAAATTTCTCAGGGAGCAGGGGCAGAGGCGGAGGTAATTCCTCCGGCCGATATTCGAAACCCGGAAAGAGAGGCGGCCGTCCTTCGAGAGGAAGAGATAGAAGACGATCTAGATGATTGAACTATGAGATGTTAATTATGTCTGATGATGTAGCAATAGGTTCTGACTTGTGGATGGATGCTATTGAATCTGAGGAGAGGGGAGATAGGGACTCTACTCTAAGGATATGTAGAGAGTTAGTTGCCAAAGAGCCCGATAACTCAGATGCTTGGATGACCATAGCCAGAATGGAGCTCCCTGCCCCCACCAAAGGTAAGCAAGAGATGCCGAGCTTGGTCCAGACAGCTAAATCCGTAACAGCCCTGAGGAGGGTAGTCAAATTAGATCCAGAGAATCGTCGAGCATGGGACCTCGGGGGAACTTTACTGGTAGATCACTTAGGGATGATGGATGATGCCTTAGAGTGGTGGGAGAGTCGTAGAGAGAACGCCCCAACAGAAGTCACACCACTGATTGAACAGATTTCGATATTGGTCCGGATGGGGTATTATGAGGAGTGTGCGGATTTACTCGAAGAGATGTTCTCCTCCGAAATGGATTCTGTCGACGGAGGATTGAAGATGAGGATGGGTAGAGTCAGCCAGACTGTTTCGAAGGCCTCGAAGATGGAGTCTGATGAGATATTTAGGCCGAATCAACCTAAGCACCCCAGGTGGGAAATAATAGAGAAGCTGAAGAAGAAAAAGCCGATTTCACAGGGACTATTCCTGATGCTCTTTGTCGCGCCCATGGCATTTTTCGTAGGTAGTGCGAGCATGATATTCATCGGGGACTCGGGTTGGTCCCTCCCTATTGTTTTCATCATACTGCTACTGACAGTCGTGGCCATCAGCAGACTTAGTATGAACCTCTTACAGTCAATTAACAGGCATGCCTTAGATCTTGAGAGGGCAATTGACTATGAGACAACTACTGGGCAGGTATGTATCCCGGAAAGCATTAGAGAGAGCCCTCTTTACTCTTCCTTGATGAAAAGTAAGATGCCTGCGATAAAGGAGAGAATCTACCTGATAGTTGAATCTGGCGAGAGGATGCCTAAGAAATGGGAGCTCAATCTCCCTTAATACCGTCCTAGGTCCCGGCTGAGAAGTCAAGAAGATACGATTTCTGATCCTCAGTCAGCTCATCGATAACAATTCCCGAGGATGACAGTTTCAGTGCGGCCAGTTGCCTGTCCTGATCTGGGTGTATATCGTACACAGTGTTGTCATAAGTGGATCCTTCACGCGCTAATCTACAGAGTGCCAGGAACTGATTTGCGAATGACATATCCATCACCTCACTGGGGTGGCCTTCTGCCGAAGCGAGATTAACTAGTCTGCCCCTGGCAAGCAGATGGATCCTCCTGCCATCGGGCATTGTGAATGCCTCGTTATTGTCCCTAATCGTAAAGACCTCGGTAGCTCTCTCTTCCAAGTCAGAAATACTGACCTCGCAATCATAGTGTCCGGTATTACACACAATAGCGCCATCCTTCATTGAGTCGTAATGCCTTCCAACTATGACGTCCTTCATACCAGTGGCTGTGCAGAATAGATCCCCTATCGAGGCCGCCTCATCCATCTTCATTACTCTGAATCCGTCCATTGTCGCCTTTAGTGCGGGGATCGGGTCAATCTCTGTGATGATGACATTGGCCCCCATCCCCCTCGCCCTCATTGCCAGCCCCTTGCCGCAGTGTCCATAACCGGCGATTACAAAGTTCTTACCTGCCAAGAGAACACTAGTTGCTCTGAGTATCCCGTCTATTGTAGACTGGCCTGTTCCATGGACATTATCGAAATCCCACTTTGTCTCCGCATCATTGACTGCAATGACTGGATATAGTAGCTCACCGGCATCTGCCATCGCCCTCAGACGGTGTACTCCAGTAGTCGTTTCCTCTGTCCCGCCAATTATTCCCTGTGCGAGATCCTTGAATTGAGAATGGACCCTGTAGATCAGGTCTGCACCATCATCCAATGTAAGTGTAGGATCAAATTCCAAGGTCTTATCTATGCATTCATAGAATCCCGAATTATCCTGTCCATACCATGCATGTATTGAGTATCCCTCCGAGGCTAGCCATGCGGCGACTTCGTCTTGAGTCGAAAGTGGGTTGCACCCAGACCATGATATCTCTGCTCCTGCGGACTCTAGAGTCTCTATTAGGACCGCGGTTTCCTTGGTGACATGTAGGCAACCGGCTATTCTTTGACCCTCTAGTGGCCTTTCAATCTCCGCTTTTGCCCTCAAGGAGGCCAATGCTGGCATCCTACTCCTTGCCCATTCGACCTTCAGCCTACCGGCCTCGGACATACTCAAGTCTGCGACGGTGTACCTATCGGAAGAGTCCATTGAGGTCCCCTACCGTTAGGCTCCGCCTTGCCTTTGCTGTTCGTAATAACTTGCGTAATACTGTTCAGCATAGGCTCTGGCTTGTTGTTCGTCATATCCTGAGGCGACCATTTGCTGAACGTAGGCCTCCACTGGATCCATGGTCTCCACTCCCCCAAACTGTTCGACTGTATCACTAACAACAGTATCCTTCGATCTACCTCGGACAACTAGGGTCACTACGACTACAAGTATCAGAAGGATGGCCGCACCTATGCCTGCTAGAATTGTTGTGCTGAGTCCCCCGCCGGCAGAAATACCGCCATCGGAATCGCCTCCACGTGGGACCAGGCTGATATCGATTGTCTCCGATATGACATACCTTGAGCCGTCTCCTTCTGTGATACGTATGTATACGGTAGCAGCTACACCAGTCTCGACTTGGTAGATATCGGAAATATCCAAAGTGAGGGAGAATGTATCTCCATCACTATTCATCTCGGACAGATTGAATTTTCCAATTTGCTTCTGGGTAATCTTCTGGGAGGTAGAGTAGTCGAGGACTGCTGGATCTAATGCTACTTCGATTTTCACATCTCCATTTTCGGCACCTGATATCAGGTTACCAGTGACTAGTACCAAGTCCTCTCTCTGAGAATCTGTTGGCCTAGGGGCAGTGAACTGGACCAAAGGTGGTTCGTCGCCGAAGTCCTCGCCTACCACTATGAAATACATCCTGTGCTTCTCACTCTGCTTTCCTGCTTTATCGTAGACAATGAGCTCTACACGGATCTCATTTTCTAGAGTCCCGTCTGGGTTGCTCGTGAGATTTCTGAACGTGTATGTCCACTCATCAGTAGCAGAAGCTGGAATCTGGAACTCATGGCCCTCCAAAGTTGGACTCTGGCTGTCCCATGGGTAGTCGAAGAATACCTTCCACTCGAATAGCTCTATTCCAGACTCGCCCTCAGGTGCGTCTGGATCAGTACTATTTTCAGCTGAGAATGACAGGCTAATGTCTCCCGTCTCAGTGAGCCTTACTCGGTATATCGGCCAGTCAGTCCCTGCTACTGTCTTGGTCCCATCCAATGCGATGAACTCCGAGATTGCAGAATTGGAGATGATTGAGGCAGACGCGAGTGGCCTGAACTCATCTGCCAGGGTGTCGTCCGTCACGAGTCTGATGTAGGTGATCCTAGTGTGTCCATCTTCATCGTGAAGATACAAGGTCAGTATCCATTCTGCCCCTATTCTGCAACCGGTGTTCGATGAAGTATTTGCGACACAGAAAGAGCCGAGGGTCGGAATCTCTGGAGCTGTCTGCTGAGTATGGCTGGTCTCTCCAGCATCAATGATTGCACCATCCCAACCAGTCACAGAATCATTATTGCCTGAGGAGAGTGTCCAATCAGCGAAAACTCCTGGAACATTTGTAACATAGTCGAAAGATAGGTCTGAGTTACTCTTGATGTACATCGTAGAGTAAGCCCCGGTTATCGAGTCTATCGAAGGGGATTGGCCGTTTACCGTTAGGTCGTAACCCTCTCCGGCAATTCCGAAGTCCGTGGGATATGGAGTAAGTCTGTATTCCAGTAGATTGGATAGAATAGGGATCTGCTCTCCACCGAATTCTTGAGTCACGCTGGGATTCTCAACATCTATCGTAGTTACGATCATCCCTCCAGCACCTCGGTTGCATACCGACAGAAGGGACTGAGACTCGTATGTATTATCTCTGATCAATGTATGGAAGGTTCCAGTTGGATCACTAATTCTTCCACCGCATACCTGAGGAATCTGGGTTCCCTGAACCTGTGCGGTATCAAGGCCTGATAGGGCTACGTGACTCCCTCCGTTTATGGCGCCGAATGCTGACATATCGACATCGTCCATAAGAGGGTGGAATGGGTCCACGATAGTGATATCTTCACTCAGAATTCTATTGTCCTCGGTGAGATTGACTTGATTTCTCATAGCAATATCCATTCCAAACGGTAGGTTGGCTGGCTGATATGCATCTCTGTAAGGGCCTAGGTGTATTTGTGTAGTACCGCCCTGCACCATGAACTGTTCCAAGGTCTCGACGACGGATAGGCCATCAGTGACCCGAGTAGAAGCTAGCTTGTCATAGTAGTCCCCATAGTAGACGTTGTAGTCAGTCTGCCATGGAAGTAGGACCTTGTCATAGTGCTCTAGCCATGAGGGAGTAGCATAGTCGTCCCAGTTATCCAGTTTCATCTGAGTGTAGCTCATACCCATAGATTCCAAGTCAGATTTGACCATTTGGAGACGGTTCTGGTCTGTCGGATTGGAAAGAATTGCCACATCGATCCTATCATAGAATGTTATGATGAAGAAGCGGACATTTCCAGATGGCTCTACAGTATTATCTTCCTTGGTGACTTCTGCAGAGAAGCTGATATTGTATGTGTGTCCATCGGCCCAAGAGTTGAACGGTTCTGACCAATTTGCCCAGTCTCTCTGATGTGGTTCCAAGGAAAACGGACCGTTATCCGCGGTTTGTTCGAAGACCTGTTGGTTTGTCGTGAGGTCTTTTATTGACATTGAAAGGGTGTAGTCACCGTCAATGACTCCATTCAGAAGCGGTACCGAGAAGCTGTGAATGGATTGGTCATCAATTGGATAAACGCATTCGTATGTGATATCTGTAACGCATTCCATGACATCGGGTTGCATCAGAGTAATTTCTGCACTGGCGATACTGAATATTATCGATGAGATGTTATTTGCATCATTTACCTCTGAGGCGTTGTACCAAGCTGTAGTTGGATCGGTGGTGTCGAGCATGGTCATTGCATCGATTCTGTATATTCCGCTCTCGAAATCATGATTGGCGAGGACCAGAGTGGATGATTCCGAAGCATCTAGGCCGGTGACCTCTTCCGTGTAGTTTCCGTCAAACTCGAAGGTGAACTCCTCTACTCTGATATTATCAATACCGAATCCTGCTAATCCAGCATTGCCATTGATGCCATCCTCATTCGATTGGAATCTCCATGTCAGACTCAAATCAGAGCCAGCAAGTGAGGTACACTCGTCCCTCCAGTCAGTGGTATCGGAGCTGGTCCTATTCTGAATCACGATATGAGTGAGATCGAGTGTAATTGACTTCATGATGTTCTCAGTATCAAACCAGACTACTGAGTCGAGATTATCGGAGTGGTCGCCGAAATACTCGACCTCATCATATCCATTCAAATCGAAGTCCTCGCACCTGTGGAAGTTAGGATCTTCGGGATTCGTGTTACGAAGTCCGTTCTCGTTTAGATCTGTCCAGCTTCCATAAACGACTCCTTGATAGAGTTCGCCATCTTTTATCCAAGATATCTCAAGATTAGCGGCATCCCTGATTGCCAGTACGTTGCCATCACGGTCTTGCAGGAAGTCCCCCTCAGCGTAATAGTCGAAAGTTAGGTACGTAAAGTCAGCACCAGAAGCGGCTATGGGTATCGGATCTAGAGTGAGGGTTTCATTCCATCCGTCTCCATAACCACTATCAGGATCACCTAGCCAATAAGCGAAATTCTTGAACACACCCACGTTCTGAGGGAGCATGTCATTTGTTCCTGTAGAGTCATCCATCCTACTTCCATTCTCGTTTCCGTCATCGGCCCAAATCGGATCGACTCCGGAGAAGTCCTCAATCCCTACAAGAT
This sequence comes from Euryarchaeota archaeon UBA103, assembly GCA_002506825.1. Lineage (GTDB taxonomy): Archaea > Thermoplasmatota > Poseidoniia > Poseidoniales > Thalassarchaeaceae > MGIIb-O5. The sequence goes on from DAYH01000010.1 coordinate 9,116, forward strand.
CGGGTTCGGCGTTGAAGATCTCTGCCTTGACTGAGAAATCAGTGAGCGTATTTCCCCAATTGGTGGCCCGTATCTCAACGTCCCTAGTCCCAGAGGCATATCTTACACCATTCTCAAGATTTCTCCATGGCTCCTCTGCTAGCCCTGGGTCGAAGAGATTTTCAACGGTCGTCTGGAATCTTATCTCATCATTGGTAGAGTCCAAGTTTTGGAATCCTGAAGGATTGGTTAGTTCAGTCTTAATGAAGTAGGTCGAGTTGTCTCTGAAATAAGCTTCCAATGATACTTCCTCTGAAGCTCCTGCTGCCATATCAGAGAACGAAATAGTGTCAGAGACAGTCTCTTCAGTTCCGAACGTTACGTCCCTCTTCCTGATGGTGATATTGTCAAAGGCAAAGCCATCCAAGCCTGAGTCGTATGATGACCCCTCTGGGCCTACTGAGCCAACAAGACCGCTTCTAAATCGGAATCTGATATCTATTACTTGACCAGCATATGGAGTTAGGTCGATTGATTCGAGATCGCTAGGATCGTCAGTTTCATCAGCCCCTTCCGTATAGTTTGTCCACCCAGTTGCAAAGTAATTCTCGTAGTTACCGTTATTTGAATTGAACTCTGCATCCCCATAGAGGAGTACTCTTACTAGTCTATTGTAGTCCCATCCTCCTGTGAAGAAGACTGATTCCCATCCATTACCCTCAGACCAAACCTCGATTCCGCATGAGTCCTCGTAGAGCCATCGCTCCACGACTGAGTATTGCTCGGCCAGGAATAGCTCGAAGAAAGCGGTTGAGCACATCAGAGAGACATCTAGGTAAGCGGCATCTGCCCCAGTAAGATCAACGTTCTCAAGGATTAGTGCCTCATCCATATTGTTGAAGTATCCGGAGTCGTTATCATTCCCTTGATAATCCATACCGGCCCACATGTAGGTAGTGGGATTGTTGTCAGCCTCAAACCAGTCATCAGTAGAGGTTCCATTATCATCAACAGACGCATTAGACTCCTCATGCCATGAAGAATCTCCAGATCCATACATTCCAGTATACGATACCTTGGAGAATGAACACGCCGGACAATTCGAGTCCTCTTCATTCCCATCAAAGTCATTACTGTAGACGACTGTATCAGACCCGCCCAAGACTTCCTTCACCTCTAGGTTTACGTCGATGGAACCTGAAAGCGGATTTAGTCCGGTATTCTTTACTGTCACATTAACGAACCTAGTTCCTTCTCCCAGTTGGGCTTGTCCAGTTGCTGGATTGAACGAAGCTGGTGCGATTCCAACTTCTGTGATTCCCATGTCTTGATTATCCAAGGTGAGTACCGAAAGGAAGTCTCCAGCACCTGCCCATCCCTGAGTATCAAGCCACATAGCATCATTAGCGAATCTGTAAGAGTAGTCTCTCTGGCCCACGATTATCTCTAGTGCACTACCCTCTTCGCCCTGTAACTGACCAGTGATGGCCATAGTGGGCCTCCTTCCTACATCGAACGACAAGGGAGCAAGATATCCCGTCCCATCTGGATTGCCAAGTATTATTTCTACAGTGTTAATCTCCCTGAGGTTGTCCAGTAGGAGATATGTTTGATTCTGGGCACTTGAGTCCTGTAGCCTAGTTAGGGTCAGCTCTGTTGGGACGAAGAAATCTGACACACCGTCCCTGTTGACATCTTCGATAGTCAGAGAAGCGCCCTTGAAATCCCCCAGAGATACGTAATTCTGGGTATTCCACTGAGTTCCTGATTTCTCGGCGTATGATATATTACCTGTAATTCCATCTACAACAGCGACCATATCAATCTCTCCGTCCCCGTCTGTATCAGAGATATCCATTCCGCCCATGGGATAGTTGTGTTCCGCATCGAGCTTGAATTCGTGAACACCCTGTGCGGTGGGAGTCATTGGATTCGGGAATTGATCTTGGATACAATCGTATTCTAGAACAGTCATATTATCGTAATGACCTACTGAATATCCAACTCCTGCATTCCAAGGAGGAGTTCTTAGGAGCCATAAATCCAGATCTTCACAATCGCCGATTGGAGTCCCTATTCCTCCGCCTTGAACGGTCTCGCCCCAGTGCCCTAAGAGGACATCAGTGTAGATTCCATTTGTGAGGGGAACTGGCATAGCCTGCTGATTAGTTAGCAGGCTTGGGTCCGGACCCCTGTAAATCTGAACATATTGATTAGATCCGGTAGTGTCTCTTGATATCAAAATTATATCGTCATTACCGTCATCATTTATGTCCCCTACCTCCATACTGATGTGGATTGGATTGGATATTGTTATGGCAGTATCTGACCACGAATTGACGCCATCAGTGCAACTTCCGAATAGTACTGTTAGATTACCTGGTCTGACGAATGTTTCTCCAACGAATCTGATATTCTCTTGGTAATAGATTATGTCATTTGCACCGTCTCCGTCTATATCGCCTATCTCCACATCGACACCATTTGCAGTATCGACAAAGCCAGCCCTCTGTGAATTGTTATTGGAGATGAAAACGTCCTGCCTATCTGCAAAACCTCCTGAGCCATCATTGTACAATGTGGTGATGAAGTGCCCCATCGCGCTGGCTGAGACAATATCATTATCTCCGTCACAGTCTAAATCGCCCACGGCGATATCCGATGGATCACGCTGAACGGCATATTGGGTGATGTGTGATGCGCTTGCCCCTGGTACGAAAGAAGCCAGTGGCATTGCCATCAGTAGAAACACGAGTAACAGTGCTCTCCTTCCCTCTCTGAATCTATCTTGTGCGGTCTGCGGACTAAGCGACATGCCCCTCGGGTAATTTGGCTCTCTCTTATGCCTTGTGGGGAGATGTGCTACGCAACCCCTACGGGGTTGAGGAAAAAAATTCACAATTAATGCGATTCTAACCAGCTAGGATTGGGAGAGTAATGGTCCTCTGCCCCTCCATGAATTCTCTCTAGTTTTCCAATTCTCCAAAGCCTATCCAAGAAAACCTTGAGCTCCACTTCGCCCTTACCTACCCTCTCGCCGATAAGCCTCTGAATATCGGAAATTGAAAGTGATGTATGCCCGTGTTCTCTCACTACCATAGTCAGTATGAGCTGAAGCCATGCTTCGGCATGCGGATCTGCGGATAATGGATTTGACAGTGGCTCGGGAGGTTCTACTTCAGAAACGAACTCCTCTAAAGCGGAGATATCTGGATCGCTTTGTTTTGAGGTTCCTAATCCAGAAACAGCATCTTCCAAATCCAGATCGCCTACGGTCCTTACAACAGACGGAATCCTAGATGGATCTGGAGGGGGGCCGGGTAGAGTCATTTCAGGGTTGGGTCCTTTCACTTTAGAGCTGTCCAACGATTCGGAGATATTTTGATCATCTTCATCTGAGAGATTTCTAAGAAAACCCATTGCCCCCGAAATTCCGATGGAAGAACGAACAGAGTTTACAAAATCCTCATTACCTTCTAGTAAAATATCGACTTGATCTTGAATCGATCTGTATCGAAATCTGACTCTTCTTGAGTTCGTCATGTTGCCCCTCCACTGTATCAGTATAGCCCATCGTCTATTAACCCGGTTACTTACTAGCTAGTTTCCTAAGTACGGTCTGCAAGATGCCTCCATTTCTGTAGTACTCTACATCTACAGGCGTGTCTAATCTGACTATTGCAGGGAAGGACACCGTGGTTCCATCGGATCTTCTCGCAGTTACCTCAATTTGTGACAGAGGCTCCAAATCTCCCGAAGATGGTATGTCGAACAGTTCTGTTCCGTCTAGCCCTAGTGAATCAGTATCTTCTCCCTCTGGGAATGTCAGTGGCAATACTCCCATGCCAACGAGGTTTGACCTGTGAATCCTCTCGAATGAGGTAGCTATAACGGCTTTGACACCGAGAAGCAAGGTCCCCTTGGCAGCCCAATCCCTGCTGCTTCCCGTGCCATATTGAGAACCAGCTAGAACGATTAAATCCGTGCCATCAGCTATGTATCTCCTACTTGCATCAAATATTGAGGTTACCTCTCCGGTTGGCAGATATGTTGTGAGGCCCCCCTCTGTCCCGGGTGCTAGTTGATTCCTTATCCTTACATTTGCGAAGGTTCCCCTCATCATGACCTCGTGATTACCCCTCCTACTTCCGAATGAGTTGAAATCTCTCTGGGTTACCCCCCTCTCAATCAGGTACTTTCCCGCCGGGCCATCTTTGGGGAAAGCTCCAGCTGGACTAATATGATCAGTAGTTACGGAGTCTCCGAGTTTCAGAAGTGCCCTTGCAGAGTTGATTGGCTCTATTGAGTCAGCATTCAGGGATATTCCCTCTAAGAAGCTGGGCAGTCTGACGTAGGTGGAGTCCTCGTCCCAAGGGAACAGAGGGGAAGGATCGCTTGGAATAGAGTCCCACTTTGGCTCTTCTAAAATGTCAGAGTACCTATCTCTGAACATCTCTGGACTTATTGATGAGGATACAGCTTCTAGAATACTCTGGTCACTAGGCCAAATATCTGCTAGCATTATTGGATCCCCCTCACTAGAGTGACCAATCGGGTCTACTTCGAAGTCTATGTCAAGAGTTCCTGAGAGTGCATAGGCTACTACTAACGGGGGGCTTGCTAGGTAGTTCGCCAGTATTTTCTGATGGATTCTTCCTTCGAAGTTCCTATTTCCTGAAAGAACGCTTCCTACTACTAGTCCACCTTTGTCTATGGCCGATTCTATTTCTTCATCCAGAGGTCCTGAGTTGCCAATACATGTCGTACATCCATAGCCAACTACGTTGAAACCTAATTTATCTAGATAAAAAGTAAGGCCGCTTTCATCTAGATACTCGGTCACAACTCTGCTACCAGGGGCTAGACTTGGCTTCACCCAGGGTTTGATTCTGAGCCCTCTTTCGAATGCATTCTTAGCAACCAATCCTGCTGCTACCATTACACTGGGATTACTAGTATTTGTGCAACTGGTGATAGCGGTGATTACTACATCCCCATGACCGAGGTCACAGTTCTTGCCCGTTACTTCGTGTCTGTCTTTATTTTGTGAAGGGTCTACTCCATGGCCCTGATGCCCGATGGGAGCATTCAGACTCTCCCTCCAGTGACTCTTCATCTCTGAGAGAGATACTCTGTCTTGCGGTCTTTTTGGTCCTGCCATCGAGGGAGTCACAGTTGAAAGATCCAATGATAGGGATGTGGTGAAATTGGGAGAAGGCGTACTATTTGTTCTGAATAGTCCTTGTGCTTTTAGATATCTTCTTACATTCTCGACATGGTCGTCTTCTCTTCCTGAGAGAAGCATGTAATCTAGCGTTGTTTCATCTACTGGGAAGAATCCGCATGTCGCACCGTATTCGGGTGCCATGTTAGCTATAGTTGCTCTATCTGGAAGGCTGAGATTTGAAAGTCCACTTCCATGGAATTCGACAAACTTTCCTACGCATCCATGCTCTCTGAGTAGCTCTACAATTCTCAGCGTAACATCAGTAGCGGTAACCCCAGGGACTGATTTACCAGTAATTTCGAAGCCGACAACCTGCGGGAGAAGCATGTATATCGGTTGGCCGAGCATTACTGCTTCTGCTTCGATTCCCCCCACTCCCCAGCCCAATACTCCAAGCCCATTGATCATCGTAGTATGGGAATCTGTGCCGACCAATGTGTCTGGTATCCACTTACCTCCCTCTTCACGAGCTACGGAGGCAATCCACTCTAGATTTATCTGATGAACGATTCCCCTTCCCGGGGGGACTGCTCTGAAGCTATCTAGGCTCTGCTGACCCCACTTAAGAAACTTGTATCTTTCCATATTCCTGTGATACTCCATCTCTAGATTTCTCTCGCGAGCATCTGGGAAAAGACCCGAAAAGTCAACTTGTACTGAGTGATCTACAACAAGATCAACGGGGACTTGAGGATTGACCATCTCGGGATCTCCTCCTAAATCTACCATTGCGTCCCTAAGAGCGGCGATATCAACCACTGCTGGCACACCAGTGAAGTCTTGAAGTATCACTCTGCTAGGGGAGAATGGAATTTCCGAGGGTTGCATCGAAGGAGTCCATGCGGCGATATTCCTAACATCCTCTTCTGTCACTAGGAATCCATCACACTTGCGTAACGCGGCCTCTAGAAGACACCTGATTGTGTAGGGGAGTGTTTCGAGATTACAGATACCTAGCTTTTCAAGAGAGTTGAGGTCATGGAACTCTCCGGGACTTCCATCAGCAGTCTCGAACGTGGAGATACTACTGAACGGATCTTCGATTCGCATGGACACCCGAACCTTTGGGCGTGAGTCTCGCCCATCAACTTGACTGAGAGTAGTATTGGGTTCATTCGATGACTACAGCAGTGATTAGCCTCACGTCATCAATTGGCTGATCGCCACTTGTATCGGGATCATCATCATTGTTGCCAGTGACTACATTGTTGATTGCATCAACATGTGACATGCCGCTTAGAACCTCTCCGAACACTGTATGAACACCGTCTAGGTGACTGGGCGAACTACCGGTGGGTACGATGTAGAACTGGCTACCTCCAGTGTTGGGATTATTAGTCTTGGCCATCGCTAGCATACCAGAAGAATGTGTTAGACCGTTATTTGCCTCATCTGGAACTGTCCATTGGCTCTGCTCGCAAGCGCTGGAACTACTCCTACTTTCACCATTGCAGTATCCGAACCACTTGGCCGCGTTACCTCCTTGCCCGTTCATGCCATCTATGTCCCCGCCCTGATTCATGAATCCTTCAATGATTCTGTGGAATATGGTGGAGTCGTAGTTTCCCTGAGATGAATGAAGCAGGAAATTCTCAACGTGCTTTGGTGCATCGTCACTGTAAAGTTCGATTTCTATTGTCCCCATTGTCCGCTGACCAGTATCTGAATCTACATATGAGATGTCCATAGAAACGACCGGGTTTCCTTCTTCCTCGGTTAGCATGTCCGCGATAACCTTCACAGCGACCAGCGACATCATCATTACAGCGACAATTGCGAACAGTCCGAAGGGAGTTGGGTTGCCCTCGTCCATTAGTTGGAAGCCCGCTCCACGTGAAATGGCATTGGCATCCATCATGGATGAGAGATTATTCATTGCCTTTCTGGTGTCCTTGTTTTTTGGATCCATCTTGAGTGAATTGCGATAGCTCTTCAGGGCCTTCCTCCAATGGGATCTCTGCATATCTGGATCTTCCGTCCCCAGCGTAGTCCCGGCATCTCCTACCAGCTTCAGGGTCTTCGCTCTCTGGGAGTCGTTTTCACAGATATCCCAAGATTCTCTGAGTTTTTCCAATGCAAGATTATTATCTCCCTTGTCCATCATTGCTGCGGCCTCAGACCATGATTTACTGAGTTCTTCTGGTACAGGCATGGAGTTGCGAGTAAGCAATCCTTCAAAACGGCAACGGAAGAAAGCACCAGTTGTAATTGTACATTTGGCGGGGGAACGGCTAATACCCGACTGTCCCCGCAGGGGGTTGCAAGAACACCAACGTTCGGACAACGGGGAAAAAAATCAATGGACAAAATCTACAATGATTTCACAATTAATGTCGCTACTGCAAACGGAACCGGTTCGCAGTCCTCTAATCTAATAATACTGCACTCAATGTTTGAAATGGGAGTCCCCGTGAGTGGTAAGAATCTCTTCCCTAGCAATATCTCTGGACTTCCCACTTGGTTCATTATCAGGGCAAGTGACAAGGGCTACCAAGCCCCTGGCGATGATACAAATATTCAGATTATCATGAATAAAGACACCTGGGAAAAGGATCTGAGAGCCTTAGATCCCGGCACCATTGTCATTTACAATGAAGATGCAAAGATGCCTGTAGAGAGGGAAGATTGCATTTGTCTGGGGATGCCTATGACATCGATGGCTAGAGGAATTAGTCCGAAGATGGCCAGATTGATGGCCAATATGTATTATGTCGGAGGAATAGCACACCTTTTGGGAATAGAGGAGGGGGCAATATCAAGCGCCGTTGAGCAACAGTTCAGAGGTAAGGAGAATGCCATAGCCATGAATCTGCAGGCGATCTCAGAGGCGCGTTCATATGCCTCTGAAAATTGGGGCGATGTCTGTGAATTTGCCGTGATAGCTAGAGAAAAATCTAGTGATACTTTCCTGATAGAGGGGAACGAGGCGGTTGCACTGGGTTGTATCTATGGGGGGATAAATATGCTTTCTTGGTACCCAATAACCCCATCTTCATCATTAGCAGAGGCGATAATCCACTGGATCCCCCAACTGAGAGAGGCCGATGATGGTGGCTCCACATGTGCTGTGGTTCAGGCTGAAGACGAGCTGGCTGCCGCTGGAATGGTCTTAGGAGCTGGTTGGGCAGGGGGCAGGGGAATGACCTGCACTAGCGGCCCGGGCATTTCTCTAATGTCAGAATTCATCGGCTTGTTCTACTTCGCTGAGGTCCCTGGTGTAATTTGGGATATCAACAGAACTGGTCCGTCCACTGGCCTACCAACTAGGACCCAACAGGGAGATCTTTCTATGTGCTATGAAGCTAGCCACGGAGACACCCAACATATCGTCCTCATTCCGGGAACTGTCAATGAATGCTTCGAATTCGGCTGGAGGGCTTTCGACTATGCGGAGAGATTCCAGACACTAGTTTTCGGATTTGGAGATCTCGATCTGGGCATGAACCGATGGAGCACATCAGGTTTTGATTACCCCAGCGAGAAAATGGACAGAGGGAAGGTCATCAGAACTCAAGAGCAGCTGGATGCAATTTCAGATTTCGGGAGATACAGAGATGTGGACGGGGATGGTGTTGCCTACAGGACACTGCCAGGAAGTGGCCTTGCACCAATTCTGTACAGGGGGACTGGTCATGACGAGGATGGGGTATACTCTGAAGATCCACAGGTCTACTATGAAGCTATGCAACGACTCAAGAGGAAGATCGAAGGATCTCGAGATGTCTTGCCTGCACCTATCATTCGAGAGGAGGACGAGGGAGATGTGGGAATAATCTTCTATGGAAGCATGGAGAACTCCATAGTGGAGATAGATGACATGTTGGAGGAGCGCGGCATGTCAGTCAGTACGTGTCGGGTCAGGGCCCTACCTTATCACTCAGAAGTGGAGGGCTTCATTGAGAGGCATGACCGCGTGGTTGTCATGGAAGTAAACAGAGATGGCCAGCTACATGGAATCTTGAGGAAGGAGCTCCCCAAGCATCTGATACCCAAGCTTTACTCTGTCGCATACAGCGATGGCCTCCCTCCGAAGGCAAGGGAGTATGCGAATCGGGTTGTCGAAGTTCTGGAGGCTGATTAATATGGTCAAATTGAATGTTCTGAATCTCGAAAAGTCAGAGTACAAGGGCGGAAAGTCATCATTATGTCCTGGTTGTGGTCATGACCAAATTTCCAATGTAATTATCCAAGCCGCATGGGAGAATGGCATAAAGCCAGAAGGGATTGCAAAGATGAGTGGCATTGGTTGCTCCTCTAAGACGCCTGCGTATTTTCTTGCTAAGAGTCATGGATTCAATACTGTGCATGGAAGGATGCCATCGGTGACTACTGGTGCCAATATGATAAACAAGGACCTGGCATTCATTGCAGTTTCCGGAGATGGAGATACGGCCAGTATCGGAATTGGGCAGTTCATCCACGCCATAAGAAGAAACCTCGATATGGTCTACATAATTGAGAACAATGGAGTCTATGGGTTGACCAAGGGGCAGTATAGCGCCACAGTTGAAAAGGGATCTAAGAAAAAGAAGGGGTCGGTTAACGAACAATCCCCGATTGACCTGTGTGCTATGGCCGTAAACCTGGGATGTACATTCGTAGCTAGATCATTTTCCGGAAGCAAGAAGCAACTCACCGCTTTGCTCAGGGCCGCTATGAGCCATAGGGGGATGGCCATTATCGATGTTATCTCTCCTTGTGTCACATTCGCAAATAACGATGAGTCTTACAGATCCTACAATTACGTGAAGACAAATGATGAGGTGCTCCATATTGTCGACTATATTCCACACTTCTCTCCTCTTTCCGAGGTTGAGGTACCTGAAGGAGAGTTTAGCGATATCTCGTTATTCGATGGTTCCACACTGAGGCTGGAAACTGTCTCTGAAGACCACGACCCTGGAGATGCCGTAGCGGCATTGAGGGCGATTCACGAAGCGACTCAGGACGGACGGCATGTAACTGGACTACTCTATTACAATCCAAATCAGCCAACTGCTACTGATACTCTTGGATTGACAGATACACCGTTGATGGGACTTTCTGACAAAGAGATGCGCCCTAGTGCAGAGAGCCTAGAGAAGGTCAATGCTGGATTCAGGGCCAGATGACACTCTCATCGCTCGGATTCGTTGAAATATTGGACCTGTGTCGGAATGACGCTAGTCCCTTAGTGTAGTGGTCCATCATATGGCACTCTGGATGCCATGACCCTGGTTCGAATCCGGGAGGGACTACCAATCACACTGATCGATACAGTAGCTGTGAGACCCAGCTAAATATTATGATAATCATGAACCAACCAAGACCGGTTCGTATCATCCTTGACTCTTCCCTCTTTGGAGGAAATGGATCGATTCCTGCCTCTAGAGCCTCTGCAATAATCGCCAATTCCTCCTCGATAGTTTCTGGTTGATTCATAGATATCCCTCATGGCTCTACTGTGGGGTCCCAACCCGAGATATAATTCTCATTCATGGATTGGAAATACTCTAACACTGATGAGATGTCTAATTCCTGGGAGTGAAAATTCTCCTCTATTCTATCGCTATTACTAGACTTAGGTATTGTGATTGACCCTGAATCTATGCACCATTTTATTGCGGCCTGGGCCGGAGTACATCCCAGTATTTTCGCCACTTCGACCAAGTCTTGGTCGTTCACCTTGTGTCCCCTGGCCAAAGGGGAATATGCCATCGGGACAGCCCCAATTTCCTTAGTTGCGGATATTAGATCCGGCCTTTGTAGCCACGGATTGATTTCAATTTGGTTAACAGCAGGCATTATTCTCGCGTATGATTTCATTTCTTGTAGATGGTGATGACCGTAATTACTTACGCCAATTGAGCGAACCAATCCTGTCTCTAAACAATCCTCCATTGCCTTCCAAACTTGTGGCCTTACCTCCAAGTCTTCCGGTGGGGCATGTACAAGATATAGGTCAATTGCGCCAATTCCTAGATTATCGTGACTTTCCTGGCACCTTCTAATCACCTCATCATAGCTGGTTGCATGGGGCCTCCTTAGTTTGGTAACTACGAAAATATCATCCCTAGTTACTTCTGACTCACGAACGGCCTCTCCTACCTCTGACTCATTACCGTAGGCCATGGCAGTATCGATTAACCTGTAGCCATATTCAATCGCATGAGAGACTGCTTTCTTGCACTCTCCGTGCCCCTTCATCAAGTAGACCCCTAAGCCAAACATTGGTATGTCGACCTGTGAGGTCATTTCTCCAGTCTTGGCATCCTTGTGTCCTATCTTAATCGTGCCAGACATAGTACTGTGAGGTTGTGACATGTAATCAAACATTGCCACAGCCATGTTGAAGCGTCGTATCTCTTCGAGAGTATGTGAGTGAGATACCAGAGGGCCTGGAGTTACCTGATGCCAATACATCGAAAATACGACGCTCTGCCTCGGTGGTACTTAGTAGAAAGACTCCGGAAGGGCATGAAGTTCTTCTTGGCCATAGAGTCTCCGAATTGGCAAGCTTTCCTGACTACTGGGCGTTCCCAGGAGGAGGGATAAGCAGAGTCGACCTTGAAGCGGCTAAGATTCTGAAAGGGAAGCTAGACGTGGGTGATTCCTATGAGGAGGCTTGCTTTGCTCTGCTTAGAGAGATGGTTGAGGAGATTGGCCTTTCCCCGGGAGGGGGGGGTACGATTGTTGAGGTCTCACCGAGCATCAGGGAATCTGTTTGTGGGGATAAGTCTGAATGGCTGAGGCTAGTTAATGATGGAGAGATTGTGATCGAGGGTTTCCATTGTGAGATGATCACAGATAGGACTACCCCCCCATTCTCCCCAATGAGATTCCAGAACTACTTCTTCCACGTACCCATGGAGGATTCCATGGCTTCCCCTACATTCCCACCTGGGCGATCTGAATTCGACGATTTCAGGTGGTGGAGACCTAGGGATTTGATACAGCAATGGGAGGAAAATACTGTTCGTCTACCGCCCCCCATTGTTACACTGGTGAGGGATCTAGCCATGGAGGCAGAGAGGCAGGGAGATCTACTCTCTGCATGTGAAAAATTGAGTAACGACCCGCCCTCTGGAGAACATAGGATTGAATTTGCCCCTAATGTGGAAGTTTTTCCACTTAGGACAGAGACTATCCCTCCCTCCACTCATACTAATTGCTATATCCTTGGCGAATTGGGTGGTGAGTGTGTAGTGGTCGATCCAGCCGCTAAATCGGAAGAGTCTCTAGCTTACCTAGAAAGTAAGATTTCAGAAGTTGTCTCATCCGGATCCAAGATTGTGGCAACGATTTTCACACATCGACATCCAGATCACATAGGGGATCTTTCAAGAATTTCAGAGATTTATGATGCTCCAATTTGGGCTAGCTCGATTACTCTCGATTCTATCTCTCATGAGGGTTTATCCTCGATTATTGAGGAGGGCGATTCATTCGCCTTGAGAGGAGCCAGTGGAATGATCGAATGGGAGGTCATAGAAACGCCCGGTCATTGTCCTGGGCACATCTGTCTAGTGGGCGACTCTGGGATTGTGAGTGGAGACAATTGCGTTGTGGTCGGGACTATTCTAGTTCCCTCCTCAGACGGCAATATGAATTCATACATCTCTGGATTAGAGCGAATTCTTTCTCTTGGACCTACAATGCTTTTCCCCGGCCATGGTCCTGCCTGCACCAATCCTACACGAATTTTGGAGAGATATATCAAACACAGAACTGCGAGACATGATGGTGTCCTCAATGCAGTCTCATCTGGATTGAGTAGTTTGGAAGAAATTACGTTACATGCATATCAGGACTCGCCCGATGCTCATCCCATTTTATCTCGAGATCAGGCATTATCACATCTGAACTCACTTGTTGAGTCTAACATTGTAGAGGTTCGAGCAGGTCACTACTTCCCAGCTTAAATCGGGTCAACATTCAAACGAATGCACCTAGAGGGTCTAACATGACTGAAAGGTGGTGGGACAAGAAGGAGGAGGATTCCACAACCGAGGAAGACGTCGAGTCCGCGTCCAGTACTTTCAAAGATTCAGAATCCGGCGATGGAACTCCGGTGGAATTCATCGGGCAGAGGCTCGTGCTGAAGCCAGACAGAAACGGGTGCTTCTACGTCAATGGGAGTATTGGGAACATCGGGAACATAAATTTCCTAGTGGATACGGGAGCGAGCTACTGCGGAGTCGATGAAAGGACTGCCCAGATGCTCAATCTGGATCGGGGAGAAGTGGTGAGGACAACTACAGCTGCTGGCCCGGGATTTGGATACAGGACTGAATTGCCTGACGTGACGGTCGGACAGATGTCGATAAGGAATGTTGAGGCCCTAATCAACCCCCTCAGGGAGGAGGAGGCGGACTTCTGCATTCTCGGTATGACGTTTCTTGAGCACATCGACTGGAAACACGAGAACGGGATGCTGATTCTAAACCCGGATGGGGAGTCGGATGGTACCAAGGTATACGGTTCGAGCACACGGTTCACCAAGTCTGATAACTGGCTTCTGGAGGACCCTGGTTATACTGTAGCAGCAATCGTACTCGCTCTCGGCCTCATTGCAACCTCATTCTTGGCAGTGGCTGCTAGTGGGACCAAGGATCAATGGGCGGTAACACAAGCTGAGGTACTTGAGAAATATCCGGGATACGACTGGGTGGAATATGAAGACTGCTATACGGATGACTGGGGAGACGAATACTGCGAATACTGGTATGAGTTAGATTGCTGGGCGGACTTGGACGTCTCACACTCTGTTGACAATACCACCTACTCCTCTGAGGTTGATCATTTTCCAATCACAACTTATCAAGACTACGAAGGTGCGGAAGAGGACTGTTTGAATTACGCGGAGAATGGTACTATGCCAATAGGAAGTTTCGTTACACTGTACTACAATACTGAGGACCCCAGTGAAGTCCGAGTTGATCCTCCATGGGATGAGATTTTCGGCTTGTTCTTGTGTGGAGTTATACAGCTAATCATGTTGATTGTTGTTCTAGTAATGGCCTATCTCGATGTAGGGGGCAATAGCGTGAGTTTGTCGTCGGGCGGCGGTAGGTACTACAGCGACCCTGGTTACTACGACCGGCCTTGGCACAGGAGACCATGGTTCCATCGCAGACGCCGTTTCTACCGTCACAGAAGCAGTGGTTCTCATAGCAGAAGTAGTAGAGTCACTAGGAGTTCTGGAGGACGTAAAGGCGGCGGCAGGTCCGG
>DAYH01000010.1:23850-110987 GCA_002506825.1 Euryarchaeota archaeon UBA103
GGCGGCGGCAGGTCCGGTGGCGGCGGAAGAGGACGGTAGTTCCAACATGGATTCTGACTGGTCAGGAGCGCCTAGTTTTCTTGGTTCTGAAGTCTCTGAGGAGTGGGTCCCAGTAGACGAAGGGGTAAAGCTGAGAGTCATTACTTGGAAGCCTACCAGTTCGAAGAGTGCTTCGACGGTTGTCTTTGTAGCTGGCTGGGGGTCACTGTTTGAGGGATGGCGCCCACTGATTTCTGAGTGGTCCTCTGAGAGAACGATAGTTTACATTGAAACACGTGAGAAGAAGAGCTCTAAGATTAGTAAGAAAATCTCTGAATCAGACTTCAGTGTAGATAAATTATCCTCTGACTTGGTCGCGGTCTTAAGATTCTATGAATTGGAAAGCACCCAGATAGACTGGTACTCGTCATCTTTAGGATCTACGATCTTAATTGATTCATTCAATTGTGGCCGACTTTCGGGCAGGAGCTCAATCCTTCTAGCACCTAATTCTGAATTCAAATTCCCTTTCTGGGCAAAGGCACTGATAGTTCTACCTTTACCTAGATTCATGTATCCCATAATTGTCCGTTTAGCTGTTTGGGCGGTTGAAAGAAAGGTGAAGGAGGAGGGACAGAGAATAAGGTACAGGAGAGCCCTGCTATCGCAGGACCTTCAGAAGATGCACCTTTCAGCTAGGTCGTTAATGAAATACTCACTTCCTGACAACTTAGATGGGATTTCATTTCCGTGTGCAGTGATGACAGCCTCGTCTGACAAGCTACATGGGATGGACAGAGCGATGGATATTATTGATAGGATACCAAATTGTAAGTTCATCGAGGTCCCTTCGAATCAATACGCGCATGAGGCTGATGTAATCAAAGAGATTCATCATTTCCAGTTATTGGAGTGATTGACATGAGGAATAAGCGATTGGCTGATGAAGTCAGCCTGTGACGCGCACCTGATACAATGCGCGAGCAGACCTCATCATTCGAAGTCGCCAGAACCGTTCGTGAACTCGGGGAGATGGTTGGCTCTAGGGTCAGAAAGGCGTATCAGCCCCACTATGAGCAAATAGTCTTGAGAATGAGCAAGAAGGGTTTTCCCAATAGAGATCTCGTGATAGTCAGGGGAAAGAGAGTTTACTACTCTTCGAGAGACCGGCCGATGCCACCTAATCCGTCTCAGTTTGCAATGATCCTGAGAAAGTATCTCGGGAACTCCAGATTTATCGGAGTATCGCAATTTGGGTTTGACAGAGTTATGTCCCTGGAGTTCGAGCACGGCAGGGGAAAGATGTCGCTGGTGATAGAGCTATTCAGAGATGGAAATGTTCTTCTTTTGG
Organism: Euryarchaeota archaeon UBA103; assembly: GCA_002506825.1. Taxonomy (GTDB): domain Archaea; phylum Thermoplasmatota; class Poseidoniia; order Poseidoniales; family Thalassarchaeaceae; genus MGIIb-O5. The sequence continues at coordinate 25,181 of DAYH01000010.1, forward strand.
ATGAGGATGGAGTCATAATCCAACCTCTGACTCATGCCAAATATGCCAGTAGAACATTGAAGAAAGGGGTGAAATATGCCCCTCCTCCTGCCTCACTTGACCCTCGTAATCTTGACAGGAGAAAGCTTGACTATATACTCGAGGATAGTGATAGCGATATCATCAGGACGGTTGCTTCCAGGTTGAATGTGGGCCGTGTCTATGGGGCCGCTGTTTGTTCGGGAGCCGGACTATCGGAGGATTTGTCGGCATCTTCCCTAGATGAAGCGCAACGTGCCTCTCTGCTAAATTCGATTGCCTCTATGATGGATGAGCTTGAGGAGGGCGAAAGGTGTATTCTGTGGGTCGAGGATCAGAGTAGCTTGGAGAAATGGAAATCCTCCCAAGAAAGTATGGAGAATGAGCGTCCTAGCGGAGCTATGCTTATCTCGCCCATATGGTTGAAAAATATGGATGAAAAACCATTTATTGAGATGTTTTCGCTCTCAGAAGCTCTGGATGCCGTCTTTGGAGAGCATGACTCCGCAGGATTCATCCGGAGAGAAGAGGAGAAGCTGATTGAGGAGGGCTCCACTCAAAAGCAATCACAGGCCAAGCTAGAGAGAAGAGCAGAACAGCAGAAGAGAGCCATAGAGGGATTCATCCAGAAGGCTTCGATTTCTCAAGAGCTAGGAAAATCAATTCAGGAAAACTGGGAGCATGTGAACTCAATAATCACCCAGTTCAATCAAGCAGTTTCCAATACAAGCTGGCTGGAGGTATCAGATATGTCCCAAGGTGTTGATTGGATAGGCAGGATAGATGCTAAGAAGAGGACAATCCTCGCTTATCTTCCTGATGAAGATGGCGACCCTGGGACTAGTGTGACCCTAGAGGTGGATAAGACGGTACATCAGAATGCACAGCGATATTTTGAGATCGGCAGGACTCAGAAAGACAAGGCATCAGGCGCAGAGATTGCCCTAAAGAGAACTCTTGAGTCTCAGGAAAGGGAAGAAAGGAAAGCTGCAAAGGATGCCGCTGGAGGAAAGCTTAGAGCCATTAAAAGAAGTAGGAGGTTTTGGTTTGAGAAGTATAGATGGGGCATACTTTCTGATGGTCGGATGATAGTAGGAGGAAGAGACGCAAAAGGAAATGACTCCATAGTAAAGAAGCACTTGGGATCTAAGGATCTGTACATCCATGCAGACTTACATGGCGCCCCTTCTTGCGTATTGAAAATCAAAGAGGGGATGGAGTTCAGGGATTCAACTACCGAACATATTCCAGAAGGTGTTTGTTCGCTCCAGATATCGCAGAACATGGATGGCCCTGAAGATGCTCGTGAGCTTCCTGACTCTTTACTGAAAGAGGCTTCACAGATAGCTGTTTGCTGGTCCAGAGCATGGGGGAGCGGTGGAGCGGCGGCAACTGCGTTTTATGTCAGGCCCAGTCAGGTATCGAAGAAGACCGAAAGTGGTGAGTCTCTTGGCAGAGGGGCCTTCGTTGTCAGGGGCCAAAGGCATTGGTACAGAGATTTACCATTGGAACTGGGAATGGGGATGGGAGTAGTAAATGGGGTTCCCCTTCCAGTGATAGGAACTGTTGAGTCGATATCGAAGTCTTTCGGCAGGTGGGCCAGAATAATTCCAGGCAGAGATAAGAAAGAAAATGTAGCTAATTCAATTTCAAAGGCAACCGGCTTATCGCAAGATGATGTTCTTTCTGTGCTTCCTCCGGGGAATTGCTCGGTGGAGGATTATGGCCTCTTACGCAATAAGTAGTCGGTAGTCATGATCTAGTCCATTCGGGCTTTGTTATAGCGTAAAGATTGGCATCCACATATCTGTCATAGAGCCATTCTCTGTCCTTGGTTACTCCTTCGAGACGTAGACCCAGCTTCTCAGCCACTCTGCAACTAGGAATATTTTCCACGGTGGCTTCAAGAACGAATCGGTGAAGATTGAGATCGTTGAAGCAGTGTTCCATCAGTCTCGAACAACAGCGAGTCGCTATTCCCTTTCTCGTGCACTCCTCGGATACCCAGTATCCAACACCACAGCTCTTGTTTTCATGATCTATCCAGTTTAGTCCGATAGTGCCAATTATCTCTCCATCCAAAATAATCGAATACATTATGCCCTTATTTGCCTCATAATCGGAAATGCAGTGTGAAATATAGGAGATCTTCTCGCTTAAACTATTCACCTCATCTAACCAAGGAAGTGTTCTTCTCAGATAGGTTCTATTTTCTTCCACTACATTGAAGATTTCTTCGGCTTCGGACAAAGATAACAGCGATAGGCTAAGTTTGGAGTCTATTGTAAGCAGGGGACTGGGTCTTTTCGGGCCTGTTCCCCCCTCCGTTTTTGTCTCGGTCACATATTCCTGCTACTATTGGTAGATTTAGAGGATTCTATGGCAAATTGACTGAACATTTAGCGACAATACTTCAAGCGGGGACTCTTAGCAGAAGACATGGATGAGGGCGGGAACCGAAACTGGACTTACTCGGAGTACCTCAATCTGAGACAACTTCTTGAATTGCAGGGCGAGGACCGTGGCATAAGCTCCGATGAGATGCATTTCATCATAGTACATCAGACGTTTGAGCTTTGGTTTAAGCAAATTATCAGAGAGCTTACTGAGGTAAGAGACATACTCTGCCAAGTCCCTGTTCCAGAGGATCAGATTCCAGTTGCAGTTGATCACTTAGGGAGGACTACTGAGATATTCAGGTTGATGGCTAGCCAGTGGACCGTACTGGAAACACTGACTCCTCAGGGCTTTCTATCTTTCAGGGATGGCTTGGGCACCGCATCGGGATTTGAATCGTATCAGATGAGGGAGTTTGAAATCCTTCTAGGGCTGGAGAACTCTGAGAGGTTTGGTGGCATTGACCCCTTGGATTCTTTCAGGAAGATGGTAGATAACGGGGAAGCAAAAAAGGAGATTCTTGAACGGCTAGAGAGTGTTAAGGACCTACCTAGCTTGGTTGAGTCCCTAATGAAATGGATAGAAAGAACGCCCATAATGGGATCACTGTTTGGTTCGGAAGATGATCAAGAAGTAGTATCAGATTACATTGATTCCCATCTTCGAGCACATCGAGAAATATGTAATTTAGCTTCAAAATCATCTGAGATGATGGCAGCGAGAATGAATGCCGCTCATGATGGGGCCATTTCGTTTCTCAAACCCGATGGCGAGATAAGTAGATCCAGAGCCGGCCTCTTGTTCATCGAATCTTATCGAGAATTACCACTACTGACCTGGCCGAGGAAGCTAGTAGATGCAATAGTAGAGCTAGAGGAATCCATGGTAAAGTGGCGTCACTCACACGCGAGAATGGTTGAGAGGATAATGGGAAGAAGAATAGGGACGGGGGGGACTAGTGGAGTAGACTATCTAGATGCCACCTCTCAATACAGGGTCTTCAAAGATCTCTGGTCCGTTAGAACTATTCTTCTAAAACCGGATTCTAGACCTGAGCTAGTCAACTCGGATTTCTATGGGTACAACTCTTCTAAATGATGTTTTTACTAGTACATCCAATCGGACCTTTGAAGTCCAGTAGTGCACTGGGAAGTCCATGCCTGATGCGGTCATATGCGGTTATGCAAGAACGCCTTTCGGCAAGTTCAGAGGAGCGCTTTCCGCATACACCGCAGTAGAACTGGGAACTATGGCAGTCAGTGAGCTCCTAACCAAAGCTGGTATTGATGCTGGAAGCGGGATAGTTGACCAGGTATACATTGGCCAAGTACTGCAAGCAGGTTCTGGACAGGCTCCAGCTAGGCAAGTTGCATTGGGATCGGGAATGCCATTTACCACTCCCTGTACTACCATAAACAAGGTATGCGGATCTAGCCTGAAGGCGGTTATGATTGCCGCTACGGAAATTAGAGCGGGAATATCCGAGATTGTGGTAGCAGGAGGGATGGAATCAATGACAAATGCTCCTAGATTTGTTCGCGATGCGAGAAGGGGGGATGACGTTCCCTTTGAGTCACTAATCTCAATACTCTCCCATGACGGACTCGTTGATTCATACTCTGGAGAGCTTATGGGGAATACTGGTGAGACCTGTGCTAATGAATTCGGGATTTCAAGAAGGGAGTCAGACTCATACTCACTTCGATCACATCAATTGAGTTCCGAGGCATGGGAAAATGGATGGATGGCATCGGAATGTCTGGTGATGGGGGAGCTGTCGGTCGACGAAGGCATTAGGGGAGATGCGGACATGGAAAGTCTAGAGGGGCTGAAACCTGTTTTTGACAGAGAAGGGCAAGTTACTGCAGGCAACGCCAGTCAGATATCTGATGGCGCGTCGGCAGTTCTGGTTGTATCCGAATCTGTAGCCAATAGATTGGGCTTACCTATTTTAGCCAGAATTGTAGATTATACAACCTCTGGAGTCGAGCCAGGGAGAGTGATGTCGGCTCCGATTCCAGCTGTTGAAGAGTTGCTTTCCAGGAATGGATTAGAATCCGGGGACGTCGACTTGTATGAGCATAACGAGGCATTTGCATCTGCATCGTGCTCTATTAGAAAGTACTTCCAAATTCCAGATGATCGATTCAACGTCCATGGCGGGGCCGTATCTATTGGTCACCCTTTGGGAGCCACTGGCACCAGGTGTTTGATGACTCTAGTCAGTGCCATGAATAGGAAGGGGTGCAAGACGGGAATTGTCACGATTTGCCTAGGTGGGGGCAACGCAGTGGCAATGTTGGTCCGTTCTGAATAGGGTTTCATGCCAATTATAGGTTAGTAATCCGAGTCACAGCCCTTATGTGGGAGTCGCGGGTCGGCCGCTCGATGGTTAAGCCTGTTAGACGCCACACAAGATTTGAGAAGGCTAGAATAATAGGTGCGAGAGCGCTTCAGATTAGCATGGGTGCCCCCTTGTATGTCACAGAAGACGAGCTAAGAGAAAAGTTCAGTGACGAGCTAATACAACTCTATGGAGTAGATGAGGCCAAAGAGAGAGTAGTTCTGGACCCAATGAAAATAGCTACTCTCGAGTATGAGCAGGAACGCATACCTATAGATGTGGACCCGCACCTAGACGATGAGTGAATTCACAAAGGGTGATTTTCTGACTTCGCAGGTAAGTCCTAGAAGGGCTACTGAGGTTCTGATTGTTTTGACAATCATGGTAATTGCCATGGGGGGGATGATCAGGATTTATGACGCCGGAGAATCCTGTCCAGACTGGCCTACATGCTTCGGAACTCTTGGTTTTGACATCTCGGAAGAAGAACAGGGCGAGTGGTGGGAAGAAAATCCTGATGAGGCGGATTCCAGAGGCTCTGGACATAGGTACACCTCCTTCCAGATTTTCACTGAGTGGTTCCATAGATTACTGGCTGGGGCATTAGTAGGGCCCCTGGTGATTGTCAATTGGTTCCTAGTCAGAAGAGAAATATGGAATTCTCCGAGGGTTCAAGGGGTATCTTCTCTGACATTCGCACTTATTCTGTGGCAAGGAGCCGTAGGTTGGCTAACTGTAAAATTCGATAATGAAAACTGGAGTGTGGCCATTCATCTTGGATCGGCACTAGCATTCATGATCTCCCTGATTTGGCTCTGGATAGAGATCCGTAGAGATGAGGGGGACTTGCCGAATTGGATAAATTTCGATCCCTTGGTCGGATTGAAATGGAAGAAATGGATAGGTCTCCTCTCGCTTTCGACACTTATCACTCTATTTTCTGGCGTGTATGTTTCCACTACTCCGGGGGCCAACTATGGATGCGGGGTCGGAGGGGTGGTGGAATCCTGGCCACTATGTAACGGCCGATTTATTCAGGGCATAGATGACTGGGAGTTACAGTCTCAAATTGTGCACAGATGGTTAGTCGGAATAGTCGGAGTGATGATGGCTCTATCTTCCTATAAAATTTGGAAAGAATGTGAGCATGGGCAGAGCGGGGTCGTCCTGAGAAACTGGATATGGGCATCATCTGCGACTTATTTCGGTAATGCTTTACTCGGGGCGTCGTACATCATCTCATGGAATGATGGAAGCTTTTCTGAGTATCTATCACTAGCACACCTAATGGTTGCGACGATATCATTCACTATCTTAGCAACCGCTTGGCTGGGAGTTACTATTATCTCCTCCTCCGGACGGGCTAAGGTTATCGTCGGGACCTAGGTGAATGAATGAATACAAGATTGGCCAGCTACTTCGCTCTGACAAAGCCTGGCGTAGTTATCCTCCTGCAGATAACCGGGATTTGCTCGGTACTGGCCCATGATCTCCTCGAATCAGGAGGGCTATCTGGCGATACTGCAAGAACGATATCAATAGTTTTAGTAGGTGGATATCTCACAGCCGGTGGTGCCAATTCAATCAATATGTGGTATGACAGAGATATAGATCCCCTGATGTCTAGAACCGCTGACAGGCCAATTCCTGCAGGCGAAATCTCACCGTCCTCCGCACTAATTTTTGGAATCCTGATCTCCATCATAGGGATATGGTGGCTATATGTCATGGCTAATCCTGTTGCTTCATTTTGGGTTGCTTTTAGTGTACTATTCTATGTGTTTGTTTACAGTATGTGGTTGAAGAGAACAAGTCCTCAGAATATTGTAATCGGCGGTATCGCTGGTTCGACTCCCCCACTGGTTGGGTGGTCTGCTTCAGAAGGCTCGCTGGATATATCATACGACTCCCTTTGGTCTGTATTTGAATCGGTGACTGAAATTGGGAGTGTGATGCCTTGGCTAATGTTCTTGGTGATATTCTTATGGACGCCCCCTCACTTCTGGGCTCTTGCACTATACAAATCGAAGGAGTATGAGGAGGTTGGAGTTCCGATGATGCCTAATGTCAAGGGAAAATCTAGAACCATCTTAGAGATGAAGATATATTCAGTCGCGCTGATGATTGTTTCTTTCTATGCACCGATTGCCCGCGGTCATCTAGAAGATATCGATCCGCTCTACCATGTACTGAGATGGAGTTGCTTCCTCTTAACCGGATGGTATGCATCAACTGTTTGGAGGATAGACATCAATGAGGGATTGGACGAGAGGGGAAGAATGCCCAAGGCGGCTAGGTCGTTCTTCTTCTCACTATCTTATTTGGCGATGTTCTTCCTGTTGTTGGTCACTTCTAGCTCGGACTTGCAAACCGCATTAATCGGAGTCGTAATATGCGTTGGTGTAATTTTCCGTCTCGAGAGTAATGACAGGAGCAGGAAAAAGGCTGGAGTCTGAAGATTTTGGTGTCCCGATGGATTCAAGCACTTGATAGGTAGTTGCAGAGCATAATTAGAAGGTGGTGCGATGGAGGAGAAGGACCTAATCTTTGATTGGAACACTATCGATTATGAGATTTCAAGAGAGTCTTCAAATCACCCCCATGAACTCTGGTTTGACGATGAAACCCTCAGGGATGGACTTCAAAGCCCTAGTGCAATTAATCCCACTATTGAACAGAAGATAGAGTTGATTGACTTCATGGAAAAACTTGGCATCCAGAAGGTGGATCTGGGATTACCCGGTGCTGGCCCGCAGCACGTGGGCCACATTGACTCAATGCTTGGCCACATGAGGGACATGGGTTACTCACTTCGACCGGGATGTGCGGTCAGAACATTAGTATCTGATATTGAGCCCCTGGTAGACCTACAATCAAAACATGAAACTCAGATACAAGCGAGCGCATTCCTAGGGACTAGTCCAATTAGGCAGTATACCGAGGGCTGGACCATGGAGAGGATAATGTCAACTGCCGAGTCGGCAGTATCTTTCGCGGTCAGTAATGATATCCCGGTGATGTTTGTTACTGAAGATACCACGCGAAGTAATCCGGAGGATATCAAGAAAGTTTACACGCGTGCTATGGAATTGGGTGCAGATAGAATATGTGTTTGCGATACATGTGGGCACGTTACGCCAAACGGAGTAAAGAAGTTGCTAGGATTCATCCAAGATGAGGTCATACCGGACTCCGGATTCAAGAGAAGGGACATTGAAGTAAACTGGCATGGCCATCAAGACAGGGGGCTGGGTGTCGCGAATAATCTAGCTGCTTATGAGGCGGGAGCGGATGTGATACATGGCACTGCTCTAGGGGTTGGGGAAAGATCAGGAAATGCCCCCCTGGATCAGACTCTGGTAAATCTTAGTCTGATGGGGGTAATTAGCAACGACTTGACCTCTCTGAGTGAATACATGAAAAAGGCGCACGAATATGTAGGAGTGGCACTTCCCAGAAATTATCCAGTTTTCGGAGAGGATGCCTTTGAAACCGGTACTGGAGTGCACGCTAGCGCTGTCGTCAAGGCCATGGCCAAAGGAAATCACTGGCTTGCCGATAGGGTCTACTCCGGAGTACCTGCTGGAGACTATGGTTTACAACAGATTATTCGCATAGGGCACATGAGCGGTAGGTCAAATATCACTTGGTGGCTTAGTCAGAATGATTATCCAGTGAATGATGAAATTATTGAGTATCTCTTTGAGGTCGCCAAGTCCCAGAGAAGGATGATGACAGATGAAGAAGTTCATTCTGAGATCTCCAAATTCAATGATAGTAGATGAATTATGTTGCTAACACCAATTACGAACGGCTATATGTCTTAGTTGGGCGAGTCAATACATGCGTCATGCAATTCTAATGGTCCTAATCATTTTCATGATGCCACTGTCAAGCATCGTATCTGCAGAAGATGAAGTAATAGTTGGGGATGAATTAGATACATTATCTATTATGGAAAATTATTCTATTTCGGTTCGACTAGCATTTGATAGAGTGAGCAATCTGGAGTCTTACACCACTGAAGAGCTACACGATTCTAAGGAGTGGCTAGTGGTTACCAGTATACCTATTTCTGAGCATGAGAAGACTCACTCGAAGCCCATTTCCAGTAAGGTGATCCAAATATTGCCAGGTTCATTTGTGTGGGAACTAGAGGGCGGAGAGAAACCCATAGAAAGGCTCTCAGAGGCTCTAGAGATTGGAGAGATTGAAAGTTTCTCTCCTCTGGTTGAAAGGACGCATGAGGAGAGATACCTTCCAAATGACCCTGAATTAAGCTCGCAGTGGCATCTGGATAACTACGGTCAGACCGGAGGAGTTTCAGGAGAGGATGCTAACCTCACGGGAGCGTGGAATTCCTACAATGGTTCGGGAGTAGTAATCAGTATTGTTGATGATGGCTTAGATATCTCTCATCCCGATATCTCTCCTAACTATGATCAATCGGCATCTTACGATTGGTGTAATGATGACTCAGATCCGACCCCTCTAAGTTTCGATGGACATGGGACTGCTGCGGCAGGAGTGGCCGCGGCGGCTGGAAATAACTCACTATACGTCTCCGGAGCCGCATTCGGAGCCAGTGTCGCCGGATCTAATCTTATTTCTTGCTCAATATCAGACTACTTAGAATCTCAAGCATTGAGCTATGAGAATGACTATGTAGACATCTACTCAAACTCATGGGGGCCTACTGATAATGGGCGTACTCTAAAATCCCCCGGACCGCTGATGACCGCCGCATTCGAGAATGACGTGTACTTAGGAAGAGATGGCTTAGGGAACATAATTACTTGGGCCGCTGGAAACGGACTAACTTCGGATGACGACTCGAACTACGATGGTTATGCGAATAGTAGATTCACCATTGCAGTAACTGCAATAACACATTTTGGACAACAATCATACTATGCTGAGCCAGGAGCTAATATCTTGGTTGCAGCCCATTCAAATGGTGATGGCGAGGCCATAACAACCACTGACATAGTCGGTTCTGGGGGTTACAACTCATCAGGAAATGTGACTGACACGTTTGGAGGTACATCTAGTGCAACACCTCTGGCATCGGGAGTTATCGCTCTGATGCTAGAAGCCAATCAGAACCTAACTTGGAGGGATGTACAACACATCCTAGTCAATAGTGCCAGAATCAATGATCAGAGCGACTCGTCTTGGGACGTGAATGGAGCTGGCCATGATGTTTCTCACAAATATGGATTCGGGGCAGTTGATGCCGGTGCCGCAGTCTCCATGGCATCTTCATGGACTAATGTTAACGAGGAAGTGAATCTGAGCGTTGGCCCAATACTAGAGAACTATCAGATTGATGATGGAAACTCATCCTGGAGTGAGTTCAATACCTCCATCACGATGGATATGGCAATCGAAAGTATTGACGTGGTTGTTGATATTTCCCATACTAATCGAGGAGACTTGGAGATAGTACTAGTCTCGCCGTCTGGTAAGGAGTCATGGCTAGCCGAGGAGAGAAATGACAACAACAATGACTATGATAACTGGACATTCAACACTGTTCACCATTGGGATGAATCATCAATAGGAAACTGGCAATTGAAAGTCAGAGATGTTGAATCTGGCGGGAGTGGGACATTGAACCATTGGTCAATGATATTACATGGCACTGATGCGGATCTTGATCACGATGACGATGGTTTAGAGGATATCAATGAGACGGAGATTTGGGGAACCGACCCATTTGATCCAGATACTGATGGAGATGGGCTGAACGATTATGAGGAAGTAATCAATTACGGGACCAATCCATTGTCATCTGATTCAGACCTCGATGGAGTGGGAGATCTCGAAGAAATAACCATATTCAGTACGAATCCTTTGGATAGCGATACTGATGATGACGGGTTGAGCGATGGGGCTGAAATTAACTTCTGGGAGAGTGACCCAAATATTTTCGACCCAGATGATGATGGGGATTTGTTCTATCATTTCAATGACTGCGATGACGACGACCCAATGGTAAACCCCGGGAGGCCCGAGATACTAAACGGAATAGATGACAATTGCGATACTATGACTGATGAGGGGTTTAACTTCACAGATTCTGATGGCGATGGTCTTTTCGATTGGCCCGAATATTATACTTATTTCACGAACCACTTAGACAGTGACTCTGATGATGATGGATTGGATGACGGTACCGAAGTACTGACCTATCAGAGCAATCCTAATTTGGCTGACCCGGATGATGACGATGATGGATGGTATTGGTTCCAAGATTGCGACGATCAGGATGAGTTCAGATCGCCTGGTCTGAATGAGGTCCTCGATGGAATAGACAATGATTGTGATGAGATAATGGATGATGGATTCGAATCAATAGATACCGATGGTGATTTGCTTAGTGATTTCGAGGAGTATCATAATCTATCGACTAACCCTTACAACGGGGACACAGATGGAGATGGGTTGCCAGATGGATATGAAATACAGGTAACAAAAACCGACCCGGTATTGGCTGATCCGGATAATGATGGAGATGGGGAGTACTGGTTCGAAGATTGTGATGATCAGGATGCAGGCAGAGCTAGTTATCTCACCGAGGCCCTAGATGGCAAGGACAATGATTGTGATGAAGAGGTGGATGAAGACTTTGTCGATATTGATACAGATTCTGACGGTTTGAAGGACTATGCCGAGTTTCATAACTACTTGACATCGGCTACTGATCCAGATACGGATGGAGATAGCTATCTCGATGGTGAAGAAATTATAGAAATGGGATCCAATCCACTTATTTTCAATATTGATGGCGACTCAGATGGTTTCCTTGATTTTCAAGATTGTAATGATTTGGTTTCTTCGATAAATCCCGGTTCCAGTGAATCATGGAATGGAATAGATGATGATTGTGATGAGATAATCGATGAAGACGTCTCGAGACTAAGCTTGATATCACCTGTTCCGAATGATGCGGACATTGAGTCTTGGGATACCAAGGACCATGTGCTTGAGATTGGCATCGAAAATATTCCCGAGGGGGTTGAATATATCATCAGTTGGAAGATAGGTGACTACTCTCTAGAAGGACTATATTCTGGTGACAATAATGTATCTATGCCATCTTTAGATTGTGACTCTCCAGAAGTAAATCTAGAGGTTTATCTATGCTCCGAGGGTACGAGTTTGCAACAGGTTTCGGCTTCTATGATTGACAGTGGTGAGCTCACTGAGATGACTTGGACTTTCGAAATGGTAATTTCAAAAACCCCTACTAGCTTATCCGAAAAGGTGGTTTCTTTCATCTTAACACCTTCAGGAGTTGTAATAGCTATAGCTGCTATCGCTTCTTTGCTGGGAATTAGCTACCTAGTTGGAGCACGGATTTCATATCGAAGAGAATTGAATGAGGCTTACCAGTTCTACCAGATTTCTTCGAGAGATAACGAGACTGGTTTGGCCAAAGCAAACTCTAACGAGAATGACTTTTCATATTCTCTGCCAAGTGCACCTGATCTCTCTTCGATGATATCCTCTTCGAGTAATAATCAGGCAATAGACCAAGATGACATTCCTCCGCCACCCCCTCCGGGTTCTTACTGAGATGGATCTGCTTCGGCGGCTTCTTCGTCTGGACCAGTTGGAGGATTGGTAGACCATTCACCATCGACACTTCCGCCAGACCATTCCCCTCCGACGGTAATATCCTCTACCTCGTCATCATCCCTCCATACTGGATCCCCATCAGCACCGCTTATGACCAAGCAATCATCCTCATCCAGCCTCTTCCTGATTGTCTTTACTCCTTTGGTAACTGGTAAGATATGCCCCACTGGAGTCCCGGCAGTAACGAAGGGGTTCGTTGCTGAACATATCATCAATCCATTAGTAGGAGAGATGACGTCATGTGATTCCAAAGGGCTCTCGGGATTGGTAACTGTTGCTACCACCTCTCCTTCCTCTACAAAGCTTCCAGCAGGGGCTAGTACATCCAGAAGACCGCCTTGATCAGATCTAATCCATAGTGACCCAGAAGCTAAGATTCTGAAGCTTGGCCTGCTTGGATGGCCCGGAATCATCCTTAGTGACCTGAGGACATTTAGAATGCCATAAAGAGAAACTTGGACTGATTCTGGATCTAACTCATCGGGGCCCCCTCCTTCGAATGTAATACACGCAATATCATAATCGTTGGTGACTCTTCTGAGAGAGCCCTTTGGACCTGCGTTATCCAAAATTGCCTCGATTCCAAACGATCTGGCAATTCTATTGCTGGATGCATGTGCAAGATTAGCACGTATTTGAGGCATGTTTGTCCTACCTACTGCAGCTGTGTGCAAATCTACGACATAATCGCTACCTGCAATGATTTTATTCCATATCCTATATGCTACCCGATAAGAGGTGTTACTATCTGGCTTGCCGGGAAATGACCGGTTCAGATCTCTGCCGTCTGGCATGTATCGACTCTTGATTTTATACCCTGGCATGTTCACAACAGGAACTATCCTAATCGTTCCCGAGAGGACCTCCGGATCTATCGCCTTACCGGGGCCAATGAAATTAGGACCAGTCAAGTATGTCAGAGCTAATGGCCCCACCAACTCATTTCCGTGGACAGCCCCCAATAGAGTTACTACAGGACCCGGACGAGAACCATGAACAACTGTTACAGGAATTGGCCATGACTCTCCAATCTCAACAGCGAGTAGATCGAAGTCCATTCTCCTTATTGTCCCAGGAAGAATTCTCTTTCTTAGGAAATTATGATTCTTGGGACCACTCTGACGGGACCACTTCTTTGGAGTTCCAGTGCTTCCCTCTAGAGCTTTCTCAATCTCGATTCTCCTCCTCTTTGGAATCTGATTGGCGACCTTGAGAGGGGCGAACCTCCTCCTCTTAGAACGAGGGAGTAGACTCTCTGGTCTTTCGGAGCTTGGCTCGTCTTCTGAGCCCCCTTCGGAATTGGACAACGCTCCTCCCAGTAGGTTTGGCATAAATAGGATACCATAGGACGACAATGGGAATTATTCAATTCCTTAAGCCATTTCCACCATCATATGAGTGGAGGTTCCGAGCTTTCTGTACAAGAAGAATTCGCACCCAATAGCATATGTTTTGGATGTGGGCCGGCTAATACTAAGGGACTGAAAATAAGATCTTTCAGGACTGAAAATGGACTATGCATGGAATTTAATCCTGAGGAACACCACCAAGCCTTTCCTGGGATGGTAAATGGAGGAATACTGGGGGCACTCCTTGACTGTCATGGAAATTGGACTGCCGCAGTGGCGCTAATGGAAAATGAGGGGAGTGCTACGCCTCCATGTACGGTTACTGCTTCTTACAGTGTCAGCCTGCGTAGACCGACTCCAAATGATAAAGTCCTCAAGATTACTTCTGAAATTGTGGAGCTGGGAACTGATAGGGCTAAGGTGAAGATGAGTTTGGTTTGTGAGGGTAAGATTTGTGTAACGGGCGAGGGGTTATTCGTAGCGGTTACTGAAGGGCATCCTGCTTACCACCGATGGAATTAGTGAGTTATTCACGGCATCCTTTAGAACGTCCGAACATTAAGGATAGTCATGGCGGAATCAGGCAACGGGATGGATGGCCTTGATATCGACCCAAGAATCACTAAATTCCTAAAAAATAATTGGGGAATTGAGGAGTTTTTTCCTCCTCAGATTGAGGCTTTGCCCCCTGTGTTAAATGGTGATAATTTGATGTTGACAATTCCAACGGCCAGTGGAAAATCATTGGTTGCATACATCGGTATGATCAATCGTCTAATTGGTGATATGAAAGGGATGAGGGGGGCTTACGTGGTCCCACTGAAAGCGCTGGCGAATGAAAAATTCGAAGATTTGACAGAAATTGGAAAATCTGTTGGACTCTCTGTTGGGTTGGCCGTTGGAGACAGAGGAGGCGAGTCTGCCGGTGTAGAAAACTCTGATATCCTAGTTTGTACTAGTGAGAAGCTTGATTCAATATTGAGAACCAAAACTGGATTCCTAGAGAATCTTGGAGTTGTAGTGTCGGACGAGTTTCATCTATTGAATGACTACAGTAGGGGCCCGACTCTTGAGGTAACCCTGTCTAGAATCATGCATGTACGCCCTGATGCTCAGATTATCGCGCTATCAGCCACAGTTGGAAACTCTGAGAAACTCTCAGATTGGCTCGGGGCGACTCATGTTAAATCGGATTGGAGGCCGATACCATTACACTGTGGAGTAATGACTGATCTAGATGTCAATATACATAGAATTGAGGGGACTGATGATACTAAAGGAATCAAAAAAAGGAGGCTTTCGGGCAGGAAAGATCAGAGGCTTCAAGCGGCTTTGATGGATACTATCTCAAAGGGTGGACAGTTACTTGTTTTCGTATCCTCAAGAGCATCGGCGGTTAAGGAAGCCAGAGTTCTTTCTGAGTTTATACTGAAGATGGGAGATGAGGAACCAAGTAAAATTACTGATGTTTTTTTGGAAAGTTGGGAGAGCGTTTCACATAAGATTTCTACCAGTGGAGAGGGCACTTCAACTGGTAAATCTCTGGCTAATTCGATAAAAGGAGGAGTTGGTTTCCATCATGCAGGACTAACTCACAGGCAAAGGAGGATTATTGAGGATTCTTTCAAGAAAGGGGATTTAAAATGCATAGTAGCCACACCCACATTAGCCCAGGGAGTGAATCTTCCAGCAAGAAGGGTCGTCATTAGAGATTACAGAAGATGGAGTGCCGCCGCTAGTGCATCGATGCCACTATCTGTTATGGAAATCAGACAAATGCTAGGAAGGGCAGGACGCCCCAAATATGACGAATATGGAGATGCATGGATTCTCTCGAAGGACCCTGATGAAGAGGGGAGATTGGTTGAGCTTTACCTAGAGGGCGAGCCGGAGAGTGTGACTTCTAAATTGGCGAATCCGATGGCAAATAGTGCAATTGAGGATCCTGCCTTACTTACTCATGTACTATCGCTAATTTCAAGTGGGGTTTTAACAGACAGATACTCCCTAGGGAGGTTCTTTGGTAGAACTTTCTTGGCCACTCAAATGAGAGCTGAGACTCTTGAAGATAGGTTAGATGAGGCGATTCATTGGTTAGTAGAAAACGGAATGATGACTCGTGAGGGAGACTCCGATTCAGTGTCTCAGAAAATCCATGATGAGCAACCGTATTCTGATACTGAAGAGAATTGGGGGGATGAGGTTCCCTCATGGGCTAATTCTGCAGCGTCCGTCCTTGGTATTGAGTTATCAAATGAAAGAGCGCATGAGAAATTCGAAAGGAAGAGGAGCGGCCCTCCAATCTTTGGTTTCAAGAAGGCGATATCAATAAGAGAAGATTCGGTTAATTTATCTGAATCGCAGGCTATGACATATCTAGCTACTCCACTAGGAGCGAGAATTTCTAGACTGTATCTTAATCCTCTATCTGGAAGGATCCTTAGAGATGGCCTTGGGAAGGCAATGTCAGTAATTTCTGGAAATGATGAGTTTTTGCAGGTCTCCCCGATGAGTTTGCTTCATCTGGTTGCATGTACTCCTGACTTTCTTCCACTATGGCTTAGAAAATCTGATTATGATAGGGTTCAATCATCATTACACCGGCATGAGAGAGAGATACTGGGTACAGCGGTGGATCATGATGAAGATAGGCGTATGAAGGGCGCTCTGGTTCTACAGTCATGGATGGAAGAGGAAACAATGAGCTCGATTGAAAAAGACTGGGGCGTTCAACCTGGAGATCTAAGGAGCCGGGTGGAATTGGCTGAATGGCTACTATATGCCTCTAGAAGGATAGTCATAGAGGATGATGAGATGTCATCAATGGATAGGAAATCTCATGAGGCTCTTATTGAAGCTTTAGGAGAAGTTCGTAGTAGGGTAAGATACGGTTGTAAATCGGACATTCTAGGGCTGGTTTCTCTCAAAGGAATAGGTAGGGTGAGGGCAAGGGAGATGTCTGAGCTGTTGGGAGTAAGTATGGTTTCTGATGTAGCTGAGCTAACAGATAAGGACTGTGAAAGGCTGTCTGATTTGAGGGGATGGAGTCCAAGATTAGTTGAGAAGCTTGTCCGAGATGCCAGTCGTACAGTTAGAAGAGAAAAGAGAAAGTACAATTGAACTCCGACTACCAGAGTATACTGGATGAGCGGTGTCCCTTGGTTTCCGGCATGGGCCATAAAATTCTCCTCCCCACTGGAAAATGTATCTGTTCTGATCTCTGAAATTGAAAAATGGCGTCCAGATAAGCGGTGGAGTCTGATTTCCTATGATGTAGCCGCAAGTGAGGTACATCTATGGTCAGTGTGGCATAAGTCAAGGAGTAATGAGCAACAGGAAAGGATGATTGCAAGGGATCCAACAGCAGAGTTTCTCAGGATTATATCTGGAACAAGGCAGATTAAGACTGCCATAGACAGATCTGGAGTTTCAAAGGGGGATAAGCGTGCTTGGCTGGTAAGGTTACCCGAGATAGACACTGCTGGAGGGATTGGCGAGACCTCCCTTCCCGTGAATGAATACAATAATCATAGTAGAGATGCTGAAAGACTGATAGAAATAGTTGGAGCGAGTATAATTCCAAGGAGGCCCTTTCCGACAGTAGAGGGGCTCCAGAAGATTGGATTTCTAGGCGAGGGGGTAGTGGTGAGTGCTGAAATGATTGAGCAGTCATTTTTACTCCATGCTTCGATGAGTGATTTCTAGGAGTAATAGTCAGGATAATATCCATTGACCTAATGGGAAGATTATGGACAGTAACATGGCAGGAAAAGGAACCTCTTCATTTGTAGACGATGGCTTCAATCCTGGTGATTGGGATGAAATAAAGCCCTATGTGAATGAGCTACTGAACAGAAAAATTTCCTGCTCAAAGTGCATTGAAGGAATAATTAGAGATGCATCTGAGCTCTCTGAGCATATCTCAGAAAAGGGAGCACTGTTATACATAGCAATGACCTGTGATACTGAGAGTGACGAAAAAAGGTCTTCTTTCCTAGATTTCGT
The DNA here is from genome assembly GCA_002506825.1 of Euryarchaeota archaeon UBA103. Taxonomy (GTDB): domain Archaea; phylum Thermoplasmatota; class Poseidoniia; order Poseidoniales; family Thalassarchaeaceae; genus MGIIb-O5. Next base: position 42,938 of record DAYH01000010.1, read on the forward strand.
AGAAAATGTAAGGCCCAAGCTCTCAGAGTTCTCTGATTCACTGAATCGTAGATTGATTGAGCATGAGGCTGTAAAGAATCTTCCATCCAGGTATGATTTAATGATTAGATCGATGAAAAATGATGTCGATATATTCAGGAAGGAGAATATTCCTTTGGGAGTTGAACAGACCAAGTTAGTAACCGAGTCACAGACGATAAATGGGGCAATGACAGTAGAATTCAACGGTAATGAGTATACCCTCCCAGAAATGAGGAGATTCTTAGAGTCCAATGAGAGAGCAATCAGAGAGGGAGCTTGGAAGGCCGTATCAGACCGAAGAATGCAAGACGAAGAAAGGCTCTCGGAGATTTTTGATGAGTTGATAATCATAAGGAGCAAGATAGCAAGAAACGCTGGTTTTGACACATACACAGACTACATGTTTAGGGCGATGGAGAGGTTTGACTACAGTAAAGAAGACTGTTTAGAGTTCCACGATGCAATTGAGGCTGTATGCGTTCCGTTGATGAGAGAAATAAATTCTCAAAGAGTGGTTTCTCTAGATTTGGATTTCCTCATGCCTTGGGATGTTAATGAGAAGACGGGAGTAGGGCCTGATTTACAAGGACGGGCACCATTGAAACCCTTCGATAATGTGGGTGAAATGGTAGAGAAGCTTTCGACACTGTTTCACAACATGTCCGAAGACTTGGGAGAGAAATTCGATATGCTTGTAGAGATGGATACGCTGGATTTGGATACACGTAAGGGAAAGGCACCTGGTGGCTATCAGTACTATCTACAGAAAAGTAGAGTTCCCTTTATTTTCATGAATGCCGCTGGCTTACAAGGAGATCTAGAGACTATGATACATGAGGCAGGTCATGCTTTCCATTCAATATATTGTAGTCATCTAGAGCTGATTGGCGAGAGGGGGTATCCGATAGAATTCGCTGAAGTAGCTTCTATGTCTATGGAACTAATGACACAGGAGCAATGGGGTGAGTTCTATGATGAAGAAGAGGCCAATAGAGCTAAGATGGGCCATTTAGAAGGAGTTATTTTCCTACTCCCATGGATAGCGACAATTGACTCATTCCAACATTGGATTTACTCAAATCCTGAACACACCAGGGAAGAGAGAGCAAGAGTCTGGAACTCAATTAGAGATAGGTTCGGATCGAATATGAATTGGGAGGAATATACAAAATTCCGAGATGTCTCATGGCAACAGCAGGGACATCTATTCGGAGTGCCATTCTACTATGTTGAGTATGGAATTGCCCAGCTAGGTGCACTGCAATTATGGAGAACCCAAAGGAAAGATCCGGAAAAGGCACTCTCCGATTATTCTAATGCGATGAGGCTTGGTAACACTAAAACTCTTCCAGAGCTATTTACCGCGGCAGACATCAAATTAGGATTTGATGAGCGCCATTTGAGCTCATTAATTCAAGAAGTCAGAACTGCTATGGCTGAACTGAACTGAGTCGGACACGGGGTCCGCGGGTGATCAATCCCGCAGACCCTCGCTTGTCACGTTGAAGACCGCCTCCCCATCAGGCAGGTTAGGACTGTCTACCAGGCGAGCAATTCTACGGCCCCCCTTGGACTTCCTAAGGTACAGGCGGAACGTACTTGCGTGGCCTACGATATGGCCACCTATTGGCTTAGTTGGATCTCCCCACATAGCATCTGGCTTGGAGTGTACCTGATTAGTCACTAGCACGAGTGCATTGTTGACGTCTGCTAGCTTTTTCAGGTCCTTGAGATGACGATTGAGCTTTTGCTGTCTGGCGGCTAGCATCCCACGACCCAGATACTCAGCTCTAAAGTGACTAGTGAGTGAATCAACGATAATCAGTCTGACGTCTATACTTCTCCCCATTCTCTGTATTTCGTCCACTAGTAGCATCTGGTGTGCTGAGTTGTACGCTCTGGCAACATGAATTCTCTCTAGTACTTCTGAAGGGTCGAGTCCCATTCCCTCGGCCATCTGAGTAATTCTTTCGGGCCTGAAGGTATCCTCTGTATCGATGTAGAAAACCTCTCCTCCGAATCCTCCCTGTTCCATGGGAAGTACACAATTGACTGCTAGCTGGTGGCCAACCTGGGTCTTACCACTGCCAAATTCACCATATACTTCGACTATTGACTGTGTCTCAAATCCACCTCCAAGTAGTTCATCGAGGGAAGAGGTTGAGGAGGTGAGCTTCTTGACCTTGCTTCTCTTATCTAGTAATGCAACGCCACTAATGAATCCTCCAATATTTGCGAGTTTCTTTGCTCCAGCAATAATTTTCGCTGAAACCGCCTCTCCTAGCTCGGCCTGTTCTCCCAGTTCGGAGGGACTCATTACAGCGATAGCAAGTAAGTCATCAAATCCTGCATCTCTGAGTTTTTCAGCTGTGGCTGGACCCACGCCTGGCAGATCCTCAATAGTTGCTTGTGGCTCATCTACATCAATCACTAGTTCTTCTTCATCGACCTTTTCACTTGCTGTCTTTTCGTCCATTGTCTCACCTTGTATGATGCTGACTGATAGTCCGAAGTATATGAACAAACGATGGGGTGCGTTTGCTATTTGAAAGTGATTTTTACTATTGATTTGCTTACAGTATAGCGTTTCTTCACTTTCAGTTTAGATTTAGTTTTTGGTAACGGGTGGTGGATTTGAACCACCGATCTCCGGGTTATGAGCCCGACGAGATAACCTGACTACTCCAACCCGTTGCCATTCCGGCGCAATGGGAATATATGAACACAACCTCACGGTCTGATAATTTATCATGGCAATGGTGATGAGGTAGTGTCCCTACGATCTGTTGGTGGCGCAATGAGCGGGGACCTTCTAATTCAAAATGTTATGATGGTCCTCCCCAGTGGAATTGTCGAAGGTGATTTGCGCATTATCAAAGGGACAATCAGAACCATTGCGCCCAATGGTGGCATTGAACCTGTTTTAGATGAGATGGTTATCGATGGCACTGGATTACACCTGCTGCCGGGGGCTATTGATCCTCATGTGCACTTCAGAGATCCTGGCCATCCAGAGAAAGAGGATTTGGAAAGCGGCAGTAGAGCCGCTGCTTCTGGGGGCATTACCTCCTTTCTTGATATGCCGAACACTGTTCCAAATGCTATCAATCGAATATCATTGGAACAGAAGATTTCCTTAGCTTCAAAGAAGGCTGTAACTCATCATGGCTTCTTCATCGGAGCTACCGCTAACAATGTCGCTGATTTGCGTAGTGTCGAAGGAATGCAGGGTGTGTGTGGAATAAAGATCTTCATGGGAAGTAGTACTGGTGATTTATTGGTTCATGAGCAAAAGCACCTCGAGGATATCTTCGCAAATACAGGAGGGGTAATTGCCACTCATGCTGAAGATGAAGATAGGCTTCAATCTAGAATACCTCAATTTGGACATAGGAAGGATATTGCCGCTCACGCTGAGTGTAGAGATGTCGAGTGTGCTCTTATCGCCACCAAGAGAGCCTCGGCACTAGCTAAGGACCATGATCATAGGCTTCACATCGTCCACTTGACTAGTGGAGCTGAAGCCGATTGGCTTAGTCTGAATAAGGGAGATTTGATTACTACCGAAGTGTGTACCCAACACCTTACTTTCGATCAGGATGATGTGGAAGATCTCGGAGTACGGGCTCTGATGAATCCTCCCATTCGATATACTGAAGATCGGGATACACTTTGGAAGCGATTGAAAGATGGTACAATTGATTGCATCGTGACTGATCACGCGCCTCACACTCTAGAAGCAAAATCAGTCGGTTATCCTACTGCTCCAGCGGGAATGCCAGGGGTCGAAACCTCGTTGCCGATGATGTTGACCCATGCCATGGATGGCAAGTGCAGTGTTACTGATGTAGTGAATTGGATGTGCGTCGGTCCTGCAAGGGTCTATGGAATGAAAAATAAGGGTTCACTGATTGAGGGTTATGATGGTGATCTGACTCTCGTCGATCTCGAAACGAGGCGGGTCATAAACGACTCTGATACTTGGACCAGAGTTGGATGGACCCCCTATGCAGGTAGAGAGCTAACTGGCTGGCCAATCTACACCATCGTTGATGGGACAGTAGTACACATGCGGGAAGCGGGAGGGCCTCTTCGGGGGATGCCCATGGCCCTTCCTGGGTCTACGGGAAAGGCCCTTAGGTTCGGTTACTGAGTAAATCGCGCTAATCCTCGCAGTTTTCTGTGTCGGGTTCATTGCAAGGGTGAGTTGTACTATCTTCTGACGAAGATTCAGGCTCTCCTCCGTCTTCATCTGGATTTACTGAGTCATCTGAGTCGACTTCTCCCTCTACTTGGTAGTAGTAAACATCTGGATATTCATGGCCTGGAATCTCGAGATCGACCATGGAAGTGAGTTCATCTACACTGTGTACTGATGCTCCCGCTGCGGAGAACGAATAGATGTAGTCGCCCATGAAGATAGACCGGCGGATACTGGTAGAGCTCCCCCACCATCCAGATAGCCCATCCTCATTATAGAAAGAGGAGTGATCGACCATGCCATGGGATGAAAGCGTTCCATTCTCAGCATCAACATCTACAAGCTCCAAAGTAGATACGAACTCATACCCAGAGTAGACATATGTCTTACCATCGATCTCGACCTCGTCGTATGAATACCTGTATGTGGAGAGAGGTATCGCCAGTAGCTTCTCGGGGGCCCAGAAGGTGAATGCCTTGTGCTCGTATGTAGCCTCTGAGTAAGACCACGACCAACCACAGCCCCAATCATCACATTCCTCATCCTCATAGCCAGGGGATAACTGCAGTGAGTCGGCTAGCGTTGGATTTGTCGGGTCACTAACATCGAATAGGGAGACTTGGGTTATCGACCAGTCTAGACCTAGGCCGTCTGGCCCAGGACCGATTCCAATGGTCAGTAAGGTTTCGGAGTCCACTGGATGAATATATGTGGAAACTCCTGGAACCTCCAATTCTCCCAGTATGGTTGGATTGGCAGGGTTTGTCAAGTCTATTACCCACAGGGGATCAATAGTTTCGAAGGTGACAAGGTATGCCCTATCGCCGACGAAGCGTGCGCTCCAGATTCGCTCATTGGGAGCTATGTCCCCTATATGTCCTAGCTGAATCAACTCCGACGAGTCGACAATGCATTCACTGGTAGAGCACATTGTCTGACCTGCATAGGTAAACTCAGAAGTACAGGTACAGCTCTCCGAGACCTCTAATGTGAACACATTATTTGTTGGCCCGTTCCATTCCTCAGTACCTTCTAGCCACCAGCGTCCCCATGCATCTTCTGTAGTGGCTACACGAATCACTCCATTGTACTCAGAGATAGAAAACTGGTCCTGAACTGTCCCATCAACTCTTCCCGATGCGAGATAGGTAGTCTCAGAAGGGTCACTAATGTCGAAGACGTGGATATTAGTAGCATCGTCCCAATCGAAGTTTCTCCAGAACCACCACCAGTCATTGGCTGGTTCTGCAAGTACCATGAAATCCTGTGAGGCGTACACGTGCGCCCATGATGAAGTGATGTGATCTAGTTGCATCTGTGGTTCCTCTCCGAGTAGCTCGATGGTCATGATTGTGCTGAATCCACGGCCCGCGCTGTCTGAACTGGCTGAGTACTCACTGCAATCATCGGACGTGGTTGGGTGCTGGGAAAGACCGTCTTCACCTAGCTCATAGACATGAGGCGCGAAGTCGTCCAGAGTCAGATTGTCGATAATAGCCCGGTTGGAGGCAATGGTATCCTCCATACTCTGGTTCCAGATATCCATCTTCTCCTCTTCATCATCCATCCCCCAATATGTATCTGGAAGGTATACCCAAGTCCTTAGTCCATCGATATTAGTCCATAGATGGGTGACAGAGCGCATTGTTCCATCCACTAGTCTGGCAGTGTGGTAGTTCCCCTCGATGTAGAGTTCGCTCTCAACTTCGGGAGCGTTTCTGTCAGTGATGTCAACTACAGTGTACTTTACTAGATTTTGAACGCGTGTGTATGTGTAGGAGTACTCTTCCTCGCCGGGATAGCTTACTGTGACCTCTTCGGACATCAGCTCCCTAAGTGGATCGTCATTAGGCAGGTTCCAGTGATAGATAGAAGACACAATCACCAGTCTGTCTTCCTCCAGCATCATCTGTATCGGAGAACCCTGGATACTGATATTGGACTCTAGTGTGAGTTCGCCAAACTCGGGAACTCCCATGATGACCAGAAGGTTTCCGTTTAGCATGTAGATATGATATCCATCAGTCTTCAGGAAGTCGGCCTCGTCGACACCATCCTCCTGGTTGTTGGTTCCAGAAAACTGTCCCTCACGTCCCGAATCGCTATCTTTAGAAGCTCCTGAATTAGATCCAGAATCGGCTTCTGTGGCCTCGGGAGAACCATCCATCATAGCGACACCATCCTCGGCGAAGGCGACTCCACCACGCCATGCGGGACTTGCCCAGTGCCAGTATGACTGCTGGTCCAGAGAAACTAGCATCTCGTTGTATATTGATTCCTTCAGATCTGCCAGCAGGGGTTCGCACTGGCCATAGGTCTCAAGCACGGGAGAAGTCCTCTCACGAGCTGGGAGATCGAGATGGGGGTATTCACTATCGAGCCAGTCTAGGACCGAGTCAATGACATCATCCTCAATTTCAGCTATGTCCTCGATTGCGGAAAGACAACCTGCGCTGAGCATCATAGTGAGGACGAAAACTGTGGCGTACTTCTTACTGTTCATGACAGTCGCAACGTGATTCCACATATCAAGAGAATGGTAAATTGACTTGACAAATCAATACAGTATTCTGTGTACTGTAGGGAGGATGGTTTCTCTGAGTGGGAAGTCGGTTATGTTCAACCTAGCTGTATTTCTCGGCTCTGCTTCTACCTCCTCATCGTCACTCATCGTTTCAACGCCTCCATGATCACTACCGGAGACGAGGTTCTGCGTGCCGCCTAGGAAGATCAGGGCGGCGATCTGTAGATCCAAGTTCTGGTCCATGAAGATTCATCATCAGAATCTATGACTTAAGCGACTTGCCTTCTTGCGTCATCTATGCTTCAAAGAAAAGGATGCACTGTAGGCATCTAGAGAAAAAGTATCTACTCTACCTTTCTGACGTTGATAGCATTGGGCCCCTTTGGTCCCTCTCCAACTTCGAACTCCACAGAGTCCCCCTCTCTTATCTGTCCCTCGACTTGGGACTTGTGTACGAATAGATCGTCACCCTCTTCCTGCTCGATGAATCCATATCCTTTTGTGAAGTTATACCATTTTACTGTTCCTAGTGCCATTGTGCCTTGGCGATTCGACATAGTACTTGAACAGGACTGAACAATGACCTCTTTTGACGTCAAATGTGCACTATTGTCAGATAGCCGCCTCGGCTTTTGAGAGCCTTCTTGAACTATCGAGGATCTCCTTCCCCCTAGTTGAAATTCGCCAGTTTGGCCTCTTACTTTCTGATGAAGGCTCGATGATGTCGGACTTTCTGAGTTCTGACAAGTGATGACTCAGTAGTTGTCTGGAAATCAGTATCCTCTTCCTGATCTCAGTTCCAGACAATCCCAATGACCCTGAATCCGATAATACATCGAGGATAGCTAGCCTGGTCCCTACTATTGGGCTCGTGATAAGTCCGATTTCCTCTCTGGATATTGAGGAAATTGCGTAGCGCCTTAATTTGCCATCTCTCCAAGAGATAACCTGATTCTTCGACTCCAATACCTGAAGGTGATATGCCGTGACTCCGTTTGCTAGTCCTAGAGCGTCCCTCAATGCTGAGAAATGAATTCCAGCATTAGCCTCCAAGTATCCTAGTATACGGCCTCTTGTCAGTAAATCATCTCTTGTTGAGTTAAACTTGGCAAGTAAAGGAGAAAATAATGCCATCAATACAGTGACTCTGACGAATTCAAATAAAATCGACCCCATCATAATGGAACCGAGAGTGCTTGCCCCACCTATGATCAGATTACTCGGCAAGTCTGATTCTGTTGAGGTGGTACCTGCTCCTTCTTCTCTTTCTTCATATGCCCCATCTGTGTTTTGTTCCTCTTCGGGGTTATCGTCTTGCGACTCGAATGAATCCGCCATTATCAGCTGATTGTAATCCTCATCTCCTTCTTCTGTTAAGGCGGATTCATGTATAGAAAGCCAGTATCCAGAGATGATTGCAAGGATAGCAATCATACTTAGGAGTCGTACAGTAAGCACTCCGCGCATCGTATATCGCAGGAGATTCCCCTCTTTGACTGGCTTGGTGAGTTGATTTGACATTCGGAGTGTCCTTGAATGACGACCTTCTCCGAGGGACGAAGCAGATGGCGGAAGAGAGCCTAGATATTACCTCAAATGCGAATGAGCTGGCCGAAGCTATGCTAACAGCTTCCAGATCCGTAGTCAGGACTTGTATGCAGATTAGGCCGTCAGAACATGTTTTGATAGTGACGGATCCGGATTGTTCTGAAGTAGGCCAGTCACTTTATGAGGCCGCCGCAGAAGTGACCGACAGAGTTCTTCTGATGATGATGCCCCCCTCTCACAAGAAGAGGGCTGAGCCTCCTGATCCTGTGGCTGAGCTGATGAGGCAACAGGATGTGGTGCTGATAGCTACGAAGAGCTCTTTGACTCACACGAGGGCTAGGAGAAACGCTTCTAGGGAGAATGCAAGGATAGCATCTATGCCTGGAATTACATCTGAAATACTAGCCAAGGGTGGAATGACTGCAGACTATGGTGCCATGAAAAAGGAGATTTCGGGACTGAATGCATTACTTAGAAAGAGGACGTCGGTCAGAGTGAAGTCTTCTTCTGGTACTGATTTGACATTCAGCACTGGGGCGAGGTGGATATTGGAGGATAACGGAATTTGCAACAGACCTGGGCAAATCACCAATCTTCCTACAGGCAAGGTCTTCGTTCTCCCCAAGGAAGGCTCTGCGAATGGAAAGATTGTGATTGATGGGTCTCTGGATGGAGAGATTGTTGGGGAGCCGGTAGTCTTACTAATTGAGAATGGAAATGTAATCAATATCTCAGGAGGGGAACATGCAGAAAGTATGATCTCTAAGATGGACTCAGTCAGAGGAATTGTGAAAACCTCTCAGATTGAGATGGTTGGAACTCTAGCAGAGTTCGGTTTCGGTATGAATGCAAGATCGCATCTTTCTGGCAGTCAGCTGGAGGATCAGGTAGTTAGAGGGTCATCGTATGTCGCAATTGGCGATAATTCCTCACTTGGGGGGACATCCAGAGTGGGCTATCAGATCAGAGGAGTTATGCTAAAGCCCACCATTGAGCTAGAAGATGTAGATTTGGTCGTAGAAGGTAAAGTGACCGCTAGAAAGCGGTGATGTAATGAAGGTCGTTCTTTGGTGTAATGGCGTCCTTCCCAATGCCTCTGCTGTTGATAGGGCTCTTTCAGGAGAGGTTCTAATCTACGGAGTAGATGGCGGGGCCGATAAGGCCAAATCAATGGGGTTTGAGGTTTCAGAAGCCCTAGGAGATATGGATTCCATAGATATCTCTTCTTGGAGTGGCAAGATGAAGGTCTTGCCGGATCAGGATAGGAGTGACCTTTCTAAAGCTCTGGAGTACGTCAATTCGATTGGAGTTACAGAGGTGGATATTGTTGGAGTGGAGGGGGGCGATTATGGACACGTTTTCGGAACCATGGCCTCTCTTACAGAGGCCCCGGAACGGATGAAGATCAGGATTCACTTTGAATCTGGAGTCCTCTATTTTTCCAGTCCTTCCAACGGAGGTTTCGAAATGCATATTTTAGTGGGACAGAAATTCTCGGTCTTCGCTCTGGCCCCTAGCAAGAGTACTTCGGTAATAGGAGGAAAATGGATATTAGAAAATGAGGCTCTTTCATTCTCAACTAGGGGACTTAGTAATGAGGGGATGGGTAGTTTGGTAACGGTGAGCTCCGACGCCCCTATGGCCATTTTTGTCAATGACTCAATTTGATTTAGTATCTGGATTTCTGGACAGCATTATTGCAATAGGTCGTGTTCTTGGGTCGCTTTCTAATCCTATCTTCATGATTACCGCCAGGGGGACTCCGAGAACCATTCCCATTATTCCCCACGCCCATCCCCAAAAGGCCACTAGTAGAAGGAGTACTATTGGGGACATATCCAGCCGCTGACCTGCTAACTGTGGCTCGACTATACCTCCCCAAATCTGTTGATTGGCAACTAAGAGTGCGATTAGCAATAGTGCTGTAGTTTGTGGGAGAACGATCAGTCCAAGGAGAATTGGTGGAATTATTGATAACAGGGCTCCGACGTACGGGATGAAGTCCATCAGAAATGTAATTGATGCCCACAAGAATACGAATGGGATATCCATGTAGGAGAGGACTATAGCTGCCACGACAGCTTGACCGAACGCTACGGAGGCTCTAGTGACCACATATGTGTTGATTCCCTCGCCTGACCCGGCGGCTACTGACATAACTCTCTCCACATCTTCTGGATAAGCTGCTTTGATTCTCTTCGGGAGCGTCTCAGCCTCCAGAATTATGAATAGCAGGAAAATTAGTACTGTGACCAAGCCAGTGGTGAATCCAGCTATCGTACCGACAAAACCCGCGGCATAGGAATTAACTGTCTCGATAGTGACTAGGTCAGTAAGTGCGGCAGTGTTGGGTTGGTATCCAAATATCGATAGATCCTCGAGCCACGCAACCTTGGCTTCTAGAGATTTTTGCAGTTCGGGAGCTTCATTGGAGAAGTTCTGCATGTTAGCATACATCGAGTTTGATGCGAAAAACAGGAATCCCATCACTGTCGAAACTAGTACTCCATACGCCACCAGAGGATGCCCTCCGAGCCTCTCCTCTAACCACTGTGCCGGTGGCCTGATAAGGAAGAATATCAGAGTTGCAACGACAAGCGGTTGGATTACTGCTTTGAGGTGCACAATTGCAAGAACCCCGACGAACAAGACTATCGAAATATTAGCCAGAGTCCCTGAGTCGACCTTTGCTAGACTGGTGGTTTTCGCCATATATATCGGTGTTGCGAACTGGTCATGGCGCATCAATGGTTCGCCTAATCTTGTGTTTGTATGGCCTCAAGATAGATTTTCTCAAAGGCGGCGGCGTTCCCATCGAAGTTGAACTTCTCAACCACTCTCTCACGTCCTTTGATTCCCCTCTGTGAATCTTCTTGGTTCAATATCTTCCCCAAAGCCATCAACATTGAATCCATATCTCCCATTGTGAAAAGGGCGCCGACGGTTTCGTCAACCATTTCTGGCAACGGCCCGTGATCGACGGTAACTATGGGGACTCCTGATGACATCGCTTCTAGTGGGATTAGTCCCTGGCCCTCGTAGAATGACGGGTAGGCGACTACATCCACGGATCTGTAAAGCTGGCCTAGCTCGGAGAATGACATCCCGGATTCAATATGGACAAAGTCCCCTACTCCAAGTCTGTTCGCCTGCTTCAGTAGTCTTGACTTCAAGTGCCCCCTCCCCACTATGACGAGTCTTGAGTTGGGAATTTTCCTCTGGAGCTTCGAAAACCCCCTGATGAGTGTGCCATATCCCTTCCTGGCGGCTAGTCTTCCTACTGCGAGCACAATCTTGCATTCCTGATCCCCTCCATCGAACCTAGCCCTCATTTCTGAACGCTTGGAGATGTCCTCCGGGGAGTTGGGATCGGTTGGCCTGAACATCTGGGTATCTACTCCCCAGTGTACTACTCTGCAATTCCAAGAGGGAGGCGCGTCATATCTCAATTCGAAGTCCTCTTTAGTGGCGTTTGAATTTGCTACGCATATTCTAGACTCATTTATCGCAAAGTTCTCGAATTTGGAATACCGACCAGCTAGGAATCTTATTGCTACATCATTTATGTTGGCCCATACTGCGGACTCTCGAGCTTTACTAGCTTCCAGTAGGCCATCTCGCTCACCAAGCCAAGATCCATGTAAGGAAGAGACGATGGGGGCAACTTTCTCTGAGCAACGCCTAAATTGAGATTTTGACAATGATATCATTGGGCAATGGAGATGGACGATATCCACTGGATATCGTTCATTTAGCCTCTCTAGCTCTGAAATCGCCCTTCTGCCATAAGAACGTGTGAACTCCATTGGTATCTTTGCCCATCCCACTTCCAGTACTTCCACGCCCTCCTGCGAGGGGGGCTTTCCAGCACCTGATCTGGTGATTACTGTTACCTTATGTCCCCTCTTAACTAGGGATGCCGATAGATGGAAAACTGTCGACCCCATGCCCCCCCATCTCGGTGGAAACTCAGCGGAAAGCATTGCAATGTGCATCGTAGCTCAAATCTCCGATTCGGTATGAGCATTTCAAGAGAACTACCAGAAGTCAGTCTTTCGCATTATTCAAAACGGAGAGTCCTGTGGCCAAATCATGTCAGCCCCCCTGCCAGTGCATGTGACTGTAGTCATACCGACGAGGAATGAGGAGGAGGCGATAGTTGACACGATTAGATCAGTACCGAATGACGGATGGTGCCAAAAGCTTGACTTCTTGATTGTGGATGGAAATTCGACCGATCGAACCAGAGAGCTTGCAGAAGGAGAAGGGGCTTCAGTCTACATAGAACCTCGCAAGGGGTACGGTAGAGCTTACAAGACTGGTTTCTCGATGGCCCCGGGAGAAGTGATTGTTACTATGGATGCTGACTGCACATATCCCGGGGAGGAGGTCCCCGACCTAGTCAGGAAGCTGATTGATGAAGACCTGCAATGGATAACATGTGATAGGCTCAAGAGAGCGGAGGAAGGATCTATGCCTGGACTCCATGGATTTGGGAACTGGGTCCTCTCCACTACTGCTTCAATCCTCTATTGGTATGGTATCCATGATTCACAGAGTGGAATGTGGGTTTTCCGCAAATCTATATTTGAGGATGAGCGTATCAGGCCTAAGCACGATGGGATGCCCTTATCGCAGGAGTTCAAGATCAGAGCGCGCAGATACTTGGGGAGGAAGAATACTGCTGAGGTCAGCGTCCCATACCGTCCGAGGGTCGGAGAAGCCGAAATCAACACATGGGGAGACGGTTTACTCAACCTCAGATTCTTGTTCACTCATAGACTCGGTATGACTAGGCAAGTCACCCAATGGGGACCGGAGAAGTAGTGATTAGACCTCGTACTCTTCGTCATCCGAATCCCTGGATTCAAATGTCGACCAAGACTCGATCATCTCCAAGTCTCTCTCTATCTCTCTCCTACGATTTGCCACTAGTACCATACCAACCGCGACCAATATTGAGATTATGATAATCACTACTGGTAGTCCTGAGCCGACTATCCACCCGACTATATCCAGTCCGTCATCCTCCACAATGGGGACGATTGACATCAGGGTCGGACTGACTGTATCGCCATCTAATGCCCATACTCCTATTGAGGCAGAAGATCCAGCGGTAATCTCCCAATTTGTCTCGAAGGTCCAAATCCCATCATCTGCGACCAGATCTCCCAACTGGCCGTCATCTCTCATCTGAAATGCTTTCGAAAGCCCTCCAGCCACCATTTCCCCACCTACAGATGATGTCGTACCGTCCAGATCTTCCATTACGACTGTTATCCTAATACTGTTGACCTCGCCCATCTCAAGCTCTTTTGGAGATACGATCATATCCCTTAGAGTGGGTGATGATGCCCCAATTGTTAGGTTCACCGACGCTAGTGACTGAGCCCCTCTGGAGTCCTGTACTATCAGATCAATTCGTACTGGACCAGGAGGGAGCTGGATAGACACTTTTTCCCTATTGCCCAGCTCTGTTCCATCTGACAAACTCCACCGGTAGAGAGTGATATCATCATCATAGTCGAATGATCCTGAGCCGTTAAGATCCAATATTGTCCCGGGAACAATATACTGCCCTTCGGATAGTCCGGATATGAGTGCGACCGGATTTGTCTCCAACACAGTGATCTCCTGAGTATGAGATATAGTCATCCCATTTTCATCGGTCAGTTGAATGGTTAACGTATGGACTCCATGAGGCAGATAGTCGTTGTACCAGAAGTCATTTGTGACATCCTCCAATATAGCCTCCATCATGAGATTAGAAGTAATAGTGACCGTGAAATCATCACCATCTGCATCGAATGACCTCCTAAAGTCGAAGAGTACTGGAAGGTTCGAGTAGACTACTACATCGGGTACCGGGGAGTCCATAATAAGGACAGGGGCGGACTCGTCAACCCTGAGCATTATCTCTGAAATATCTAGATTTCCAGACCCATCGTCTACAGTCAGGGTAATCTGATGCACCCCTTCTGGAAGTCTGGTTTCAACGGTCCAATCACTACCAAGAGGGTCCTCTACAATATCGCTTTCCCAAAGTACGCTTACAAGATCCGTGCTGGTAACGGAATTGGGATTACAGATTAGTCCAGAGCCGTTATCGGGTAAATCAGAGCATGCCATATCCCAGTCCCCAGAACCTGTTGAGCCAAGAGTGATAATTGTTCCAGAGTCAGTCAGAGAGCCATCTATGGGGCTAGATATCACAGAAACTGGGAGTGAGTTGTTAACCTGTACCTGCTGACTGGAAGTGGTCCACTGGCCTGCATGACCTGGCCTGTCATCACTGGCCTGCATTGTAATCGTATGCGTTCCTTTAGACAATGTACCAACCCACTGTATGGTTCCATCTGAAGAAATCCCGGAATAGATAGTCCCGTCTATGTCACTCAAGAACTGGAACTTGATGTGATCGCCCTCTGGATCGGTAGTTTGGGAACCATCGATTATCAGGATATCAGAAGAAGACTGCCCCGATCTTGAAATTGACATGACTGCATCGGGAATCTCATTGTACAGCTCGACATTGAAAGCCCATATCGAAGGAGGGTTAACTCCGTCTGATGCGTAAACGGTTACTGAGAACTGATTTGGTGCATCTGGGAATGATCTGATTAGCTGCGAGGGGCAACTGGTTTCTTCGGGTGGCGTACTACCGTTTTCCTCGTACGATGCCGTCGCCCAGCAAGTCATCTCATCTCCTTCGGGGTCATACGTCTCTGACAGATAGATAGTGACATTCGCGGTCTGGCCCAGGTATAGCGTACCCCAAGCGGATATGGAAGGTGAGGTTCCCACTGATAGTACTGGTGGGAGATTTGTGAGCTCTATCTGCCTTGTTTCAGTAGAGCAATGCCCTTGATCATCACATACTTCTAGTGTGATTTGATGTAATCCATCTGAGAGGCAATCATGACTCGAAAACCAAGGATTGCCGAAGAAGAAAGAGCCATTGGCATTTCCTCCACAGATGCCGAAATCTCCAGCAAGGTTTCCGTCGATACTACTAGTCCAAGTATAACTTAGATTGTCATTATCCAAATCCCAAGACTCGTTTGCATTGAAACTGACCGTACTTCCACTTGGATAAACAGATTCATCTTCCGGAGTTGTCCATATGATGAAGGGTGGCTGGTTAGAAATCTCTACCATGCACAGGGCAACTATATCCGATACTACCTGAATTGGGGCAGTATCATTGTGGACTCCATCGTAATCGCATCCCATGCTCATTGTGTTATTCTGGGACCACCCCTGAACTGGAGTCCATCTTTGGCCGATGAATGGGCCTACTACATCCCTGCCTGAGTAAGGAAGGGTGGCTGTGAAATCGGACTCATATTGAGTGAAAGTAATGTTGATGATTGAGAATGGGATATTTCTTAGATGTTGATTGATGACATTGGCCTCTACCAGCCACATGATGTCGACTATGTTATCAGAGCCTGAGAAAATGGGAGTACCTATGTCGGAGGATGATATCCATCTAATGTGAGAGTTTCCTAGCGTGGAGAATGTATCAGAAAGCCCTTGGCCCTGAGAGAATGATGAGTCAGTGAAATTTGCGAACGTCGAGGACGTAGATGGTTCTGCCCCTACGCATTCAAAGGTTACTGAGTATGAGATGAGCTCACTATGATCTACCATATCCAGACAGCCTTGGTTTCCTCTGATGATACTGGAATTGAGATATGAGGAAAGCCGACCGTTGGCAACCCAGTTCATTCCCCCATTAGTACCATAAATTTCCAGTGTGTCTATTAAGGCGTCTACAGCATTAAGATCTACTGAGTAAGAGCTGGAGTTCTGAAATACGGTTACATTGGCCAATGATACTCGTCCCTCCCTTTGAGATATTCCACGATTGTCGATATCCAAGGCTGGTCCTGAAATTGGATTCCTGGAGACTATTCCATCTAGATAGATATCAATACTGTTACGTATGACTAAGCCATATTGATCATTAGATGTAGAACAGCTAGTACAACTAACATTCTTGCCCGCGCTGACAACGTCATTGGACTCTTCGAAGTATATTCCCGAGCCAGAAGAAGCCGAAATAGATCCAATTCCGTTGTTGGAAGTGTGAACTTGCTCTAGTTCTACATTACTGGAGTCGATGACCGAGACTCCATTGCCACTGTTGTTGTGGCTTGTGACTAGGAATAAGTCGGGATGGAACTCCCTGATGTCTAGACCGGTGGCGCCATTGTTACTAATGTCCCAGTAGCTCCCTTGGATTCCGCCTTTCCATAGCAGTACTCCGGGACCTGATGAGTTTCGAACAACGAGGTCGTTCACAGTAGGAGCCCAGTTCGCGCTTCTGAGAAACATTCCTGCCCTGTCATTGTAGGGAGAGAGTGAGGAAGGGTTTCCATTTCTCATCAGATTTAATCTATTTATGATCGTGGACGAGTCGATCATATATCCCCTCAGTCCAACTGCCTCGTTATCTTCAATCAGCCCTAAATCAATGTGTACTCCGCTGGTGTTGATATCGAATGCCGCTACAGAAAGTCCCTGTGTTTTGGCCCCGGGTCCTCCTGTTCCTCTGATAGTTATATCATTGAATATGGCATTTAATGGAAGATTTGAGTACTGGCTGTGGTTATATTGTTCCACCATTACTCCTCTGTACATGGAGTCCTCTACCACCACTCTTTCGAATGTGGGCCTAGTTGTCCATCCCTCGGTGATGTGCCTCACAAAAATTCCATTATCTGATCTTTTTACCCTCGAATCCTCAATTAGTGGTATTGAATCCTCTACCCAGATACCAGCGGAGATAGCCATAGTTGATCCACTGATATTTGATATTTCCAAATCGGAGAGAAGACCTCCAGAATTACCCCAATGATTCAATCCCCTGGTAATCAAGCCGTCTATTGTTGCCCCTCTCACGATAGGTGCTGAGTTTGCCCCTATTGAGAGTCCGATTCCATACCTCCATGTTGTTGAGAAACCATGTACGTCTTGCCCCCCTCCAAATATGGCCAGATCAATGATCGTAGGTGAGGCTCCACCATAGAGATCCACTGCGACGTTGTCAGCATTTAGAACGGTCAGATTTGAGATTATTGGATCACTCCCGTAGATTGTCACTCCGAATTTTGAGTTTGAAATCGATAGATTGTCTATCCTAGATCCTAGACCATCGCTTGAGTAGTTGAAGGTCAGTCCCTCGTGATTTCCAGAAATAGACTCGAATAGAACTGGTGAAGAGTTGGTTCCAGAGACTACTATTCTTCCATTGACCTCTATCGAGTATCCAGCCCCGATGCTTACCATAGTTCCAGCTGTTATTGAGAGAATGTCCCCCGAGTCTACCGTGTATCCATCTGGCAGTACCACTGTTCCCGACCACACAGTGGTTGACTTAGAATCTGCAGAAGCCACAATATTGGAGAATGGAACCAATATGAGTATCAGGACTAACGTATACGCCATCCTAGACCTGCTCTCAGAGAGTCTCACGGAGTGGGGGTTGACTCATTCCATGTTATCCCTTCGTACCATTGCGCAGAGAGTTTTTGCCATAGGAGAGGTCTTAAACAGGAAGTATCGAGGAGTCTTTGGGGTAGTGATGAGTACTGCATTCGTCCTAATCAAAACCGCTCCCCAGAGAGAGTTGGATGTTTATCTGACTCTACTTAATCTAGATGCGGTAACTGAGACTCATGTTTCCTATGGAGAGTACGATTTAGTCGCACGAATTGACTTCGATGATGAGAAGGAGATGGCTAAGACATTGATAGGTCAGATGAGATCGATCGAGGGAGTAATCAGGACTGAGACTCTCATCGCTGTGGAGGTGTAATTTTGGCTGTAGGATTTGTTTTGATTACCACTCATCCGGGTGCTGAGGTATCCGTAAGAGAGGCTGTTTCTAAGATAGAGCATGTCTCAGGGCAGTGGATTGTTTTTGGATTACATGACCTCTTCGTTAAGGTAGAGGCAGATGATGAAGTGGAGTTGACGAAGTGTGTTGTTCAGGAGATTAGATCCATTGAAGGGATTGCAGACACACGGACACTGATTGGCGCCGAGATATGATTAGTATGCTTATGAATCCAGAAACTAGGGGAAAGATAGTCTCATTGACATTCTTCTTGATGATGTTGTTACCAACGATTGCTACAGCCGTTCCGAGCGATCTTTCTGAGGATGAAGATGAGAGATATTGGTGGCTAGATACAAGTATGGATACTGATGGTGATTTCATTCATGATGCTATCTGGATAGCGGCAGAAAATAACCATCATCAGTATCTTGATGAAAATGGTCTAATTTCAGTAATTGTCGACTTTGACCACGCCCCTACAGAAGAAGATCAGACGATGCTAGAGAGGGAGGTTGAGTTTCAGACTCAATTTAGATACTGGCTAATTCACTCGATTGCAGGTACTGTTGAGTTGAGTAGGATTCATGAAATTATTGAGCTCCCGGGAGTAGTTTTCGTTGAGCTTGATGGAGTCCTTGGGATACAGATGGAAGAGGTAGTTCCAGTTCACGGAGTCGATTTGGTTTGGCAGGACACAGGCTACACCGGTGAGGGAGTAACCATGGCAATCATTGACACCGGAATCGACGGCAACCACACGGCTCTGGACGATTTAGACGATGACAACACGACAGATGATCCTAAAATAGTCGCGTTCTATGATGCCATAAACAACCCCGGAGCAACGAATGGAACAGAGATATTTCCCTATGATGACAATGGTCATGGCACTCACTGTGCTGGCATCACAGCCGGGACAGGTGCCCCCAACTATCAGCACATTGGTGTGGCGCCTCGTGCAAATCTAGTAGGAGTCAAGGTACTGGATGGGGGCGGCAGTGGATCTTTCGCAGCAGTCATGGCCGGGATGGAGTGGACAGTGGATAAGAGACACGAATTCAATATCAGAGCGGCTAGTATGAGTCTCGGTGCCCTAACTGGGGCAATAGAGTGGACATCATCGGAGGAGGAGTCGGTCAACAGAATGGCTAATGAAATGATGAGGGCTGGAGTGACTCTTTTCATCGCGGCTGGAAATAGTGGTGGAACTGCAACAATAGGAACCCCGGGGAGTGCGGAGGACGTCATCACTGTAGGATCTCTCGATAAGGATACCTCGATTGCAATTTACTCGAGTCAAGGACCCACAGAGGAGGGCAGAGTCAAACCAAACATAGCATTCGTTGGAAGCAGTGTTAACGCCCCTGATGCAAATACCGGAGATGGTTATGTGGCGCTATCAGGAACAAGTATGGCAACCCCTGGAGCGGCAGGAGTGGCTGTTCTAATGTATCAGGCTAATCCCGATCTAAGTCCATTTGATATTCGAAATATTATGCAGGAGACTTCCACATATCGGGAGTGTCATTACATGTTGGCAAATGAGCCCTGTGCCGAAGACGCGATTCCCAAGAATCGCCAGAACAATGTATACGGGCATGGGCACGTCAATGCTCAACCTGCAGTCGAAGAAGCTGCCAATTATGACTATGATCTCAGTCTCACTCTGAATGTTACTTTGGCTAGTGATTATGGGCTCGATAATAGAGTTTGGATTGGTCAGGGAGAATCTATTTCTTACAATGTAGAAGGTGGTATCCAAAGGGTTCAATGGAGGACTTGGGACATGAGGGACAATTGGAT
Source organism: Euryarchaeota archaeon UBA103 (assembly GCA_002506825.1). GTDB lineage: Archaea > Thermoplasmatota > Poseidoniia > Poseidoniales > Thalassarchaeaceae > MGIIb-O5. The sequence goes on from DAYH01000010.1 coordinate 62,882, forward strand.
GGATCTACCAGAATTTAATTCTGGAGACAATGATTTTGAGGTCTCACACAGTCTTCTTGTCGATAGGCTGCAATACCTCCCGAACAATACTATCGAGGGGACTCAGGTTATTCTAGTAAGAGCGATATCTGGAGCCTCCTCATCTACAAACCTAGCTACTGCAATCCATATTTCTGGTGAAGAAAAGGTTGAGAGCAAGGGCGATGGTGGATCTATGAGTGGTATTCTAATCGGAGGGCTCTCCTTGATCGTCATTATTCTCCTGATAACACTATTATTTGCTGGTGTGCAGTTGAAAGAGAGGGGTTTCTTCTATACTGACGAATACTATGACGGTGAGATAGAAGAAGTTGTTGGAAGTATAGTTTCAGAGGATGGTTTCGAAGGGGACGGTTAGCTTCCCTTAGCCATCTTAGTAACTAATTGATTGGCAGCATTAATGCATTCGGCCGCCCTGAATCTACTTATTGCCTCGGTCCAGTGAGACATTCGATTTACAGGGTCTAGGACTCCTCTCCAATACCATCTATGTGCTGACAGTCTCCTGAGGGATGGCACATCCTCTCTGAGCGGATATCCACAAGATTCCCTATGGGCCTCAATGAGCCAGTTGGGGAATTCTTTGCCTACGGCCTCAAGAGTAGAGTGGATTGCCAAAATTCTAGTAACTGGTTCATCTAGGCTAGAAATAAAATCTTTTGACCATGAAATTGAGCTATTAGAAGATGCTCCATTAACTCTGGAAGACAACCTTGCTTTCAGATCGAGTATTTCCAGGAAGTTATCATCTAGAGCAAGTCTGGATTCGATTTCTGCTCTCGATTTGGATGCCTCTTGGATGTTGGAATCACTTAGAGCGATACTATATTTCACTAGCTCCAGAGATAGGGTTGCTGACTCTCTCTCATCATTGGATATAGCGCCCAAATCGACTTGCGAGATAATCCGTAGAATTTTATCGGACTCAGAGTTACCTAATCTTCCCGGAAGTCTGTCATCAAATCTTCTGATGATTGAAGAAACCTCCATTTTAGCACGTTGACTTGGTTCTGACAATGTGATTACTTCTGCCTCCAATTTCTCTGCTAGGGTTTGATTGCCGTTCAATCTCGCTAATCTAGACTCGAATATCTTTCTTGGCAGTACCTCATTAATTTTCTCGATATGTATCCCTGCTTCAATCCTCTCTCCCCTGTCGAGAGCAATAGTAGCCGCTTCCTCTCTAAGAATCTGGCTTTCCTTTGACTCTAGAGCATTTTCCAATACCACAGCAGCTGACGCGCTATCAGATAGAGCTATTTGTTGAATATTACTTTCAATCCATTGTATATCTTCTTCCTTTCCTGACATCGACCTATGATGTGCTTCAAGCTTCCTAGCCCTATGTCCCTCCAATAAGGACCATGTCATCGCGGCATCCTTATGCAATCTGGAAGTTTTCTGATCGTCCCAAGATGCTCTTCTGACATTCCTAACTAGGTGATGGGGCTCTGTAAGTCCATTAGACCATTTCAGTATCGCTGAGTCGTCCAATTCATTGATTCCCGCATCAGATGCCATCTCCTCAACATGTAGGGGCAAAGGAGATAATGATAATTCATCAAGTGAGCAAGTTCCATCTTCGGATAGTCTTTTTATCACGGTTTTCTCAACATATCTGAGAACTGCCTCAGACTTCTCAGGGACTCCCTCATCGGGGGACCAGAGCCTTATCGCTAGAGGATGGCCTCCCAGAGATTCTGAAACAACTGTTGCTGTGTCATTATCGATATCCTCTGAAAAGAGGAGCTTTGCTGATTCTAGATCGAGGCCTTGTAGACGAATCTCGACGAATTCTCCGTCTAAGTCCAATGGATTAGGCGCTCTAACCACCAGCAATACCGAACAAATAGATGAGGAGGCCTTAGAGATCAGATTACTAATTGAGCTAGAGTGCCGGGGATGTAATTCTTGAACTTCATCCAGTACGAGAAGAGTCTTCTTGACTCTAGTAGACTCCACGATAGCCTCCGGCGAGGAGGGAGCGCTGTTTCCAAGCCACATATTTCCAATTGCCTTAACATCGGTATTTACGGAGCAGTTAGCCCATCTAATCTTCCATCTGAGGCTCCCTAAGTGGGAGGCGAGGGCTCTAGCCAGGGTTGATTTTCCTATTCCCGGTAAGCCGCTCAATATTACTGACTTACCATTGGATATGGCCTCCGACAATTGTTTGATCTCTGATAATCGACCATGTACTTCAGTAGGATCTGGAGCTGGCCCTATTATCCCACTGCTGGTAGTTCTGGAAGTAGGTGTTTCTTTGTCAATTAACACTCTTCCCTTTTTTGAAATGTGGACAACAGTCCTCTTCCTTGATCCTCCTCCAATCACGTGTGCCGTTCTAGTGGATATGAGGCCCTGGTTTTCCAATTCTGAGAGTGGTTGATGTAAAGCAGATCGAACTAGACCAAGGGATTCAGCTAATCCTGGCAGTGATAGCTCCCTTGGAACATCCCAGGCGGTTTCTAAATGGTCTCCAAACTCAGCTAGCCGAGCGAGAAGCCTTGCCTGCGAGTGAGTGAGCATGTCCCTGAGACAAGGCACGGGTTCATGGGCGTTGACCTATGGCGCATCATTGTAAATGCCAGTTGAGAGGAGCTCCCTAGATCTTCCACGCAAGCCTGGAGTTTATCTTTTCAAGAGAAAAGATGGGAGAGTAATGTACGTTGGTAAGGCCACGGAAATTAGAACAAGAGTATCATCATATTTCTCTGGTAGCGACGGACGTAGAATGGTTCCTTTGCTAATAGAGGAGGCTGATGAGATAGATTTCATTGTTACCAAAAGTCCTTCAGAAGCATTGTTCCTAGAGAGGAACCTCATAAGGGAGCATAAGCCGAAGTACAATTCAAGATTGAAGGACGACAAATCATACCCCTTTATCTCATTAACAGCAGAGGAGTTCCCTAGAATTCTCTACACTCGTCATCCCCCGGAGGGGTCAAGATCTTGGGGGCCGTTCCCGGATGCAGGAGCTGCCAAGAGAGTGATTCAATTACTCAGAATTGAGTTTGGAATAAGGGATAAAGACTGCAGGGGCAGTGATGGTTGCTTAGCGATGCATATCGGCCTATGCAAGGGGCCTTGTTGTAATCCAGATGGATATCCAGCAATTGTTAAGGCCGTCACAGATGTCCTTGATGGGAACGCTAAAGTTCTAATCGAATCTCTCCAAAAGGATATGGATAAGGCCTCTGAATACCTGAACTACGAGAGAGCTGCAGGGATTAGGGATATGATTTCTTCAGTTCAGAGTACGCTTTCTCAGCAGATAATCCATAGCAGATTCTACCAGGACTGTGATGCAATCGGATTTTCTTCACTTGGAGATTCGGCCATAGTTATGATTTTGCATGCCAAGGAAGGAGTGGTACAGGGAAAGACGGAGTATCCATTAATTCACAAAGGAGATGTTTCAGAATCCGTATCACTCGTTCTGGTAGAGCATTACGCGAATAGGAGGCCCCCCAAAGTCTTGCTTCTTCCATCACCAGTTGGGGATTCAGTGGAGAAGTGGCTTAAGTTCAGGAGAGGAGGTTCCTTGATATCCAGGGTGCCCAAAAGAGGCGATTTGTTCCGGCTAAGAAAAATGGCAGATCAGAATGCTGAGATTTTAGTCTCGCGCTCACATAGGAGCGGCTCTGGAAGTCTTGAGCAGCGTGCTGCTAACGAAGGGGCGGCATTGCTTGGAATGTCATCTTTAGATCACATTGTTTGTTTCGATATGGCTCAACTTATGGGATCTGAGAGAGTTGGGGCATCGGTTGTTTTCAAGAATGGGCGACCTTCAAAAAAGGAATACAGGACGTACAAGATTAAGGGAGATTCAGCTGATGACTTGAGGATGATGAGAGAGTCCATATTAAGGTGGTTAAAGAGACAAAAAGAGTGGCCCGATATTCTTCTTCTAGATGGAGGAGAGACTCATCTATCAACGATAAATAATGCACTTATTGAGAATGATATGGATGGCAAGTTTGTCGTTGCTGCACTAGCGAAAAGAGAAGAGACACTCTATATCGATGGAAGAGAGCCGATAATATTGGATCGGAGGGGAAGAGTACTAATCCACTCTCGAGATGAGGCCCACAGATTCGTTAATCAGTTTCACAGCCGCAGGAGGCGGAAGGGCTCTATGCGTGACCCTCTAGAGGAGGTTGATGGCCTTGGTGCCAAGAAGATACAGTCGTTGCTTCGTCACTTTGGAGGAAGAAAGGGAATAGAGCATGCTGGTATTGATGAGCTCAGGGCTGTGCCAGGGATTGGATTATCTATGGCTAAGAAGATTCAGGAGCACTTCGAAAACTAGTCGAATATGCGTTCTACTAACTCTCAGAGTCGTCTTTGTCGAAGAAAGTCTCGTCTACCAGTGTGGTCTTTTCCGGTAGCTTACCAAACTCAATATTCATGATCTTCTCTAGCTCTGAGCTTTCCTCTTCCTTTGAAGATATGATTTGAGCTTCCTTCTTCTCTCTTCTCTTCCTCCTAGACCTACTTATCAGAAGAGTAATCGAGACGATGATGAGGAATATGTAGGGTGCTAGTTCCCCTAGCAAGAACCCCCAAGAAATCTCAACTGAGTACGTGATTATGTCTGAGTTTCTGTTGCTACTGCACTCATCCCAGGTTTCTGCTTCGAGACATGTTGGCATAGTGTAAGTCAAGAGCTGGCTATCTCCTGAATTTGTAATCTCTGCGAGTCCCTTTTCACTATCTAAAGATGTTATTCTAATGGATTCTGGCAGTAATATCTCGATAAAGGCCGATGTCTTAATTGTTCCAAAACTCGTATGCTCCATTAGTGGAGTTACTCTCTGTCTGATATCCGATCCATCCAACAACAATCCGGAATCTGTGAGTATAGGAGATGGGAAAATAGACGACATCACTATCGATGGCATAACTGCCAGTGAGCGAGGATTGAATCCAACAATAATCTCATCCTGTCTCAGAGATAATGTGAGCTTTGCATTATCTATCTTAGTGGCTAGTCTAATTGGTTCTTCATCCCCTATGAAGGGATCTTCTCCTATTGAGACCGCTCCGAAATCTGCTTGAAATGGTACTGATGACAAGTCCGCAGTGAGAGAGAATCCCTCCAAACCAATTTCTTGAGAGTCTAGATTTATGTCGCCGAAGTAATTCATCATTTCAGAGTATGACTCAGTTAGGTAATCGGATAGTTTTCTGAGGCCCTCATTGGATACCTCGAAATCCACTGGTTCGCCGACTCCGAAGTCAATTGCTGATTCAATTTCGGAGTTTGCTAGTATCCCACCTTCCATTCTGTCGCCCATTACTAGAATTCTCCTTATGGCATCCGATGGAATCGGGGACATCTTCACTCCTTCAATCTCGATATCCAATCCTAATCGATATATCTCTAGAATAATATTGGAAGTAAATTCCACAGATACCGAGCCACTCAACTCATGAACCGAAACTTTGGAAATTTCTATCTCAACTAGGAAAGAGACGCATGTCTCCTGCGTTGGAGCGCATACCCTATCGATGCTGTCCTCCTCACATGGGTCCGATATTCGACATATCGAATGCTGCCAGTCGAATGGTCTCGATCCTTCGAGTTCAATATTTCTGGTTTTACTATCTCCTGAGTTAGAGGAAAATACCAATGCATCTGGAGTCGTTCCAGATGATTCTAACCATTCTGGCAAGTAGATTGTTATGCTTATGTCCGTAGATGGGAAGTCAGAGGGAAGGAGCTCTTGAATGAAGTCAAGATCAACTTCTAATTCTACACTCAAGAAGCTCATTATTGTGGCGAGATCTTCATCATTAATTTGTGAAAAATCAATTGTCGATAGGTCCCCGTCTGCATGCTGAATTAGTTGGCTCAATATGCTTGAAATTTGTATTTCAGTGGGAATTGAACTGGATTGTACCTTAATTGGGTAAGTACTAGACATTGCACCACTCGAACCTAAACAGTATCTGTAAGATAGTTCTTCTTCGCAGGTCTCGCCTTGCCTGTGCAGGAACATAATACCTCCAGAATCATCAGAGGAGGAGAAAGAGGGATTCTGAAAGACAACTTCCGTCCCTAGAAACTGAGAAAAAGAGTCTGAAAGTGAGTCGATTGGAAGAGATGAGAGCATCTGGTCAGTATCAATATCCATCTCGGAGTCAAACATTCTGATACCATCGGATGTCACTGAATCAAGATTTATCGTTGGGGTCTCAAGATTTAGTCCCCATTGAGTTAATCTTTCAGTACTTAGGTGGTGGATTCCTATTTCCATATCTACATGGCTGTTCATCCTGTCATCCAGATTTATGAAAAGGTCCAAGCTCAAGGAAGGGCCGGAATAGGATTCCCAATCTGGCGTAATATCGCCACTTCCCAGGACGGTTATCAGATTAGATGTGATTGGAATAGAATTGTGATGTGCATTCAAATTATTAAGTGCCATTCTAGCTCCTAAAAACTGTATTTGTCCATGATCTATTGAGAAGATTTCGGCTGGCTCATTAACTTGGATAATATTGGAGTATGAAGGTGGCACCATCACATATTCGATGTAATGGCCTGATTTTGCAATCGTTGTGAAGTTGGTGGATACCTCGCCCCCCATAGCCATCAGACCCTGCATTACCCTGTCAATATCTCCAGTTTCTGGATTCATGCCGATATTAGTCGGATTTACATCCAATGTGAGTGCTGATTGAAGACAAATGGGAGGGTAGAAGGGATCATTTTCCAAACCATTCTCCTCATCTACTGAGTCTGCATCGGCGTTGAATGTACAGGAGGAAAACTCGCGATCGAAGAAGGTTATCTCTGATGTGGTTTGAAGTGGGCTAATTGTGGCATTTGGAAAATTCTCATCCACAATCTGTTGGATTATATCCTCGATCTTCTCAATCAATCTATCCTCAACAGATGAGCCGTCCCGTGAGAAGTCACGATAGTTTCGAATGTAATCAGCGGGAATTCCGTCAGAAGGGTCACTATCTCCTTCTAAATCAAGATCTAGTAATCCTAGTTCTTCTCTTGAGATCTCATGAATCGCTAGTTCAAGACTCATCTCTATGGACGATGCCCCCTCCATGGAAATTCTAACATGGCCCTCGATCCACTCGTCAATAACTGTGTAGTCTAAGTTGGAATCGTAGTCATCACATATCCCATTTCCATTGGCCCACGTAGAGCAGATTTCATTCGATACTTCGGAATCTCCAGGAGGGGGCGCTGCATGGGCCACTGGTGCAAATATCAGAATAATGGCCAGCGCGATGCATGTACGCACGTCAGTTGGAGTGTGTGATATACCATAAGTCTGAATCCGTAATGTTCACCCGGGGTATATGACTGGAGGGGGGCCGCATGATCGGCTGTATGATTCTGTTTCCTCGTTTCTAGGAAAAAAGATCCTTCCTAAGATGCCTAAGAAGTGGGAGAAGTTCTCTGATATTGCAATACTCCCCTCGGGTTCTTTCGAGGGAGAAGAATGGGATGACCTGGTCGGTCCTGCGCTCTGGAACGCTGTTGCTGAGGGCCTTGATGTTGAGAGGCTTGGAGTGATGGGAGAGGTGACTGGTAAGACAAGAAAGAGCGGGACGAGGATGCTGCGCGGAGAGGACGACTGGGTTGTTAGACGGGAGAATGGGGTAGACTACGGTTATCATGTGACCAAGTGTATGTTCTCAGCAGGGAATGTGAATGAGAGGAGGAGGATGGGGGAGATTGTAGAAAGAGGGGAGGTAGTAGTAGACCTATTCTCGGGAATAGGTTACTACTCTCTACCAATTATGGTCCACTCAGAGGTCGAACACGTTCACTGTTGTGAGTGGAATGATGATGCTGTAAAATCTCTTGAATGGGGCCTAGAGAGGAATGGTATTTCATCTGGTTTCACAATACATCGAGGAGATAATAGAGAGAGCTGTATGTCAATCGGAAGGGTCGCTGATAGGGTAATAATGGGCCTACTACCAACTTCTGAGGACAGTTTTGAAGCAGCGATGGAAGTTCTATCCGACTCTGGAGGAGTGGTACATGTCCACGGTCTAGCTAGGCCTGGTGAATATTCCGAATGGGGAGAGGTGGTACTGAGGAAGCTGTGTCATTTCAGGGAGGGTTCTAGGGCGAAAGTTATTGCAGTCAATCGGATAAAGAGCTATGCTCCAAGATGGGATCATATTGTCCTGGACGTGAGCATTAATTAGTCCGTTGAACTCAAGTCATGTGACTCCTTCGGGATGATATGGCTCATGACTGGCTAGTGCGTGCCGCCAGTACCTACAACATGCATTCCCTAGAGGCTAAGGATGACTATGCCGCAATACTTCTAATGCCCGTTGAGACACTCTCAGAAATTATCGGGTGGACATTCACATCCCTTCCCGACGAGATACTTGTTGGGATCGATCCTGATGTCAGCCTTCCTCATCCAGATGGGGTGGACATGCGGTTTACTGGGGAAGATTTCCAGGCTGGATTGTTCGCAGGTCAAGGATATGTACTGGGAAACCCCCATCTTGTAAACAGGGGCGACTCTTTCTCTGTTCATCATGTCCCTGAGGAATGGATTGATGGGATATTCACAGAAGAACGAGGATCAAGGGGAGGGAGGTTCACTCACTGGATTCACTCACATCCAAATGCTGTAGCGGTTCCAAGTGAGGCTGATGCAGATGCGGCACAGTGGACAGATGGATGCGATATGATTCTCGGAGTTAGATACTCTCCCGAAGGACTCCTTCCGTGGTTCGATGAGGTCGGAGGAACCAGGAGGGGGCTTTCTCCAGGAGAGCGCCCTGTAACATTAGACAGAGGGGATCATCTTCCAGTTATCGGTAGAGCCGCAACGGGGCACACTATTCATGGACTCGAAGTGATAGCCTTCCATAGGTCGGGACTGGGGATTAATCTGATTCTAACAGATTCTGAAGGAGTTCCCCTCTAGTATTTTTCATTCCTTGAAAACGTGATCTCTGAAGTGGGATAGCTCTTCGATACTACCTCTGATATCATCGAGAGCCCTGTGGCCCGATGGCTTGGAGAATCTTGGTGCCTTAGGATACCATCTCCTGACGATTTCCTTAACGGATGTTACATCTACACTCCTGTAGTGAAAGAATTCGTGTAGCTCTGGCATATATCTCCTTAGAAATCGTCTATCTTGGCCTATTGTATTGCCACACAGAGGAGGAACTCCAGCTAAACAGTGTTCCATTAGGAACTCCAAGGTAAGTCTTTCAGCCTCTGCTATGGGAACGCCATCTGATCTGACTCTCTTTAGGAGGCCATTCTTAGTATGATGAGTTATGTTCCAATCATCCATCTTCTCCAATTCTGATTCAGGCTGTGATATGGCCAAAGACGGGCCTTCAGAGACCAAGGTTAAGTCTCCCTCGGTAACTATGGTGGCTATTTCGATTATTTTATTCTCTACTGGATCGAGGCCTGTCATCTCCAAATCAAGCCAAACCAGTCTGTCCTCCATGCGTCGGCCGGGAGTGTGTGTGAGTCTTGAGTGTTGGGGGCGACAATCATAGGGCTCTCTGCTCGCGCATGGCCATGGCTGGAGTAAGCTACATTGGACTTCTTAGGTCCAATGCACCGTACAGAAGGCTATTCACAGCCAATGAGATTTCCTATATTGGAGATTGGTTCTCGATGATTGCCCTGTTCTTACTGGCGGGTGAAGCCTCCAATAATTCTCCCCTGGCTATTGCTGGAGTTCTTGCCACTAGGAGCTTTACATTCGCGCCATTAGAGCCATTGACAGGAATGCTTGCAGATCGTTATCCGAGGAAGTGGCTAATGGTTCTGGGCAATGTCTGGTCATTCGCCATTCTTGTAACAGCTCTTTCACTTGGGGCGCTGGACAGTCTGACTTCAGTATACCTTCTTGGGATGGCTATGGTAGTCGGTAGAGCGATATCCTCCAATGCAGAGTCTGCTTACGTCCCTAACATTTGCACTAAGGAGGAGTTGCTTTCTGCAAATGCCCTGTCTTCCGGAGGTTGGTCTGCGGCCATGGGAATTGGAGCGGGAATTGGTGGTCTGACAATCTCACAGTACGGAATCGAGACTGCGCTTTGGATTGATTCTGTGACCTTCCTAGCCGCTATAATTCTAATCATGACCCTGCCACATGGAGGTCCTGAGAAATCGGGTATTTTTTCAAGCGGGCCTAAAGCGATGGTTGCAGAGATTCTGTCTGGTTGGAAGTACATCCTATCGAAGCCACCTATCAGAAGAGTGGTTTTGGCAAAGGCAATGTGGGCTTCGGGAGGGGGGGCTCAGGTCTTTCTTTTGATTCTAATAGGGCGAGAAGCGGGTTTTGGGGACGTCGCAGCTGGAATTGGTATCCTGTACATGGCTAGAGGATTTGGATCGGGTTTCGGACCCATAATCAGTCGCCGATTCATGACTAATGATAGGTTAGTTCCATATCTATTAGGAGGGGTTCTGATAATCAGCGGGGCTTTCTACATGGCAGTTGCGGTTTCAGAATGGACTACGATAATACTCGTCTATGTTTTCATCTCCCATGCGGCTAGCGGAGTCAACTGGGTACTTTCAACCACTATGCTCCAGAAGAGGAGCGAGGACGAGTGGTTAGGGAGGGTATTCGGTACTGACTCACTTGGAATTACTCTGACAATGGGCCTGTCTACCGTAGCGGCTGGGCTGATTTTAGAAAACGATTTTCTCACGCTTAGAGAGACTATAATTATCACCGGGGCATTGCAAATATTGGCTGGCCTACTATGGGTATTACTAGCGACCCCTCATGAGAAGAAGATGTTAGATGATTCTATCTAGGCCAATTAGTACAACTATCGGGGCAATTGAAAAAATGACATTCTGAAATAGTGACTTAGCAGATGCTTGAACTCTTCGAGTCACACGGTCCTGTATCTCCCTATCCAGCTTTTCCATGGCGGCTGTAGCTGGCTCCTTCACTCTTCCAAGGATTTCTTCTAATGTGTCAGCACCTCTGTCCAGTATAGAGTAGATAATCTCAGTAAAGGGATTCGTTTCTGGAACTATGGTTGCTTCGCCATCTACCTCAAAGTTGACTTCCATTACCTCCCTCCAGGGTCTGGGAATTCCTGAATCGCTGACATTCTGGAGAATATTTCTTCCAACTACTGCACCTTGAACTACCATCTTTGCGGTCGAGAGATTGTATTTTGCGATTGATTGGATATCCCGTCTTGACCGCATCACTTTTGAAAAATCTGAGAATAGCCATAAAGCTCCGGCCAATAGAAGAAGCGCTACTCCCATGTCGGGCGTATCCTCCCATGACTGCCAGCCAATTGGCCCTAGCCAGTAACGCGCGGCTATTGCGACGATCGCTGGCAGAATGAATGACATTGTCTCATTGACTACGATTAGCCAGAATCCCTTTACAGGTAATGATTTTATTTGAGTCAAGAACCACCTAATATGCTTCGTTCTCTCACCCGGGGGGGCATAGGTATTGATTAGATCAATTAGTGGAGGAGCTACGAAAACCAGTCTCAAAATAAAGGGTACTGCGAGCATTAGAATATAGGCATCCCACGGAGATGCTGGAGGAAGGCTTGGTATTGCGAAGGCATCAGCCATGCAACTCACAAGGGAGGGTTAGCAATCAACCTCTCTACGAATTAACGAGAATGACTGGTTGCTAATGCCTCTGCCTGATTCATCGCTGCCCTAAGTAGAAAGAAGGCGACTATGCAACCAATAAAGAAGCTGCTTCCCACGTAAACGTGAGTCTCAAACATCAGAATCCCTATGGCTGTGAGTGATAGGTATGAGATTGTTTGACATATCAAGGAGAGTCTCTGTAACATTATGAATTCTATCTCATGTACATTAGATGCTTCTTGGATGTACGAGTTAATGAGGAAGAAAATTGCTTGGAATGGGAGAGCTGCCGCCAAGACAGCGAGACATGCCACGGTAATCATCCCAGGATTATCAGGATCTAACTCTAAGCCCCTGAATAGTAAATTACCGGTATTGAGACCAATTATGGCTGCGTGAATTGCCCAGGCCTTGTCAGTCGGGACGTCATCATCATCATCCCTTCTGGGAACGACCATGGAAGGCTGCATCCCAATCAAGAATTGAAGGTTGCCCCGATGAAGGCATAGCTAGTGTGAGTTAGTAGACGGATCATAAGAACTCAGATGTTCGGAGCCCTTCCTCTCATCATTTTCCTCCATAGTGGAGGTAATAGACATGGCCACCAGCATGCATAGTAGCCAGAAGGCAGTTTGGGAGCTTCAGGATATGGTCTTAGTTTCCAGAAAGGAACGGATGCGTGGAGATGGTGATCAGAGTGCCTGGTCAGCTCCAGAAGACTCCACCTAGACCACCTAGCCTCTGTATTCCAAGCGTGTCCTTCTTCGAACCTCCCTCCGTTCTCCCTCCTGAGTCCCCAGTGACGAATGTAATTGACATACTCAAGAGTAAGTATAGCAATACCTGAGGCTATTAGCCAACCAATTAGGACAGGCCCCGCCCAGTCAATACCTGCATAGTGCAGGAGAATCAGAATTGCTATACACAGCGATTGGAGGGCCAAACCCCTCCATGATGGGTTTCTGAAACCGGTCCTACCCTTCCTATTGTGTACTCTCACTGATGATAGGAATTGCCCGGGTATGGTCCTAACCCAGAACGACCAGATACTCTGCTCATAGGTCGCACTGGCTGGATCCTTGTCCGTGGCCACGTTTTTGTGATGATTGTGATTGTGCTCAGTAGTGAAATGAGTATAATTTATACTGAAAAGGAGTGCTCTTGCCAATCTCCATCCAGGGCTTTTGGGCCTCTTGTGACCTAGCTCATGTGCTGTGACGATGGCAGAGGCCGCGGCAACCAGGCCAGTTGACAGAGATGCCGTCAATAGCCAACGGGTGATTCCCTCACTTGCGGCGAAGTAGAAGAACGTGGCTAGCATTACAAAGTGCAATATTCCATGGACCCAGAGTAGCCTCTCAAAGGGAGTACCAGACTCTCGTGGGGGCCTAGGGAACTCCGACTCTCCTAATAGGACGTCAAGAATGGGGCTCAATACCCAAATGAAAAGAACGCCGGACAGGGTGTAGACCCCGCCTAGCACATTTCCACTGATTGCTAGCATCGGACTTATGAGCCCTAGTAGGTGAACAGACCAAGGTTCGGGACTCAGCGTTATGTCACTCATACAGGTGGGCGTGCTTGGCTCTGGTCTTAGCTATTTTTGGAGCTACGACCATCATACAGTAAGGATTCGAAGGGTTATTCTTGAAGTAGTCATGATGGTATTTTTCTGCAACATAAAAGTTCTCGAGTGGTGAAACCTCAGTTACAATCTCATTATCATATACATCGCCCATTTCTTCTATCACTGAATGTGAGTCGATTTTCTGGGCCTCTGAATTATAGAAAATTGCGCTTCTGTAATGCGTCCCTATGTCATTTCCTTGCCTGTTCAGCTGGGTTGGATCATGACATGTGAAGAATACCTCCAATAGGGATTTTCTATCAATCTTTGATGGGTCAAAAATCACCTTTACGACCTCAGCATGACCCGTTCCCTTAGCACAGACCTGCTCATAAGTAGGATTCACAACGTGTCCCCCGGAATATCCCGGGCTGACTTCAGAAACTCCTCTCAATCCTATTAGTGCCTCCTCGACACACCAAAAACAGCCTCCGCCAAGGACGATTTCTTCCAGATTATCATCTCCTGTAGTTAGGAGCTTCGCGAGTTATCTCGACATCATGGACATGGCTTTCGGACAGTCCGGCATTAGTTATCCTGACGAATTCGCAATTCTCCTTCATATGAGCAATACTACCATTTCCTGTATACCCCATGGATGATCGCAACCCCCCCACTAGCTGATGGATTACATTCTCCACCGGTCCTCTGGCTGGAACTCTGCCCTCTATTCCCTCAGGAACATACTTTCTCGTATCCCCTTGCTCCGACTGGAAGTACCTGTCATGAGCGCCTTTACTCATAGCACCCACCGAGCCCATTCCCCTGTATACCTTGTAAGAACGTCCCTGGTAGAGTATGGTCTCTCCAGGGGACTCGTCAGTACCTGCTAGTAGAGAGCCTATCATGACGCAGTCTGCACCGGCCGCGATGGCCTTGGCAATATCTCCGCTATACTTTATTCCCCCGTCTGCAATGACTGGGATTCCTCTTGCCTTACACACGTTAACTACACTCTGTACGGCTGTTAGCTGTGGTACACCTACTCCAGAAACTATCCTTGTTGTACAGATAGAGCCGGGGCCTATGCCTACCTTGACAGCGTCTGCTCCCGCATCGATTAGCATTTCAGCGGCGGCTCCGGTAGCAATGTTTCCAGCGATAATTGTTGAGTCTGGGGACCCCTTCCTTAGCTTTGCCACAGTATCAATGACTCCGTGGGAATGCCCATGAGCAGTATCTATTACAATCACGTCAGCCCCTGCTTCGATTAGTGCTAGCGCTCTCCTCAGCCCCCCTTCCCCAGTACCAGTGGCTGCGGCGACTCTGAGTCTTCCTTGGCCATCCTTGCATGAGACGGGATGGTCCCTAGTCCTCTGGATGTCCCTGACGGTGATCATTCCTGCACAGTTTCCTTCATTATCGATCACAACTAGTTTCTCGATTCTATGCTGTTGTAGAAGTCTCTGTGCCTCCTTTGGATCATAATCTTGGCTAACAGTAACAATATCGTTGGTCATCATATCAGATACTTTGGAGGACTCGTCCTCTACGAATCTGATATCCCTGTTGGTGATAATACCTACCAGTCTTCCACCTCCATTAACAACCGGGAATCCAGAGAAACCATACTTTGATTTCATTTCTCTGAGTTCTCCAATTGTCATGTCTGGTGAGACCGTGATGGGATTGAGGACTAACCCAGATTCGAATCTCTTGACTCTGGCTACCTCCTCTACCTGCTCCTCGGTAGTCATGTTCCTATGAATCACACCTAGTCCTCCAGCCTGGGCCATTGCTATTGCCATAGCACTCTCAGTGACTGTGTCCATTGCGGCAGAAATAATCGGAATCTTGAGGTCTATCTTACTTGTCAGATTGGTGGAAATATCGACTTCAGCTGGAAGCACCGCCGACTCCGCGGGCATCAAAAGAACATCGTCGAAAGTTAATGCTTGTCGTAACTCGTCTTGCGCCATTAGGTACGGCGTATGACATCGATACTTGAACGATTCTATCACACCTCCTGAAGTGATTTTTCGAATGGGCATCATAATTAGTAAGATATCATACGAAGGGGCATGAGAGTGGAGTCTGCTTACTCTCCTATTTCCGAGCCCTCTCCCTGGTGGCTCAAGGGCCTAGCTATTTTCATGGGAATAATCACGCTTTTCATGGTTCTAGGAACAGTTTCTGCAATTGCATCCCCCATTCTTATTGATAGGCTGTTACCAGGTGATTATGAGGAAATTGAGCCTTATCCAGTTGATGGTTCTGAAGAGGAGCAAGCTGAATGGACAGAAAATGAAGTATTCTGGAATGAGTTAGTTGAGTACTACGATGAGATGGGAGGACTAATGGAAATACAGGGAGTGCACAGTGGAATACTAGTAATTGTTGGACTCTTCAGTACTCTGGTTCTTTGGAGAGGTGAAAGGGACCTTGGGATTAAGCTGGTAGGATCTTGGATAGCAATTAATGCACTGGGAGGAGCAGGACTTTTTTGGATGTTTATGAGAATTGGAGTTATGCCGGATTTTACAATGAACAGCCAAGACGCTGAAGTGATTGACTTATCTTTCATAGAGCCCCTAACACTAGTAATCGGATGGGGCCAGATAATAATATGCAACGGGTTTTTTCTCGCGATCTTGGCTCTGGTTTCAATGAAGTCCAAGCCTGAAGTGTTGCTTGATGATAGATCAAATTCGCCAGTATCTTGAAATGCCTGACGACTATCGAATGTCATGGAACAAGTAGTAAACGGCATACTGGTGGTTAACACCGAGACCATACCTGGAAAGATTATCACTGAGACGATGGGAGTAGTCAGTGGCTCTACTGTCAGAGCAAAGCACCTTGGTAAGGATATATTCGCCGGTCTTCGAAATATTGTTGGTGGAGAACTGACTCAGTACACTGAGCTTCTGCAGGAGTCGCGTCAGGAGGCCGTTGGAAGAATGGTTTCAGATGCAATGTCCATCGGCGCCACAGCAGTGGTGAATGTCAGATTCGCGACATCGGCAATAACGTCTGGGGCCGCAGAGCTGTTTGCCTATGGGACTGCAGTGAAATACGAGTAATCGGGTGCTTCAATGGATTCTCCAGATAATAGAATTGGGATAGTGGCGGTTGTCTCACTTTTGATGCTTTCATCATTCTCAATTGTAGCGGTCGCTCAGAATTCCGATGCAGGAGAGGGTAGTATCGCATGGGGCTTGATACTCTGTCTTCTCCCATTCATGATACTAGCTTTATTCGGGATATTATGGTCGTTGGCCTATCCAGCATTATTTATTTGGGGTGCGGCTTTCAGCAGTGGCGATGTAGAAAAATCTCACCAGGATGCTATTTCTAGGAGAATGGTCAGCAGAGAGAAAGCTGGGAAAGAGATCCTGAACACGATAAACGGAGGGTACAGAGGAGACGTCTCTAGTTCTGGGCTCGTTCATGCTAACGGGGTTTTCGGACCAAGCCATTGGCAACTTCTGATAGCGTTCTTCAACAACCTTGTAGGAGGAAGCGTTACTTCATTTCAGCAAGTAATTTCAGCAGGAAGGGCAGAAGTTATGCAGAGGCTACGTGAGCAAGCAGAAGCTCAGGGATGGGACGAAGTTATCAATGTCAGAATTGATACATCGAGTATGACACCACAGTCCCAAAATAACAAGAATACGGTCCGCGGAGTTGAGATTTTCGCCTATGGGACTGGAATTAGGTACGACTGAGGGTTGATATTCCCCCACTGTTACGCAGGTTCCTCGACACGTCCCCTCTGTGGGATTCGGAGTGGGGATGAATATGCAAGGGCCCGTGACTAAGATTGAGCCAAGAATTGCGGCTAAGCTTTCCAAGCAGAAGTATCAGCTGGTTGGCGAGCATGGGGGTGTCAAGGTCTGTCACTGGACAAAGCAGAGCCTCATTGCTGATCGTTCGTGCTACAAAGGTACGTTCTACGGGATAGAAAGCCATGGGTGCATGCAGATGGCCCCAAACGTGGACACGTGCAATCTGGGATGTACCTACTGCTGGAGGGAGCCCCACTCCGACTCACTCAACAAGATAGATGATGATCCATATGAGTTATATCTAGAGTCTGTGAAGGCGCATAGGAGGCTTCTGACTGGATTTGGTGGGAATCCAAAGGCGGACAAGGAGAAGTTCCTTGATGCTCAAAATCCCAAGCACGTTGCTATCTCTCTGAACGGTGAGCCTACGCTGTACTCAAGATTGGGCGAATTCTTGGAGGTTTGTCATAATCACGGAACTTCCACTTTCCTAGTGACCAATGGAAGTCTCCCGAAGGTAATTGAGAACCTAGATCCACTGCCCACCCAACTCTATGTTTCGGTAGATGCCCCTAACAAGGAGATTTTCGACAGGCTATGTAAGCCTAAATTCGATCAAGGGGCCTTCTACAAGCTTGAAGAAACTCTGGAATTATTACCCAGTCTGGATACTAGGACGGTTTGTAGACACACGCTAATCAAACATGAGTCCATGGGGTATCATGATGACTACGCTAGGCTAGATAATATTGCTGATCCTAATTTCATTGAGGCGAAGGGATATGTCAATGTAGGAAATAGCAGGAATAACCTCTCAATTGAGAATATGCCAACCCATCAAGAGGTCCTAGAGTTCTCACAGAAGCTGGCACCGATGGTTGGACGTGAGGTTCTCTCTGACAGGAGAGAGAGTAGGGTGGCCCTCATTGGAAAGGAGATGATTCCAGTTGAGCTCCCTGTAGCCAATACTGAGTTACCTAAGGACCTCGGTATCGCCAAGCCACAGAGGTTCCTTCTTCCTCAGGCTTGAACCATGGGCCTACTGGAACCGCATTCAGGACAAAGCTGATCCGTTGAGTCTGAATAGTCGTGATTGCAGGCGGGGCAGGTCCTCGAAAGAACTCTCCTCGTCTTGGAGGACACCTCTATCTTCTCATCCTCGACCCTTTCTAGCTTTAGGGCGTCTCTATCCACATCGGGAACGTCGAACCTTCCAGGCCCCCCTAGCTTTATGAGAAGGTCGGGGGGCAATGTGATTGTCCCTGTTTCATCGATAATTAGTTCCCGTGTTTCAGAAAGGTCGGACAAATCGAAATCGGTTCCATGTTGTGCTACGAACCTACCATCTCGAAGCTCCAGCGACCTCTCACAGAAGTATGCAACGTCCCTGTTGTGAGTGACGAGAAGGAATGCCACGTTCTCTTCCTCGTGGAGCTTCTCGAATAGCTCTAGAACCTCTCTACTGGTTATAGGGTCCAATGCACCGGTTGGCTCATCGGCAAGAATGAGCTTTGGGTTGGTTATGAGTGCCCTAGCTATTGCGACTCTCTGTTGCTCCCCTCCTGAAAGTTGCTCTGGCATCCCCATCCATCTGTCTGCCATCGCTAGTTTCTCAAGAAGATCCATTGCCTTGGCCCTGGCTGGCCCTGGCATTACTCCCTGATGTCTGAGTGGTTGTGCGACGTTATCTAATGCATTTAGATCTGGAAGCAGGTTCGAGTCTTGGAAGATGAAAGAAACGGTTTCCTGTCGGAGTTTTACTAGTTCGTTTCCAGTCATTCTAATCATCTCCCTACCGCCCAAGGAAACTGAACCGGATGATGGTTTCATTAGTCCCCCTAGGCACTTCAGAAGAGTGGACTTGCCTGATCCCGATGGGCCAATGACAGCTACAGCCTCTCCCTGCTTGATTCTGACATTGAGGCCTCTCAAGGCTACAACATTTCCCTCGAGGCTCAGGCTCTCATAGATATGATACATATTTTTGGCTTCCATTATTACCAAGCTTTCGTCCATTCTATCACTCCCCCTTCAGAACTATGGCAAGATCGGACTTCAGAGCCCTTCTTGTGGTGTACAGTAATGCTATCACAACAGCGACTAGCACCGAAGCATTGACCAGAATCAGCTCAGTCCACGGCCAGACCAAGTCCCTATCTATCGGAGCGCTTTGCCCCAGGAAAATCTGGAATATGAACCCGAAGACTCCGAAGAAACCGTTGAATGCCTCTGAGATTGCCAGTCCGAGTATGACTCCTAGGCCCATGCTTACTAGCAGAATAGCCATTATTTCGAACATCACCAGTCTCAGAACCTGTTGGGGGCTAGCTCCGATTGCCTGCAGGATAGCTAGCTCTCTCTTCCTCTGTGAGAGAACTAGTGAGAGGAACACGAAGGCTGATGCGATTGATGCTAACGAGGCCACCACGAATTGTAGACTCAGGAGGCCAGGAGTTCCAAAGATGAGCCCCCCCGTCCTCTCGTTGGCCTCGTGATTGGTCCCCCAGTTACTGGATGATGCTACTCCGACACCATTTGATACCTCAACTCCAAGTGTCTTCAAAGCGTCCTTGCAGTTCTTCTGGGTTTCGTCACAAATTTCGAAAAACCAACGATTGGATATGTAAGAATCAACAGCATTTTCCCCCATAAGTTCCTTGTAAGTGGCCTCTCCTACGACTATTGCCTGATTTGCTTCAGAGGATTGTAGTCCCGGTACCCACCTGTGCCCGCCCAAGTAGGTAATGTCTGCCTGAGTAACGGTAGTAGTGATAATTGGATTCATTTCGCTATCTAGTCCTCCGAAACTGTATGATGTAAACTCAATGGTGATATTGGACCCTATGTCGGATTTGGAAATATCAAGTTGGCTTCTAGCTGAAGATCCAGCAGTGAATCCTGAGGATGCCCAGTCGGAAGATACTCGGGCAATATCATCTCCAGGAATAGTCTGCTCATCCCACTGAAGGGTATTCTCATGCCCATCGAATAGAATCCATGTCCTAAGTAGGGAGCCCTCTCCTTTCTGATTAGTGAAGATATCTCCCACTGAAGTCATGTAATCTATTGATTCGATCTCGGACTCGTCTGCTCTCTGGATGGCCAGTATCACTTCGTCCATCGCACGTTGCTGGGAAACGGGTTCTTCGAACTGAACCTGTAGATCGGCACCTGTCTGGGCAGAGGTAGTCCTCTCGTCGACTAGTGTCCCAGTATATCCCTGTACAGCCGCCACCGTGACGATGGATAGAGTTAGTAGAAGTATTATCGCTAGCCTGTTTACTGACTCGCTTGATCCCGAGCCCTTCAATCCCCTCTTGATGTCATTCAGAACCGGGCTCCATCCGAATAGTATGGTGAAAATCCTTGGTCCAGCCGCACCGATCCTTCCCAATACAAGCGCCCCCCCTATCCATAGGAAGAATGGCCCAAAGAGGAATAGCAGTCCATCTACGATGAAGTTTGGGCTTATTCCACTCGAACCCCATGGTCCGAAGCCCCCATTGCTTTCTATCCAACTCTCTACGAATGAGAGGATTCCAATGAAGAAAATTATTAGATGTAACCATAGTCTTGATTTCTTTCTTACAGCAACTCTCCTGACTCCCTCGTCGATTTCAATGCTGAGGAAATCTTTGGTCCTAGAGCTTCCGAACAGTAGGGTAAGACCTACGGTTACCGTGAAAATCAGTAGAGTAACGAGGCCAC
Source organism: Euryarchaeota archaeon UBA103 (assembly GCA_002506825.1). Classification (GTDB taxonomy): domain Archaea; phylum Thermoplasmatota; class Poseidoniia; order Poseidoniales; family Thalassarchaeaceae; genus MGIIb-O5. The sequence continues at coordinate 83,598 of DAYH01000010.1, forward strand.
TCAGAGTTGGGACGACTCTGAAGTCGCTTCTCTCGAATGCCATGAATCCGACAGCATCCAGAACAACTGGAACCGAGGCCATCGCTAGTAGGTAGCCTGTAAACCACCCAATGACGCCCACCACTGCCAGTTCCCTGAGTATCATAGAGGTCAGGGCAGACTCCGTTCCACCTATTACCCTATGAATGGAAATCTCTCTTCTCCTCTGCTCCAATGACAGGACTAGGCCATAAATGAGAACTGAGAAAGAAAGGACGACTATCGGTATCATCAGTATGTAATCGAACACGCTGATTATCCCGAGGAAAATATTCAGGAAGCCTATCGTTCCTGAAATCAGATCATTGTACTCAATCATTATGTCATTACCTGCTGTATAGTTTACTCCCTCGATATCCCCTTTCAGGCCGTCTAACCAATCTGTGGCCGCTCTGGTGGAAGACGCGGGGAGCTCGTTTCGATCTATGGCGATGCCGAGATAACCATGGTCATTATCCATCAGAGTGAGCTTCTGATCCTCAGTAAGTACCGAATCTGATACCATTATTGGGTTGAAAAGCAAAGTAGGGTTTCCAGCTCCCCCCTCTTGGTAAACTGCGGCAACCTTGAGGTCGTATACCGTCATGTTTACCTGACAGTAAAGGTACCCTGAATCTTGGTTGAAGTACTCTTCACCGGGACAGTCGTCGAACCCTGTGGCAATGGCTGCGAATCCGAGATAGTCGTAGGTGTAGGAGAAAGTCAGAGTATCTATGGTATCGTTGACACCTACTCCTGCCTTACTAGCGATCTCTGAAGGGAGGATTATCGAGCGATTTGCAGATGCTTCTTCGGCGGAGCTTGGCCATGAACCATATATCACTCGATTAGCATGTCGTTCGCCCAAATCTCCATCCCATATACCATCTCCATAGAATCTAATCGTCCTCTTGTCATTGATCGGCGGCCCTGAGTCATATGCCTCTGGGTAGTCCCAACTGACATTAGTCCAGTCCCCAGTGATTCCTGTTGCACCCACTGCATTGAGTGGTTGTGGTATTATGCCTCCCTCATCAAAGAATCCGCTGACCCTGACTCCCTGTCTGCCAAACACGAGTCCGCAGTCAGAAATCTCTTCCATCTCTATCAACTCAGAGCAAGCTGACTCCCATAGTGTTGAGTCGTTTGTCCTGCCCTCTGAATCAGAGTCGGGATCTTCTGCGAAGTCCACCTTACCATCGAATATCTCCTCTTGGAGAGAAAACTGCAGGAATGCACCACTGAGGCCCGCCGAGTAGGCTAGGACTGTTGTGATTACGAGTGAGGCTAGGAATACTCCTGCGAAAACTGCCAGAACCCTTTCTCTGCCAATCCAAGCGCTTCTCGCGGACATAGACAAATTATCTGGAATCGCAGATATAATCTCGGCCATAGAGGCTTCTATGGGGGCGTTTGTAGGTACAGCGCCATACTTGTTCTTACTGGATTCACCCTCCAAAAAAAGGAAAAATCCAATCACTAGCAGTCCTATAACTGTAGGAGATAGAAGTAGCCACCAACCAGACCTCCCCACATCATGCAACCTACGTATAGTAACTGTTGTGAACGAAAAGAAGAAGAGTAGCTGTAGAAAAACGATTAGATATAGCAGTGGCCCAATAATCAGAGTAGTGAACAATCCACTCCCCACTGATGCTGCCAAACCAGCTAAGGCGCCTGTATAAAACAAATTTACAATTACCAGTCCTGGGGCTATAGGGAGGTAGTCGAGAAAATTCCACCAGAATTCAGATCTCGATGCCCTGCCACTAAAATCTCCTGTCTTAACAAGACCTGTCTTAATGGCCTCAAGATAGGTCATTGACCTGGTGGGCCTATGATCTTCCTGGTAGTAGAGGTCCATCAGGGATTCCCCCCTTCTCCCCATGCGGAGCGTATGTCCGAAGCGGCGGTTACTCCATCCCTCAGGAGAAGCATCCTATCTGCCTTAGACGCAAGGTTGGGGTCGTGAGTGACCATTAGTACGGAAATTCCGTAGTCCTCGCAGAGTTCCTTGAACAGATCGAGTATTCCCTCGGCACTCTTTACATCTAGATTGCCAGTTGGCTCGTCTGCTAGAATTAGCGGTCTGGAGCCTGAAATCGCCCTAGCTATGGCCACTCTCTGCCTCTGTCCACCAGAAAGCTGGTCGGGGATGAAGTTCATTCTATCTGACAAACCAACCTTCCTAAGGGCATCCATTGCCTGGCTCTCTGCTTGAGCAGATGGTACACCAGCTAGCTCGAGTGCGAAAATAACGTTGTCTAAGGCTGATAGCCTATCTATGAGGTGGTAGTCCTGGAAAATCCATCCCACACCTTTCCTCCTAACATCCACCACTCTGTTCGGAGGGTAAGTACCATACTCGAAGTCAGTAAGGGAAATGGAGCCTGAATCAGCCTCTAAGAGGCCTCCTATGATGTTCAGAAGAGTAGACTTACCACATCCGGAAGGACCCATTAGCGCTACGAGCTCGCCTGATTCTATCTTGAGGTCAATGCCCTTTAGGACCTCGAGTCTCCTCCTGCCGGAACCAAAGCCCTTCTTCAGCCCACTGACCGCCAGCATGATACATCGTGAAATGAGGAGTTTATAATCAGTGGTTGTTCTTGAACTAAGGGAGTTTCAAATGATTATTTATTCAGAGCCTCGTTGTATGCTTCAGCGAGTGATTTTCCTTGGGATTTCGGACTTAGGAGGTTATCGACATGTTTCATCAGGTCCTCAGAGGGGTGTCTTGGAACTCCCCCGGCCGCTCTCCAATCAGAATGGATACGGACTATCTCGTCCACCCAGTCCTGAGTTGCAGTAGGGAGGAGTAGGCAACTATCGGGGATAATCTCATTATGAGCTGGAAGATTTGTGGCTATGACTGGGCACCCTGCGGCCATTGCCTCGGCAGGAGGGTATCCGAATCCTTCACTAGCACTGGGGAAGAGTAGAACCTCCGCACTCTGCAGAGCGGCAAGTAACTGATCATCGGTAAGCTTGACTTCGCTTCCAATATGTATTACGTTGATATCTGTTGAAACATCATCTGGCAGTGAGGAGATAACGTGTTTTGCGAAGTTGAGCCTTTTTCTCTCCTCGTCACTGCCCAATGTAATCACCAACATCTTAGAGTCACTATCCAAGTCCCCAAGAAGATCTCTTGGTTTGGGATTAGAAAATGGGCTCCAGTATTCTGTATCTATCTGGTGCCTTACTAGAGCCGTTCTCTTTCCTGGAAACATCTTCCTGACATCCATCAGTGTGCTTTCCGAGATACAGATGATCATATCCGCCCTTTCTAGGCCCTTCTTCAACATCTTCAAGTCTCTTCTTCTGAAGAGGCCGGGGTTTTGATCTCCGACTGACACAGTCACATCTCCTCCAATTATCTTCCTAGGGCTAATATGGAAGAGATCGTGAACAGTGACCACTACTGGGACTGGGCAGCTCTTAGGGACCAGATGGGCCTGCTCCTGATCGGTAATGTGAATCAAATCTGCAGGTGTTGATTCAGATATTTTTGCTACTGACCTCGGGTGGTAGTACCATCTTCTTAATGCTCTTTGAATGAGTCCTGTGACTTGGTCGTGCTCGATTGTTCCTACTTTGGTCCATTGTGGTACAAGCGCTCTTTCCAGTAGTGACTCGATTGACTGATGGGCTCTGCCTAAGCCCGAGCTCTCACCCAGACGACCTCCCCTGACCAGTAGAACTCTGCTCACCACGGCCTCACCAAGGCGTATCGGACTTAAACGAGGACGGATGATGGAGCTTCATGGCGCGCAATGGCGAGGGGTCGGTTCGGCCTCAGGCTAGATTACTGGTCGCCAAAGGTAGCTTCTCTGTAATGGGAGGGGGCGAGAGGGATATTATCAGAAATCTGCCTGCCCTATCAAAGAAATTCAAAGTTACGGTAGCTACTCTTGACAGTTCTAATGAGCTCGACTCATTGTGTGAAGAATATGGCCTTGATCTAATGAAACCGGATGTTCGTTGGACTCCTCCTAAGGGACCGATATCTAGAATTTTGGATAGGGGATTCTCCAGTTCCTTAGAGAGCTGGAAATCGATTGAGGGGTTAGTTGAGATTTTAGGAGATTTAGATTACTTACATCTGACGAGCGGAGATGGCAGTCTCTCTATCCTGGAAATCATCCCCGCTAGAATATCAGTACACTTGCACCTGCTTGAACCCCATAGAGGACTTCACGAGGATGTTTTACATCGAATGGTGGATGGATCCCCTAGGCGTAATCTTAGCTTGACTAGAGCGGCTTTGAGTATGGCCAGAAGAAAGGACTTGTCCAAAATGAGAAGAGTTTCCTCAAGAGACAGAACTGCAATCAGTGGTAATTCAGAGTTCACATCTTCACGTATCGAGGACGTATATGGAATTTCATCAGGAGTTCTGCCTCCCAGCTTGGACCCAGAAGAGTTTCCATCGAGTCGCCTAGAGGACGAGAGTTCGTCCTTGTTTGAGATTGATAGTCCATATGTAGTAACCATAGGAAGGGCGAGTTGGGCCAAAGGAACTTGGGAGGCAATTTCTATGTTGAGAGGGACCGGTTTCTCACTCGCATTGGTTGGCGGGGGAGAAGATGAAAGCATTGATTCTCTAATTGAGCATGCTAAGTCCTGTCAAGTAGGGTTATGGGTCGCTCCAAGGCTTGATTCGTCCGATCTTTGCAGTCTTGTCAAGGGAGCGGTTGCAGTCATCAGTATGGCTCATTCGGAGCCTTTCGGACTTACTCCGATTGAAGCACAGTCTCTTGGAACGCCAGCTCTTTTCGTAGATGAGGGGGGATTCAGAGAGACGATATCTGATGGAGTATCTGGAAGGCTCCTTCCCAGAGATGACTATTCTGCTTGGCATGAGGCTCTAGCAGAGGCTGGAGAAGCAGACAATCGTTCTTCGTGGTCAAAGAATGGAAGAGCTAACATTGCCAATATGGGGCTGAACCCAGAGGTATTTTCCAAGAGACTAGAAGAGATTTTTCTAAGTTTGGAATGAGCCTATTCAATCCTAACTATCTTCGGAAGCGTGAATTTGAATACCAGTGCTGAAGATGTTATTCCTAGAGTCAATAGGGAGAAGGAGGCCCAAAGAGGCAAAATCGAAGCCGTTTCAGAAGGAAGCCAGAATGGGAGAACATCGAATAGTGATTCGCCTCTAACTAATTTTCCTCCAATTGAAGATGCCATTGAAGTCATTAAGAACGCAATACCGGCTGTTGCGGACTGTAGAAATGCTAGGGGTCTTTCTTCCCATAATCCGGGGCCCATTCTAATTCTTCCTATTACGAAAGCGCTCCAGAAGCCTAGAGCTAGACCACTGTAAACGAACTTATTGTAAAGAAGCGCACTTTCTGCTTGACCGTCGGCCGCAATATTGCCACTCAGAATAGCAATTGGCAGGAAAATTAGAGCCAATACGGAGCCAGCTAATGACGCCCTATCCATAGTAACCATTAGGGATTCGTTATTGATTTCCGAAGTAGGGATGATCCTAGAAATTGAACAACCGATGGCACACAGTGTAGCCAGTACCATGGAACCAACTACAATCTCCGCCATTGCAGTATGGAATGTTGCCGCACCCACCATCATTCATCACCTCCGTTATACTCAGGATCTTCTATCCATTCTTGTGATTCTGGATTCCAAAGCCAGCCTGGATTCTCTTCGGATCTTATCATTTCTGATGACGCGACAATCTGCGTCTGATCCAGAATATCCCTCTCAATGGAAGGGTAAAGACGAGCTTGTAGAGTTACTAAAAATGAGATAATCAATAATGCGAATGCGAAAGAATGTGCCCTGGCCGACCACACATCTCCCTCGAATGGAGGAGGGGCGGTACCCATCTTTAGCCAAGGCTGTTCTACAGCAAAGGTCCCATTGTACGTTGTAACCCTATACAGGATGTTAGCCTCTCCCATGGTAGCGGGAATACTGACTTCCCAATCATTGCAGAAGTCTTCTGTTTCTTCTATACAAACCGACTCTACAGAGGTGGGATTCCACTCTCCATCAAGCATCCATTCCACACTAATGTCAGTTGAGTTCCTAGTGCTAATAGACAGTAGACTGCTATCTCCGGAGACCCTGAATGAGGGTGCTATCCAGTCATTTGCCAGCCCTGGGAGGCCCTCGGGAACATCTTGGACAATCACTTCGAATTTTTCACTAACTCCGGAGTATGCCTTATCACCCGCATAAGAGCCATGATGGATCTCTGCATACAAGCTATGGCTACCAGAATTTGCAGGTGAAAGAAGTACCCATGTTACTGTAACCGAGCCAGAGGAGGGAGCTTTTGTCTCGATATAGTTGGATGATCCTCCATTCGGATCTTGAATCAAATGCCAGCCGTGATCTTCAGGGGTATCTGAGTTTCCATTTAGAGACCCTAGAATGAATATTCCAATGATGTTGCTTGGAGTACTGATATCTTCGATTGTAACATGAATAGCTACTGCCTGTCCTGAAAATGCCTCATTACCTGTAGTGATTTCAATAGTTGCGTCTGATGGCATACTTAGTGCTGGGTCACCATGGCACGAGCCACCACAGGAGTAGTCCCTGTCTCCATCGCCGTTGCCCCCTGGATTCGCTACAGAGCTTCCTGGAGCTAGGATTAGCGTGATACAAATAAGAAACACAATCGCGCTCCGGTTCATTCTGACTTCCTCCTAGCCTCGAAGAGTGCGAATATCAGAGATAAAACTCCCAGGCTGATCATGATTCCAGAGATTATTGCCGATGTGAGTGGTGTTGCTTCCTCGGTTGATTCTAGATTTACGGAAGCAATAGATGTCGCATCGATACTGACATGATTCTGACCATCTACTACCCATACTATCTCTTGCCCATCTACTACTGAGGTCACAACATAGTATAATGTGGTTGCAACCGGTACTGGCTCACTCCATTCCTGATATATCGTCGACTCGATTGGAATCAAGGGAGAAGGTACTGGTTCGCCCCAAACTGGCTTATCGTCGAACATAGTTAATCCCACTACAGAGGAAATCGGGGTTGTAGATCTGTAGATCCTATATTCGTCCGATGAGCCAGCCCAAACTAGGTTTACTCGATTTTCCTGCAAAGTTGCCGTTAAAGAGAGGGGGGTCTGGGGTTCACCATAGACTATTCCCGATACCGAGGATTGGGTTTCCTGCATATCGTCAACTACTGTAAGTGAGATTGAATGAGAACCTGGACCCATAATGACGTCAATGGTGCTTCCAGACGCTTCAACACCGTCTATTGTCCATAGGTAAGAGGAGACTTCCCCATCTGGATCAAAGGAACTGGTTGCATCGAAAGTGGCGATAGATCCAGAAATTGGCGGAGATGGAGTGGTCGACCAAAGTGGGACTGGAGGTAGGTTTGCTATTATCACTGAAGCTGAAAGATTTGTGTGGAGCCCCCATGGATCAGTAGCTGTAACTACTACCTCCCACATTTGTCCAGGCTCGAGTCTGTTCGAGTTTACGGAGGCGTTTCCATCTAGGTCGGAAACAATGAAGCCATCCCTAAACCAAGAGTAATCGAGTACAACTGGTTCATTGTCCGGATCCTCTGTACGGGATATTGCCAATAGGTCATTCAGAGAGTCTGGAGGAGCTTCTAAGTTCCCGATTGGGGCACTCTCCAAGGAGACCTCTAGAATTACTGGACGAGCATTTTCAATTACTCTAGAGTTGGTTTTCATAGAGGTCCCAAGGCCCTCTCCATCCCCGGGAATCACCTGTACTGACCAATGTTCATCTCTATGCACCTCCGAAGATGGTATGGATTCTAATCCATCAAACTCGGTAATCCACTCGCCATCAACCCACCATCTAATTTGACTGGCCTGCTCGGAGTCACCATCAATGTCAAATTGCTCCCATTCTACATACAGGTCCGAGTCTGTTGTCAGTTTTCCCTCGGGGAGAAGTGAGATATTCGTAACCACGGGAGGGGTATTGACAATATTGACAGCGGGAGTTACGAACCAGTCAGACCACACTAAACCATCGAAAACTCGAACATGTGACTCCCATGTTTCTCCCTTCGAAGTGAAGGAAGGATCAACAGTTGTTTCATCATTGAATGCGGCTACCATTGCTGAGTCTCTAAACCATCTAATCTCAGTGGACTGGATTGTGTCTCCGTCCGGATCGTAAGGAGTGTATATTAGTTGCAAGGAGTCGGTGGTAACGGTATTACCAGAAGTTGTAATGAACGCGGAAACTGAAGGCCCAGTATTGGAAGAGCCTATGATGACTATTCCGCTGTATACGGTATCTCCAAAGTCAGAAGAGTCATGCGGAGTAACGGAAACTTCCCATTCATCTCCCGACCTAATCATGAAGCTAGAGACGATTTCTTCTCCATCTAGCTCCGTGACCCTAGAACCGTCTAGGAACCAGTAAATGGTGGTCTGTTGTGTATCTTGCGGATCTCCGTCTAAATCATAGTAATCCCAGTTCATTATGAGATCATCATCATCCATGGGAGATTCCGGACCTATTGACAAGCTCCTAGCGATTGGTACTGTGTTCCCTATGGAAATCGAATCTAAGGAAACCGTCTCTCCAAATTCATTTCCATCATTGGGAGTGACCTCGACTCTCCAGCTCTGATCCTTGGAAATCCAGGAGTTGGGAATATCGGTTAGGTCATCTATCTGAGTGACTCTTAGGCCGTCTCTGAACCAGTGAATGGAGGTGCCCTGCTCAAAGTCACCATCTTCGTCGTAGTATGTGTAGCTGACCCCCAACCCAGTCTCCTTAGTAGGCGATGCTGGGACATAGATGACAGAAGATGCAGTAGGGGGCGAGTTAGTAGATCCAGAGTCCTCACTTGACTGATAAGTCAGGGTTGCCCAGCCATCTCCTGCATTATTTCCATTACCATTTGCAGCCATGACCGCCAGAGAGAAAGTAACTGAGCCTGAACCAGTTGAAGGCGCAGTCCAATCCAAAGACCAGCTTCTGTAATCCGGGAATGAGTGTGTTGCCTGATCTCCAGCAGAGTTGACTTGTGTATTCATTATTCCAAAACTAGATGCCAGTGTTCCACTAGAAACCTGTAAGTTGAATCCTCCCTTCGATCCAGAAACCCCCCCACTCATTCCTATGTTCAAGGTATAACTCTGACCAGGAGAGTAAGTAGAGGGAAAATTGTGAGTGGGTACTGGAGAGGCCGCAGAACCTCCGTGGCAACCACATCCGTTCGAGGAATTATACTTTCCACCACTATTGGCTATTGCCATATGGGAAGTGGATGAAAGAAGTAAGAATATCACAAACACCGAGATGACCCCGCGTCGTGGCATAGCTAACCATGGGAGATGTAGACTGAATAAATTCATTGGTTTGAATCAGACCATTCATCCGCTGCATTCATTGATTGTCCCCTCGTCGGAAGGCCATGGGACCGATTGAGAAGGTAGCGATCATTGGTGCGGGAAATATGGGCTCTGGCATAGCACAGAAGAGTGCTCAAGAGCGTTTCGAGGTCCAAATGGTGGATAGAGAGCAAGAATGGGTGGATAGAGGGAACAACATTGTCTCAGAATTTCTGAAGGAAGCTGAGGAACGTAGGATATTCAGCCCTGAGCAAGTGGAGCAAATAAAATCAAGGATAACCGGTGTGGTGGGAACAGAGAATGTTGATCCGTCTACAGATTTAGTCATTGAAGCTGTTTTTGAGGATTTTGAAATTAAAAAATCTGTATTCGAGACTCTAAATAATGTCTGTGATGAACATACCATACTAGCTAGTAATACGTCTTCATTGTCTGTTGATGAGCTAGCATTATCCACCGGAAGACCAGATAGATTTGTCGGTTTACACTTCTTTTATCACCCCGCGAAAAATAGGCTTGTTGAGGTGATCCCGGCTACTCACAGTTCTCAGGATAGCGTGAAGCTAGTTGAGCAGTATTGTAAGTCAATGGGGAAGGTGGTCATCGTTTGCAAGGATCGTCCTGGTTTTGTAGTAAACCGTTTCTTCGTGCCATGGCTAAATGAGGCCTGTAAACTTCTGGAAGAGGGAATTGGCAGCACAGCACAGATTGATGCAGTTGCTAGATCTTCATTTGGGATTGGATTGGGGCCATTCGCTTTGATGAACCTTACTGGACCTCCCATTGCGCTACACTCCACGGATTACTTGGCTGAGCAATTGGATACGCCCAGGTATATCGGATCTGATTCCCTCAGGGAGCTTGTAGAAGAAGGGAGGTTATGGGAAATTGGAGAGTCAGAGGAGTGCGATGATGATACTGCAAGAGTAATTTCTGAGAGGCTATTGGGGCAGGTTTTCTCGGTTTCTGCTCAGATAGTGGATGAGGAGATATGCTCAATGGAGGATGTCGACAGGGGAGCAAAAGTGGGATTAAGATGGGCCAAAGGACCATTTGAGCTCGCCAACGAAATAGGAGTTGATGAAGCTTCAAGAATGGCTATAAATTACTCTGAATTGGCGGAAATAGAGCTTCCAGAATGGTTCTCCACTAGGGTGGAAGAGTTCAAGTTCTCTTATGTTGATTTGAGTATAGAAGGCGAAATTGCAAGAGTTAGATTAAATCGCCCAGAGGCGATGAATGCACTGAATGTCGACCTTGTCTCCCAATTGGGCGAGACCATGGAAGAAATTGATTCCATGCAAGATATTTCCACTGTAGTGTTCGAAGGAGCGGGGAAGGCCTTTGTCGCTGGAGCAGATGTGAAATTCTTTGTAGATAAACTCAGAGAGGACTCTTTCAAGGAGATATACGAATTTACCTCACATGGACACGATGTCCTAAATAGAATCGAGAACTGCGATAAGACAACCATAGCCCTGACTACGGGTTTAGCGCTTGGCGGTGGTCTTGAGCTAGCACTTTCCTGTGATTACAGAATTGGCACTAGGAGGACACAATTCAGATTTCCAGAGACTTCTATAGGAATATACCCCGGTCTCGGTGGAACTCAGAGAACTGCAAGGATTTGTGGGGTCGAATGTGCTCGTTATGCAGTATTAGCTGGCAACTTTATAGATTCTTCAGTGGCGATAGATTTGGGCCTCCTAACTCACAAAGTAAAGTCCTCCGAAGTGGAGAGTACCGTTGCATCCCTTGTTGGTAAGAAGCCTGATCAAAAGTATACAAAAAAGCCATTAAACTATGAAAGTGAGGTTGTTAGCTTCGCGTCTGATTTCTACTCTGATAAGAATATTGATGATTTAATTTCTGGAAAAATACCTCCTGGTTATGATTCCGAAGATCCTGTAGTTTCAAGACAGCTAAAATCACTCTCTAGGGCGGCACCAATCGCACTCAGAATAGCGGGAGATTTACTTTCTGATGTCAGAACCGGATCTTCTCTTGAAGACGGTTTGAATCTCGAGCTGGATAGGTTAGAGGAAATATTCAGCACACGAGATGCTGAAGAGGGGCTGAGTGCTCTGATTGAAGGGAGACGCCCCAAGTACAACTCTTGCTAGAGATTCTTCAGTGGGGACTGGATCCAAGCGGGAGCTCTGTAATTAGCTATAGCCGCAAAAAGTATCGAGCTGATACTGATTTTAGGTATCTCTCCAGAGATATTTTCGTCTCCAATCGTTTCTTCAATCCATTGTTCTAGAAATTTGTCCATTTTTGATTCCTCCTACTGGTGTAGATTTCACACTAACCTATGGAATCCACTATTTGATTGGTCCAGTAATGGTGATTACACGTAGGTGCATTTTATACACTAGATACCTTGTGGAATACTTGTTAATATGCCAGGAGAGCCACTTAGGTTGACAAAGAGAGACATAAGAAAGGTAGAGAAGCAAGTCGATGAAGTGATGGATCTTGGTAAGGAAATACGTACATTATTTTCTAAGTACAATGATGAGGAGTTTGACATCAGCTGGGAAGTAGATTCTGCGGTCGATGCATTCTCAGTTTTCAGTTCGAGATGGACAACAGAGATTCTCGCCACACTATACATAGCAGGAGATCGAAGATTTAACGAAATGAGGAGCTTGTTGAGAGGCATTAGTAGTCGAACTCTATCTGATAAATTGACTACGTGTGTAGGTTTTGGATTGGTAGAGAGGCTGGTCGAGGATGGGCCCCCAGTTAGAGTGACATACAGCCTAACTGAGCATGGCAGAAGGGCTGGGAAACTACTTTCTCCATTGGTTGCTTACATGAAAATCCACAATGGAAAGATTGAGGGGCCCAAGTAGGGCATCCATACATAATTTCTAATGAGCATTAAGACACATCATTAAAACCCCGTATGTTAACCAGCGTAATTATGGCACTAGTTGACCAATGGAAGATTAGTCGTCCGTGGTATGTTGACTCAATAGGTGCCTTAGCAGGAGCCGCACTTGGTTTGGGAGGTGGTTTCCAACTACTATTCCCTGCTACTCAGGGAACCATGATAGCTCACAGAGAAACTGGCTGGGAGCATCCATTAAGACTCAGGATTGTAGAAGCTCTGGAAAGGTCTCCTGGAATACATTTCAGGGAGTTACAGAGAAGGCTCTCTGCCGCTAATGGTACCTTGCGCCATCATCTTGATACTCTCACAAAGGAAGGGGTCGTTACTGTGGTACCAGTTAACGGCAGAACTTGCTACTACTTCGGGGCTCCGGCACAAGTTGAGATTCTGGAGGGAACCGGAGTCACGGATTATTCTAGGGCGGCGGCCATGATGCCAGTTGGTCTTTCGGAAGTTCAGAGAGTGGTGGTAGCGAGGCTTACTGAGGATGAAGATCCTGCGTCACAGGCTCAGCTAGCAAGGGACCTAGGGAGATCTAGGGCCTCTGTCCACTCTGCAATTTCAGTACTTAGGAAAAGAGGCATTCTAGATCAGACTGGACTATCTCTTGCTCCCCACCTAAATGGTTTGAGGAGATCCAAAGTTGAGTACCCGTGGCTAGACATTAGAGTAGACTGCTCGTGATTGTTAAACTGTGGATAATTGCCCTATTTCATGTCCATGTTTGGGAATTCTATAGAACCCCCAATCTCGGGCGATGGTTGTGTTCAGGCTAAGACTGGTCGAATTTCCGATGCCGACAGGAAGTAAGGATCCTGATGTCTTACTAGCTTGGCTCCTAGACTCATTGGGCCTAGTCAGGAGGAAGGTTGAGGGCGGAGGTGTTGAAGAGGGTCAAGGGGCGCTTCATCGAATTATGACCGAGGCTTTCTTGAGGGAACCATTGGGATGGTGGGATGCAAAATCACTATGCGAAGTAACAGGTCTTTCCCAAACTGGGATTCACCATCAACTGGTAAAACTAAGAGAATGTGGCCTAATATCCTCCAACACTGATGGAGGATGGCATATCCATGTCCTACGAGGAGGGAGTATATCCTCGGCACTCGAGCTACTTACTAATGAGGCGAGGACCGTTCTGAAACTGAGGATGAGGGAGCTCTCTGATTCTATAGTAGAATCTGAGGAGAGGATGTCGGTAATTTCACTTGAAGAGACTCTGCCATTCAAAATTATGATCTCAGAACCCGGCCCCATCTCTGAAGATGATGGTCATCTGGTATCATTGACTAGAGATCTAGGGCTGTCTGGTGAGAGAGTGAGATCGGGAGATAGCTTGGCTAGCAATATTCTAATTGAGCTTTGCACTAGTAGTGACCCAATCACTATTCTAGCACTTTCAGATAAGATGGGAGAGACTCGTTCCAGAGTAGGGCGGTCGGTTGACAAGATGAGAGTAGCGGGAATAGTTGAGAGGGTTCCCATGATGAATAGAATAGCTCAGGATATTTTTGTTGGGGTGATGAGGCAATTTGATGCCAGAGGGGAAGATTGGCTAATGACTAGAGGGGGCTTGGGCAGACTTGATGATTCTATTTCCAAGAGTTTGATATCTGGTGCGAAAAGTAAGTCTTTGAGTATTGATAAGATTGAGGGGATACTATCGGATGTTAATCTGGATTCCCAAAAAATACTCCTCAACACTCTGGGAGGAAGGATGCCTTATGGATTCAGAGTTGCTGGTAAAGATGGCGATATGGTCACAGAGAATGTTATGAGGAGCGCTGACAGAATGCTGAGGAGACTGAAGACGGTGTCTCAGAGACTAGAAGAAGCTATCTCGGTTTGAGATTCATCTTCTCCTAGGTTGTGGAGATACCTGCTAACCTCATTTCCGAGTAATTCCTTGTCCTGTATTGAATGTAGCCTAACTCTCATCGCGGACGCCCCTGGAAGTCCCTTCGTAAATGACACAGCGTGTCTCTTGAGATTCTTACCTCCCGATTTGTCATATACTTCTTGAGATAATTCCAGGTATCTATCCCAGCACCACCTCCTTGCTTCCGAAGGGCCACCTCTTCCCCAAGGGGGAGTTCCGGGCGACCATCCCATGCCCTCTTTTATCTCATGGAATACTGTTGGTCTGCCTATGGCGCCTCTTCCGATCATTAACCCAGATGCCTCGGTAGCTTGGAGGCAGGCCATAGCCGATTGAGTATCTATGACATCGCCATTTGCTATTACAGGAATATCAACGGAGTCGGAGATTTCCTTGATTTGATCCCAATCAGCTATTCCTGAATATCTCTGTCTCAGAGTCCTACCATGAACACAAATCCTCAATACTCCTTCTTCTGCTAATCGCTGAGAGATCTCAAGAGCGGTATTTTCTCCTGATCCTGTTCCTAATCTCATCTTTACAGAGATTGGTACATCGGTAGATGCTATGCATTTCCTAACCATGCTAACCACTCTGTCAGGGTCCCTCAGGAGAGCGGCCCCCGCGTCGTTTCTACATACCTTGGGTGCTGGACATCCAAAATTGATATCGATAATGTCTGCTCTATCTTCTAGCATTTCCACGGTTTTTGCCATCTCTGAGATATCACCTCCAAAAATCTGAGGGATGAATGGGCTCTCCCGGGGATCGGTTTCGACCTTGAGCCAGGAGTATGTATTCCTCCTAGTTAATCCAGAAGCGGCGGTGAACTCTGTTACAGTAAAATCAGCACCACACTCTCTCGCGAGAAGCCTGTAAGCTAGATCCGTTACCCCTGCCATTGGGGCCAACGAAAGAGGGACAGGGCCAAAGTCCATGAACATGGGACCAGCTTTTCAGTTATCAGATGAACTAAGAAAAGATATTCTTGAGACTAGAAAGAGGACTCCCAGTCATCAACGTCCTGTGAGCGTTCCCAATCTACATCAGATATTCCACTTTTAATCTTCAGAGTCTCTCTCGCGAGAAGCCAGTAAATTAGAGCCAGTGATCTTCTCCCCTTATTGTTGGCCGGTAGTACTAAATCGACATTTCTCAATCTGTTATTGGCATCGCAAATACCGATAACTGGCATACCAGAACTCACAGCCTCTGAAAGAGCCTGGGAGTCCGCGGCCGGGTCTGTCACTACGATTACTTCTGGCTCGATATAGGTCCTGAGTCTTGGATTGGTTAGGGTCCCCGGAATAAATCTGCCAACAATTCTCTTGGCCCCTATGGCCTCGGCAAACATTCTTGCAGGTCGCTGGCCATACTGACGAGCACTGACTACCAATATTCTGCTAGAGTCATAATTAGCTAGGAATTTTGCCACAGTGCGAATCCTAGAGTCAGTCTGTCTGATATCGATGTGGTGAAGTCCGCTTCCATCCTGCCTGAAAGTATCCAAGAAGGCTTTCATGTCAGAAGATTTCTGATTTGTGCCAATATGAACAGCGTGCTGCTCGTACGTGTCAAGCGGTACAAGTGGGGTTAGGCTCTCATCCAAAGCGATTCCTCGGAGTCCGGCGAACTGCCAACCACTCATAAGCGCTACGCCAGCTGGTTGCTCAACTTACTGGGCCTTATTCGAGCTCTGAGCTAAATGTACACTCGCCTTCTGCGTGTATTTCTGGGAAAACAATACATTTCTTCGTAACCCACAGTGAGACCCTGAACTCGTCCTCAAAGGAGAGTGTATCAATAGGAGCGGCTATCGCATAACCTCTGGCCCTAACTTGAAGAATCCAATTACCATTGGTGAAGCCTGAAGAGTTGCCTATGGAGATAGTACAGTCGCTCTCGCTTCTAAGCTCAAGAGACATCTGCCCTACTGAACTCGTTGCGAGATACTCCCAGCACTTGTCACCGTTTGGTTTCAATAGAGTGATCTCAACGAATCTGAGCTCATCCGTGTTATTGCCCAGTAATTCTCCAACTGTGGAGGACCACTCGAACGAAACTGAGAAGTCCAGTAGCATCTTGGAAACTGTCTCATCTACGGATATCGTACTCTCGTTAGAGTAGCAGTCTGTTTCCTGATTGTAGTTTTCCATACTTTCCGTACCCGGTAGTATACACTCATTCTGTCCAAAAATATGAGCCTGTACTATGGGCTCTACTGGTACTATCTCCTCACGGGGATCATCTCGCATCCCCTCCATCAGTTCCCTCTGCATCGCGAGCCCCATACAGCCACTAGAAGCGATGCTGAGAAGTATAATTAGAGACAAAAAAACAGATGATGCGCCCCTGCTCACATTATTCCGAAGTGGAGGTATGTCTTGAATACGTGTGTAAAATGGGTGCCTCTCGGTACTCATAGGGAACGTCAAGGCCGTAGCTCAGTCCACCTTCGTCGTCATTGAGGCAATCAGTGGGAGGAGGCTGGAGTCATGAATGTTCCACCCAATGAACAGAGTCATTTGGGTTGTAATCACTCCTCTTCAGATACTGCTCTGGGCTCATGAACCTCGCGGAAGACAATTGTCCCCACTCCGATGTGATCCCTCAGTGTTCTAACTAGGCTGAACTTAGCATACGACCAATTCTGATCATAAGCGATTGTGTCTGGAAGTGTCACCGTAAGGTCGTCTTTCTCGAAGTCAATCTGGAAGTCGTCTCTTCCAGTGTTCATCTTGAGTAGTGTCTCAACCTTTTCTTTTCGATCTTCCACTACCTTGACAATGTTGTAATTATACCTCAATGTTGATCCAGCTAATGGGTGATTGTAGTCAATCCTAGCACGGCCAGCACTCAAGAACTGTAGTACACCGGTTCTTCCACCAATCTCAACTGGAGCGCCGATTGCCAGCATGTTTGGATCCCTGACACTCCTCATCAGGACATTCTGACCGATTGTCTCTACTAGACTAGCATCTCTCTCTCCATAAGCATCTGGTGCCTCTATGTCTATTTCGTAGTCTTTTTCCGCCTCTGCATCTGAGAGTGATGCTTCGAAACCTGCGATTAGTCTGCCATCCCCTACGACTGTTATCATTGGCGAGTATTCTCTGTTCTCATCGAATATATCATTCTCCTTGGCTACGTCCTCGCGTGTAGTTTCGATGAGTCTCTCAGAGTCGACCTCGTAAAGGTCGTAGTCGATGTGTACTATTGCACCATTGTCCATGTAATTCGCCTCCTTGGCGTCCGGCCGACCCGCTTCCCCTTTTTCATTCAAACGGTGCCCATCATCTGGGTAAGAATTCATTCTTCCTCTTGATTAGGTGGTTTCTCAGATGAGGAAAATGCTAGGATTCCTCCGATTATTGTGAGGACCCATCCAGTCCAAACTAAGTGGCTACCCTGAAGTTCATGGATGGTTACCCTTACCCTATCGAGACCGTCTGTCTGATTGAAGAATAGTGCGGGCATCAAATCTTGGACTTGAAAACCATCCATGATGACTATAGTATCGCCGAACAGGCCTACGTGTCTGTCAACCTCTGATCTTGGGACGGGGCCGAATCTTAGTATGCCTGGAATCAGAGTATCAACAAGTTCGCCATCTTTCCTCATCTCAATGACCACCCCCAAGAACCCATCACCTACCTTGAAGTCAAATCCTTCATCTCCTTCGGATAATACTACTGTGTCAACTAAGATGTATTCGTAGTTCCCATAAGAAACAGGTTCATTCTTCTCCAAGGTTACCAAATGTGAGGGATCTGATCTATCCACCAATGTTGTTGTAAAGACATGACCTATTAGGAGGAGGAGGATTCCAACATGAGAGATATGACTGGCTAAGAGTCGTGCCCTAGGAGACCTAAGGCTACTGAAGCCTTCTTGGTACATCTTCCGTGAATGAGACCTCAAGGTCAGTAGTAAATTCCTGATGTTGAATGGTAGTGAGAAGATTAGGAGTACCAACATAAACGAAGCAAGAGAGCCTCTTGAAACGGAAGATGATATTGGAAGTCTTGGATCTCCGGGTAGCGCTATGGAATCTGCTAGAAGAGCTGCTAGAAGAGAGGCAGATAGGGCTAATAGAATAAGATAGGTCCCTGATTTGGAGCTAACCGATTTACCCCACGTATATGCAGCCAAACCGATTGCTAGAATGGCAATAAAGGGAGATCCATAAAATTCGTGAGCTTGGAGGCTGGTCCCGTCAATCTCTACAGTAAGTATCATCCATGTCAGTAATAGGAATCCAGTTCCGCCATACCATGGTATTGCCTTAGCTATCCTTAGCCTTGAGGAGGTACCTGTAAAAAGTCCCATAATGAAAGACCAGTCATCCTCCTTCTCCGATATCAGCCATGGAGTTAGGAATGGAGTCATCCCCATCAGGGATTGGTACCATTCTGCGTTCCAAGTCCAACTCGAAAATAACATCAGCGCGATTCCTGTGAATATCCAATGAAGCGGCGGGTCTGCATTATCCCCATTGATAATCAGATACATGAGTGATAATCCAACAAGAATAACCGCGACGGACCCTATCCAGAATGAAACCAATAAGAAGATAACAACAAGTATGATTGCGAGGTTCTTGTTTTCCTGTAGCATTGAGTTTGAGTTTTTTGACTCCAAGTCTATCCTTTGCACCCTAGCTAGGTGAATGACTGTGAATACGCATAGGAGTAATATGGCGGACAAATAACCGACTAGTTCCGCTCCTATCGCGTCAAAACTAACCACATCTAGAACCCTCAGATATGGATCTTGGGGGAGTGCCCCCTGTCCATCTGCAACAAACGCATGGACAGATGCCCAGACGCCATTAGCCCTAGTGACCAGGGTGGCATGAAAGGTTAGAGCTCCTGCAAGTAACCCTGCCGCCGGTGAAGCAATAATCGCACTACCTCCTGCTTTTGATCGCGCGTGCACGACCAACAATAGACATAGCCATGGAAGAAGAGAGCCGGTCTCGACAGGGTCCCATGCCCAGTAACCCCCCCAGTCCAGAACTGTATAGGCCCAGAGCCCGCCGAGTCCTATTCCTATTGTTCCAACTACGAAACCTGCTCTGGCCCAATACAGTTGTGACTTATGGATGACATCAGGGGAGTCTCTTCTGATGACTCCTGCAATTACGACACTGGAGGTCGCTATACACAGTGAATAGAATGCGAAGACGACAGGGGGATGAATTACCATGAGATCGGTTTGCAGTAGGGGGTTTAGGCCGGAAGCGGAGGAAGAGGTTGTTTCATCGAAGGGCCCTAGCATAAGGGACAGTAGGAGGATGAATCCCACCCATGTATGCATTATCTTAACTTCCAGAGGCGTACCTTTTACCCTCGTAGACATAATCCTAGTTACTATTGCCATTAGAGCAGCCCAGAGAAGAAGTGGGCCCGCCCGGCTACTCCAGACAGCGGAAATCCTGTAGAATAATGGAAGATCCTCTCCGCCGAACCTGAAGACCAACTCCAGTGACTTGGCATCGGTAACAAAACAGAACGTTAGTAAAATGAACGGTGAGATTTGTGAGATTAACGCTAAGTCTCTGGGAATGGGGCTGGTTGTATTAACCCTGCTAGTGCACTGAAGGACTGAGAAAGCGATGCCAGTGACCAATAGGAGCCACCCGATTTGGGAAAGCAATATTTCACCAACCATAGTACTTGGCCCTACTATATCCAAAGGCTAGCATCGCCCTGATTATGTTTTTAGCATACAACCCAGGGCTTCTGAAAAGGAGCTTCAATCCCACGAATGCCTTTCCAGATAAGCCCATGTCTGACATTTCGTCTGGGAAGCACTTCGCCATTACTGACATCTCTTCGTCAGATAGCTCGAATAGAGCATTTTTACCCTTGAGTATCTTATCATAGGGTGGGAATTCTGCTTTCCAAAGCTTTGGATACTCCGATAATTTATCAGAGGAAAGGTCGTTGTCTGAGATTGCCCTCGCCGCAGTCTGAGCTGCGAAAACCGCAGATTTCAATGCTAAGTGGGAACCGCCCTCAAATAGCGGGGAAGTGAATCCAGCGGCATCTCCGATCAGCATTAATCCATCATAGTGGGTATTATCATGAGGGCCAGAAATTGGAATAGTTCCACCGAAGGCTGGATTTCCCTTCTTTTTCCAAGTAGGAAGATTCTGGGAGAGTCCCTTGAAATGAGTATGCTCAATAAACTCATCAAGAGCCTTCTTAGTTCTGGGCTTGTCCTCGGTCACTAGTCCGATATTTGCCCTACCGTCACACTTAGGAATCATCCACAGATATCCCTTCTCAGCATATGAAGGCCATATGTAGAAATCAAGATAGCCATCCGTAGGGACTCCTTCTAGCTCGTATTGCATTCCAGCTACTACCTTTCCTCGAGGATTGAGGTCCAGTAATCTTGAGCAAACTGAGGACACTCCGGATGCGTCTATCACTATCTTGGCTCGTATAGGGAAGAGGTCTCCCTTGCCCTGACAAAGCCATCCTGAGAATTTGTCTTGTTCGAACAACTTCTCCATTCCCGTGATTTTATGGCCCAAGCTAAGTCTAGCTCCCTCTTTGACAGCAGATTCTGCTATCCACTGTTCGAACAGGTGCTTTTCCAGAACGTATCCTTCTTCAGAAAGGCATTTCTCGGTTCCGTCTGGGAAAATTACCCGAATCCCTTTGACGGTCTTACTGATTACGTGTTCAGGGAGTGTGAGCCCTAAATTCTGACAGGCGATTTCAGAGATACACTCTCCACAATGAACGGGCGTACCTATCTCATCATGGTCTTCAACAAGTATGGCATCTAGACCCAGCCTGGCACATTGTAGAGCTGCATTACCACCGCCTGGCCCTGCACCAACAACCAAAACGTCACAGGTGGTCACAAGGTCGCTCATGCTACTCCGAGAGGAGTCGCTCAAAAGAAACCGTCGGTCGCGCCGCCTACGGCGGCGAGCGAACCTTCTACTATTGTGAGTGCTCCGGGAGTACATGGTCTGGCGCACGCTGGCACGTTACATTCGGTCTCTAGAGGACTCTGGAGAGCTAATTAGAGTAGCTGATCCAGTGGATGTGGAGCTTGAAGCCGGGTGCTTTGCAGATAGATTAGTGAAGAGGGGAGGTAGTGCGATTTTATTCGAGCAGCCTAGACTTCCTGATGGAACGATCAGCGAGATCCCTCTTGCAATGAATCTCTTCGGAACCAGGGACAGGACAAATCATGCCCTAGGGGTTAACAGGCCCGATGAGATAGGGAAAAGAATGGTTGCCCTGATGAAGCCCGACATCGGGGGAATACTGAAAGCCCCTTGGACTGGAATTGGCTTGGCCTTGGAAGGCATGTCAATGGCTCCGATGAAAGTCAGGAGGGGCGCGTGCCAACAGATTGTGATAAGGGATCCAGATGTGACTAGGCTCCCCATACCCAAAACATGGCCAGAAGATGGTGGGAGATACATGACTCTGCCACTCGTAGTTACAGCGGATCCTGATACAGGAGTTCACAATATGGGGATGTACCGAAGTCAGATCTTCGGTCCCAAAGAAGTAGGTCTCCATTGGCAGGCACACAAACATGGAGCGGATCATGCCGATGCTTCTTCTGAAAAAATGCCAGTAGCGATCTGTCTGGGAGGGCCTCCTGAAGTTATGTTTAGTGCGATTTCGCCTCTTCCAGATAACCTTTCCGAGTATGAATTTGCAGGATTGCTCGGAAAGAGGCGTCTCAGAATCACGAAATGTGTTACTAATAATCTCCTAGTTCCGGCCGATTGTGATGTAGTCATAGAAGGATACATGATACCTGGTGAAACTAGGGAGGAAGGTCCTTTCGGGGATCACTTTGGACATTACTCTCTTGCTGATCAGTATCCTGTAATGCACATTGAGGCCATCACCCACAGAAAGGATGCCGTGGTACCAATGACAATAGTGGGAGTCCCGCCCATGGAAGATGGATATCTGGGAGAGGCAATAGGTGATGCTTTCCTGCCTGTATTGAAATTTCAGCATAGGGACGTGTTAGATCTTTTTCTTCCGTTGGAGACTGGTTTCCATAATCTCGCCATAGTTTCGTCGAAGAAAAGGTATCCAAGACAGGGGAGAAAAACAGCACTTGGACTCCTCGGCGCAGGTCAGATGATGTTTCTGAAGACCATTGTAGCCGTTGACCCAACTCATAATGTAAAAGACCTGGATTCTTTGCTTGATGCCCTCGACTCCAAGGTTAATATTTCTGAAGATCTTATAATTCTCCCAGGCATGGTTGCTGATTCTCTGGCCCATGCATCTCCTTGGGACAACATTCATGATAAATTATTGATTGATGCGACAACACCTATGGAAGGCGATCCGAGAAATAAGAGGGATTCACTGAAAGGATGTCCTGAGTCACTAGAAGTGTCTGTATCTGGAATAGAGGGAGTAGAACAAGCTCGATTCCTGAGGTCTTCTATGCTTGTTGTTACTACGAAAATTGAAGGTGGCCCTTCGCCGGATGAAAATGTCGAGGTGAATGATGAAGAGGGGGCTCTAAAACAACGATCCAAGATTCAGAGAATCATGGATTCTGTTTGGAATCTCGAGGGGGCTACAAATCTAAGATGGTTATTCATAACAGATTCGGATGTGGATTTGTTTGAGGAGGGTTGGATGAGAGTGTTACTTTGGCAGTTTTTCTGTAGATTCGACGTGGGTAGAGATTTACACTTTGACATAGATAAGAAAAGAGTTTGCTGGGATGCAACTGCGCCTATACCTTCACTAGAGGGCCCGGTTCCCGTGAGAAGGTGGCCAGGAGTCACATTACATGACGAGGATGTTCTCAATAGAGTAGATTCGTGGCTTGAGGAAGGAGGATTCTGATGGGCTTTAGGGATATTCTGGAGTTCATAAAAATTGAGCATACCCTTTTCTCTCTCCCCTTTGTCTTAATCGGATATGTTCTTGCTCACAATCAATTCATGGACGAACTTTCTTCACAAAAGTTTGGAGTCGATATCTTCTGGATCCTAATCGCAGCGGTTGGGGCTCGTGGACTTGCGATGACTCTGAATCGGATAATAGATAGAGATATTGATGCCTCAAATCCTCGGACAGAAAATCGTCACCTGGTATCGGGTGTGATGTCAATGACTACCGCTTGGACACTCTCTGCGATCTTTCTGATAATGCTGTTACTTGGGGCGTGGCAACTTAACGAAGTTGCGCTTATGATGGCGTGGCTCCCAGTCATAGTTTTCATCGTCTATCCATATACAAAACGTTACACGTGGTTGTGTCATTTTTGGCTAGGGCTCTGTCTCGCACTTGCTCCTGCTGGAGCCTGGGTTGCTGTTGCGGCTGACGTACATGGATGGGCCGCAATCACAGGAATCGATGGAGGGAATACCGATTTTCTTTGGTATCCAACAATTTTCTTTATCTCGCTGGGAGTGACTTTTTGGATTGCCGCGTTTGATATCAATTATGCAAGAATGGATATTGAGAGTGATCGGGAAGGTGGTATTCATTCATTCCCTTCTAGATTTAGCGAGACAGCTACAACTAGGACCTCTATACAACTCACTTTACTCTGGTTCGCCTGCTTCGCTATTTCGGATCCTATGGATGAGATTTGGTTTCTTGCCGCCGCAGGCCTGATGTCTGTGCTGAATATTGCAGTCATTCTCGCTAGAGAACAATTAGAAGACTTCCAAACAATCCTATTCCGCGTGTCTATGCTTACTGGATGGGTCCTACTAGTGGCCGTCATGATTATTGAGCCCTCGAATGATGGATTGTTAGATTGAGGCGATATGATGTTCTTACTACGATCTGATTACGAGACCGCAGGAGACCAAGAGCAAGCAATTGCTTCTCTGATAGAACAAGTTCGAGCAGATCAAGAACGCTGTATTCTCATGGGTGTGACCGGATCTGGAAAGACCTTCGCCATGGCAAATATCATTCAAAGACTGGGGGTTCCAACATTGATTCTATCACATAATAAGACCCTAGCAAGACAGCTGTGGCAAGAGATGAGTGAGTTATTTCCAGAGAATGCTGTTGAGTATTTCGTCAGTTATTATGACTACTATCAGCCTGAAGCATACATCCCTGGTCGTGATCTCTATATCGATAAGGAGCTGCAGATGAACGAGAGGATAGAGCAGGAAAGATTCTCCACTGTGGCCTCACTTGTTTCTAGGCCTGATGTAATCACCATTGGTACTGTGTCAGCCATATACGGACTAAACCCTCCTGAGGTCTTTCAACAAAATCATTTGAGGCTGGAAATTGGACAGAATGCGGATCCTCAGGAAGTAGTTCGCGATCTTGTTGCACTTCAGTACCGTAGAGTAACTGGTGAGATTACGAGAGGAGATATCAGACTAAGGGGCGAGGTACTGGATATCTGGATGCCCAGCAGGGATGATCCGATTAGGGTCAGGTTTGGTTGGCAGGGCATAGAGAGGATCCAGGTGTGTGAAGCAGTGTCTTGGGAGGTACTAGATGAATTCGAAGAGGCTTGGATACATCCGAGAGAGTTCTACATGACCAGTGAAGAAAGTTTCAATCAAGCACTGGAGGACATAGAGCATGAGCTTGAAGACAGGATAGGCTGGTTTGAAGAGAATGGGATGGACATCGAAGCGCATCGTCTCGAAGGCAGAACAAAGTTTGATTTGGAGATGCTAAATGAAATTGGTTCATGCAAGGGAGTGGAAAATTACTCCAGACATTTCGATAGAAGGAAGAAGGGGGAGCGTTCTTACTGCCTCTTAGATTTCTTCTCCAATAATGCAGAGAAGTTCCACGGCGGCTCTGAAAGATATCTAGTGATAATGGACGAGAGTCACGTTACCCTTCCTCAAGTGGGTGGAATGTATGGGGGGGATTTCTCTAGGAAGAAGAATCTCATAGATCACGGGTTCAGACTTCCTTCAGCTTATGACAATAGGCCCCTGAGAATTGATGAGTTTCAGAAGCTAGTACCTCAGATGATGTATGTCAGTGCAACACCGGGGGAGAGGGAGCTACGTCATCTGGCGGAAGTGACCGGGCAGAAAGTGCCTGAGGAGTTGTTACATGTTGGAGGAGGAGGGGGTTCTAAGACGGCTGAACTGAAGAAGAGATCGAAGTCTTCGACCATGGAAGATACAATATCAAAGATCGAAGGAGTGGTGAGAATGGAAATCCGTCCCACTGGATTACTGGATCCAAAAATAGTAGTCAAACCAACTAAAGGTCAGGTTCAACACCTTATGTCTGAGATCAATGCAAGGGTCGAGAAGAATGAACGAGTACTAGTCACGGTAATGACTATTAAATTTGCAGAGGAAGTTGCAGAATACTTAGACAGGAACGGCATAAAGGCACACTATCTGCATTCTGAAATAGATACTCTAGAGAGAACCGAGATAATCAAAGCTCTCAGACTGGGGCATATCGATGTGATTGTAGGGATAAATCTACTACGTGAGGGGCTGGATATTCCTGAAGTCTCCTTAGTGGCCATATTCGATGCAGATAAGCAGGGTTTCCTAAGGAATGAGAGATCTTTGCTACAGACGATAGGTAGAGCGTCCAGAAATCAGAACGGATTAGTAATTCTATATGCAGATTCTATTTCTCCATCCATGGAAGCGGCTATGGGGCAGACTATCTCAAGGAGGCGACGACAAGACCTGCACAATCAGGAAAATGGGATAGTTCCGCGAACAATCCAGAAAGCCCTGCCAACCATGGGCCAGGAAGTTGGGAGTCTGCTTGCCGGGACTGCCGGAAAGGGAGCAAAGGGGGGGAAGAGATTCATTGGTAAGTTCCAAAGTAAGAAGGGAGTGTCAGGATTAGCTCAGAAATTCTCACTCGGAGCTGGAATGTGGAATACCTCAAGCTCTGTTCTTGATAATGTGAGCCAACCCGAGTTTGAGATCGATATCAGTGAGTCTGCAGATACTATGGAGAAAGTGGAGAATGATAAGACGGTCAGTAAGCTGGAGAGGGAAATGAGAGCGGCTGCAGAAAGATTAGACTTTGAGAGGGCTGCTCAGATTCGTGATAGAATTCTCCAACTCCGCAACCCATCTAATTGAAGGTGGGTTAGTATTGCGGAAACTGTGAGCCGTTACTCGCGGGAAGACTTCGATGAGCCGGTGAAAGACTATGATTTCTCTGCTATGGGAGATATAACCTCGTTAATTGATCAGATGTCTAAAGCAGGGGGTTTTACTGCGACAAAGCTGGCCTTTGCAAGAGATATCCTCAGAGATTCAATTTCCAAAGTGGGACCCGAGGGAATTCTGAACTGGATTTCATTTCCCGCGTGTCTTTGTGCCACAGGCACAAGGGGATTCTTCCTGGAAGCACTGAAGAGCCGCTCATACAATGTGGTTGTGACGACTTGTGGAACTCTAGACCATGATATCGCGAGAACTTTCAGAGATTACTTCCATGGTGATTTCAGTCTTGATGACATAGCCTTGGGGGAACAAGGACTTAACAGACTAGGCAATGTAATTGTCCCAAACGAATGCTATGGGGAGATACTGGAGAATATTGTACTTCCATGGCTTTCTGAGATTGAAGCAGAGCGTCGAGCTTTGAATCCTGAAAACCCATGGTTGGGTTTTGGTAGTGTGGAGCTTTGCTGGGCATTGGGAGATAGAATTGAAGATGAGTCCTCATTATTACACTGGATTGCTAAAAATAGAATCCCAGTTGTCATTCCCGGGATTACAGATGGTTCGATAGGAGCCCAGATATTCATGCACAGACAGAAATCTCCTGATTTTATGATTGATGTACTTGCTGACCAGCAGATTCTCTCTGACTTGACATGGACGGCAGAAGAAAGCCATGCACTGATGGTAGGAGGAGGGATTTCGAAGCACCATGTAATCTGGTGGAACCAGTATAGGGGAGGCTTGGACTCAGCAGTTTCAATAACAACCGCACCAGAGTATGATGGCTCTCTTTCTGGAGCAAGATTACGAGAGGCTATTTCATGGGGAAAAATTCGTCCAGAGGCATCTCAAGTAGTCGTTGAAGGTGATGCAAGCGTATTATTGCCACTTCTCGGCGGAGATTTATTCTCTCAATAGTACCATGAAAATTGATGTCTGACGTGAAAACGGCTAAGAGCGGCCTAGCACGCGGCAATTGATATGTCCGTCGAGAAGATGATGCATGATATGATAGAAATGCTAACAGATGCAATGGGTGATGCTGTAAAGCACGACAAGGGTAACAAGGCAGCTGGTACCCG
>DAYH01000009.1:0-1145 GCA_002506825.1 Euryarchaeota archaeon UBA103
TTTTGGAGTCGAGACATCTAGCTTATCCCAGCTTATCTTCTCATTGGGAGGGGCCCCTGAGTATCCACCATAGGAAGGTCGGGACTCAGAGATCTGCCCAAACCAAGCCCACCTAGGAACATCCAATCCAACATCCTGTCTAAGCATCGGAACCACTGAGATCGCAAAATCTCCAGCAATTCCTCCTCCTATCTGAAGAATTCCAGTGGGAGAGTCATCTTCCCTGTACCAGTCTGCTAGGGCCTGCATACTCTCCAGGCCGCTCTTGATGATCGAAGAGTCCTTGATTGTCCTATCCAGAACCCTAGCCGCTAGGATATTCCCAAGCGTGGAGTCCTCCCACCCAGGGGTGAAAACAGGAAGATTGGCATCAGCAGCGCAAGCCAACCAAGACTTCCCAGAATCGATATCGAACTCCAAATCACCGTGAATAATCAGATCGTATAGGTACTCATGTGGGAAACGACGATCACCAACTTCTGATGCATCCTGCCACAGAGACATCAGCCCCTCCTCTATTTCCCTGAATACGTCCTCAGGGATTGCCACATCGGTTACCCTGTTCATCCCTCTATCTCTGAGCTCCTTTTCGTCCGCGGCACTAAGATCCCTCCAGTGCTTTACCTCTTCATATCTCGAACGTGCCATCAGATTGAAGATATCCTCTTCGAGATTAGCTCCAGTACAACAGATAGCATGAATCTTTTGTGACTTGATTGCGGGCCCGAGACTCCTTCCTATTTGAGCCGTTGACATCGCCCCAGCTAGGGTGACTATCAGCCTCCCTCCTTCGTCTAGAAACTCCTTCAGAGAGTTCCCACACCTAGTTAACTCCCCAGCATTGAAGTGGTGAAAATGCTCAGAAACGAAATCTCTAACATTCATCCTACCACTCTCTAGAATCTATTGACTCTCTCTTTCCTCGCTAAGGTTACTCCATTTATTCCCGAGACCAACCCATTATGGATTAGCTTCACAACATGCTCTGGATCATGTGGTCCGCAGGTGAATACATCTATTGCAAGCAAACCTTCGTCCGAGTAGCAATGAGCGGTTACGTGACTCTCATCAATTAGAACGACTGCTGCAAATCCCGCCGGACTCGCGGTTCCGTCGAAAACCTCCACATGGGAATGAACTTCCCG
>DAYH01000009.1:1529-6386 GCA_002506825.1 Euryarchaeota archaeon UBA103
GAGTAATTTAGGTAATCCAAGAAGATGTGGCTCCCACGCGACTCGGCATCTTCCATAGCCACTCGTACAGATGTGGGATTTCAAGCTCTCTACTGTAGCAACCAAGATCTGAGCCTACGCAAACCCTCGTGAATGGCCTCCTCATTGGTTGCATAAGACACCCTGATGAAACCCTCTCCCCCAGTTATCAGAGAAGCAGGGATCAACTGCACTCCAGCTTCTAGAGCTCCATCGGCAAATTCAGTATCCGTCATGCCTGTTCCCGTAATATCGGCGAAGATGTAGAAAGCACCCTCCGGCTCTACTAGCCTAACTCCGGGTAGCTCTGAAAGACCAGCCTTCATTATCTCTCTACGCTTCTTGTACTCGAGGTTGAACTCCTCTACCGAGTCATCACAGGTCAGGGCTACTCTGGCCGCCTCCATCATGAATGTGGGCACATGGGATGCAGAGTTGGCCTGACTTTTTACAGCCGCCCTAACAGCGTTAGGAGGGCCCGTCAGAAAACCGAGCCTCATCCCAGTCATCGCCCATGATTTTGACCACCCATTGACCACTATCGTCCTCTCCATCCCTCCTGGGAGCGACGCAGGCGATACATGAGGCCACTCAACCCAGACCATTCGCGAGTAAATCTCATCTGATACAATCCACAAATCATTCTCTATGGCGATGTCTAGTATCTCCTGAATCTCCGCCGGTGTGAATACCGCACCCGTCGGATTACAAGGCGAATTGAGTAGAATCATCTTTGTTCTGTCTGTTATAGCCGCGCGTATTGCATTCATATCAGGGTGAAAATTGTCCTTCCTTACAGGTACATGTACTGGCTTGGCGCCAATAAACTCCAGCATTGGCTCATATGATGCCCACGAGGGAGCGAGAAGTATGACTTCATCACCAGGCATTGTGGTGATCAAGAACGAGTAGAGCATCGCCTGCTTAGCCCCGGGAGTAACTACCACGTCCTCAGCTGAAACCTCGATATCATGATGTTTCGACAGGTAGCTCGCAACCTCTTGACATAATTCCATTGAACCAGGCCCTCTGGTATACTTCGTATTGCCCGCCTCCAGCTCCTTAATGGCCATGTCCAGTATTTTTTTTGGAGTAGCAAAACCCGGCTCTCCAACCGTCCATCTCACTATCTCTGGTCCCGGGGGTTGGAGATATGGCGCGAATCCAACCCCGAGTCCCTCGAACCTTGTAGAAATGTCTGGCATGTATCTCCGATGCGCAGGACGACCATGAAGGTATGCCGAATCTCGGATAGCCTTCAAGAGAGGAAGGGAGGTCGCGAACACGCGGCACGGATGGCAGAGTAGCTATGCAAGGGATTGCAGATCCCTGGACCCGGGTGCAAATCCCGGTCCGTGCTCCACCCAATCTACAATAGCATTACATTGGCAGTGAACACAAGTCCAAGAATCAATGTAACAGTGATGACCAAGATATTGAAAGCATTCGGAGACAGCTCTTCCATCCCAGCTCCATAACCTGTCATACCATCTTCAACTCCCTCGTCCCTCAGTCTGTAATAGGCGAACAACACCAATAGCATTGCAAGCGGACCTGCAACGCTATCAAGAACGAATTGATCTGAGACTGGCCTTGATAGCTCACCAACATTGTCCACTAGCGCCATGTACGTTGATACGGTTGCCGCGATGAGGAAGAAAATCCCGGGATGCAATATGGGCCACTTTCCTTTAGCTCCGTCCAAAACCACCATTGCCGTCCAAATTGTATAGACTAGGAATAGGGATCCACTGACGGCTACTGTTACCTCTGATGGGGCTCCTAAACCAGCGTCAAGCAATTCTTGGCTAGACTCTCCTATGCCAAATGCCTCTATTCTATCCCCGGGCAATACAACGGACATAACACTGTACCAAACTCCCATTACAACCACAACCAACATAGCCACAAGAGATGGCTTATCTTCAATGTTCAAACCCATCTTGAATTCGGAAAGCCCATCGTCCACTTCATCCTCAGCCTTCAAGAGGAAGTAAGCCGCCATGTAGATCACAGTGGTAACTGGAACAATATATTTTGGTGCCTCGGAGGAGTCCAAGTCTCCCCAGTACGCCCAAACAGTAGCAGACATTACTACGAATCCCAAAATCACAGGGATCATGACCTTCCACATCCCTTTTGCACCCTCATTCAGGATTAGCATAGTAGACATGAAAACACCGAACATCAGCACTCCATTGAAGGCTGTTTCTGGCCCTCCGTTTCCGTAGGAGATCATTCCGGCTGTGGTCTCATTGGAAATTAAGGTGAAACATCCATCTGCCCCTCCAGTTACGTAGCAGTCGGCCCAAAGCATGAAGTTCACAGAGTAGACAACTGTTACCAAGGCACTAATCATTAAACATATTTTAGCAGGTGTTGATTTTATCCTATCAAACATTATGCAATAACCATATTCGGAAGCTAATAATGCTGTCGATTGTACAGAAAATATATACTATTTTGGTTTTATTTCCATTCCATATCATAATGAAGGCCAATTCCTTCAATCTCAAAGATTTCTGATACTTCGATAAAACCACATCTCTTGTACATTGGAACCGCCCTTATCCTAGCGTTGCACCATATCCCGCTACCTCGCCCAAAGGCATAATCCTGGAGCTCCTTCACAATACTAGATCCAATTCCCTTGTTCCGATACTCAGGACTCACTGCCATCCCCCTTATTCTGAATTTACATCCTTCCCTTTCGTCTGTTTGTAGCGTCGAGCACCCGACAAGCTTACCATTGTCGTATACACAAAGGAATTTTGTTCTACTGTCTTCATCTATTCCGGGATAGTGCTCTGTACCTCTCGGGAGGCCCTCTCTAAGAACCTCGAACCTAAGGTCCAGATGAGCATCATCTACTGAGTCCTCCCATACAAGACCGTGCTTCAT
This sequence comes from Euryarchaeota archaeon UBA103, assembly GCA_002506825.1. Classification (GTDB taxonomy): domain Archaea; phylum Thermoplasmatota; class Poseidoniia; order Poseidoniales; family Thalassarchaeaceae; genus MGIIb-O5. Next base: position 4,449 of record DAYH01000009.1, read on the forward strand.
GCCTTCCTAGGGAACCATCATGCGTAATACACTTGTTAGTCGCATTCAAGCGCAGGACCTCCTTGGAATCAATATGGCCGAGGCCGATGCCCCCGATTGGAAGCTCCAAGGCATAGTCGGCGCGGTAATAATGCTCAATGTGGTATCACTGAAGCTGTCTACTCCGGGACCGTGGGATTCAGAGTCCTTCACATTGGGATTAATGGGGGGCGTTTCAATGGTATTGCTTTACATCTCATGGTACAGATTAACCTTCAAGCGCAGAGGACTTATCCCTTGGGTGGACCTATGGGTCGAACCAAAAAAATCTGCCAGTTTGGTACTTCTGTGTTCTATAGTTACACTCTCTATGGCGTGGTTCACTGGAAACAACATGCAGGATATACTGCCTAGGCCTACTGGGTTGGTATTGTCTTTGGTAGGATTTCTCATGTTGACTCAGTCGCTTTACGTCTTGCTAAGTGTGGGCCCGCTCTCTGAAGACTAGCGTTCAGCCCACAGTTTTAGCCATTGAGAGATGTTCTCCAGAACATCATCCTCCGTGACCGCCCTATCGAATACCTTGCCGTTCTCCAGCGGCTTTATCCTACACCCACACGCATTTGCATGCCCCCCTCCATCAGGATCGAAATGCGTTGCTAAGCCAGTCAAGTCGTAAATCCCTCCCTCTCTGTGGAGGAAAGAGTTCGTGTAGAAAGAGGCTGATACGGGATATCCAACATCATCTCCAAACGAAGCCCCTATGTCTCCATGGATGACTATACAAGCATCGCAAGAGTCACCAGCGAACGCAGTAACATGATAACCGTTTGATCGCATTCCCAGACCGTCAAGCCTTGCAATAGCGATCCTATCGATTATCACAGTCCTATCGGCGATTATTTCCGTCAGTGTCTCACGCTCACGCTTCCTCTCCTCGAGTTTACTAGAAATAAGTGGAATTTTCAGAATCTCATCAACACCGACACCCCTCTGCAACCCTTCCAGAACTACCATGGCAGTACCCTCGCTAACATCGATTACCCTTCCCAACCAAACTGCGGGAGTATCAGAAAGGTACTCCTCTCTGGTTACCCCTCCTCCGTCTAGCTTATCCACCCAATCCAAAAGGTCATCCAAGTCAGACAAGTCAATCCGATCTTTTAGGAGATCATGAGCAATTCTTGCCGCCGAGGGAGTAGCCCTCCAAACAGATACCACTCCGCCTTCATCTCCCAAAGGCTTGTTCGACTGATGATGATCGATACTTAGTCCACACTCCGGATGTCTAGGTAGATCGCAAACCGCCGTCTTCCTGTTCATCAGATGATCCATCAGTCCCGCACGCAATTCTCCTGGATGGCCAAAAATTACTTCTGAATCAGGCCACCATCTCCTGAGTATCGAAGCTGTTACTACCCCATCCAAGTCACTATCAGTTACTATTCTCTGTATGTCTAACGACAAAGGATCAACCTCCATGAAAACTCTGAGAAACTACCTACTCAAAGGTGCTTTTGGTCATATCAATGAGTAATTTTTTGACCATGACGCCTCTACTACACTCATGGCCCCCCCGGATTCCAAGGTAATGGAGACTTCCTGTGGACTCATTCTGGTTAACTACGACTCTATTCTTCTACTCCAATACCCACAGGGGCACTGGAGCTTTCCAAAGGGGCACGTCGAAGAAGAAGATGAAAGCCATCACGTGACAGCGTCAAGAGAACTGACGGAGGAAACAGGAATTAGTACTCTTGACATCGATCTTAACTGGGAGTATAGGACACAATATACATTTAGAAAGAGGGGAAAAAAGACTTCAAAACAGGTTTTTTGGTATATAGCCACCACCGAAGAAATCGATGTTCAGCTTTCTGAAGAGCACACTAGCTACCTCTGGCTAAACTATGAGGAAACCGAGTCCATGCTCACATTCGATCAAGAGAAGGATCTAAT
>DAYH01000023.1:0-88398 GCA_002506825.1 Euryarchaeota archaeon UBA103
CATTACTCAGACAACCGCCATGATTCACGCCGTTTGAATTGTATAAAAATCAGAGGATTAGGTTTCGCCCTTCAATGCATTGAAGGCAGTATTGACATGAATGGCGGCCCCCAGGGACAGAGCGTCTTCATCGACCTTGAACTTGGGGTGGTGTACCCCATATGCCTCTATCTCTGGATTCCCAACGCCAATAAAAGAAAAGCAGCCGGGAATCACTTGGGTGTAGTATGAAAAATCCTCACCTCCCATTATAGGCCCCATTTCTGCAACCATGCCTTGTCCGAGTACTTCCTCTGCTGCGGATTTGCTCAACTGCCAGCATTCGGCATCATTTACAGTGGGAGGGAAATCATTGCCCGGAAATGTGACCTCAACATCGCATCGATTGGCCAGAGAAATTGATTCAGCTACCTCTTTGACTCTATTCTGCAATTGAGAAATACCCTCACTGGTCAGTGATCTTATTGTGCCTTGTAATTCCATTGTCGGAGGTATCACATTCGTTGCAGTACCCGCATTTGCCATAGTGATACTGATTACGCCTGATTCCAAGGGATCTAGTTCACGTGAGATTAGAGTTTGAAGTTCGACCACTATCTTCGACCCAGTAACTACCGGATCTACAGTGAGATGAGGCATTGCTGCGTGACCTCCATTTCCTTTAACTAAAATCTTGATTGACGACGTCGCTGCTAACAGCGTGCCTTCTCTAGATGCCAAGGTTCCCACGGGCAATTTGTCTGTGACGTGTAACCCAAAGATTTGCCTCACCTCGGGATCTTCCAAAACCCCCTGCTCCCTCATCATTTTCCCCCCTGCTCCTCCTTCTTCTGCAGGTTGAAAAATTAGTTTGATTGTGCCATCTATTGCATGTTCGTTTTGTTTCAGGACCTTTGCCGCCCCTAGAAGCATTGCAGTGTGGCAATCATGGCCGCAGGCATGCATTTTCCCGTCAATTTCACTTCTAAAATCTACATCTGCTTCTTCATGGATCGGTAAAGCGTCCATGTCCGCCCTTAATGCGACACAGGGAGCGGTGCCATTTCCAATGAGCCCAACAACACCTGTTATCGCTATATCTTTTTGATAGGGAATATCTAGTTCTTTCAAAGTATTTTGAACAAGCCTACTTGTTTCAAACTCCTCATACATCAATTCTGGATGGCGGTGAATAGTTCTTCTTTTTTCTACTATCCATTGATGAATATCTTTGGATTGTGAAAGTATCTCGCTGATTTGCATATATTCTAAGATGATGTACTAATATTAGAATTCTCCCAGCATCATCGAGGGGGCACTGAGTGACCTTGAATGATTAAAGGCCATCATATTGGGACTTAGGTGGAGCCAAGATTTACGTATACGTCATACATCATACCCTGTAGTTAATCGGCCTAATTGGCAAACACTACTTGAAATGGAGAGGTGGCAAGGCAATAGAGTGCGAAGTAAACTGATGTATGCCTCTTTCATTGCTGTTTTCCTCATGGGTGCCATTTTTGGTAGCGGATCCTTGGCTTCCAATCTTACTGCCCTAGCAATCAATGATAATTCCGAATTCTCAATATCAGCGGACTCCCAATCGGGGACCAACTACTACACCTTAGTAGAAATTGACGAGGGCGACAATGACGAAGACGAGCGTGTTACCTACATCAATCACGACTTCACCTTCTCAAGCATCGGTGGCGACTCCGTAAATTGGGATTTCGATGATGGCAATATGGCGACGGGACAGATGACATCGCACCAATATGACACTCCAGGAGTTTACTTTGTGACTGCAACCTCACTGAGTCCTAGGGGGATAGAAGTGGCAACCACCACAGTCACGGTTCACTTATCTGGCGAAGCCGAAGTGGACAACATGGAATGTGAGTGCGCCCCAACCGCGAAGGATACAGTAATCGATCTCATCCCTACTAGCGGTTCTCTAGAAATCATGGGGTACTTATTGGTTGAGCATGATGGAAGCAGTGAGTCATGCTCCCTTAGGAACCCACTGCAAGAATGCCACCTTAGAGTCATTATTCAGAGAACTCAAAGTGGCAATATTGTTTCTGAGGACGTGATTTTTGATAATACGTTCAGGAGTAATGAGCAGGTAGTCGATTTCCATATTGAGCAAATAGATGTCTATCAAGGAGAGGGGGTCCAAATTCGTTTAGAGACGGATCAACTCAGGGATTGGCATAAGCCAAGTGCCAAATGGGATGTCACTATTCTGAATGACTAGTTTCTGTGGACCGTTTCTCAAGAGTTACTCTCATCATGTACAAAGCGATGTACCTCCAGAAGTTCTGGTAATTCTGCACTATCGCCATCAGAGGATGCAGACAAAGCCCATTCAATTAAGGCTTCAAAATGCTCATTTTCACTGAGTTTTCCGAGCCAAGTGTGGCCATGACTGGTCTTAAGTAATGATACATTGTGCATACTACAAGGCCCAAGGCAGTCCGATATTGTGAGCTTTACATCATCTTCAAGCCCATACTTGTGCCAAGCGTCCTTCAGTAAATCGACAGGGACTTCACTGTGTCCTTTCTCGACACGCCCACAACAGCATCCATTACAGACTACGACTGTATTGGTCATTCTAATCGCCCCTGGGTGGATTGATCAAATTATGAATCAGATTTTTTCGAGAACGTAACTATCGTTGTCTATAGGCACCCATACGTTTGTTTTTTCCTCGTTCTGGATCTCCACTCGATATGGATTGCCCTGATCCCAGCACTTCAAAATCTTACCTTCAGTGAATTCCCCCGTGTTCGCATACACGGTATCTCCTACTTTGAAGCGGAGCTTTTCCGCCCTACACTCCATTAGTCCTTCCTGCAGGGCTTCGTGGTCGAGGTCGCGACCGATGAAAACGAATCGGCATTCCCGCTTTTCGCCTTCCTTCCATGGAGCGACCTCAGTACTGAAATTTCCTGAAAAGAGCATGTGGACGCCTTGGAAGACGAATTTCTCATCCATCCCCTTTACCGCCAGAACCCCCTTGTAACGAAATAGGTTCTCGCCGTACTTGCCTAGTAGCTCGCCTATCCAGCGTTCCAGTTTATTCACATTGAGGGCCCCCTCGAACTTGGAACTTGTCGATGTTACCCTATCATCGTGCTCGTGCTCTGCATCGGTATCTAGGAATTCTGGATCCATTTCCAGTGTTTTCTCCAGGTCGAAAGATCCGATGTTGATCAAATTCTTTGGATCAATTATGCTATTCTCAGTATGGTAGATCGGGGCGAATCTATTGATTGACTTGACTCTACTTTCTACTTCTTTGAGTTCTTCTTCTGATACGAGATCGATCTTGTTCAACATTATCCTATCTGCAAAGGCGAGTTGTTCGACAGACTCATTTTCTACTCCTTCTGGCTTTTCCTCATCTACATGCTGAACGATATGCTTGGCATCGACAACCGTGATTATTCCATCCAGTTTATATCGTTCGACGACTTTTTCATCGACGAAGAATGTCTGTGCGACCGGTGCGGGATCGGCCAGACCTGTAGTCTCGATTAGAACTCCATCGAAATCCTTGATTCTGTCATACATATCGTCGAGTAACTCGGTCAGATCCCCTCTTACTGTACAGCAGATACAGCCATTCATGACCTCAATTACACTCTCCTCTGAGCTCTCAACTAGAATGTTCTCGTCGATTCCAATATCTCCGAATTCATTCTCGATTACTGCGAATTTCATTTTGTGTTCTGTGCTAGACAAAATATGGTTCAGGAGCGTGGTCTTTCCAGACCCTAGGAAACCAGTCAAAACTGTCACAGGAATTCGTCTATCGTTCTTGAATGTACCATTCATTGTATCGCCCTATTGGGTGTCACAGAATTTGGTATTTAATGAAGACTAATAATATCTAATATGTAAATTATTATCGATTAATTGTTATTTTGATTTTTTTGACGTATTAGATGGTTTTCAACTGCCTGGTACCAGCGCCGCCTGGACCCATCCATGAATCTGGCTTATTCCCCAGAATATGTTCTATTTTCGACATATCATCTTCTGTCAGAATCTTCGCGACATCTATGCACCCTAGGTTTTCCTCGATCTGTTCAGGAGTTGTCGCACCCATCAGAATTGTGGAGACGTCCTGGTTCTTCAGACACCATGCCAGTGCCAGTTGCGCAGGGGTACAGTTTATTTCGGCCGCATAATTCACTAGTTTTGTTACTACTTCGTATTCACCTCTTTTTCTTCGTTCCTCGAGATCTTCGAGAAGCCACCCGTACCCTTCTTGAGTGGCCCTTGAGTCAGCGGGGACCCCCTCGAGGTATTTCCCTGTCAGGAAGCCAGACCTTAGAGGACTCCATATGGTAGTACCGATGTTATAGGGCTGGTTGAACATTGGGAAGTATTCGTTCTCAAACCTATCCCTGTGTAGCATATTGTACTGGGGTTGTTCGAACTGAGGTGGTTCGAGTCCTTCATTCTTAGCTATCCAGAATGCCTCGGTAATTTGCTGGGCCGACCATTCACTGGTGCCCCATGCGGTCGCTCTACCAGAGCGTATCATTTGAGTCATCGACCTGACTATGGTCGAGGTGGGCGTATGGGGATCTGGCCTATGACAGAATAGTAGATCCACGTAGTCCAGTTGTAGCCTTGCCAGAGATGCGTCCAATCCTTCCCTACAATGCTTCATTGAGAGGCCTGATTCGTTTACTCCCGTGCCCCCCCAGAATACCTTAGTTGTGATTACTAGATCCGAGCGGCGCCATAGCACTGGATCTTCATGCTGAAGCTCCTTTAGGGCAATTCCGAATATCCTCTCTGCCTCTCCGTTCGGATTCCCATAAGCCTCAGCGTGATCAAAGCAGTTTACACCAGCATTACGAACGATACCCATCAGTTCCTTGGCGGTTCTAACTCCCTCGTCTCCTGATAATCGACCCTTGACCCCATAAGTAGCCCAGAACCCATACGATATGACTGATACCTGTATGCCCGTATTTCCCATCATTCTGTAGTACATGTTATCATGAGCCATGTTTATCCGAGCGGGATTACCTATGAGAACCCTCTGAGCAATAAGTTTCGATCTTGATCAAGAGCAGTTGGTTGCTACTGTCCAAGACTCCTCTGTATCTTGTGGGTTTGTGTTGTTGGGGTCATTTTCTTGGTCCCCTCCCTGCTCCTCGTAATCATAGAATGAGGTGTACGATATCTCAGAGCCGTCTGACCATGGTGAAGCCTGCGTTACAGTGACGGTGAACTCGTAGCATCCGTAATCGTCAGTGCCCCAGTCCTCAATTGGCACGTACCTTGTATTGAGGTCGAAGTCATCTACTGAGCCCTCCAGAGGGAGCTGCGAGCCTTCTGCACCGACGATGGCGGAGCCACCTCCATATTGTCCATTGCTAGAGTCCCATTCAGCGAGGCCGTTAATCACCGTAACAGTGGGATATGATATTGCCACGATTCCGCTCTCGTGAGTTAGTGTGGCTTCCAAGGTATAATCAGCGAACGGCATCCCTCCAGGAGGGTTTGAACCCAATGCGTCTAATCCTGCCCAAGCAGTTAAGCCCACGCCGACTACGCATGAGTCTTTCGAGCTATCACAGTCTGCGTTTTCACCGATAGAGGCCGCTGTAGCGCTCTTAACATCATTTACGGTCCTCTGGAGATGTAGGGACTGTAGGAGGAACGAGGATTCGCTGGATCCTGCTGACACTGTTACGGTGTAATCGTTATTTGAATCAGAGTTTCCAGAGTACCAATCCGAGACCATGAGAGTAATTTCCCCATAGTCCCCTATCCCATCTGATCTGTCCATCGAGAACGCGACTGTTTCCTCATAGACCAATGATCCATCGTACGCGATAGAAACATCGGCAGTACTTGCGGGGGACGAGCCACGGATGGTAAGGGTGATTTCTGAGGAATCGTCAGAAAGCTCGCTCTCGGATATGGTGATTGATTCCGAGAAAGACATTCCAGCGATATATGGCACTCCAGCCATCAATAGGTAGCATACCACTAGGACCGCAGTCTTCTGCTTCCCCAGACCGCTCCAAACCATGTAGAATGAGCCTCCGAACATGATAGCTGGAATTAATCCGAATGGAATCGGATCGACGACGTCCTGGAGAGTGTAACTGTCCAAGAACCACATTAACACAAAAGCGATTAGACCAATTCCAGCACCAAGCTTTACCGACATTGAGAATTCTAATTTTGAGGATGGTAAAGACTGAGGTAGAGCCTCTGCTACCACCTCATCGACCATTGACTCATCATCAGATGACATCTGCTGTCCCATCGCCTTCTCCAACAGTCCGCCGCCACTCATCGCAATACCTCTGACAATTAAGGAAGGAGCTCCCGTTATCAACCCGTTGCTACATGGGGACTGAGAAAATGGAATACGTCAGAATATCCTAGAGTCTGGTGGGCTCAGAGTTCCATCTTCACTAACTTCTAGAATCTCTTCATCTCTCCTTCCTCCGACGATTGCGGCCGCGGCTAGTGCGGTCATCATCATCGAACCGAGCATTTCGAAACCTGGAAGGTAGACTCCACGGATGTATATCGTCATTGACTGAACCATGTAATTAGGTATGCCCTCAGTCCTCACGGAATACTCGGATGTCGCCTTGAATTGCAAATTGAAGAACTTATCAGTCCAGCCTTGGTTCTTTGGGGTTCGAATCTGAACCCTTACCTTTTCCGCAGGAGCAGATGACTCTATCTCTACCGAAACTAGAGGGAGGCTGATTTGGAATCCCTCGTCGTTTAGCTCGTCATAATTTACGATCTCGACATTGAATCTATCCATGGCATTACCATCATTGTAGACGTCGAAAGACATCATGACATCAACCTTTGGCCTTAGTTGCATGAATGCGGAATCAGATGCAACTCTCAGCCTGCTGAATTGCTTGATTACAGCCAGGACCTTGTACGTAGTTGGAGCGCCGTTTGGCCATGTGATCCCATCTGCTTGAACCACCTGAGCGGTAATAGATATCTGGTGCTGACCCTCTGGCATCCTCAGATCTGCCCTGAGTATAACTTGGAAGCTGACATCCGCTCCTGAACCTACTGACATAGATGCCGGGCCAGCGGAAATCAGTGCACCAGACTGGATCTGTAGGTCTACTTTCTCACTGTGAACAGTTGGATTTTGAAGCGTACAGTATACGATAGAAGTCCTTGTCGCGCCTGGATATACCTCGATAGGCTGTGGGTTATCACAGGTCAATGTAATGTCAGGAGTGGGGTTGGTCTGAGCGTGTACTGCTGCCGCCCCCGACCATGTACTCAAGAAGTACACCATGAGAATTAACATGCTAGTCCTCACAGAGCTTCGGCTTGACATCAGCATGATGGCCGCCAAGACCGTATTTTAGACTTCGCCCCAGTCGCATACAAAAATAGCCGAATATACAGGTTGGGTATAGAGTGGTGGACCCGACCGGATTTGAACCGATGACCACTCGGTTATGAGCCGAGCGCTCTAACCAACTGAGCTACGGGTCCCGTCTCCTGTGGCCGGCCATGGAGTCAAGAACCTTGCCGAAGAAAACCCTGCTAGTTTGTGAATGGGAACCATCAAGCGTCGCGCGCCCCCCCGCCCTTCACATGGCAAAGCTATGGGTGATGTTTTTCACATCGCTTCTCCTTGTTTCAGCTATGAACTTCTATGCTGTAATCAGAGAGCCGGATATGATTGAAATTGATGAGATACGTAATTTCCCTCGTGAAACTGTAAAAATCGAGGGGATTCTGACAGGATACGTCAGAGACCCATATGGAGAGGGCGCGGATAGGATTGACCTACAAGTTCAGGAAATCGATGGGCACTCTGTTGCCAAGGTAAGATGGAACGTTGACTGGAATAACGAGGTTCCCCCGATTGGGACGGTAGTCACTGTCGAGGGAGAGGTATCGGAGTGGAATGGGAGAATCTGGATTCAGTCCAACGGCTATGGTGCAATTATAGCCCAGGATGGTTTTATTGATTTCTCTGAGACAAAGTTGGTAGAGGTAGGAAGGGACCCACAATCTTTTGCTAATACCTCTCTGCAAATTGATGGATGGATTAGTGAGGCATTGGCTCCGGATGTTACATATCATTCGCTATACTTGATGGACAATCATGTGTATGGGGGTGCTGATCACCTACTCTACATCCAGATAGAGGGAAGGGTAATCGATTGGGTCGAAGCAGGGAGTCATGTCAGGGTAAACGGATGGCTTCAGTTTGATGAACGCTCATACAGATGGAGGCTATTGGTTCAAGCTAGTGAGGTTGAGGTCCTAAGTCAGGGAATTCCATCAAGTATCAACTGGGAGGCAGACCCATATTCATTGACTTACGATATCGGAAAGATGGTTTTCGCTACGGGCACGGTTGTTAACGAAGGGGATGAATGGCTGCTAAGAGGCCCGTCTCCCAATGATAGCATATGCTTCCTTCCTTCAGAGGAGGATATTGGAGAGTCCAATCTCAGTGGGACGACAGGAGTCTGGGCTGGAAGACTGGCATGGGCAATAGATGAAGCTGAGGTCTGCCTAGACAGAGGTTACGATCTGATGTCAGAGAGAGAGACAGGGGAATTCGGAGATGGGACGACCGAGCTTTCGGACGTGGCCTCTGACCCATTCTCATACGTAGGCGGCAACTACACGTTCGAAGGGTGGATTACTGATCCTATTTCTCCTGACTACGACAAGGGTTACGTGGGGGATGGAGCTGATTATTATGAGAGGCAGACCAAAATAAGATTACTACTAGTAGGGGAGCACTCTGAGTATATCGAGGCTAACCAAGAAATCAGATTCAACGCTACCGTACTATGGTCTGATGCAGATGGAAGAGTTGTTCTGGAAGCCCGATCATGGACATTGGGAGAAACCCCTGACCCCATAGTTCTCAACTGGGGAGATGGTTACAACTCTTGGAGATGGGACCTAGGTAAAATGGTCCAGCTAAGTGGTGAAGCGATAACAGACGAAGACGGAATTGATTGGATTTCCAGATCCGGATCGGATGAGAAGGTGTGTCTGCTAGGGGATGGGGCAGAATCTATTGAGCAGATTTCTATCGGGGAACCGGTGGATTGGGTTGGAAGACTTAGTATGGAAGAGTTTGGAATGGAGAGCACGGCTAGATTTTGCATAGACGTCAGATAGGTGATTACTTGGATCCGATTCTAGTCGACTTTGCATGGTTAATAGCCTCGTTCGTTTTTGGCGTGGCACTGGGTTGCTTGACAGGTCTTATCCCAGGCTTTCACGTCAATAACGTTGCATTAATTGCCCTCAGTCTCTCACCTGTGGCAGTGGGAATAGGAATTCCACTTGATGCGGTTGCAGGGATTATTGTGGCTTGTGGGACAGTCCACACTTTCTTGAATTACATTCCAAGCGCGCTGGTAGGCGCCCCTGATGACAATATGGCACTTGCACTTCTTCCAGGGCATAGGATGCTGATTTCCGGGCAGGCGGCCCAAGGAGTTGCATACTCTGCTAGAGGCTCGCAGATGGGGATGCTGATGTCAATCCCCCTCCTAATAGTAGCTAGATTACTATTCGGCGAGAACCCCGGTCTTGGGCTGTATGAATCTAGCAGGGATATTCTCCCTTGGCTATTGCTAATCATCTCCATATTCCTAATCATGACTGAAACAACAAGGTTGGCGTGGCCTGAGTGGATGCAAAGGGCGACTAGGAATTTCAAGATCCCCCTTCCGAGACCCATAAATATCGATTTACCGGTTGGAAGGTTCAGGTATAAGAGAAACTGGAATGAAATCGATATGAGTATGGGGCCTAGCTCCAGAGTGGCGGGGATCCTGGTCGCTACGGCATTCTTCCTGATATGCGGATTCTACGGATGGGCGGTTTTCGAACTACCAGGACGATCCCCCGTAGGGATGCCATCTGCAACCTTATTATTCCCAGGTTTGGCTGGGTTATTTGGGATAGCTAATCTCATAGATATCTACGTTACAACCTCAGAAATCCCCCCTCAGAAGCAGAACTGGGAAATGCCTCCGATGAGGCCCTTAGCAGTGCCGACTTTTCTATCGGCAGTGGTTTCCTCAGTAATGGCCATTCTCCCAGGAATGACTGCGGCTCAGGCCACTGTAGTGGTCATGAGCGCCAGAAATTTGTGGGGCAGGTTGACTGACCCGAACTATATCCCTGCAGACTTCGAGCATGGGATACAGCCTGGATTCGTTCCTAAGCAATCTTTCACCAGTATCTCGGGCGATTTGGATGGCCTTACTCAAGAGGAGAGGGAGCTCTTCGAATCAGCACTTGGGGAAGCCGCTGAGGCTAGTCCGGACCTAGACCTTAGTGCCCAGAGTCAGCAACAGGACCTCGAGGTGATTGCTGTTCTTTCTTCGGTGAACACAGCTGTGACTGTAATGGTACTAGGATTCCTGTACATGGTTGGAAGGCCGAGGAGCGGTGCTGCTTTGGCACTCAACATGATGTATCCTATTGATGGGTGGAATGCGGTTGATCCACCAGCAGATTTCGTTAGGTTGCTTGGAATTACAATAGCGGCTGGGCTATTTGCGGTCCCTGTGATGATAGAAGTCGGAAAGGGTATGCTAAAAATGCATGAGATTGTACCTCTGAGAACTCTTGTTTTCTCTGTTGCTGGTTTCGTAAGCATACTCGTCTGGCTTTCCACTGGATGGGTCGGAGTGGGCGTACTCATAGTAGGGACTGGCCTCGGACTGATGCCCCCTAGAATAGGAATAAGGAGAAGTCATGCCATGGGAATTATACTAGTTCCCATCATGCTCTACACATTCGCGCAGACCTTCGACAGCTTCGGATTCATATAGGGAATTCGTTCAAAAAATCGACTTCATTAGAAAACTCGGGCACTGTAACCCTTATGTTTAGTACATGACTCCCGAGGAAGGAGTGTGGCGAAAATGACGGACAAAAGGACAATGGCAATTGGGATAGGGGTTCTGCTCTTGCTGGTTAATTTAGGACTGATAGTTACTGGTTTTGTCGATGGACAAATTGAGAGTACTGTAGAAGGTGCTGTTTCTGATGGGATGGACGGCTTGGACGAGAATAGGGAAGAAGACTATACCTATGATTATGATGACGACTGGCTAAACGTCTCGTCTGAAAAGGCGTACTTTGCCAACTCGATCTCAAACCTTGAAGACGTACAAGCTAACGGGGCGGATCCTGCTTACGAAATGATTGGGCCTTTCATCTACTACGAGAACACTACACGTGAGATACTGGACTTCGATTACGAAGATGATACAGTAACATACACTGGTTACGAGATATACGAGTGGTGTGAGGACTGCACTTGGATGGATGATGAAGGCGTTGAGCATGCTTCCGTATCGGGAGATACCCTCACAAATCAAGTGAACATTCTTTGGAACACCCAGAGAGTAGCTGGAATGAATACCGGTATCGAGTATCTTGAGATTTTCGCCCAGGGCATGTTCGCGGCACAGATGATCGAGTTCGATCTCGCCAACAGGGCCCCTAGCATATGGGCATCCGAGGACATCAGCGCAATGATGACAGATACCGTGACTGGGGATGCGGCTCTAGCTGGCGCATATCTTGCAGCTGGAGGATCTAATGACATGGCCTCGGCTTTCCAAAATCTTGAGCAGTCAGTGATGTACGATGCAGTTGATCCATCCAATCCTGATACTTGCATCGCGCTAACCTGTGACATAGGCCCAGTCCTTGTGGCTGGAATGGGGGCTCCTGATGGCGGAGAAGTTACTCAGACAAGAGCCGCCCTATACGGATATGGCGATAGGAGCGAGCCAGAACTATCGGCAATTGACCTAGGGGTCTACGCCTTGGCCGCCAACACTTTCCTAGCCAGGGGAGGGGGCGACGAGATAAACAATGAGACCCCTCAGCTAAGAGAGAGGTTCCAAGAGGTAAGCGGAGTCAATATAATCAACCCAGATACACTAGATTTCCTTCTTTTCGATGATTTCAACGGACTACTAGGGACGTTCACACTCTCTGGCGTTACTCTTCCAGGGATGGTCGTAGGACTCCTGCTTCCACTTCAGAGCGGGGACTACTTCACCGCAATGGAGACGTACAACGTCGGACTGCTTACGGTAGTAGACATCGCTGGCTATGCAGAGACATGGGTCGGTTTAGGCCTACTCGGATCACCGACTGAGTTCGAGAATATTCTCCTAGGAGGGCAGGGTACCCTGACCGCTGGAGAATGGTGGATGGGTGCTTTCGGAGGCCTAGACCCGCTAGCTGGAACCTATATCGAGGTGGGACTCAATATTGGAGATTATGTCGGGATGGCGGCACTAACCGCTGAGAAGGCTGACTTCATCCTTAATGATGAGAACATCGGACTGAAGACTACTTTCTCAAGAGAGTTCGTGTATGGTGAGCTAGCTGGAATGTCGCTTCCCGATGAGGATGGAGTTCAGTGGGTTTGGCATGATGCTTATGTTGCGAGTCTGTATGACATCGATGAGGACTCAGCGGGTGCCCTGAGATCGTGGGTTGGGGACTTCGTTTTCGAAGTTGTAATGCCTGTCCTCATTACCTTCCTCAGTGGTAACACCGAGTATTACTCGATGCCGATAACGCATTGGCTGTTCGGCTTCAGTGATGCAGCAAGCGCATCCTTCGGATTCTTCCCATGGGTCAGCTTGGAGACCAATCTGACTTACTACGGTTCAGATGGAATAGGCACTGGCGACTTCTCAGCGTACAAGATGAGTACTGCTGGAGAGACCAAGGGTCAGAGGCTTGCGCAGGGGTACATCAACTCTGATGGAGATGGCCTGTGCGACTATGACTACGATTCAAGTGGCGTATTCATAGGGTACGACCTTCCCTGTGAAGAAGGTCAAGTATACGGCATGACCGAGCATCTAACTTGGAGAGCACCTCACAGAGAGGACGGTTCACTAGGTCTGCTTTCTGGCCACGCTGGGAATACAGACACATCGCTGATGGGAACCATTGGCGGCGTCTCCGCTCCACTGGCAAGTCCTAGTGACCCATTCTTAGTGAATGTCGCGGGATACGCTATTGCAACTTCTGAAGTCGGCGATGAAGTTGACTACAAAGGAATCCCTATGGTAGAGCACAGAGTTAGCTTGGATCCAGCCAATACACAAATCCAAGGTAAAATCCTAGGGGCTGGAAATTGGGTGGATGCGCTCCCAGGGGCATTGCCTGTTTACCTTGGTGCGGACATCGACATGAAAGTCGAGCCAATCTCTAATGCAGTTATGTACGGTAAGGTGAAAGTGACCTTCCACCTAGACATGAGAGGTACTGGTTCATTTGATCCTGTCATCGGAGTAGATACAATGCCAGTGTTCGAGATTCACACTTACAGCGAGATAGCTGATGAGGATGCTTCTGACTTCAATGCGCAAGTCACCGATAACATGGGGCCATTTGGGTGGACCAACTTCGGTGGCAGTAACGGCGGAATCCTTCTAGTGATTTCAGTCGTACAGGCTATGTTCTACGTAATCGGAATCGGATTGATGGCATATGGCGGACTAGTCATGAAGGATGAAGACGAAGGATCCCTGATTGCGGAAGACGAGGAATAATTACCCACTGTTGCTGATATTTGGCACGAAGGGTTTGAACCCCCTCGTATGAACGGAGTGCCATGCAAGCAGGCCGGAGGGGTTTTTCCCTACTCGTGCTCATGTCCCTGATGCTCTGGTCTTCCAGTGGCATGGCATCTCCTGGAAAGGAAGATGGAGGTGTTGGGTCAGCGGATTGCGAATCAATATGCATTAGCGAGGTAATGCCCAATGCTGATGGCTCGGACCAGGGAATGTTTCCCCAGGGAGAATGGGTCGAGTTAGTTAACTCCGGAGACTCTGATGTGAATCTGTATGGTTGGGCAGTTGTTGATATTGGAGGGTGGTATCATCCAATTAATGAGCAGAGCTGGGTTGGTTTTGATGACTTGGAGACCCCATACGTCCTTCAGCCCGGGGGATATGCCATAATCGCGGAGAATGAGATTGGTACACTCCGTCTAAATAACGCAGGGGAAACTGTGTACTTATTTGATGATCACAACCAGACTATTGACGAGGTTGTAACGGGCTCGGCATCCAATGGCATATCCAAAATTGCGGATCCTTCCAATGCAGGAGGGGTTTGGATTAATTCACTGGAGCCTAGTCCTGGAAACACAAATCCAAGCGAAACGGGGGGCGGAGATCCAGTAGATATCGGAGCCTCATGGTGGGATGGAGAGTTCGATGTGAAATTCACCAGAATAATGCCGGGCGAGGTCCCCAATAGAAACAATGACTGGTTTGAAATCACTAATGTCGGAGACGATGCCATTAATCTGGAAGGTTGGAATATTACGAGAATAAGTGCCTCTGGAGAGTTTCATTCGACGATAAAATCATTGGAAATACAACCTCAGTCTTCAGTGGTAATATCAGAGAATCCATACAATCTACTACTGGATGGCGGAATAGTCGCGTTAGATGCCAATCAGGTATTGACTGCCGCTCCTTGGCTGGTAAATTCAGGTGGCTCACTAATCCTAGCTGAACCCAATGGAACTGCAGTCGACTCGATAGTCTACGGAAATGGAATTGCTGGAATCGATGGGTGGAGCGGTCCTGCCATATCTGTCCCTGGGGACGGATCGCCTGGGCTGATACTCATGAGGGGTCTGGGTTGCGGCGAATATCCAGATTCTGACATCGGGTCAGATTGGGAGCAAAGATGGATACGGATAGGTGCTTCGACATTCTGCGATGGAGGTGACTTCCTTACCGAGGAGGGGTCCACTGCGACTGCCTCCATTGGCCCTCAATCAGCATATAACGACCTAAGATACTGGATTGACACGGCGCAAAGTGAATTGCATCTGCATACATATCAGTTCATGAGTACGGAATTGACTGGTGCTGTTATTGACGCTATTGAGAGGGGAGTAGAAGTGACAATACTGTTGGAGGAGGGAATTCTAGATGGGGCCAGTACTGTCGATAATCAGAGAGGGCATGCCCAGGCCATCCACGATGCGGGGGGTTTGGTGCTTTGGATGGATGACCCATCTCAGATAAGCTCGCCCTACAGGTACATCCACAGTAAAGTAGCTGTGAAGGATTCAGAAAGTGTCTGGATTTCCTCTGGGAACTGGAAGGAATCCAGTGTCCCAGTAGATCAAACCGGAAACCGTGAATGGTCTTTGATTGTAAACTCAGTAGAATTGGCAGACTTAGTTATGTCAAGAATGGATTGGGATGAGAATCAGAATAGCCTCCACATCTCCACCCATCAACCTAGGCATTCACCCTCATCGGAATGGACAATGGCGCCCGAACAGAATAGCACCCCTACTAACGCTCCTGAATATGTCTCAGGACCATTCGATGGGAATCTGATGACCTGTCCGGACGATTGTGTATACTCTGTAGTGCGAATGATTTCATCCGCAGAATCATCAATTGAGCTTTCAGTTCAGTATCTTGATTTAGACTGGTACTGGGGGTTCGGTGAAAATCCAATGATTGAGGCGCTTCATGAAGCGGCAACAAGGGGAGTCCAGATTCGACTCCTGCTGAATGGATTTTATGCGGAATGGGATGAGGAAATCAGAGATACGATTCATCTTTTCAATACAGAATGGAATGGTACTCAAGGTTTGGACACTACTGCCAGACTAATGTCAACATCGGAAAATATCACCAAACTTCACAATAAGGGTGCTATAATTGACGATTCCAGTGTCCTTGTGGGGAGTATGAATTGGGGCTCGAGCGCGGCCTTGAGGAATAGGGAGATGGGAATTCTAATTCATGATGATCAGATTACTTCTGAGTTTCTTTCTTCCTTTAATTCGGATTGGGCAAGGATGGACTCCAGTACTGACTCTGATGGAGATTTAATGCCTGACTTCTGGGAGGAGCTATATGGACTGAATCGTCACTCTGCCGCTATTATTGGAACCGCTTTGAGTGAGCAGTCAATGGATCCTGATTCAGATGGTTTGAATAACCTGAACGAGTATCTTCTTGGTGGAAATCCACTGATCAGAGATACGGATGGAGATTGTATTTTTGATGGCAGTGAAGAGGGTTTCGCGCAGAGTGTGCTTCGATCTCCCAACATAGCGATGCTCTCTGGAGATGTCGATGAGAATGGAATACCGGATGGAGAGCAATGGGGGTGTGATGAACTGGAACCCATCGATCCCGTGGGGGATGAAACCGATGAGGATCCTGTTGAAGAGCAGATAGTTGATGAGGGCGAAGAAGATGGTTTACTTGAATTCAGAGAAGACGCTATGACTCGCCCTGGTGCTAGAGTTCTATTTGGCTTGATGGCCCTATCTGCAGTATCTCTTGTTATTGCTTCATGGATCTCATTCAGGAGGCCCAAGAGTGCGACTGATGAAATTCTAGTAGATGACTCCGGATATAGGTTTGATGACTCTGGATCGAACTTAGCAATTCTGAAAGGAACCAGCTTCGATACTGGTTCTGCTGATTCGAGGTCCCTAACCAGAGGAAAGGATGATGGTTCTCATGGCGATATAATTCTAGATGGATTTGGATTCGATAGAGATAAAACTAGTAGAGACGAGATTCAGTGGATGCTTGATTCTGGGAAGACTATGGAAGAGATTAGGCAGGAACTCGGAGAGGAAGAGTGATGGTTATTTCTATCGGAGATTTCATCGACGGAGTTGTCGATGGGAGCCTTTCCGATGAGCAGGTCATACTATGGTTGAAGGCGGTCTATGAGAATGGTATGAGTGACTCCGAGGTCGCGGAGCTGACCATTAAAATGAGGGATTCCGGGAAAATACTTGCTTGGGGCGACAATAAGAAAGTAGGGGACAAGCACTCAACAGGTGGAGTAGGGGACAAGGTATCGATTCCTCTGGCTCCTGCTTTAGCCGCCTGCGGACTTAGCGTCCCTATGGTATCAGGTAGGAGCTTGGGGCATACGGGAGGGACCTTGGACAAGCTTGAGTCTATTCCAGGATTCAATACTGATATTGGGAATGAGGAATTAACGCATCAGGTTAGCGAGATAGGACTAGGCATTGTTGGCCAGAAGAGCGATTTAGTTCCCGCCGACAAACGCCTATATTCCCTCAGAGACGTCACGGGCACAGTGGCTTCGATACCCCTAATTTCATCATCAATAATATCCAAGAAGGCGGCAGAGGGAATTTCAGCCCTCGTACTTGATGTGAAATTTGGAAGAGGCGCGTTCATGAAGAATATTGATTCTGCTAGAGAGTTGGCAGAGTCGATGGTCGGTGTTTCAAAGGAATTGGGGATATCTACAATTTCTGTACTATCATCCATGGATCAACCGATTGGATATAGTGTTGGAAATTCTTTAGAAATTCTCGAGAGTGTTGAAACATTACTTGGAAGGGGGCCAGCTGATCTAGAGGAATTAGTTTGTGTATTGGGAGGGTTGCTTCTGGAATCCTCTGGAATTTCAAGTGATTTCGAGGACGGAGCGGCTATGATCCTCGATAGCCTCTATGACGGTTCGGCTTTCCGAAAATTCGTCGATATGGTAGTTTCGCAAGGAGGGAGTGCTGATTTGTTCGAGAGTGAAGTTTCACTTCTGGAGGGATTGGGAATACTTGATCAGAGCCTAAAATCAAATCCCCTTGAAGCGAGGAAGGACGGATGGGTTGTAGATATTGATGCTATGGTCATTGCCGAGATATGTCTTCAAATGGGCGCGGGCAGGATTCGTCTCGAGGACAAAATAGATCATCAGGTAGGCATGGTCATGGAGGTTCAAGTTGGAGACGCCGTTGAAATGGGGGAAGTTCTTGCTACCGTATACCACCGAGAGGGGGATATTGCCACTATTATGAGGAGGTTAGAGTCGGCTTTCTCATTTTCTGATTCTGAGCCAGAGGTGACTTCAAGAGTTGTTGAGGTAATCAGATGAGGCTCTCTCATATCGATAGAATAAGGGCGATAGCGGTCTTATGCATGGTAGAGGTCCATACTGCTGCCATCATCCCCCCTGCTGGCATGTCCGTGGGGGATCCAGCGGCATTTGTTGCCGCCGCCTTTGGAGGAATGGCCGCCCCCCTATTCGTGATGATTTCGGGATGGGCGATATACATGAGTGCCTCTCGGAGGATGATGGGCGGACTCACCAGCGCAGATGAGTGGGCATCATGGATGGTACCACGGGTTGCATTACTGGCATCATGCCAGCTTTTGGTGAACCTATTGCTAAATACTGACAGAGGAGGTAGATTCGAAGTACATACCCCGGGAGTGCTAACCCTGCTTGCAATCGCCGCACTTCTAGCACCCGTGCTAGTTAGGCTGGGGATGGAAATCAGGATTTTTTTGATGCTGGTAATGATTTCATCTCCAATGATAATGGGGGATGTCTCGGGTACTGATTGGTCTTGGTGGGACAGGGTTGCCTCTGACGGCATGTCAGAATGGCTATCCAGGCTTCTTTGGAATGGAACATATCCTGCTGTTCCTTGGATGTTCTACGTTCTCCTAGGGACTCTAGTGTATGATCTATCTGACAGTCCGAGAACTAGGGAACGAATCATCGCCATTGGCTTGATAGCTACCATCATAACCTTGCTAATTTCTGTGAGTGAGAAAGTCCCTTGGGCACTGACTGAGGGAGATGCTGTTCTGACTTTCTTTCCTGCAAGTTCGTCTTTTCTGGTGGTTTCGGGTTTCTTTGCCCTTCTAGCACATAGAATTTTGGAAGGCGAAGAAAGTTCCGGAGGTGAGCCTTTTGGAGGAGATAAGCTGTCCTTCCTCGAACCACTTGGAAGGATCACTCTGACAGTTTATGTCGCGCATTTTGCCGTTTTGGGGCTTGTGGCATATGCCATGCAAGGAGAGCCTAGATTGGAACTAGTTCCTGCTTTCGCAGTTACTATCGGTCACACATTGATGTGGATACCCTTGGCAAAAGCGCACCAAGAATTAATCCCTGAAATCTCCTTTGAAGGGTTACTACGGAAACTGAGTCAGTTGACAAGGTAATCAGTGGACCATGAAATTGGTCCGAACCAGACTGATCCTTCCTCGTTTGTAGCCTGAATTCTACCATAGTATGTCGTTCCGCAACATGTCAATCCTGACACCGTTTGTGAGTGGTTTCCAACAGATGCACTGCCGAAGCCTGTACTATCGCTCCAACCGGATGTCTGGTTTCCCATATCCGCCGTACCATAGTAGAACGTGAGGTTCGTATTCGTCCCATTGTCATAAGTCTCCCATGAAATTGTAGTGGATGTAGCTCCCGATGGATCGGGAGAAGAAATATTGCGAATAATGGCATCATAAACGAAGAACTCCTCCCTCAGGGGGTCATCTACCCACACTGGAAGGTGAGCGAGAGAGTCGTGAGTATTCCAAGTCAGTGGGAACCCCCAAGCGGCGTGATAAGGAGCTAGGTTGTAGCCAGTAGCGTTAGAGAGGTGCAATACCCATGCGTTGAACTCCTCATTATCAGTAGACGGAACCTCGGCTGGAGGGAGTGTGTAATACACCGTCAATGCCTCAGTTATAGGTCTCCAATCCCATTCCTCCTTGATCAGGATATAGGTATCCAATGCAATCCAAACAGACCAGTTGGAAATGTTTGAACCGTCATTAAAGTATGAATGCATCCTAGTTGCTCTCTGTTCGGGATCTACTGCGCTATGCCCTTGGATGCCGACCAGTTCCTCCATAAGGTAAACACTGGCGAAGTTACAACTAGTTTCAGTGGTCCCTGGAAGAGTGGATGGCATCCATTGGTGGTTGTGTCCCAACTCATGGAACATCCCCCAATCGCCGTTCTCATCCATATATGAGAGGTTGACCACCCCTTCTACACTTAGATCATGCGCCATGAAGGGGTATCCAGAATGCATCCATCCTGCGGAAATCTGAACATCAAAAACCGCTCTCTCCACCCTTGGCCATGGCTCATATCCATACAACTCGTGTTCCATTGCGAGGGCTTCATCCCACCATTCCATTAGGGCGGATGGATTATTCAAATCCCTAATCTCATGACTAGGGACCGTCATGATGAAATTGTTGGAAATCAACTCTGCCCAAGGGGCCGGATTGTCTCTCTCCGAGTATATCCACTCAAAGTCTGATGTCTCATTGAGAACAAACATTGGAGCCCTTATGGCGCCAGATATTGTGACATCGAATTCCCCGAATTCTGATCCAGCAGGAATAGCAACATAAATCGGACCCCCGAATGCATTTCCTACCTGTGTTGCAGAAGTACAAACCCCAGATTCATCGCATGCAAGTGATGCGGTCGTGTTGTCTATCCACCAGTACCTGTGAATCTTAGAGTGCCTCTTGATCACATCCTTGTCCCAGAGGCCATCTGTATGAGCGCCAATCAGTATCCAGAACCCCAACTCGGAGGCTTGCGGGCTGACTGAAACTGAGATAACCTCTCCTGGGGGTGCATAGAGTCCTGTGGACATTCTGATACTGCTTCTCGCACCAGAATAACCGAAATTAGAGGGGAGGCCGGATTGATTTCCATCAATGGAAACAGTACGTGAAATCCTAGAGGCATTAGAGGGGACCTCTCCTGGGAATTCCGTATTACTTGGATGGATGGGTAAATCGTCCGCATCGAGACCCTGGGTGAGAGCCTCCTCCAACCTAAGGATCACATCGGCAACTGGATCCGCGCCTAAATCATGACCTGTTGAGCTCCATAGTGTGCTGTATGGGATCACTGTCCATCCTGTGGAATTTACCAATTCCCTCAACGGACTCCAGAACTCCAGAAAGTCCAGTGGAACGATTACGGTGCAGTCGGAAATTGAGGAGTAGGCGATTTCTGCTTCCTCTGCTGACAGATCGATTCCCTCGAACCTGTCTGCAAAAATCCCTTGAATAGCGTTATGTGGGGTGTAATACTGATCAGGGATATCGAAATCTATGTCGTTGTACCCCCAATCCGAGGATACCATCAGGCCAGTGGTCTGGGATATCTTGTTTCCGGGGTAGTTGTGGGGAACATCGCTGTTCGAGTATGACCAGTACCATGCATGGCCCCCCATTATCAACCCCCCTCCGGCAAGAAGGAACTGCTCTATAGCCAAGTTGTCTTCATCATCGTGTCCATTCCAGAACTCATCGAGCAGGCAATCCACTTGGGATAGATCATCTGGAGTTACCGAAAGATGTACAGAATGCCCCTCGGCCCGGAGTTCGTCTTCCCAGTGATCAAACCCAGCCCCAAAGGCTAGGCCGACATTTGCATACTCGCCACAGACCCACTCCACTGCTCTGAAGTTAAATTCATGATTCTGTGTGACCCAACTCTCGTGTCCGAGGCCGATCATCTTGCCCCTACCTACGTGACTAGCTGATACCACAGTAGAGTCAGTGGAGTCCATGCCTAGTGGGAAAGACCATTTTCCCACAGGTAAAATTAGTGATGACCACCCTCCCCAATCTGCTTCATCGAGGCCTCTTAGCAACTCATTCTGGTCGGCCCTCAAGTCATGAACGGCGATCCAAATATTCAGGCCTACTGACCCTCCTGTATTATTCGCCCATATCGTATACTGTTGCCAATCTGATCTCGCTATGGGGGTACCTGAAATTGTTCCATTCTGGAGTATTGTAATGCCCTCTGGCAGTGAAGGAAAAACTTCCCAAGTATCGATCTGAGGGCCGTTGTTGTTGGCTATAATGGCTATGCTTTCGTTTGACTTGAGTGCAAATTCATTACTTGGCCAGTGAATATCATTTGGAGGCATACTGGTAATCCTAAATCGAACCTCTGTAGTGGTTGAGCCACCTGAATTATTGGCCCAAATAATGTGGTCCCCCCATGGTTGTAAGGAAGTTGAGTTGCCACTGATTGCTCCTGTTTCTGAGTCGAAAGAGAAGCCTTCTGGTAGACTTGGACTAATCTCCCATGTCGATGGGCCACCCCCTTCAATGAATGGAAAAACCACGCCGATCCCCTCGCCGATTCTGAGGTCGAACTCAGAAGGCTCGTAAATCAGTCCAATAGGCGATTCTTCGTATATCTGAATCAGGATATTAACTGATGATTCCCCCCCTGTATTGAAAGCGGTTACAGTGTACTCCAGTACATGTTGTGGGTTCAGAGGGATCCCCGTGAGAGAGCCGTCAGACTGGTCGATGTTCATCCCATCGGGCAGAGACGGGGATACCGACCATGTTAGATGGCCTCCTCCCTCTACAATGGGGGTCGTGGCTACTTCGTGACCGGTCGACCAAAAGAATGGATGATCCGGATAATGGAGGGCGCTGGGTGGCTCATGCAACGTGGTGATCCGTATCTGTGTAGATGCCGCTCCTCCTGGACTTGAGGCCGTAATTGTGTGGTTAGAATCGCCTAATGATGAAGGGGTTCCTTGTATTGACCCATCGTCCATAATTTGGAAGCCCTCGGGGAATGGGGGCTCGACCCCCCAATATTCTACGTCCCCCCCAAGAATCAATGGGGCATAGACCTCGCAATAACCGCCTATCTCGCACGGCAGTATCTCAATCTGATACTGAATAGAGTAGGGGCCCGGTGCAACAATCTCAATTTCGATTAACGAAGTTGACTGCCCTGCCCAATTGGAGGCGATTATAGTATAGCTAGCCATAATTGTCGGTACTACGGGAGTTCCGCTAATCACCCCCGTTTGTCGATTCAGTGAGAGCCCTTCTGGGAGCCTTGGGTTGACCAGCCAATTTTGCGGCCCGTCTCCAATGAAACTAGGAGTTAGAGGTTGAATCTCGACACCCGAACTGAGGGTCATTTCCTCGATCCCGTAGGAAAGCGATGAAGGCATTATCATATCTCTGCAGTGATCTCCAGCGAAAATTTGCGATGTAGAGCAGTCATCTTCTGTAATCACTGGGACGAAGCATTCCTGATGGGATGGTTGTTCCTGGCAATCGATGACGACTGGATTTCCGCCCTGGTCGAATATACCCATGCAACCAGAGGCTAGCATCAGAAAAGTCAGCATCAGAGCGGATGCCCTCTTGCCACGCATATACCTCCATAAAGGGAGGACATGAATAAGTTGTCATATTCCCGGATATGCTGGTCCTTCCTCAAAGCAGTATTTGACAGTCTGGAAATCGGACTTGAAGACTGAGACTTCGGATCTTATGGCGGATGGGTCATCCTTGTGTATCAGAGCCCTTGCGAAAAAGCGTGCCACATCCTGCATTTCATCGACGCCCATGCCAATACGTGTCAGTTCGGGGACCCCTAACCTGAGACCGCTTGGCCCTGACATTGCCTTGGTGTCGCCTGGCAGCATATTCATGTTGGAAATTATTCCACAGTCCTCCAGGGTCTGCGCCGCCCTCAATCCGGATCCTGAATCAGGGGCCCCGTGCCGGGTCAAAATCTGGTGGCTCTCTGTGAAGCCCCTCTCCTCAGCAATAACATCGAAACCCTCTGAAGAAAGTGCCGCACCCAGGGCCTGTGCATTTGCCACTATGTCCCTAGCATAATCTGATCCGAACTCTTCGAATTCTGCTAAAGCTACTGCTTTACCAGCCACGTGGTGAAGGTGATATGAAGAGCATACTCCCGGGAAGATAGAATTGTTGAGTTTCTTGTGAAGGCCTGGATCATCGGAGTCCGAGAGAAGGAAGCCTCCTTGCGGGCCTGGGAATGTTTTGTGACTACTTCCAGTCATCACATCTGCACCTTCCCTTAGCGGATCTTGGAACATCCCTCCGGCGATTAGCCCCATCACGTGAGCACCATCATACATCACCATTGATCCAGCTTCATGGGCGGCATCTGATAATTCCTGTAAGGGTGTGGGGAAAAGGAATACAGACTGGCCAAATAAAACAAGATTGGGCTCATTCTTCCTGATTAGTGACAATGAGGCATCTATGTCTGGCTCCATTCTTTCGTCGTCCCATGGGTATGTTACTAAATTCAATCCCCTGACTCCCACGGCCCCCATCCTGGCATGAGAAATATGGCCTCCGTCCGCTGTAGAAACAGCAGTAATTGTATCTCCTGGATTTGTAAGGGCCTTCAGTGCGGCTATGTTAGACACGGTTCCAGAGGTAGATTGGATATTAGCAAAACTACAGTTAAAGACTCGTCTCGCGGATTTGATTCCGATCTCCTCTATTGTATCAAAATCATCACAGCCTTGGTAATATCTCTTGCCTGGAAGGCCCTCAGCATACCTGCCGTGAAGATCAGAATCGCACGCCCTACGGACCAAGGGACTCAGTATATTCTCGCTGGCAATCATAGGGATACTGTGACGATAGTGATTACCCGAATCTTCGACTGCTTGCAGAATCTCCGATGTCGCATCCCTTGGATTCATGATACTGCATCGAAAGAAGGTCAAAGAGTTTAACGGAAGAGCGTTTTCTTTGAATATAATTTCAATACGCAATTGTTATTGAATTGTCCCCCTAATGAATGGTATGGACACGCGCCGCTTGCTGAGGCCGATATTGATTGCAACGATGCTTCTGGCCTCGACCTATGTGGCCTCGGCTACTGATACTGATGGAGACGGTACCGATGACACCAATGATGACTTTCCCAATGATCCGTGCGCCGATACCGATACTGATTCTGACGGGATGCCGGACAACCTAGTTCCCGGATGCTCGGTGACCAACATTGTAGCACATACGTCATTTGAAGATCCATTCACGGTGTCTAGTGTGAAGTATACGGATAGCGGCAATGAGAGTATCGATCGATATCTATGGAATAACCTGGACCAACCTCATGTTTCTCACAATCAGACTATCGGAGGCGAGATGGGCTTCTCACTTTACTATGAGTCCAATGGAGGGGTCGGACTCACTGATGGCGATTATTTTGGAACGGTAAACTACTCTGGAACTGTAGGGAACTTTACAGATGGCAATAATGGGTACCAGATGTCCGATGTAGATGGGGTGACTACTCTGATTTTTGATAGTGTGGATGCAGATTATCTGACCTTTGATATGTTCCTTCAAGATACATCGTACGAGACATCTACCCCTATTGATTACCTTGTTATTTCATTCAATGGTTCATTATCAGAGGTTTCGATATTGAATACTACAGGTTTCGATATTGATTCTGACTTTCAGTCTTATCTGGGGAACTGGACCAGTATGGTTACAGATATCTCCTCCGCTGGAGCTGGCGTCCTTGAGGTAAAATTCAGCTCCAATGCAGCTACCGAATCTTTATTCTTGGACAATATCGAATTTACTTCCTCATCACAGCTTGTAGAGGATGACGACGATGATAATGACGGGGTTCTGGATGATTTCGATAGTTGTCCGATCGGAGATATTGGCTGGATCTCAGATAATAGCACAGATGCGGACTCGGACGGATGTAGAGATTCTAGTGAAGATCCCGATGGAGGTAATAACCAAGGAGGCAATAATCCCGATTCACAGGATGATTCGCATTGCCTGACTGTAAGTAACTTTACGATGAACTCAACTTACTTTGTAACAATAGATATCGTCAATATCTGCAGTGATGCGATTCAATACCCCGGGGCCAATGCAAGTGCTGATCACAATGGAGTCATTGGATTTTATAATTACACCAATTGGTTTTATGTGATAGAGGGAAACGCTTCTTACAACCTCGGTTGGCAGCTGTCATTTGATCAATCTGTCATAGATGGAACCACAATTACTCTTGAGTTTGCGGCTTCGGTACTGAATTGTGGCGCTAATAATTCATGGTCGCATGAATGTCCAAACTCGGTTCTGTCACATCAATTCATATTCATCGACACTGACTCAAGTGGAAATAATTCAGATCTTGACGACGACGACGACGGAGTGAATAATTCGGAAGATGCGTTTCCACTAGATCCGAATGAGTGGGATGACACAGATAATGACGGAATCGGTGACAATTCTGATGGTGATGATGATGATGACGGTTACACAGACCAGGTGGAAGGGTGGTGTGGTTCCGATCCGTTAGACGTCAATTCTGTTCCAACCGACTCTGATGGCGATGGAGAATGTGATGCCATGGATGCCGATGGTGACAATGATGGAGTCGATGATGGCGATGATGCGTTCCCAAATGATAGTACTGAGTGGGTAGACACAGACATGGACGGATGGGGAGACAACGCTGACTACGACGATGATGGAGATGGTTGGATGGATACCGACGAGGACTCCTGTGGTAGCGACTCGATGGATTCGGTCTCTGTTCCTGCAGACTCAGACAGCGATGGCGAATGCGATGTTATGGACCCAGATGATGACAATGATTCGGTTGTGGATATTGACGATGCCTTTCCTCTCGACCCCAGCGAGTCATCGGACCTTGACATGGACGGCATTGGGAACAATGCCGATGATGATATTGATGGCGATGGGTGGGCCAACTCCGTTGAGGAGGAATGTGCCGGAGCTGGCGGGGAAGGCGACCCGAATAGCGCCAACGAGCGACCTAGTGACATCGATGGCGATGGCGATTGCAATGCATTCGACCCTGATGACGACGGAGATGGAGTGGCCGATGGTGATGATGCGTTTCCCTTGGATGCAACTGAATGGCTAGACACGGATAAGGATGGAACAGGCGATAATACCGACCCTGATGATGATGGGGATATGTTCGCCGATGAGTATGAGGCCGAATGTAATAGCGATCCATTGGACTCGGACTCATCTCCGGGGGACTTAGATGATGATGGTATTTGTGATGGGATGGATGATTTCAATGATATCAAGAGTGACAATACTCCAGGATTTGGCCTAATTTCGGCTATATCTGTCCTGGCCCTTGCTGCGCTGACCAGAAGGGATTGATGGCGCCGACAGCAGGACTCGAACCTGCGACCTGTGGATTAACAGTCCACCGCTCCACCAACTAAGCTATGTCGGCCCAAGCTGGGCGCGGCATAACACATTCATCAATGAATCGGAGTCATTCCCACTCAATCGTGCCTGGTGGTTTATGTGTAATATCATACACTACCCTGTTTACTTGTCCTTTCAGAGAGTTAGTTATCTCGGTGCTAATGGATGCTAGAACCTCATGAGGTATGTCAGAATACTTGGCGCTCATCCCGTCCAGACTAGCTACAGCTCGAACAACTACAGTCTCGCCGTGGACCCTAGTGTCTCCGTGTACTCCGACGCTCCTTACTGGCAGTAATGCAGCGAAATATTGCCAAGGAAGGTCGCATTTTCCTGCGGCCGCGGCTTCCTGAAGTCTAATCTCCACGATATGACAGGCTTCACGGCAGGACTCGACTCTTTGCCTGGTCAGATCCCCCAAGACCCTGACAGCTAGGCCGGGACCAGGGAAAGGTTGTCTCTCGCTAGATTTTATCCCTAGGCGACGGGCAATTTGTCTAACCTCATCCTTGTAGAATTCACGAAGTGGTTCGACTATCTTAAGATCGACATCATCTGGCAACCCTCCGACATTATGATGACTCTTGATGACGTCCCTCTCTCCTCCTCCGGACTCGATCCAATCTGGCGCTATGGTGCCCTGCACTAGGAATTTTGCGCCGCACTTTTCCTGCTCTTCCTCGAAGACTCTGATAAATTGCTCACCGATAACCTTCCTCTTCTCTTCAGGATCGGTGACCCCATCTAAGTTACTGAAGAATCTTTCAGATGCGTCGACAACCTGCAGATCAATACCCATCTCCTTGAACATCTCCCTGACCTCCTCGGTCTCCCCCTTGCGCATGAATCCGGTATCGACATAGACGCAGTGGAGTAAACTTCCAACAGCACGGTGAGCGAGTACTGCGGCTACAGTACTGTCAATACCCCCCGAACAAGCTATAATTGCTGTATCGTCAATCTGGGAGTCCAATGCTTCGATAGCCTCATCGACCAGCATCTGAGTGTCCATCACTGGATTCACCCCTGAATGGACTCGTCGTCAGAGATTACCTTCGCGGTCATTGCTTCCCTGTAATCTCTGTAAGCACCAGAAAGTGTTTCGTCCGAGGTGGCGAGTATCTGTACTGCTAATGCGCCTGCATTATCGCCACGATCTACACCTACGGTTGCCACAGGCATTCCGGGTGGCATTTGAACGATAGAGAGCAAGGAGTCCATCGGCACCTTTCCCCCGACTGGCACACCTATTACTGGCTTACTAGTCATTGAGGCTATCACTCCCGGAAGGGCGGCGGCGACACCTGCCATTCCAATGAAAACTTGGCATCCTGAATCCTCAGCGGCGCTGATGATACCCTCGAGATATTTGGGTGCCCTGTGTGCGGAAGCAACCCTGATTTCGAAGGTTACATCGAACTTCTCCAGCACGGAGCGGCATTTCTCAGCGATAGGCAAATCTGATTTCGAACCAAGCACGACACATATGTCCATGACTCTCGGGACGTAAGGAGGTTCAAATGCCTGCCGTTCTATTCTTCCTCATCAGAGACTATGAGGCCAATTGGCCACTCAGTATCGGGACTAATGAATTGAAGACCTCCGATTACCCTCATTATGTCTCCAGAGAATTTGTGCCCTTCGAAAAGACAGTCTTGTACGAAGCCAAATTTACAGATGTAAGACAATGAAATGTAATCCATATTGGCCCTTGAAAGCCCATAAAGTACCATTTCTCCTTCTCCAAGGGGCACTGAAGCTATTTTGCCCCTGTTCCATACTTCTGAATATACCTGCCATTCATCGGAAAGTTTTCCCGAGTCCCATGAAGATTTATTGATAGGGAGGATGATTCTGGCTGGGGGTATTGAAAACACCTCTGATATCATCTCAATAGACCTAATGAAGGCAATCAAGAAAACAGCATAAGCGGCCCATCCCAGCATTGACGAGTAGTAAATATGTGCCAAAAATAGAACTCCTCCGATGGCCAAGAGTATCCAATCTATTGGCAGAATAATGAAGGCATCACTAGAAGTTGGTTGGGCGTTTCTTGCATTAGAAACAGGAACAATTAGCAAAATCCATGAAATTATGAAAAGTACTCCTGAAACAATCTGATCGTCTGGTGTTCTACCTGTAAAGATCAGTGGAAAAATGCTTGAGATAAGGAAGAACGGCGACCATGCAACTGGTTTCAGTATAGGCCACGCCAGAGGTCGCATTCTCTGTCTCGCCCAACCAAATCTATGCTCGAACGTCGGGGTTGCCATCCCCGGTGGGAAATGCATCTCTGAATTCCTAATCAGGGGCACATTGTGCGTTCTCTGCATGTCCCACCAAGCTGGATCTCCGCGTAGCCAGTTCCTATCACCATGCGCCTCCATTGAATAGCGACGGAGGAGTTTAGCATATGAATTAGGACGAGTGTTCATCCTTCGGATATCTCAGAATGAGATTTCGAGCGGCCCAAACTTCGTCCACTCTTCCCACCGGAGTGGTATGAGGGGCGGTTAGAACCACCTCTGGGTCCTCTGCTAGGATGGCATGGAAGTCTTCGGCGAACTTATCCAAAACTTCCTTCGACTCAGTCTCTGTGGGTTCGAACATTAGGCATTCGGGAACTATCTGGGGGAAGTATAGTGTGGGCGCCATATAGCCAAAATCTAGGAGCCTCTTTGCTACGTCCTTCCCGCTAACTCCTGTCAACTCCTTTAGAGGAGACATTGAAAGCGTGAATTCATGCTTAACTACGTCAGCCGGACAGCCTTCAATTGGCATGGCATGAATATTCAGCTCTGGATTGGGATTCATTATCCTATGTCTGAGGTAGTTTGCATTGAGAACCGCATGCTCACTCATCCTCTCCAAATCACGACCATATCTCCGATAGAAGGCCCATGCCCTTACTACTGCCCCTGCATTTCCGTTCCACTGCTGGACCTTTCCTATAGATTGCTCAGGAGAGACCCAATGATACCAGAAACCGTCTCCCACAGTACCGGATTCATCAGAGGGGAGCTCTTTACGCCCTACCAAAGGAGTTGGGAGGAACTTCGAGAGATGTTCCTTTACTCCTATGGGGCCGCTTCCCGGCCCACCTCCGCCATGTGGCTGACTGAAGGTTTTGTGGAGATTATAGTGTACTGCATCGAAACCCATCCTTCCGGGGTCGGTCTTACCCAGAATCGCATTGAAATTAGCGCCATCGTAGTACATCTGTCCTCCCGCAGAATGGACAATCTCTGTTGCTTCGGCGATTTCGGGCTCGAAAACGCCTAATGTACTTGGATTAGTAATCATCATCGCAGCAGTATCTTCGCCCACCGCTGAGCGGAGCGCATCCAGATCAATACGGCCGTCTTTCGCACTTGGAATCTCTATTATCTGATATCCGCACATCGAAGCGGATGCAGGGTTTGTTCCATGTGCCGAATCGGGCACAATCACCTTATCGCGATGGCCTTCTCCTCGTTCTCTGTGGAACTCTTGGATACATCTAATTGCAGTGAATTCTCCTTGTGCGCCTGCGACTGGCTGGAGTGTCACTGTATCCATTCCAGAGCATATTGCTAGCATCTCCTGCATCTCGTAGTATATTGCAAGAAGGCCCTGAACCTGAGCCTCGGGCTGCAAAGGATGGATACGGTCGATTCCTGGATTCTGTACTATCTTCTCGTTTAGCCTCGGATTATGCTTCATCGTACAGGAGCCCAACGGGTAGAAGCCGGTATCTATTCCAAAATTTTTCTGAGAAAGTTTGGTGTAATGTCTGACTAGCTCCGGCTCGCTAGCTCTAGGCCACTCCGGCAGGCTATTTCTCCTCAGAGATTCTGGAATCTGACTAATGGAGTCATCTGTTAGAGGGGGTGGTTGGGACCAACCAGCGCTCTTGGAGCCGTTGAAGTCAAAAATTGTATCAGTCATGATGACGCCTCCACCCAAGAAGAGAGTGACTTCTTCAACGAGGAAATGTCGGATTCTGAGGTCCTCTCGTCGCATCCGATTAGTATCCATGATTCCTTTTCAGGCCACCACTGGCTGATATCAAACCCGCCGATAACACCCAGTTCGAATATGTGAGACAGGGCTTCGGAAGATTTACCCGGAACCTTGACCGCGAACTCCCTGAAAACCGGAGATTTTGGAAATGCGAATTCGAGCCCTTCTAAAGAAGACAGCTCATCGATCGCCATCCTAGTTGAGGACAATATCCTAGTTGAGAGAGTTTCTAACCCGACGGGACCGAGAAGAGCCATGTGCATCGCACCCATTAATGCAATTAGAGTCTCATTGGAACAGATGTTTGAGGTAGCCCTATGTCTGCGGATATGCTGCTCCCTAGTAGACAGAGTGAGGGTGTAAGCAGTCTTTCCCGCAGTATCTATACTCTGTCCGACTATTCTACCTGGCATCAGACGCAAGAAGTCTTTTTTACAGGCGAAAATACCGTAAATTGGACCGCCGGCAGTTGGCCCTATCCCGAAAGGTTGGCCCTCCCCGACTACTATATCTGCTCCCCAATTTCCTGGTGGCTCGACTAATCCAAGGGAAGTAACGTCGACTCCCACAATGATGGCGGTTTTTTCCCCCACGGTATCCCTCAGCCTCAGTAGTCCCTCGTCAAGAATTCCAAATGCATTAGGCTGCTCGACATAAATAGCACAAGATCCTGCGGCACCGGAGGCGGCTTCCAAATCCAAGAAACCGTCTTCATTGTGTGGTATTTTTCTAATTTCTATACCCACTCCTTGCGTATAATTCTCAATTACTGACATCCTGTGAGGAGGGACTAACTCGGAAACATAAACAGTATTTGGCATCTCTACCTTCTTCGACTTGACTCTGACGGCACAGGTTATCGCTTCAGCGGCAGATGTACTAGCATCGTACATTGAAACATTTGAGATTGGAAGGCCTACTAGCTCTGAAATCATTGTCTGGAACTCCCACATAGCCTGGAGCATCCCTTGACTGACTTCGGGCTGATAGGGAGTATACGAGGTAAGGAATTCACCTCTTGTAGCGATCATCGGCACCATTGATGGTACGAAATTTCTAGCCAGCCCTGCTGAAATGAAGGATGGCCTGCTATCGAGATTAACATTGGCCCCCAAGAGCTTCTCGGCATCTCTGAGTATCTCTTCCTCTGACTGAGGGGGAGGCAAAGGGAGCGGTCCTTCTGATCTTATTGCGGCGGGGATGTCTTCGAACAAATCTTCCATGGAAGATACCCCCATAATGTCAAGCATTTCCTGCTCTCTTCCGAGGTTTGGCAATTGGTCCATGGTAGCCCTCAGCTAATTGGAGGCATAGGGAGTTTATGATTATCTTTGGTAGGGATTCTGCATGGGAGACCGACACACTCTTATTACTCCCAAGTTAGTCAGTGCACCATGAAGGTCGCAATTACTGCCTCAGATGCATTCGTGGCGCCTTACATTATTGATGCCCTAGGGGATGCGGCGGTGGTAATTCCAGATGAGGCCTTGGGAGATAGTATGACTCTTGACGTGATGCTGACTCCCTGTAATGCATTGATACATATTAATTCAAGACCTGTTAATACCAGTGTTGCCAGAAATGATCGTGAAGCCAAAATTATGATGAGAGAGGCCGCGAGACCTGTTTTAGATGCAGTGAACAGGCATGGAGAGCTTCACATGATCATAGTCGGGACACTGCGAGTATACACTCATTGGTCTCCTGGTGATGACTATTATGGCCCGGAATCGTCACTATCTCCAAGAGATACTGCTGCAGAAGGTCAGCTATGGATTGAGGAGAATGCCCTAGAGAGAGCAGAGTCAGGGAGACCAGTTAGTGTCATCAGGGCATCTAACGTTCAGGGCGTCCCTCTGGAAGGCCCACCTGGCAATGGAATTCTTCATCGATGGGCGAATGAGAGTCAAATTGGTTGGATAAACGTACCTGGATCGGGGGAGGATGTCAAGGACTTGGTCCATGTCCAGGATTTGGTACAAACCGTACTATCTGTTCTTGAAAACCCCCCTCTAACGAGGGAGAGCTTTGCCGTTGGCTCTGGCAAGGGAATCACTATGAGTGAACTTGCGAATATCTACAATAGCAAAACTGGTGCTTCTGTGGAGCTGAACCAGAATTCCGATGGAGAGGTTTGGGGGATCGTAGATGCTTGGTTCCTAGAGCATAGATGTGGGTTCAGACCCACGGTTAGCCTCGAGGAAATGATTGATGAGTCACTTGCCGCCTCTGGTTACTGAGCGTCGAGAATGAGTCTCTTCCTGATTCCGTTCCAGCCAGATACCTCGCATGACACTTCGCCCTCATACCCAGTCTTCAAGACTGAATCGCCGGCATCTGATGGGACTCTGATCTCTACTGCATGTCCTGATAGCACCCCTTTCTCATAGAGAGAGGCCACTGCTGTATTCCCGCCTCTGTATCTTTCAGAAATACCGATACCGAATGTCCTTTCTACAGACGTTATCTTGATTGAAATGTCAACCAGTGTGCCAGATAGCTCCTCCTTCAATGCGTTTTGTTCTGATAACATTCGAGCTTGTGAGAAAGACTCGACCATGGAGAAAATTGTCAGAGCCTCGGGGATTGCTTGTTCGACTGTAGGCTGTTCGACCTTTGTGACCTCCGACTCAGCTTTGGAATCAGCAGTTGCCTCTTCTGGTTTTTCCCCCGTATTTGTAGTTCCTGAGTAGGTTTCATTCGTGCTTTCCGATGCGACTTTCTGTATCTGAACTTGTTCGTTTTCCTCGTTTGAGGATATAGTCGACACTCCCAAAGCACCTGCCGACAGGCCTGCGACCGCGGACGCCCCAATTACTAGATTGGAAAGTGCGATTTCCTGCAATGAGTCTGCCTTGGCCTTCCATAGCTCCCTCGCAGGGGGCTGTAAGAAGCTTGGGAGCTTTGAGATGCTTAATTCTGCCCTTTCATCCATACTTGATCTTGCTGCCTCTAATCCCGCGGCATCTGAAATATCTGAGCCCTTCATATCCCCTAGTATCTCTGAGAATTCAACGGAAACAGAATCCATTAGATTACTCGCATTGGAACTATCGTCACTCTGACTGACAGCTGGTTCCACAAGTTCCGCCGATGGCATATCTCTGGAAGGTTGGCTTTCTTCTTCATCCCTTGCCATTCGGATTGTTATCCTACCTACTCCGACCCATCTCCTGGTTCCAATAGGTAGGCCGCCCCCAGCAGGAGGCCTTGTCCACCCGCCCCCGTAGAAATCTTGTGTTCCGTCCAATTCCCTATTGTCGAGACTCCAAGAGGGAGCTCCCCCTGACCCGGCATTATAGTAGAACAATTTGGCCGAATTTCTATTCACGAACAATGGTTTTCCGTTCAGCTCCCCCTGTAATTCATATGAGCCATTGTAGAGGTTGTTTGGATGATCAGAAACTGTAAGAGATGACTCATTGTCGTATGACTCAGAGGGACCAGTCTCAATCAGTACGAGAATTTCCTGTAGATCAATAAATCCATTGCCATCCGAATCCAATACGGAGAAGATTGCGTTGACAATTGATGCGGGTGCCTTCTGTCCTGTTATTGACGCTAGGGCCGCCCCGAATTCATCATAGCTCAGGCTTCCATTTCCATCTAGATCGTACTTGGAGAATAATGCCTCGGAGGAAATCCCTCTGGACTTCAAAATTGTTTGTAGATTCTTAATCGCTACAGCCTCGATGCCACCATTCAAGATATCGCCTCGGATAGTGACAGAGGCTGTTCAGCAATGAGTGTTGTCACTGCGGGGCTACAAAAATGGTGCCTGAATGACCTCTGCCTTGATTGCCCTCCTTGGGCTTGGCCTGATCCAAACGAATTGTCCCAATACGGCCCCGGACAGGTATGCCATTGCAATACCAACTCCTCCAAGACTGGGAGATGGGGCCCCGCTAGTCACGTATCCGATTATTTTGGCATCCTCTGAGTCTGAATCCATCACAGGATGGCCGGGCCTTGGAGATGGGCCTCTTGAAACACAACGGATTGCCGACCATTTTTCTGATTTTTTATGCGATTCGATGGTTCTTTCCCTTCCGATGAACTCATGGTCCATGTTGAGTCCGAATGGCACGGATGTTTCTGCGCTATTTCTAGACAGGAATCCTTCGGGGAGATTCGAATCAACCGATTCTCCGAGACCTGGCCAATGGAAATCCTGCCCGGACAACAGATACCCCTTCTCAAGTCTGAGAGTGTCTCTGGCGCCTAATCCAACTGGCATCAATCCCAATCTTGAACCCGCCTCTATAACCTCCCTCCATAGTAGATTTGCTTGATCGTTCGGAATAAAAATCTCTACACCTGCCTCGCCGGTATATCCCGTTCCTTGAATCCATCCCGATATCGAGAGATTGTTTTGACTAATGTCTTGGCACTTGAACCTCGCAACATTGTTTGAATGGCCCAAAACCTGTGATACTATTTCCCTAGATTTAGGACCTTGGATGGCAATGATACTTGTTTCTTCTGAGTCGTTGAGTATTTTTATCGAGCCATCACTCGGTAACAATTCAGTGAACCAGTCCAGCATTACAGATACCATTGATGCATTTGGGACTCCTAGAATCTCTTCTTCAGTTCTGATTGCAAATATCATATCATCGATTATATTTCCATCTTCATCAAGAAAATGAGTATATCCGCAAGTACCCCTTTGAAATTTCGTAAAGTCTTGGGTCCCTATGCCAGTTAGCCACTCAGAAACCCCTCTGCCGACAAATCTGAAAAGCCCCATATGAGATACATCGAACATCCCTGCTCCTGATCTGGTAGCCAGATGTTCCTCTTTGATGGATGAGTACCATATTGGAAGCTCGAATCCATGGAAATCTACCAACTTCGCCCCTGATTCAACATGTGAATTGTATAATGCCGTTCGCACAGGTGCGTTTCCCATGGCCCGAGGGAAGGGAACAGGGAGAATAAGTTTAGGGAGATGCCAAAATACATTATTTGGATATGGGCATAATCTAATCTTTTAATCCGTGGGTTTAAATAGTTCGACTATGACTATACAACTACAGGTTGATAAGATGAAAGAGATCGCTGAGAGTCGGGATGAATCCAAACCCTCTAGTTCATCAAGAACTAGTGGGAGAAGGGCTATCGTGCCGTCGATGCGGCCCTCTACTAGCAGAAAGACCGAGGGCGTATCTAGGCCCTGTACGGTTTGTGGATCGAATTCATGGGATACCGATGAAGTTCGGGGAGAGACGTCTTGCTCCGAGTGTGGTTATGTTGCAGAGGAGAATATGATGGATCTCGGAGCAGAGTGGACCAATCATTCTGGAGGGGATGACAGGAGCAGGGTAGGGGCACCCAGTACGCTGACACTCTCTGACAAGGGACTCTCTACTGAGATAAGAAGATCGGATTTGACATCTGGAGCGGCTAAGAGACATGGGATGTCCGGGAAGGCCCTCAGGGACTGGCGAAGAAGGCAACGAGTCGATCAACGAAGTAAGACCAGGGACAGTAGGAGCAGGAATTTGGCCAAGGCGATGCAGTTCATTAGGGACAGAGGTGACCTTCCCCCCCAGATTGAGCAAGAGGCCGCCGGACTATACAGGCACTCTGTAGACAGGGGGCTAGTCACCGGAAGAAGTATCAGAGGAGTTTCGGCTGCGTGTGTTTATGTAGCCGCTCGTGAGGCCAGAATTCCAAGAAGGATAGAAGATGTAGCAGAATCTTTCGACATGACAAAGGATGTGGATCTAAAAGAGTTAAAACGCACAATAAGGCTAGTTTCTAGGTTCCTTGGTGCGCACCACATTACCGGTCCCGAAGAGTATTTTGAGAAATTTCATTCCGATTTAGGAATGAGGCCCGAGGTCTTAGGCAGAGTCAGGAAGATGTGGGATTCGGTGAAAGGCGATCTTTCCTGGCAGGGCAAGAAACCATCTGGCATCGCCGGTGTTATAATTTACAGGGCATCTCAAGAAAGCGACTCTCCAAGAACTCAGAGTGAGGTGTGTAAGGTCTCGGGAATCAGTGAAGTAACCCTCAGGGGTCTTCTAAAAATACTGAATCAAAAACTTATAGAAAAATCATTTGAGTAAAAAAACGACTCTATATATGCTCATCCTAAGATGTATAGTCATGAGTGTGTCAGTGAGTGCAGATAGCCTTTGGAATCGACTAGAGAGTCAACTTGAGTCGTGGGATTTCCCGATTATCCCCGCAGAAGCGTGATTTTAGGAGCTGATTTAATGGGTTCTTATCTTGTTGTTGGTGGCAGTAGCGATATTGGCCGTATCCTCTGCAGGAGGCTATTAGATGAAGGAAACACAGTGACGGCGATTGGGAGAGATTTCTCCCGGATGGACGATTTAGAAAATCTGGGTGCCAGAGTATACGTCGGAGATGCCTCTGACGAGCTCTTTGTTTCGGAAGTTGTGAGCAGTTTTTCCGAAGTAGGAGATGGTAAAATTGACGGTGTTGCACATTTAGTAGGTTCGCTACTAATCAGACCCCCTCATGCACTGACTTCGGAAGCATTCAATGAGGTCATCAATACCAATCTCACATCTGCATTCGTGATACTCTCCAAGGCGTGCAAGTACATGTTACGCAACGGGGGCGGAAGAATAGTGTTCACCTCAAGCGTAGCGGCAAGTGTTGGCCTGGTCAATCACGAGGCTGTCTCAGCCGCGAAAGGAGGTATTGAGTCGATGGCGAGATCTGCTGCGGCCACATATAGTAAAAGAGGGATAAGGGTGAATGTAGTAGCTCCGGGGCTTACTGACACCAGAATGGCACTTCCAATAACAAAATCCGAATCTTCTAAGGAAGCCGCGGTGAGTAAGATACCACTAAACAGAATTAATCTCCCTGAGGAGGTGTCTGATTCTATTTTTTGGTTATTGACGAATGCCCCTGACAACATCACAGGGCAGGTATTACACCTAGATGGCGGGATGTCTCAAGTCAGGGGATAGTATGGACTG
This sequence comes from Euryarchaeota archaeon UBA103, assembly GCA_002506825.1. Classification (GTDB taxonomy): domain Archaea; phylum Thermoplasmatota; class Poseidoniia; order Poseidoniales; family Thalassarchaeaceae; genus MGIIb-O5. Next base: position 37,835 of record DAYH01000023.1, read on the forward strand.
GCAGAACGCGATAAGAGCCGGAAAGCTCAGAGAAGGAAAGAGTAAGATGGTCACTGTAGGTTCAAAAATACTTATGATAGTGAATCTAGAGGGAGTCTTCCATGCCACTGAGGGACTTTGTAAACACATGAAATGGCCCTTGTCATGGGGCGGTAAGATTGAGAATGGATGCGTAAGATGCCCCCTTCATCAGACCACCCATTGTATCTCAGACGGGAGCTTGGTCGAATGGGCGCCATTTCCCCTCTTTCCACCATACGGGAGGCTTGTTGGTTCTATGGTCTCTAAGAAGGATCTAGGAATTTTTGAGACTCGAGTTGAGAGTGGTTATGTTCAGGTACTAATCTAATCCCTCAAACCTGTCCGGAACTAGTAATCCTGAATAGTGTCAACAAATCGGGAAGCATGTTGGTATGATAGAGGGGGTCATGATTGATGATGAGGGAAATACCCTCTACACACCTGTAGATGACTCTCTGATTAACTCACCCGCCCCTACAAGATGGAAAATATGGCTATCAGCGACTGGACTGGTTTCGCTAATGATCCTGGTCTCCCTACAGGGATGGATAATTGATGATGTTGTTGACGATATCAAAAAGGAGTTGGGCATATATGATAGAGTTCCTGTTTGGGAAAGATCAGAGTGGCCTTACTTGACCAGCTACTCCAATGGTTATGTTATGGAATACGGCCAATACGATGTATTGGAGACTGAAAATGAGTGGAACTCTACACATCATTTTGTGGAGTTCGTATTGCCCTTGAGTGAGGGGGGATCTGCTCCCAACGGCTTGGTGAGTCTCGCTATCTGGCTGCCTGATGTTCCAGAAGGGACAGAAGTCCCTGTGATTGCTGAATTCGGACCTTATTTCGACGAAGTGAGTGTTGAGACCCCGTCTATTGAAGTTCCTGGAACATGGCTTGGACAGATGATAATTGATCAGCTACTCCCGCATGGATATGCTTTCGCGCAGGTATCCGTGATGGGAACAGGGCGGTCAAACCACTGCATGGACCTGATGGGCAATGCCGAACAATTGGGCGTGGATGCGGCTGTTACGTGGTTAGGGACTCAGGACTGGAGTAATGGCAGGGTAGCTATGATTGGGAAGTCCTATGATGGCTCTACGCCTTGGCAGGCGGCCACCTTTGGAAATCCACATTTAGCTACTATCGTACCAATTTCAGGTTTGATAGGCGTAATGGAACTAATGTGGAAAAACGGTAGTAGCGAAGCTCGAGCGGCGATAATGCACAATGGCGTCTACGGCTCGTACGGAATTGATGGGGATCAGGAGGATGTAGGAAATATGTGCCCAGATTATATTATTGGGCCGGGCACTGGAGTCTCAGCCTATATGTGGGGGAGTGAATTTGCAGGAACTTATTGGGAGGAGAGGTACTTCCTCGACAGAGTGCTTCAGAACTATCAGGGCTCTGTATATTTGATCCAAGGTATGCATGACTGGAACGTGGATCCACATATGGCAATCCCAGTAATCAATCAACTGAAGGATTCTGGAATTGAATCTAAAGGCCTATTTGGACAGTGGGATCATGACTACCCGGATAGGCCAGATTATCACTTTGATCGCTCCGGAGATGGACGAGGGAGAGAGGCATATCCAGAAATGGTCCGCTTTGACTGGATGCAAGACCTATTGGAGTGGTTCGACTGGTATCTGAAGGATTTGGGAGACCAACCCGGTTTATTCGTTGAGATTCAATCGAATCAAGGACAGTGGAGGATAGAGGATAGGTACCCTCCTGAAGGAATGGAGTCAATATCCCTAGATCTGGGAGGCGCACTTTCCAATGTTGCTGGAGGGGTGACGAATATCCTCCCCAATGGAAATTTTGGACCTATTTATGAGAGCTCTCCCCTGACTGAAGATATTTGGATTTCTGGCCTTCCGAGACTACATATAGACGTTACAACGACGACTTTGGGAGGACAGGTTTACGCCCTCCTAGAAGATTGCTCAGATCAAGGAGAGTGCATCCATATCGGTCACGCCATCATGGATCTGAGATATCACGAGGGAGGTTCGGAAGAGCAGGCTTGGATTCCCATTCTGGAAACAATAAATGCAAAAATGGAGTTCTTCGCAATGGATGTGCAAATCGAGACCGGTCATACCATCAGACTCTCCTTAGCGAGTACAGGCGAGGACTACCTTCCAGCGTCCACGAGCTCAATAGTGAGTGTCCAGGAAGGAGTTGGTTCTAATCTTATAATCGATATCATAGATCCGGATTCTAAGCTCCTTTTTGACCCTCCTGAATGCACCCATAGCTCGTGTTTAGAATGGTTAAACCAGACTGCGTGAAGATGGTGGACGCTGGGGGATTTGAACCCCCGGCCGCTTGGTTGCAAACCAAGCGCTCTTCCAAGCTGAGCTAAGCGCCCCTGAGCTTCCGGATGGGTTTGGGGTTATTGAGGGCGACCGTTGTAATCTGTAATCAGACCTGACTTGAGAGAAGCTTGGGTAACAACAAAACTATTCCCACGAGCGACATTAGAAGTACAAATCTCAACAGTGACTCATTATTTGTTTCACCCAGAACTTCTTCATCTCCTCCCACTGGTAGTTCTTGACCTGAAATATGATTATCCTCTGAGAAAGAAACAAAGAAATAACTCTCCTGCATTGATCCGTTTACGTCGATTTGATGCTTCATTGAGACATTAGAGGGCAACAATCCGTTAGAGGGGTCTAACAGAATCAGTGATGTAACTTCACAAGATGGGTCGATCTTCTCACCGGACTCATCGAGATCGCAGTTACTACTCAACCATGGCGTGACGATATCGTCAACCCCATCGAAAATATCATCGCCTTCAACATCCACTAAAATCCTGTGAGTGACATTTTCCCTTCCATCTACATTGTAGAAGAACAAAGAGTCGGAAGACACAAGAATTCCGGGGGAAACCCCATTGGGGGTAATGCGGTCCTCCTTCAGTAGAATTGTGTATTCTTTGGGCTCATGAGCCGATACTGGAGCTATGAGCATTAGAGAAACTAATGCCATAGCCAACCCCACCTTTGTGTTCATGTCCCTGCGTGAGGGGGCGATGGCTTCAACATGACCTACACCCTCCGGATAATATGAGCTCAGAAAGGGCGGTTGCCGCAATCGGTTTGGCGGTTTGTATCATAGCCGCAATTTTAGCTACGGCAATGCTCTCAGATAATGAGTCAACAGATTCCAGTGGAGGTGAGGAGTTGATCGATCCCTTGATCCAAACCGAGGGGCACGATCATAGGAACGCTAGCCAGCATGTGATGTTCACAGAAAACATTAGGCCAGTTAGCTACAATCCCCTAACTGCCCCTGGAAATGCGGAGATTCAAGTCGCGGACTCTCCCGATGGCAAGAGGTATGCCTACATTGCGGGATGGTCTGAGTTGCACATCGTGGATGTCACTAACCCTGAGAATACTACGGTAACAGGAGTGTACTACGACCCCAATACCCAAGTCCTAGATGTAAAGTACTTGCAATACAATGCTAGGGAGTACGTTATAGTTCAGAATCAATTAGTAGACCCCGGGGCCGCAGATCCAAATGTTGGTTCATGGGAAGATCCTGCTCAAGTTACAGTTACATTGGTTGATGTGACGGACAAAAGCGATCCTAGTTGGGTCGATTCGTGGTATGATGCTGATCACCCTAGCGGACCTCATAACCTCTACACCCACATGATTGACAATGAATGGTATATATTCGTAGCCAATCCAGATTACGAGCAATGTGATGTTGGACAGGGTGACGCTTGCGGCGGAATCACAATCGCTCACCTAAACTTCGCAGGGTATGGAGACCTTCCCAGAATTGTGAAGGTAGGGGAAGCCGAAGTGAGCTGGGAGTCTACCCTAGGGGGCTGGATATACATCCATGACATGACTGTTCAGACATGGCCGGGCGAGGACCCAAATGATCCTCGTTTCGATAGAACTTTCGTGTATGGTGCATATTGGGAAGCAGGACTGAGGATTTTCGACGTTTCTGATGTTCCACACCCTGGAAATGACCTTGCTGAGTATCTGGCGATAGCGGCCGCCTGCAGGGGGTCTTTCGGCACTCAACTGGGTTGCAACTGGAGAGCTCCTGAAGTTGGCCAGTGGATGGAGTTCGAAGACTTTGATGGTGATGGGGAGATTGACTGTGGCTGTACAGGAAATGAAAATGGTGGCAGAGCCTCATATATTCACTATGCTGAGCCCATAGACGATATGGTCGATGCTAGTCATTTGGGTTACCCTGCCGGTAAGCGCCACCTCACAATAGTCGCAACCGAGGTACTCAGCACCACAGTGGGAACAGGTATGAGCTACCTACTGGACACCACTGGCTATGAAATGAATAACGGAAATTTCAGATTCCTCCCCGAGCTTATCCACGGGTGGGAAATACCATTTGCTATGGATCACCATATTCCCGAGGGAGAAGAATGGCTCCTATTTAGCCCCCATAATGCAGATACTCAGATTTTCCAAACTGGACTACCAGGGCTTCCTGACAATAGTTTCGGTGGTGCTTGGGATGGCAGAATTTACCTGAGTAGCTATCACGCAGGACTGTGGGTCATAGATATTGAAACTCTGATGTTTGAAGGATTACAAAGCAGTAACAAGACGGAGGCTCATACGTCTTCGACTATCGGTTATCACCTTCCCCATGGGGCTGACGGGACTCCTCTGGATAGCTCATTCTACGACTTCGGATGGACTCCTTTCCTATGGGCGGCAGAATACCATGATGGTTACACATACCTCTCGTGCATCACAAGTGGATTGTACATTGTCCAATTGGACATTGACGCGCCCTATGGAACCTAGACTTCGGCCCCTATGGGGCCGGGCGTAAAGGGGGGAATTTGATAGGGTAGGTTTGTCCCGGCGTGGCATGAACCTACGCCCGGTATGGCTGCTCACCGCTCTGATGATACTAGCACCTCTTTCTGGGTGCCTATCATTTTCCAATGATTCAGGGAGATCAGGCGATGGCAGTATGGATTGGATAGATCCTGTGACAGAAATAGAGGATGACAATCACTCGCACAATGATTTGCTTGCACACCGTCTTGCTACTCCAAATGCAAAATTAATTGACTATCACAACCTAAATTGTGATGGAAACGTAAAGCCCCCAGCGGACTTGGACAACGTGGCAGGTAGGCCTTGTTTTGATGAATTCAAAAATGTGGGACCGACCCCCGGAGATAGCTCGGAGATAGCAATTGAAGGTAATTTTCTCGATGACTGTGAGATATATGGAGATGGTACTGGGGGGTGTTTCGCCTACGTCTCTTCATACAACCAATTTGAGATTCTAGACATTAGTAAGCCCAACGAAATTAGACTATTATCTACATACTACGCAGAAATTGCCAGAATGATCGATATCAAAGTCACGTCCGATAACAACTGGGTGCTAGTGAATCATGAATTGACTAATTCTGAGTTAGACCCGATTCCCAATGATGATGATGCCAATAGCGGTGCAAACCGACTAGATCTAATCTATGTTGGTGACAAGACTAGCCCCATAAAGGTCGCAGAATGGGATAATCCTCCAGCTGGTTTTCACAATCAAGATCTGCACGTATACTGTGATTGGGAACCTGCAAACCCCACCGCTTTATGGCAAGATGACTGTCACCTATTCCTGTTCGGCGCTGATCCCTATCCTGAAATGGTAGAAGGATCAAGTGGGACTTTCTACAAGGGAACACAGGTCTTCTACGCTCTTATTGATTTCGAGGGATTGAACCCGACAAACAACGAAGAACAACAAAATGCAAGCAGGGAAATAATCCGATGGGGCGGGTACACTCCTGAGCCGCAGACAACCTGTGGAGGATCCATATTCAACCATGACAATGTATTCTTCATCCACCCAATAACCAAGCAGAAAATGTTGGCAGTATCTTACTGGGGAGCTGGGTTGAGATTCGTTGATGTATCCGAGCCACCTCAAATTGCTGATCCTCTGGGGATTTCTTGGCCTCCTGAAACCGGACGATGGCTGGGTTGCTCCACCGATGACTCGGGATGGTATGGTCCAGAGGGAGGGGGGCATGCCAACATGTCACCTGAAGTTTGGCTAGATGCGAATGATGGAAACGACAACATACATTATGCGGTCCCCCAGGATAATTTGATTTGCTCGGGAATTAGCGAGTATGACCCAGTGGAAACATGGCCTGATAAATGCGGAATAGGACCCTCCGATGCCACATATGGCGAGAATTGGAGGCATTACACTTACATCGCACCGGAATATGGATCTAACGCCAATCACACTGGCTACATATGGACAATTGATACCACGGACCCGGCTCAGCCTTTCCTAGTTTCCAAGTGGAAGCTACCTGGTGAAAGCACTCTTCCTGATGGAACCTCGCATCCTCACCATTACATCCCTGGAGGATATATTTTCAGTCCCCATAATGGGGATACTGGGTTGAATGGGCACGTTTACTGGACCCATTACCATGCCGGAGTTTGGATAACTGATCATGGCCACATTTGGGACGAGTTAGTTTGGGAAAATGGATATCCAGAACCGGAAAGAGGATTTCAGGCAATATCAGAGTTAGCACCATCACACACACTTGGATACTACCTACCGGCAGGACCAGATTGGATTGATGACCCTGCTAATACATTGGGTTATGACATGGCTGATTGCTGGGCTTCTTGTATGATACCTTTCGATTGGGGTCTACAATATGACCCTCGTGGTTTCGTCTTTATTTCCGAGATGGTCTCAGGAGTATATGTTGTTCAGTTCGATGAGGATTATGATTCAAGATATGACTATCCACCTCTATGGAAGGCGGAGGCTAGTGACGAATGAGATTATCTCTGAAGAGTCAATTATCAATAGCAGTAGTTTTTCTCCTTCTCATCCCCGTCGCTTCGGCACATGGAGCAAACTCATTCTCTTTCATCATGAGGAATGGATCCCTGCAACCAGAATCAGCTGAAATCGTACAGAATGATACGCTGATATTTTACAATGTGGTCGAATATGAAAGGAGTCTGGAATTAGACAAGGACGAAGATGGAGTGATGGACTACCAGTGTACTGCTTCCGGCTTTAACTCGACCAATACAGACGATGAATGTAGACTTTGGCTCGATCCAATTAATTGGACTGCCGGAGAATATGAGATAGACATTATCTCCAATGGAAGCCTGTGGAAAACTCTGATTTTCACACTGATAGAAGATGTACATAATGAATCTGGTCCGCCCTCTGGGTACTCCTTTGGAGACACTCCGGAAGATCAGATTCAGTCCGGGGAAGGAGTTTCTGTATCAAATGAGTTTTTACTAATTGGTGCCTTAGCGGTTGTTGGAGTTGTATTGCTTACCAGAGGGAGGGGGAAAAATGAGTAGGATATCGGGAATTCTTCTAGCGGTGATCATAATATCGTCGGGATGTATGGGAAGTGCCGATGAGGATGTCTTCTATGGAGAAGACATTTCTCCCCCAGTTCCGGTAACTGACTTTATACTGACAGACGAAAATGGAGATTTCTTCTCACTCTCTGGGTATGAAGGAAAGGTAGTCGTAGTAACCTTCCTATTCACTAGATGTCCGGACATCTGCCCAATTGTCAGCGCAAATCTAGACTATCTCTCTGTCATGCTTGGGGATGACTATGGGACTGAGGTTGAGATTCTTACTATTACAGTAGATCCATGGACTGACAATAGCTCAGTCTTACATCAGTATCGTGAACAGCGAGGACTTCATTGGCCCCATCTAACTGGTTCTGTGGAAGATCTTGAAGACATATGGCTGGAATTTGATGTTGGGCTACAAACCTATGATACCGATACTGACGGCGATGGGGTTTCAGACGGCTTCGATACCTGTTTGGAAACTCCTGAAGGAGAGGAAGTCGATAATAACGGGTGTGGTTTAGAGACCCAACAACAAGAAGAAGATGGCGTTACTGTCAAGCATCATCCTCTGGATTACTGGGTTGATCACACCACTGGTACGATAATTCTTGACAAGGAGCTTAGGCAGCGAGTTTGGTGGGGAGATACAGATTGGAATGTCGAGCTTGCGATAGAAGATATCAAGATTCTAATGGAAGAGGAGTCTTGAAATGAGCTTCTTAAGAGTGGCGGTAGTATCCTTGATATTACTTTCCTCGGGATGTCTTGGACAAGGAGAAGGAGACCTTGAGTTTCTCGGAATAGAATACAGGGACCCTCCTGAAGCGCCAAATTTTGTTCTTTTCGACCAGAACGGAGATGTCTTTGAATTGATCGAACATGAAGGCAAGGTGATTGTTGTTGCATTCGTCTACACCGCATGTCCCGACATATGCCTGATAATTTCTTCTAACCTAGATTACGTAAACAAGAATCTTGGAGACAAATCAGATGATGTGGTGATAATTTCAGTGACAATTGACCCGGCCAGAGACACCATCTCTCATCTATCTGAGTGGACTGATAGTAGGGGATATGAATGGTATCATCTGACAGGTCCGGTATCGACACTTCAGCAGACATACCGTTCATGGAATGTCATAATCGATAACGAACACATATCTGCAAGTCAGCCTCCTGAAAGTGAGCTTAACAGACTGGTGTTGATGTACCCAGATAATTCTAGCTCAATTCTGGAACAGAAAGGATTCGGGAAGAACGGTTCTGATTTCATATCAGAAACAATGTCCGGATCAAACATCAGTAGCGATATTGGAAATGGACCGAATAGTTCGGGAACAATTGGCGAATGGACGTCTAACGAAGACTGGTCCTGGATTCTTCACTACTGGGACTCGGACAATGAAAGCTGGGTCACTTCTCAAGAGCCAAGCTCAACCATCAACATGGGTATTGGGACTCACCTCGCATGGATGCCAAGCAATGCTAACATCAGTATGGCCCCTCCGGGGGAGGACTGTGATGGACATGGATGGATTATGGGTTCTGGGAGCAGTGCTCACTGTATGTGTGATGACGGATATGAAAGATCTGATGCGGACTGGCTATCATGCTTCATCGAGGGATCTATCAGTGGTAACGACACTGGCTCGGAAGACCCACATGATGAGTCCCTTGGGGAGTATGAAGTTGGCCACTCCACCACCACATTCATTGTAGGGAAAGAGATGAGGAAGAGGGTTGCTTACTCTGGAATATTTTGGGATGCTGATAACTTCTTGCAAGATGTAATTACCCTCGCTGATGAGTGATTCTCACCTTTCGACACTTTTTTCGGGTTTTTACACTGTTCCAATTATATGCTATTTCATTCACTTGGGAACATGGCAGAAGATAATGGGATGGCGAGGTCGATATTTCTCTCGGCTCTGATGGTTACTAGCGTGATGACTGGCTTACTGTTCTTCGGTATTGAAGATGAGGGTTTGAACGACTCGCCAACTATTGACTCTGATGTCCCTGACACTATGTTGATTGGCGAGATTGAAACGGTGAATATAACAATCTCAGATGAGGAGATGGGGGGCCTGTCTGTCTTGATTACTCTGAACGGAGAGCAGGTCATGGACCCTCTTGACGCTAATGGGGTTGTAACTTTGGATATTTCATCACTCGAAGTAGGCAGTCATGCACTTCAGGTAGTGGCCACCGATAGCCTTGGACAGGATTCAACATGGACCAAAGTTTTCTCCATTAATTACCCCGAAGAGAGTGGGACGATAATCACTCTCTCTGCGACTGAGCTTGAGATTGTAAGAGGTGGAATAGCTCCAATTAATGGGCAGGTCCTTCATGACTCTATCGAAACTTGCTCCCTAAGGTGGTCTACTGGAGATGTCTCCGAGTCGAGCCTGGGGCTTCCAATAGGCGAAGATGGCAGTTTCGAGCTAGAACTATCCAACATACAGGATAATACTACGTTGTCTCTATCGTCGGTATGCGGGGTTTGGACTGAAAGTTCATTCTTAGTAACAACTACCATTACTGTAATCGAGGGAGTCACAGAAGGTTGTACTGATCCAAGTGCCAGTAACTATGACGAGGGCGCAGAAGAGGATGATGGATCCTGCGAATATGAAAATGAGCCTGTTCCTGAATCGGGTTGTACTGATTCAAGTGCCAGTAACTATGACGAAGGCGCAGAAGAGGATGATGGATCCTGCGAATATGAAAATGAGCCTGTGGATAATGGAACTGGATCTCAGTCATGGTGGGAGGAAGTACTTCTTTGCGATTCTACCGAACAAGTAGAGCCCGTGGATGATTACAATACCACGGAATCTGATAATCATCTTTGCCAATTGCGTTTTGAGATTGGAGAGACTGAGGTTGTAATCAGTTCTAATGGGATTCCTAATCATGATTTGGAGTCAGGGCCGGGTTGCTGTACCAGTGAGCAAGACCTGGAATGGAGGATTCCCCTTGTCCCCACCAACCAGACTGGGTGCGATCCTTCTATCTCTACAGATGGATGCACGATGGCACCAGAGAGAGATGCTGTCGCCTTCGCTGTAAATGGAGTTCCCATCTTCGGACCTGAAGACGGCCCCGGAGGGGATGCAGTTGCAGGACATGAGGGGGAATATGAGGAAGATAGGCAACATATCTGGCTAGGGATATGTCACGGTCATTCAGGACCAGGTGGCGCTTATCATTACCACGCAGATGCAAATTGCGCACACTGGCACCCCGATGAAGATAGCAATCAAACATGGAGGGACTACAGTATTGACTCTTCTAGGTCCTTGTCTGAGCATTCACCTATTGTTGGATTCGCTTTTGATGGCTATCCCATATATGGATTCGTAGGCTGGGACGATGACGAGAACATATCTGAAATGAAATCATCATACCGTCTAAAGGAGGGGGAAACTGGTTACAATGGGATTGATGATTACGAGTATGTAGCAGGACTCGGCGATCTAGACTCTTGTAATGGGCACTTTGGACCCACTCCAGATTACCCCGAAGGAGTATACCACTATCATACCACATGGGAGAATGGAGAGGGAGAGATTGGATTCCCCTATTTCATCAACTGCTACAGGGGCGAAGTATCCCTAGGAAGCGAGAATGGAGGAGGGGATGATGGGGTCGATTGCTCGGGACATGGAGATACATGGGGGCCGGGCATAGGCCCTCCTCCAGAAGGATGCGGAGGTGGCCCCCAGGGCCAGTCTTCCGACTTTTCTACAGCATTCGGAGCCATACATCGAATTGCCCCCCCTAGTGGAGGCATGTTAGCATTGATGCTACTGGGAGTTGTTTTTGTCAGAGTATTGGCATTTGCCCCAGTTTCTCCAAGTCGGGCTGGTATAATTGCCTTATATCGTCAAGCTCAAGTATGAGCATTGCTAGCCTCTCTAGGCCCATGCCCCATGCACATACTGGCCATTCTGTGCCCAATGGCTCAGTTACTTCTGGGCGGAAAATTCCTGCCCCTCCAAGCTCAAGCCACTCGCCCCTCCAAAGAATGTCCACTTCAACACTAGGCTCAGTATATGGGAAGTAAGCCGGCCTTACTCTGACGTCACCGTATCCCATCTTGGAATAGAAAGTTTTGAGTGTCGTTATTAGCATTGGAAGATTGGCGTTTTCTTCGTGAATGATTCCTTCGATCTGGTGAAACTCTGGTAAATGAGTTCGGTCTATGGTTTCTTGTCTGAATACTCTTCCAATTCCAAAAACTCTTGAGGGCTCGCCTGGATTCTCTGCGATGTGCCTGACGGTATTCACAGTAGTGTGCGTCCTGAGAAGTCCCTTCTGGGCCTCTTCCCTATCGAATCTCCCTCCCCATCCCCTGCTTCCGGTATCGTGACCATGCTCGTGGACCTTCGACCATAAATCGAGATATTCTTCTCTGACCTCTACTTTTTCTGGGCTCGAGAGATAGAATGTGTCCTGCATTGTTCTTGCAGGATGAGATTGGGGTATGTACAATGCATCCATATTCCAACCTGCTGATTGTACGAAATTTCCCTCTATCTCGGAGAATCCCATTTCCAAGAAGACCTTTCTGATTCTTTCAATCAGGGCTTGCATGGGATGGGGCCTGCCGCCAGTAGGAGTTACAGTTGGTGCGTTGACATCGAAGGGCTTGAACTTGGCACCCCTCCAACTGTCCCCTTGTAAGAGCTCTGTGGTCACCTCCCCGATCATCTCAACATGGGATAGTAGTTCACTGTCTACTAATGCTCCCTCCTCGGTCAGAGACCATGTTCGGGAAACTTGGACGTCTACAGAAATTAGGCCCTTCCTACTCGAGAAGTGCCGTATAAGTTGTGCACTCAGTTCTGAATCTTCGACACCGCGATTTGAAATCTTAGAAATAAAATCCTGTCTCTCGGAAATTATAGATGCTATAGCCCCTTCATCATCGACGACTAGATTGCCAGACTCTAGTGTCATCCCAATTGATTTCAGAAGTCCTATTCCTGGTCCTGCTTCGTTTCTCTGAAACCCTGCTTGGAAAAGATCCTCCATATTCCTCTTATCCTCATCGGACCCGATGTACCATTTCCAAATTCTTTCCTCTAGTAGCCCGTGTTCAAGTGCTTTTTTTCCCTCTGAGTCTAATGAAATAGTCCTAATTTGAGTTTCAGATACAGTGACTAGTCCCAATTCCGACAATGATTGACCAGAACCGGCTACGTGGACTTGATCATTCCATCCTGTTGACTCAAGTAGTTCCTTGATTGCCCATTCTCTACTTGGATCGGTAAGCATGGCCCTGAGCATGGCTCTGTCATTATTGCTCAAATCCACAGTCATTAACTACTCGATTAGGGCCTCACTATTGAGGCTACCGAGAAAAATCACTCTTCTTCCCACAGTAGGATTTCACATTTATCGCAGAAATATTTACTAGGCTTAGGGCCGTTCAAAATTTCTAAATTGCCGCATCTTCCACAAAGTATAGAAGTTTTCACAGGAGCAATCAGAGTAGTATCTACTCGGAACATTGGACCTCCTGCATCGGGAAGTAAATCCGTATCTGGAGTCCAAGCCTGAATCTCCTCAGGATCAATTTCCTCAGTCTGGCCCATACCTATCGCGGCCATTAACAAAGCTAGTCCTGAAATGGAAATAGGAGCGGCTACGGCTAGCACTATACTTGAGGGGCCAGAGCTCAGAATTATTCCGCTTCCGACCACTATACAAGCCCAGCCCGATATAGCAAGGTTGACTCTACTGTTGTTCTGTTTGGTCACGCCCACGAACACGCCAAGGGGTTCTACGCATCAAAGTCCCCCCTAATCGCCTATAGGTTTCAATAGTGGTTTGCCTTCCAAGGGTCGCCGCCTCAGTAGCTCAGCCTGGTAGAGCATCTGATTTGTAATCAGACGGTCGGGGGTTCGACTCCCTCCTGGGGCTCCAAAATACGTCAAGGTCAAAGGGCGGGAGCTAGACGGCGTTATATGGCGGCGATAGTTCTTGATGGGAAAGAAATAGCCCGTGAGATTGAAGAAGAGCTGAAGGGCCGAATTGGCGATTTATCGAAAGATGGTGTGACGCCCTGTCTTGCAGTCGTAATAGTCGGAAATGACCCAGCTTCTCACGTCTATGTCGGTGCAAAGGAGCGTGCTTGCGCACGGTTAGGAATTAGGAGCTTGCGAGTGGATATAGCCCCTGATGCCGAGTATGGGGAAGTTGTTTCAACAGTTAGGCGCCTCAATGAAGATCCGGGGGTCAACGGGGTCCTAGTTCAGTCCCCACTTCCATCGGGAATGGATGAGATCTCAATCACAGATCTTATTGACCCAATCAAGGATGTTGACGGCTTTCATGCGCAAAACCTTGGGAGGCTGGTTCAAGGAGATGTGAGTGGGTTGCTTCCCTGTACCCCTGCCGGAGTAATGCGGATGCTCGAAAGAGCAGAATTAGATTTGAGAGGGAAGAGAGCTGTCGTCATAGGACGTAGTAGGATAGTTGGTATGCCCCAGTCCCTCCTACTGGCGCAGAGAGGAGTAGATGCAACAGTCACAATAGCTCATTCGAGAACTGCCGATATGGCTGATTTATGTCGGGATGCAGATTTGATAGTTGCCGCCGTTGGAAGTCCAAACATGATCACCGCAGAATGGGTAAAACCGGGAGCGACTGTTATTGATGTTGGTGTGAATCGTGTGGCTGATAATTCAGAGAAGGGGTACTATCTTACTGGGGACGTTCATCCTGATGTTTTGGATGTTGCTGGTGCCCTCTCTCCAGTCCCGGGGGGAGTGGGGCCGATGACTATCGCGATGCTGATGTCAAACACCGTCAGAGCTACTGAGATGCAACATTGATTTCAGAAAATACCCATGTCTATTCTGGCATCCTCTGATGCATGTTTCCTCGGATCCCAAAGAGGGGAGAATGTAAGATTGACATGTACCGAGCCAACTCCTTCTGTCTGTTCAGTGGCCCTATGGACGGCCGCCATCAATTCTGGGGCAATTGGGCAACCAGGACTAGTTAGTGTCATATCCACCTCTATATGGGTGCCGCCATCTTTGTCCTCGGCCCTTATTCCATAAATTAGACCGAGCTCTATAACTGAAATTTTCATCTCAGGGTCCTCTACTGACCTCAGAGACTCCCTAACATCGGATTCTACAGACATCATATCACATCAGGGTTGAGGCTTCTTCCTTCACTTTCTTGACCATGTTCATGAATCCATTGGCCCTGCTAGGAGTCAAAATCTGACTTAGTCCCATTTCTTCAACATATGAGGGATCGTGATTAGCCACCTCGCTAGGAGGGAGTCCATTTACTGCGATTGCAGTAATTGCCATCAGACCCTGTACAATCTGGGCATCTGCGCCCCCTTTGGCGACAAATCCACCTTGAGAGTCGAGACTGCATTCGACATGGGCCCTCGATTGGCATCCATGGACCATGTTCTCGTCGTCCCATTCATCAATGGCTAGTGATGACGGATGCTTGTTAGCATACTCAAATAGCAGTTCATACCTCTCCATGGTATCGAAACAAGATTGGAATCTATCGATGATACTAGTCACCTCTTCGGACCATTGGTCGGAGTCACCCATGCCTGTGCGAAAGGCGATTAGGATTTCACAATTCTGGCGCTTCAACCAAATTTAGAAACGATTGATTCGAGATGGGTAACAAAAGCTTCAGCCTCTTCCATGGTATTGTATATCCAAACAGATGCACGATTGGTTGAGCCCACTCCCATAGCCTCCATCAGGGGCTGGGCGCAGTGATGCCCGGTCCTTACTGCAAAACCTCCAGCATCCAGCAAGTATCCTAAATCTTGGGCTTGGATTGTATCGTGTAAGAAAGAGACAACCCCGATTGCTTCTTCCATCTCTGGGAATCCAAAGACTGTGATGCCGGGTATTTTACGCATCCTAGTGGCCATCCATGAAGCGATACTCTGAACATGTTTGTGTGCCTCCTCGAAGTCGATATTCTCCTCTAGCCAGTCAACAGCTACTCCCCATCCAATTGCTTCTGCCATTCTTGGAGTTCCGGTCTCAAACATTGCATATCCTTCTTGGAACTGAGTCCCTTCTAGTGAGACCCTCTTGACTATCGATCCCCCCGTCAGGAATGGCCCCATTTCTGATAAAGCGTCTTTACTCACCAGAAGGCATCCTATTCCAGTGGGCCCGCCCATCTTGTGTGCCGCGACCGACAAGAAATCGGCGCCTAAGTCGTCGAAGAAGATCTTCTCATGAGGAGCCCCTTGGGCACTATCTATTGCCACTCTGGCACCCTGTGAATGTGCCATTTTGATAACTCTCTCAATATCATTCCTAACTCCTAGAACATTACTTACATGGCCCACACATACTAGTGATGATCCTTCAATTGCTACTTCCATGGCATCGTAGTCAAGAGTGAATTTTTCAGTATCTATTGGAACATATCTTAGCTCTATACCTCGTTCCTTGGATAGCTCTTGCCATGGAACAATATTTGCATGGTGCTCCATTTCCGTAGTTACTACTACATCGCCTTCATTCAGATTGTATCTCGCCCACCCATATGCAACTAAGTTCATCGCCTCTGTAGCGCTACCAGTGTAAATCATCTGTCCCTCGGATGTTCCTAAGAACTTCGAAATCCTATCTCTGGCACCCTCGAGTGCCGCTGTAGATTCATCTGCTAGAGTATGATTTGCCCTGTGGGCATTTGCGTGATAGTTCTTGTAAAAATCGGACATAGCATCAATGACAGCAAGTGGTTTCTGAGAGGTTGCGGCATTGTCAAAGTAGACTAGCTTTTTTCCATTCGGTAGTGTTCTCTGCAAGATTGGGAACTGAGAACGAATCAATTCAACGTCTAGAGGCATGGCATCTTCCCCATGTGCTGGTCGGGGTTCAGAATATCAATTCGACCGTGTAGAATTCTCAAGAAATCCTTTCTAAGTTGATTTTTCAGGAATGGATTTATGTTTCCAGACCCTGTTAGCTCTGCTATGAAGGACGGGAGGGGGCAGGATGTTGTTGAACGGCTCGGGAGCAGGGACCTGAATGATGATGGGGAAATAATCAACCTAGCGATTGTTGGGTCAAGTAGGTACTATGACTATGCAAACTTCGAAGCTTTGATTGATTCATGGATAGAGATTAACGGTTATCCAGACTTGATTATTGTCGGAGGCGCCAGTGGTGTTGACTACATGGCAGAGAGGTGGGCAGTGAATAATTCAATTCCAATAGCCATATTCTCTGAGGAATGGGATGATCCGAGGAGGGGGCTTGAAGACTCGGGTAGACCCGAGGCGCCGAACTCCCTAACTGAGAAGATTCTGTTATCTTCCAGCCATATATTTGCAATGCCCTCTGCAACCAGTAAATGGACCAGAGTGGTAATCAGAGAGGCCAAAGATAGAGGAGTTCCTATTGAGGTACATGAATTAGAGTAAATTGGTGCTCCTGCCGGGATTTGAACCCGGGTCGCCGGGATGAAAACCCGGTATGATGGACCGAACTACACCACAGGAGCTGAAGCATCGGACACACGGCCCACACATAATCGAATCGGGTAGAAGGACACTCTAAGTAACCTATATGGAAGCAGATTACTCCTCTTCATCCAGCAGTGAATCCCACCAGCGTATAGCTGGCAAGAAAACTATCAGGGAAATTACAGTTAATGCAATCCAAACCAAAGGACTCGCTAGGAATTTTAGTAATTGATCCCCCCAGACCCCGATCACGATTCCTTGGATTCCAAATCTCAATCCCCTCCCCCACAAACCTGCAATGATAAATTGACGCTTGTCCATTTCTCCCATGCCTGCTATCCAAGCCAGAGCCTTGTAGGGAATAGGCGATAATGCGGCAATGAATATCCCTGCACTCCCATATCTGTCAATAAGATTATCCAATCTAACAATGTGTTTTTTATTGATTATCCTCTCAGCGAAATTACGCCCCAGAATCTTGCCGAGCCACCATCCAACAACCGCTCCCGCTACACTAGTCAGCGTCACTACGAGCCATATCAGGAATATTTCCATAGGCTGTCCTTGTGCGTCTAAGTACATTGGCAATGTTAGTGCTTCAGGAGGAATCGGTTGCAAAACTGCTTCGGTGAATGACAGGATTCCCAACCCGGGAAGGCCTAGATCTAGTGACCACTCAATGTAGGAATCCCATGCATCCCAAAATTGACCGGGCAACAGTCCCATACATGGTCGTCGATGTCATTGCATTATGAAATAGTGGTATTTGTGAGGATTTCCATAGGCAAAACCAATGAAAGGGATGTGTGGCGTCTAGATTATGGGAGAGGGCACGGTCTTGGATACATCAGCCTTGATTTCTTGGCCACTATCAGAACTAAGTGGATCCATGATTGTAAGTTCCCAGGTTAGCGAGCTGGAGAAGCATTCTCCCACACGAGCAGATATCATCGAGTCATTGGGATTGATAATTTCGGAACCCAGCATAGAGTCCCTCGCTACTATATCGGAGCTTGCAATGGAGACTGGAGATATGACTGGGATTTCTCAAACCGATCTGAGCTTGGTTGCGTTAGCACATTGTAGAGGTGCGACTCTGGTTACTGATGACTACAGAATGCAAAATCTGGCTGAGATTCTCGGAATGGAGTGGAGAGGGGCGATAATGGATGGAATCTCTGAAACCTGGAGATGGGAATTGAAATGCATTGGCTGTGGGACTGTATATGGATCTCCTGAGTCCCCCAGCCGTAACAAGAGAGTTTTGAAAGAGTGCAAAAATTGCGGAAGTGTGCTTAAACTGAGAAAGAAATGATCACTCGCTTTCCATATCCACTTCAGCAGTCATTCCGCCCCTATCCATATCCTGTTCGGCCTTTGAAGGATTTGTTACTTCACTTACAGCCTTCTGATACTCGCCTTTTGCCAAACCGACATTCCTTGCAAGCTTCGGTATCTTATCTACTCCGAAAATTAGTACTCCAAAAACGACTAGCGCCACTATTTCGACGGTGCCAAGTGCCATAGTATCAGAAGGTGGTAGGGGACATATCGATTCAATGCTTCGGAGGAAAAATGTCTAACCTCCTGAAACAGGAGGGAGAAATGCTACTTCTGAATGATCTTTGAGAGGGATTTCAAAATCTGAATAAATATTTCCATCTAGAGCCACTCTAAGTCCTTTAGAGACAAGATCTTCCAGATTTAATCGTGAAATCAGATCGATTAATTTTGTATCTTTGGATAAAGCGATTTCAACTTCTCTTTCCCCTATAGATTCGGCTAGTGGGCCGAAGAATAGCACTCTAACTATAATCGCACTACCACCTGGATGAGCTGGTGCGTCCATGTTAATCTTAGAAGGTCCTCAGCAATCAATTCATCGATTACGAACTATACTAAATTAACATGGAGTGCCTGCGATAATCATGAATAGCGTGACTGCTGTCGTTTTCGACTGTGACGGCGTGCTCACTGATAATGGATCTTCTTGGCAAAATATTCATAGTAAATTTGGCACAGATTCCGCAGATGGCGGATCCCATAAAAAAACCTTAGAGATGTTCCTTGATGGGAAAATAACCGAAGAAGAATTTGTCGAACATGATATCAGGCTATGGAAGAGTGTGAAGTCTGACATACACAGAGATGACATAATGAGGTGTTACAGCGGTGTGGGACTTATGGAAGGGGCCAGGGATGTTGTCGAGGAGCTTCATAACAGAGGAATATATGTCGCGATAGTATCTTCTGGGGTCGACCTGTTTGTAGGTGCGATAGCAAATATGCTGAAGGTCGATGATTGGGCTGCCAATGGTTTTGAATGGGACGAAAACGGTTTCTTGGAGAGGGGGCTTCCGACTAGGGTATACTCTCATAATAAAGGACTAATGGTAGAGAAGCTTGCAAGGATAAATGGCTTTGAATCAAGTACAATCATATCAATAGGAGACTCGAGTACTGACTTGTCTATGAAAATCGGTAAATCTTCTTTCGTTGGATTTAATCCGGCTAGGGAAAGAGCCTTGGAAGCGTTCATCGAATCAGGAGTTCCTGTAGTAGAAAGTAAGGACCTCAGAGATATTTGGCCATACATATTCAGTGGGGAAGAGTTTCCCAGAGAAGATTAAGCGAAAGGAATCGAGGCAGTGGCGAAGGTATGCAAATTAACTACAGTTAAGATACATGGTTTGGGTTGGAATCCCAGCATCCTCTGGAAATCTGTTTGATTCTGCCACGTCGAACTGTGTACCATGGTTGTTCCTTTGTAATTACCAACAAAATGACCATGTACATGCCCGGTAACAAAAATATCCGGCACTGTTGAAATTACCAAGTTATCTTCTGGTTCTGGAGAAAGCGGAGTTTTTCCACCCCACGATGGGGCTAAGTGCCTTCTCTCCAGCATCGCTTGCATTGCTCTTTCTGGCTGAGAGTATGAAACAGATCTCAAAGTTGCAACGAAATCATCTATGCTCTTTCCATGATATGACAGCACCCTCACCCCATGTAAGCTGAAATCACATGGATTTCCTACAAAGGTAGCATCTGAATAGTCCTGCTGAACCTCTGGATCGAGCGCTGGTTGTGGCTCTGCGGGCCTTACCGCATCATGGTTCCCAGGAAGTATGATGACATCTACCCAGTCTGGTAGTCCTTCGAGAAGTTTCGCAAGCTCCGAATACTGATTGAATAGATCCTTGATCGACAAGTGCCTGTCTTGACCGGGATAAATTCCAACCCCATCAACTCCATCTCCACTTAGAACAAAATACTTGATTGTTTTAGCCAGTGGATCGTTATTGAACCATGTAATCATTTTCTCCCATTGGGGACCTAGGAATGTCATACTCCCGACATGCGTATCTGATAGGAAGGCGGCGGATACTGCTTGATCTTCTGCCGCCATAGATTTGGAATGCACGCCTAATGGAGGTAGGTGAATATCTTGAACGAAGAAAATTGGATCCCCCTCGCCTACAAGAAAATATCCACTAACCCCTACGACATCATCATCCATTAGTCCGTCCAAAGCTGGATGTACTTCAGAAGCATCCGATGGCGGCTTTACTATGCATCTAACCTGGGCTGTTTCGTCCTCGATAACGAACATCAAATTCTTACTCTTGGCCCACCGCATATCAGTAGCGAGACCGACCATTGTCACCTCGTAGTCCCTGCTGGAATGTCTCTGGCGATTTCTCCAAGCTTCCGAGGCCGGAGTTGGCCTCCTTGGAAGCGAGTTTGCGGACAACATCATCGATCTGATCTTCTTTAGTCTGTCTGTGAAGCAGGATTTCATGTCTGACATCTTACCCTCGGTCACTGAGTTTCCAGTAATATCGAAATGAATCTCAATCTCAGAGTCTACATCAGTGGCGTGCATCGGAAAATCTGCCAGATTATATTGCTCCAAACCGTGTGGTCTAGGAGGAGGAGCTAGTTCGAGAGTCTCTGAAGGGGCTACAGTCCTACCCATGGATGAGTGACTATTAGGATTTGGAAGAGTAACTTGTCGTGTTTTTGGAGATTCTGCTTGCATATTTTCGACTGATGTAGATGCTGTAATGGAAAGTAGTTCGCTAATAGTTCGGAAGTCTAGAATTTTCACTCCAGACGCCCTAGCGGCTTGGATAAGAGGCTGTAGGTCTTCCAATTCCTGTATTATTTGCTGTGACTTCCTGCCGATTACAAGAATACCTGAAGAAGCCAAAATTCGCTGTCTTGCAGGCCAATCGTCCGAGACCATGTCAGTCAAGGGAGAAGGTCACCTCATGATGATATCGCTAAAGGACTTGTGAAACTACTCTTTGTCGTCCCAATCGGTCAAAGATGCTAAGTCCACCTTTCCTATATCTTCTGCGACTGTTCTAGGACTTTTCTGCCACTCTAAGCTCCCCTCCCACTCCTCAGAAGAGGGATCTAGCTGAGAAGTGTCAAATGATCCTTCGGATGCATCTTTGTTCAATGCCTCCTCCACAACGGCCTCATTCTCATCAACCCTATCCAAGGCCTCAAGAGTTAGTCTAAGGGCGAAGGCAGCGAATGACCTTTTGTTGTCTAATCTATCATTGTCTCCAAAATCCATTCTCCTCGACAGGAAGTAGTCTCCCGCTATGACTGCAACATGGACCCTGCCTACTTCCTTGTTACTTGTTGACCCCCCGGGTCCGGCAATTCCCGTAATTCCTATCGAAACATTGGAGTCGGATTGAAATTTAGCCCCCTGGGCCATCTGAATTGCAACCTCATGGGATACTGCGCCCGCATCATCACTATCGAATGCCGTCTTTTCTACGCCTAGTTCCCTCATCTTAGATTCATTGGAATAGGTAATCCAACCTTGATTGAACCATGCAGAAGCCCCGGAAATATCCGTTATCAGGGAAGCTACTAGTCCTCCTGTGCAGGATTCCGCCACAGAAACGGTCCAGTCCCTCTTCCTAAGCCTTCTAGCAACGCGGGACGCTAGTCCAGCTGTCTCTTCAACCACGCAACGTCCCGCCGGCATCACTTATTGAATATTCAGTAAATTGAATGATTCCACCTGTACTTGAATTACGAAAAATATTGGTGGGTCCGGCAGGAATTGAACCTGCGATCTTCGCTTTGTAAGAGCAACGTCATAACCCCTAGACCACGGACCCTATACAGTCGGGGGGGCGTTGTGTTCAAATGGACTGCGGCTAAAGGAGTGCTGAGAGAAACCATGTCCGAAGTAACTGATCTAGTAGAAATGCTAGAAAAAACAGGGATTCCAATGAGTAATGAGGTAATTGAAGCGTTACTAAATACTAAACCTTCAGATTTTACAGATTTTCCTTTGGAAAGCTTCTGGCATGACTTTCCTGTCCCTTTTCTTGTAACCGATTCGGGAGTAACAAAAACGATTTCTGCCCCTCACATGATAGTGACCATGCTTCATCACCTAGAGCTGGATGAGGGACTTCACGTTCTTCTTATGGGGTCCAAAGGAGGATATTTGGCCACTCTGATAGATTTGATTTGCGGACATGGCGGTAAAGTCACCATAATAGAGCCGCATGATGAGATAGCCGAACATACTTCGAATGTTCTTGAGGGCCGTGAGCAATGTGGTTTAATCCGTGTTCTGGGGAAGGAGGCTTTGGAAGATCCATTCTGGGATAGGGACGTAGACAGGGTTCTTTTCACAGGCTCCATCAGAGAAATACCAAGTTTTGTCGAGTTGCTAATTGAGGAGGGCGGATTTATTCTAGGACCATTTGGCGGCAGGATTCAACAGAGGCTAATGAAAAAGGAGTGGCAAGGTGGCACTTGGCTTGAAACCGATTTAGGAGGGGTGGTTTTCGGACCCATGGACATCAGAGAGTCGGAAAGGGGTTTTCCCGACCCTTTGTTCATAGCAGATGAGTTCGAGGATGCATTGATATTGATTTCATCGGTTCTCGGCGAGAGTTCCGAGGAGGTTTACAGACTGGAAAGACTTGTAGAATCACTAAGAGGACTCCCCCCTGGGCTTCCAGAGATCACTGATAGCTTCACTGAAGAGGAAATTATTGAACATCCAGTAATCGAGCTGCTGATGACTGAAGCTGAATGGCTAAATGACCTATGGCCGACTTTCGTCGACATACTTGGATTCGATCTTGAGGGAAGAGTTCCAGATTTAGAAGAGCCACTTTTTGGAAAAAGGCATGCAGACTTCACCCCCTAGCTATATTCTTTGTTAATCCGAAGAAGTGATGTCTACGAGTCCTTACGATATGGCATGGAGGGGCCGACGCGGGAGTCTATCGATCGTGCGCTTGGGAGCCTAACAAGTGTGGACAATATTGTACTGAAGAGGCTCGGAGATAATGGCAAGGCTTGGATTGTCGGTGGGTGGGTGAGGGATTCTCTTTCAGGCGGGAGTCCCGAGGACATGGATATTGCAACAACCCTTAATCCTGAACAAATAAAATCAATTTTTCCTAAGTCACTAATGGTCGGAGCCAGCTTTGGGACTGTAATAGTTAGATTAGATGATGATCTTGGAGATGGCTCAGAGTGGCAAGTCACGACACTAAGAAGCGAGGGCGAATATTCCGATGGCAGAAGGCCCGGCAAAGTGAGTTTCCTTGAGGGAGGAGAAGAAAATAGCGGAATTATTGCAGACCTAGGCCGGAGGGATTTCACAATTAATTCAATGGCAATTGATGCAGAAGGTGGATTCTTAGACCCTCATGGCGGATTAAATGACTTAGAATCGGGCGTTCTGAAATCAGTGGGCGATGCTAAAGAGAGATTCAAGGAAGACGGTTTGAGAGTACTTCGTGCATTTAGGTTCCTTGATGGCGGGAGAATGGGCATAAGGGAGATGGACGATTCGCTCAGAAACGGTATTTTGTCGTCCAAAGAATTTCTATCCGGAATATCTAGGGAAAGAGTGGGCATGGAGATGTCCAAGATACTGAGTGGTGAAAATACACATTCTATTGCCTCCCAGATGTTATCATTGGGAGTATTGAGTAGAGTATTCGAGGACCTCCCTCTGGATTTGCCCCCCGAATTATCTACAAAATATTTAGTCAATCTAGCTTTATTGCTTAGAGGCAGTGAGCTTTCTGGTGAAATGCTCTCGGCTAGGTTGAGGGACCTATTAGTTCTCTCCAAGAATGATCTCTTGGAAGTATCCATAATGCACGAATGTAGGAACATGATTCTAGATTCGTCAATAAAGTCCTCCAGGAGATTCACTGCCGCTGTTCCGGACGAGAGAAAGGAGATGCTTCTCGATTATCTACAGAAATCTGGAACAGACACAGAGGATTTCGTGAAATCGATTGAAGACATAAATGGCCATGGACTACATCTAGATCCGCTCGTAAAAGGGGCGAGACTGGTCAGTGTAACTGGCCTTCAGCCGGGACCGCGTCTGGGGAGGCTAAAGGGGTGGCTCCACAGAAGGCAGATTGAAGAGGCATCCAAATCCGAAGAGGAGGTACTAGAGTTCCTTTCAGATATTGACTGGGAGCTATCCGATTACCGAGAATGGGAACACCTAAGCTGGCCCTAGTCAGGGCAACTCGTTTAGCATAACCAAGTACTCATCCTTGTCCATGAATTGGTCTTCGTCGAAATCATCAGAGAACGTCTTGACAATTACGCACCACGCATCCCCATAGGCGTCCTCATTTACTATGTCGGGATTATCCTCGACATGTCCGTTTAATTCAACAATTGTACACGAAATTGGAGCATTAATCAGCATTCTATCAAATTCGCCATCGTACCTAGTAGTTACTGTAATCAAAAGCTCATCAGTATCCACTTGCCCTCCCATTGTTTCGGATTTAGGAGATTTTTGTTCGTCGTCGTCCTCGGATAGGCCAGAGTCGGCCTCGATTTCAAAATCACTATCATCACGAGGTCGCGCCAGAACCACTTGTATCACTTCTCCGAACTCAGCCATCAGAAATTCACTGAGTCCTATCTTGATACTAGTCGTTCCTTCGTCCTTATCCTCATCCAAAACTTGCATCCAAAGATGGTCAAGCGTGTATAGGCGGTCGTGTGCAATGCTGAACTCTGCGTAGTCGCTGTCGGCCATGTTACCCGCACCGCCGCCCTCAATATCTCATTTCAACTATTCGTTTCTAGAGATTTGAGAATTACCCAACAAGATATTAACAATGTAGTGCCTTTCGGATGTTATGAGCACTATGAATTTTCAAGAGTCAGAAGAGCAGAATATGATTAGAAATATGGTCAGAAGCTTTGCCGAGGAGGTCCTTCTTCCGACCACACTGGTGAGAGATAAAGAGCAGATGGCCCCTTTGGAAGAATGGGCCAGTTTCTGTGAAACTAGCCTTCAAGGAATTACCATAGAAGAGGAGTATGGCGGAAGTCCGGTCGATGATATCACCGAAGCGATAATTGTGGAAGAGTTAGCCAGAGTTGATCCGTCCTTCTCAGTGATGTATTGTGTACATGTGGGACTGTGCGCCAAGACGATTTCCATTCATGGTAATGAAGAACAGAAGAATAAGTATCTTACTAGGCTAGCAGGCAAAGAAATAGGCGCGTATTCTCTTTCTGAGGCTGGTTCGGGTACAGATGCGGCGGCAATGGTTTGCAAAGCTAAAATGAGCGAGGATGGGACTCATTACATCTTGAATGGTGAAAAAATGTGGGTTACTAACGGCTCCAGTGCAGATATATATGTCCTATTCGCCAAAGATGTTGATCATCCCGAGTATGGCGTAAAGAAACATGGGGGAACCACTGCCTTCATTGTTGAGAAGGGATTCAAGGGATTCTCAGTCGGAAAAAAGGAAGACAAACTGGGAATTCGTTCCTCGGATACTTGCTCTCTCCTGCTAGAGGATTGTATGGTGCCGGTCGAGAATGTGTTGAAGGGCGCAGGAGAAGGATTTCCAATCGCCATGAATGCTTTAGACAATTCTCGCATAGGGATTGCCGCTCAGGCACTTGGAATAGCTCAGGGGTCGTTTGAATCGGCATTAAACTACTCACAGGAACGCCAGACTTTCGGAAAGCCGATTTCCTATCACCAGAGTATAGGAAATATTCTCGCGGATATGTCAACACAGATTGAAGCGGCCAGAATGATGGTTTACAAGGCGGCATGGGCTAAACAGGTTCACTACGAAGAGGGCGGGCCTAGGCATACCAAGGAGGCTAGTATGGCAAAGTTATTTGCCGGGGATACGGCAATGTGGGTCTCTGAAAGAGCGGTTCAAGTGTTGGGAGGTTATGGATATACTACTGATTTCCCTGTTGAGAGATTCTTTAGGGATGCTAAGATAACTCAAATTTACGAAGGTACTCAGGAAGTCCAGAGGATTGTCATCAACAGGGCGATTCAACCTAAGTGATGTGTTTTATTCGGCAACTAGGGATCTAATTGACCCATGCATATCGCCTCTGGCCTTCCAGATCACCTTCAGCACCGATTCCCATTAGGGCGAATTCGCCACTCGGGGGTACCACAGATTCTTTTCTCGAACCCCTGTGTAGAGATTCGTAAATCGTCTTGTCGATTGGTTTCCTTGATGAGAGCCTCTCAAATAGTTCGAATTTAGAAGATATCTCCTTCCATTCTGGCTGGACCTCTCCCTCGAAGACCTTGGCCTTGGCCCCAGATCCGTAGCCGCAAAGCCCTACCTTATGCCCTCCCATTTCTGTCCCATCCAGATAGTCACTCTCCATAGCGGACATTAGTGCTAAGAAAATTGAGCCTGTATATTGATTTCCAATCAAGCTTGATGCCCTCTGTGTCTTCTCAATCCTCTGCTCAGCGAACTGTTTGAATTCATCTGTCTTGGAAATCAGTCTCCTGTAATAATCATTGGCGCGCTCAAATTCATCCAATCCTTCTGCAGTGTCGGGGAAGGAACCAGGGAGCGGTTCCGGGCCGATCTCTTCTGTTATAGCATCCCAAACTGGGAGATCCCTTCTGTCATGCCTGAAGACATCCGGAAACATTCTCTTGCCCTGAAATGCATAGGGGAGGTGTACGATAATCCTCAGCCACTGCTCAGTCAGTATCTCATCGACCTCTGGATCGTATCTTCCATCCCTGATGGCCTTAGATCTAAAGTCAATAAATGCTGTTTTTACTGATTCAGAATAGCACCGATTAGAGAATTGCCCATCAAAAACTGGCATATCCTTATGGATCATCAGCTTTTCATTTTCGAACATTATGTCGTCCTTTTTTGACGACATTGGGAGGAATTTGAGGATTTTCTCTGCTAGGCCGTCTTTCACCCTCTCACCACTCTCCTTGGCGATTTCTAGTACGTTTTCTATTATCATCCTAGTATTTACTTCTCTTCTCGGCTTGAAGAAGTCGTGGACGGGCATTGTGGAGACTCCCCAAATATCTGGAATAGTGAGAAGTCTCGGGTTGTGCCTGATTAGAATTGCACCTCCTCCTGCCCCTTGGGTATACTCTCCACTGGAGCCTAGGTCATACTTGGCATTATCAGCGAAAACCACTATGCCGATCCTGTCCTTATCTGGGCCTCCTCTGGCCACCCAATCCAATGTATTGTGCATGGCATCTACAGCACCAATACATGCGAATGTCAAATCTACGACATCACAGTTTCTGAAGCAATTTTCACCATATTTTTCAGAATACCTCTGCTCTAGCATGTCCATTATGTAGGTGGCAGTTGGTTTGGCCCCATCTAGAGCGGACTCTGTGCCCAGATAAATACGGCCGATTTTATTGGGATCAATATCATTCCGATCAATTAGCCTAGAGGTTGCATTGGCGCCCATAGTAGCAGTATCCTCATGAACATCTGGAATCGCCATCGCAGATAGTCCGAGTCCCTTGTTTAACTTCGCAAAATCTGCACCACGGAACTCAGCAAAGTCCTTCATATCGAAGTAGAGCCTAGGAAAATGAATAGCAATATCATCTATACCGACATCTGACATTATTTCACCAGCCTCGCGTAGTAATGGGGGTTATGATACCTGTCCCTAAAGAAACGTTCCAAAAGCGGAAAATCGGATGAATCACTTTGATGCGGAGAGTGATTCCATCCTATCGAGTAATTCTGGATTACTTTGAAAATGCTTGGAAAGTGGCGAAAGTATCTCGGAAAGAGCATCTGCGACTGCTATTTTAGCATCTAATGGATGTACATTTCCATCGGAAACTGATGTTGCAAACTCACTTGAACTGGAGAAACTAGAGGGAGTACCATACTTTGGGTCGGGAGTTACGACTATTTTCCCTGTCCTTGGTATGATAACATGCTCCACTATCTCAAAGACAGCGGAGGACTCGTTTCCTACCTCTAGAAATGCTTTCTTCATTTTCTTACGAAGGGAATCTTTGGAGTCATGTAGAATTATGGCATTATTTGGATCTGACTTGGACATTTTGTATTCGAAGGAGTCCATTCTGCCTCCAGAGCCTTTCAATCCAGAAAGCATAGGCGTATGGATACAAGTTGGCTTGGTCCATCCATTACGATCTGCTACCTCCCTCATGTACATGTGAGCTTTTCTCTGATCCATCCCTCCAAACGCTATGTCCACCTCTAGTTCGAAGATATCTGCGGCCTGTAAGGCAGGATAATAGAAGGCAGATAAATCGTGATCAGATGAGTCCTCATCCCTTCCCATTATACTGAATGTCCTCCTGACTCGTGAGAGACTCATATTCTTGGAACATCTTAGTACCCTCTCCCAGTATTTCCCGGAGTCCATCACCTCTGATGCGCGAACAAATCTAACCTGTCCGGGGCCACTGCCCAACTCTGGATAGTCGAGTAGAGCCGAGAAGACATCTGACATATAATCCGCAGCCAGGGATATCTTCTCCATATCTCGTCCGAATTTGTCATTCACCCACGCATGCCAATCCGCAAGTAGGATAATCACATTTACTCCTTCATCCAACATTTTCTTTATCGTTCCTGAAAGAAGCAACCAGCCTAGGTGAGCTTTGCCACTGGGCTCAAGACCAATGTAAGCGACCAGTTGATCGTCCCCCGAGTGAGACGGCGCACCAGATAGTACAGACTCTACATGTTCTATTCCGACGACCTCAGCGCAATCTGAGAACATCCTATCTGCGACGGGATATCGAATCTCATCATCTGACTGGTTTTCGTCGGCGGGCATTCTTTCACCTAATTGAATAGCTTGTTTAGCTTCTCCGCCCTTCCGGCCGCTTTCGTATTTTCACTGGATTCGAGAGCTTCCTCGATTTCAGAAATCAGATTCTCTGCTTGATCGACCTTGTCCTGAGGAACGGAGTCAGACATTGACATAAAATGCCGGGCGGCGGAGACGGCGGATTTCGCCTTGGATGCTTTTTTGGCCCACTCCTTCGCTTTATCGCCCCTCTGCTTTGAGTTATACCCAGTGGCGTCATCCAGGAACGTTGTCCATCTCCTTCGATCATCCATAGCAGATTTCATAGCATCGGGATTTTCAAAGTCGGGAGCAACATTGGTTACATCAATTATTAGTGCGTTTCCTTCGAATCTTCCAGAAATGGAAGTCATAATGCCATGAGAGCCTTTGAACGAGGTGTCATCAGTAGACTGTACGTCATCAAAATACTTGCCAGCCAATGCCGATAGCCCTCCTTCTTCAATAATTTGCTTAACCATTCCGCGTCGTACATCGAATCGCTCCATGCTTCCCGGCTTACTAGGGCATTCTTCAATTCTGCCATCATGAAGGGCCGGATATTGAGTTACGAACGGGCTATAGTCAAAGGGCATATCGGAAAACATGCGTTCGAGACTGGCGATAGTTCTGTTGATGATTTTTCTCGTATCAAACGTATCATCGTTGTCATCTGGTAGCTCTGCAGTAGAACTGGATAATTTTGAGTCACTTCCGGGTGAAGATCTGGGGCTGAATGGAGCTACTCTTAGCCCCTCAAGAGAACTTGTGATAACATTTGGAGAAGAGTCAAAAGTAGTTATTTTCTCTTCTTCTGACCCTTCTGATTACATTGAAACCCCGTCGTTAGGAAACGATTCTCTCAATGACGCGAGTTTTCACCCCAGTGGAAACTCTGCATTAATAGTCGGAGATAACGGGACAGTTCTGAGATACTCTGATGTAGATAAATCACTAACTCATGCGGGAGCTGTAAATCTATCTGGATCGGACCTTTTATCCGTCTCATGGAGTGCTTCTGGGTCGTGGGCATACATTGGCTCCGCAGAAGGAGAAATATGGAGAATAAGGGCGTCTGGAGACGGTGGAACCGAAACTCATCTGCTAGAAGGGCTTGCTGGACAAAGTCCTGTGACTTCCATAGATTGTATTTCCGAAGGAATAGTTTGTGTTGCTTCGACTTCATTTAACGGGATAGCAATAATACAAAGGGACCATTCTTTGAATTGGATCGGGGGTGCGTCGACCCCTTGGGACGACATGAAATGTCTTGATTCTGGTAGTTCATGTGTGGCCATATCATCTAATATTTTAGGGACGATCAATGTCAACACTTCCAGTCCTGAGAAGTCTTCTATCTCAGGAGTTGAAATTCTCGGTTTGGATGGCTTTTTCAGCTCTTTGACGCAACATACAGAAGTTAAATTTTTGATATCCATGGCCCCATTTGGCATCGTAGAACATGATTTGGAGAAGAATGCTACTTTCCCATGGTTAGAAAATTCAGATGTAGCGGATGAAAATGTTCTTCTATCAGGGGAGAGGATTGTTTCGACGTGGTCTCTAGATGAAAATAACGGTTGGATTCTGACAGATAGGGGGAATCTAGTATCTTTCTACCCTGTATATAATGCTGAAGAAAACTCTGTCCTTTCATTGATAATTTCGATAGCTGTACTTTTGGCTATAGTCGGTTTTATCGCCAGCATAATGATGTCCATCTTCGGCTGGGGAACAGACACTAGACCAGATAGGGTCAGAAAAAGGACCAAGTCGAAAGACAGTTATCGAAAGAGATAGTTTATTCCATACCTTGATGAGTGAAAGTACTACGCGAGGGCTGAGAACATGCCATTCGATGCTCTGGACTTCTATGATGTTGATTCGCTCCTGACCGAAGATGAGAGAATGGTAAGGGATATGGTACGTGACTTCGTCGATAAAGATGTCCTTCCAGAGATTGAGCATGCTTGCAGAGATGGTGTTTTTCCAGATGAATGGCGAGTTACCCTCGGTGAGATGGGAGTCCTAGGCGCTCCCCTGAAGGGATACGGGTGCCCCGGGCTCTCGTATGCGGCATACGGAGTTATCTGCAGGGAGCTCGAGAGGGGAGATAGCGGCCTTCGATCGTTTGCGTCCGTGCAGGGGTCATTGGCGATGTATCCAATTTGGGACTTTGGTTCTGAGGATCAGAAGAACTACTACCTGCCCAAGATGGCAAGTGGGGAATGGATTGGATGCTTTGGACTGACAGAACCTGACTACGGATCTAATCCAGGCGACATGATCACTAAGGCAGAAGACATGGGCGATCATTACCTTCTGAATGGTGCCAAGATGTGGATTACTAACGGATCCATTGCCCAATTAGCAGTAGTCTGGGCGAAATTGGATGGTGTGATTAGAGGATTCATTGTCGAGAAGGATGATGAGGGTTTCTCTGCTCCCGAGATGAAGGGTAAGCACTCACTCAAGGCATCGGTGACCAGTGAACTGGTTTTCCAAGACTGTAAGATTCCCAAGGATAGGATACTTCCCGGGGTGAAGGGCCTCAGAGGTCCCTTTTCTTGCCTTAACAATGCCAGATATGGAATATCCTGGGGAGCCATAGGGTCCGCTCAGGCGTGCTTCGACTCGGCGAAGGAGTACTCCCTCAGTAGGATTCAGTTCGAACATCCGATAGCTTCCTATCAACTAGTCCAGAACAAGCTATCATGGATGCTCAGAGAGATTACTAAGGCCCAACTATTGGCCTATCACCTTTCTCAGAAGAAGGATTCTGGAGACTGGATACCGGAGCACATTTCTCTAGCGAAGATGAATAATGTCGATATTGCTCTCGAGATTGCAAGAGTTGCAAGGGACATTCATGGGGCTAATGGAATTTTAGATGAGTACCCAGTAATGAGGCATATGGCAAACCTAGAGTCGGTTAAGACCTATGAAGGGACACACGATATCCACAATCTAATCTTGGGCAGGTACATTACTGGAATACAGGCATTCACTAGAGAAACCAGCTGAATGGATGAGAAAGTCTTTGGTCAATCTTGATAGGTTAATCTACCGTCGCATGGACTGGGAATTACATGACGATAGCAGTTCTACTCAAACAAGTTCCAGATACCACAGCCAAGATTACCGTATCCGGAGGCAGGGTCGATCAGTCATCTGTTGCCAAGTGGTCAACAAGCCCCTATGATGAGTACGCTCTTGAATACGCCCTTCAGCTGAAGGAGGCTGGTGCGGGCGATCTCGTAGCGATAACCTGTGGCCCGGATAGAGCTGCAAAAATGCTTACAGATGCAGCGGCCGTAGGGGTCGATTCCATGCTTCATGTTGTTGCGGACACCACTGAAATGGATAGTAAGCAGATACAATCCATACTTGCCGCAGCTATCGAGCACTGTGGGGCTGATGTAGTATTGTGTGGGAAGCAAGCCGCTGACACAAACTCTGGGTCCACGGGACCGGGCATTGCTAGCATGATGGGTGCCGCCTGCGTTGGAATGGTTTCTGAGGTAATGGTGGAAGGCGATAGTTTCAGTGCATTAAGAGCTAGTTCTTCTGGTAATGAAAGAGTGTCTGTGTCAAGGCCTTGCCTATTCGCATTCGATAAGGCATCTACAGAGCTCAGAAGGCCTAACGTCAAGGGAATAATGATGGCGAAAAGGAAAGTCATTGAAACTGTAAGTGCTAGCGACTTGGGCATTGATATGGGCGAATCGCAAGTAATTATCGAGTCTCATGATTCGCCTCCGGAAAAGCCCCCTGGTCAGAAATTCGAGGGTGCCGATTCCGTGCAAACAGTTGTTTTGAAGCTTCGTGAAGAGGCGAATGTAATTTGAGGAGGAGAGAGTATGGAAATCACAATAATAGCTGAAACCAGTGGAGAAGGAATACACCCAGTAACCGAGCAACTTGTAGGGGCGGCTAGCTCCCTCGGTGGTGTGATTACAGTATTGTGCCCGGGAGGAAGAGGTAGTGATGATGCCTCAGTAATTTCAGGTGTTTCGAAGGTCATTTCATTGCAGGGAGATTGCTTCTCCTCATTCGATAGTGGATCTTGGTCGACAGTCATGGCCCCGTTCTCACAAGGTATTGTCATGGCATCTTCATCTCCCTCGGGAAGAGAGTTAGGGGCCCAAATAGCATCAAAAATTGGAGTTCCGATAGTCCAAGACATTACTGGAATTGAGCCTGGTTACAAAGTTACTAGGTCTGTTTACTCAGGGAAGGCAGTTGAGACCTCCAGTCTTTCGTCACCATGCGTCGTAACTCTAAGGCAAAATGCCTTCGAAGGGGCCTCCGGAGGAGGTAGTGCAGAAGTGGTAGTGGTGGATAATTCGTCAGAAGTTTCCGTTTCCGTCAGGGAGGCGATTGCCAAGGCTGGGGAAAGAATGGATGTTTCTGATGCTGAAATAGTGATTTCAGGAGGCAGGGGCATGGGAGACCCTTCTAACTTCTCGCACCTAAATGAAGTGGCTGATGTAATTGGAGCGGCAGTGGGAGCGAGTAGGGCGGCTGTCGACTCTTGGGATGAGATTCCACATAGCATGCAAGTCGGCCAAACTGGAAAGACCGTGAATCCGACTCTTTACATCGCTGTAGGCATAAGTGGAGCAATTCAGCACCTAGCTGGGATGCGTTCTAGCAAATACATCGTGGCAATTAACAAAGATCCAGACGCGCCTATATTTGGCGTTGCAGACTATGGAATAGTGGCAACTTGGGAAGATGCCCTGCCTGCTCTGAAGGAAGAGCTCGGTAAACTTTAGTCATACTACTCTGACAGTCATTTTGGATGTCGATTTGGCACCCTTGTTATCGATAACGCTCAGAGAGAAAGAGTGTGTTCCTTGAGTAAGTCTAACCTTGATCATAGGGGCCTCTCCTAGTACCCTTCCAGTCTCGGAAATCCATGACCATGATACGATTTCGCCATCTGGATCATAGGATTTTGAACCATCTAAAATTACATCAGCCTTCGAATCTTCATTGGAAACAATCGTGATATCGTCACCAGCGTCTGCCACTGGTGGCAAGTTGATAGATGAAGCAGAGCTTGCAAGTGCCTCCAGTATATCTTCCTCCTCGTTTAGTTCAGTGACTGATATCTCCAATGATTGATTGATATCCCTGATTATCGAGTCTATTTCATCTACAGTATTCCTCTCTGAGGCCATTGAAATCTCATTTTCTGACGGCATCCCAGAGAAAGCCACATCACTGAGATCGCTTATCTGTGGATTCCCAAGCGAATATTCTTCTTGACCTTGAGCCTCATTATTGGGGTCTATAAGAGATATGAAACTATCACTTCCAGGATTTGATTTGTCACTGACCAGAGCAATGATGTTTTCATCCAAGACTAGGATTTCCGAAATTATTGTAGGGTGTTCGAAAATCCATTTTTCCATTCCAACTGGGCTAACTCTCCTAGCATAAAACCAACTAGAGGCCAAAATATCCCCCTCCCAAATTTTGAGATCGGTTACAGAATAACCAAGATTAGATAGTAAAGATGGATCTTTCCCCCTCTCTATCCAGAGCAATTCTCCTTCAAAACATCCGACATAATAGCCGTCTCCACTAGGAAGTATGGATGTTGCCCTGGAAGGAGTCTCAACTACTTCGAGTAGTCCTTTTCTGACATTCCAAAATTCTAATCTATTTACGGGTCTATCATCTATAACGGCCCCTAAGGATGCTCTGGAAACCAAGAAGCTTCCTTCCGTTAAAGGAGAGATATTAGTTATGACCTCAATATCGTCTTTAGCCGAGGGGGATGAGGCTAGAATCTCCAAATCATTGTCGAAGATAGTCAGTTTTCCGTCGTCGGTTGCGACGACTATTTCACTGTGATTTTCAGATATTCGCATTATTGTCGCATTATCAAGATGGGTGGAGATTTCCTTACTACCCTGCATGTCCATCAATATCAAATTACCATCTTCCGTAGATATGAGAATCAATTTCTCCGATAGAGATATGCGATCGCATTTTACACCTGAAAGGATTTCTTTCTCACTATTTCCCGATATGAGATTGATTTCCCCCTGGGAAGATGCGATAGTCAGAAAACCACCATGTGAGTCTGATGCGACAATATTTTTGTCTATTTTATTGGTTAAAATTTTCTTGCCTTCATAATTGAAAAAATCCATAGTTCCATTCTCAGATAGGACGGCGAAACCGCCTTTTATCGCAAAACTTTCCAATATTGGAGAGTTGACGACAACTTCTGAAATAGCTCCAATAGTGGATATCACGAACATAGGGAGGAGGGGTGCGTGCTTGATGTTGACTATTATCAGATTGAAGCGGTTTTCTTCGCATTGTCACTTCTGATCTTCTCAATTTTATCCAAGTACTCATCACTAATTCCACCTGTAACATATACACCGTCAAAGCATGAGCAGTCAAAGTTTGAGA
This sequence comes from Euryarchaeota archaeon UBA103, assembly GCA_002506825.1. Taxonomy (GTDB): domain Archaea; phylum Thermoplasmatota; class Poseidoniia; order Poseidoniales; family Thalassarchaeaceae; genus MGIIb-O5. The sequence goes on from DAYH01000023.1 coordinate 73,331, forward strand.
ATCCAATCTCGGCATCCCCTTTGCATGCCCTGACTAGGTCATCTAGATTTTGATAAATCATCCAATCTGCCCCTATTGCATCGGAGATTTCACTTATTGTCCTCCCATGGGCAACATACTCAGACTTGGCAGGCATATCTATTCCATACACATTGGGATGAACAATAGGAGGGGAGCAAGAGGCGAAGTACACTTTCTTAGCTCCGGCCTCCCTTGCCATGGCCACTATTCTACGGGAGGTATTGCCCCTTACGACACTATCATCAACAATCAAAACTACCTTATCTGAAAATTCTTCTTCTATGGTGTTCAGTTTCTTCCTTACGGAGTCTTTTCTAACATTCTGACCGGGCATAATGAATGTCCTACCGATATACCTATTCTTCACAAATCCTTCCCTGTATGGCACTCCCATAACCCTTGCAAGCTCCAAGGCCGCGATCCTGCCACTGTCTGGTACGGCGATAACTGACTCAATTCCATGGTCGGGGAGCTCTTTTGAAATTCTCTCTGCCAAGTAAGCGCCCATCTTGATCCTAGATGAGTGGACAGATACTCCATCCAAGACTGAGTCTGGCCTAGCGAAATATACATGCTCAAAAATACACGGACTATGATGAACGTCACGGGAGCATTGCTTAGACGAGACTGTTCCATCCATCCTTGCCACGATGGCCTCTCCGGGAGAGACATCCCCATCATGATTGAATCCTAAAGTATTACAGACAACGCTTTCAGAGGCGAAAACACGCTCTGTAAATCCATTTACTACCCTACTTCCCATTGAGAGGGGCCTAATCCCATTGGGGTCCCTGAACGCAATGATTCCCCAGCCGGTGATTAGAGCTACAACGCTGTAGCTTCCTTCTGCCCTTAGATGGAGTCTTTCCACGGCTCTGAAGATATCCTCATCAGAAAGAGACTCAAGGCCCCCTGGCCTGCCATTTAGAGAACGTTGTAATTCTGCGGCGAAGAGATTCAGTAATGCCTCGGAATCGGAGCTAGTGTTTATCCTCCTGTGATCATACTCGAGTAGCCCTGAAATGATGTCATTAGTATTATTCAGATTACCATTGTGCGCGAGACTAACGCCAAACGGAGTATTGGTGTAGAACGGCTGGGCCTCTGCAACCGAGCTAGATCCAGCAGTTGGGTATCTGACATGGCCGATCCCCATTGAACCTGTCAGTGATTGCGAGTGCTTCGATCTAAAGACATCTCTGACCAATCCATTGGCCCTCCTGTGAGAAATATTCTCAGAATCACTGGTAACAATGCCTGCAGCGTCTTGACCTCTGTGCTGGAGAACCAACAAACCATCATACAGGGACTGAGCGACCTGAGAATCGGGATTAGACAGAATTCCGATGATTCCGCACATCGGCTATCAAACGCTCCTATGAGATTAGGGACTTAGCACTTTCCGAAGTTACTTACTCCCCATAGTGCGATTCCTCTTGCTCCACCTGTACTTCCTGAGCTTAGCAGTTTGACCGTATCCACAGCTCGAGCATATTCCCTTGGTCTTGTGGAAAGAATGCTTCCCGCACCTTCTACACCGGATGTGTGTAGACTTCTGCCTTTTTCCCATACTTGGAGTACCCTTTGACATACGCACCACCTATTGGACAGCGCTGCGACCGGAATGGGTGTTATCAGCGTTACCCTCCAAGGAGAGAGCAATCGAGATGAGCTCACTGGATGTCTATTTGCCTAGTGCTTATCGAAACCCTTGCTAGAATAATAGAAATAGACAGGTAAATTAGAGGTGAAAGTATCAAAATTGAGATAATTGATTCGGAGACTGAAATCCTCATGGTTTCTAAGAAAGTGAGATTGGTATTAACTAACGATGATGCGAATATTCCTGCTAACATTACTGTCAAGGAGGAGATGATCAATGGAATTGGATTATGGTAAGGGTGATAGGCGGCTTTCAGATGCACGATAATTATCATCGAAGAGAGCACTATTGTTCCGAAGAATACTGTTAGGAAGTCACTCATCGGCTGATGCCTCCATTTGGCTGAGATGGGAAGCCAATATCGCCGATACATGTTTTACCTCTTCATCATCGAGTGGCTTTGTTATCCCGTCTCCTGGGGAGAGGGACTCAGTGAATCTGATAGCGATAAGATGGAGGGAAACTGTGACTATCACACCTAGCATAGCGGCAATTCCCAATATTGCACTCTCCACTCCGGGAGACCAGTTTACAAAAATCAAATAACCAGCGAATAGAACCAGTACCCAACCCACCATTAGGCGTAATTTGCTTGTGACATAGTATATCGGTGCCCCTGAGGCAACGAGGTAGAATCCTGCAACGGCCGGGATCATCCAGTACAAGGAGGCCAACATTTCGTCTGAGGCCCTTGATTCGGCTGAAAGTAGCCCATCTGGTGGAAATAGCGTCATTAAAAGCCCAATAAGGAACAATGGAGCCCCTATTTTTGATCTTTTGAATGCTGGTCCCATCCTAGCCATTGAGTATCCTGAAATCAATAAGGCGAGGCCCAGCCACCATTGCATCCACCAGTCCGTCACAGGGCTTCGGAGAGTAAGGCGATTATTGTTGATTTTGCTTCGAAGACGGTTTGTTGGGGCAACTGCTAGAAGTTATTCTCTCGATAGACTTCATAAACATGCCATCGGTCGCCGGCCACGCTACTAAGCATTGAGGTGCAGTGAATGGTAAAGATGCCAAGGAAGGTGAAGCGCTACAGCCCCGCGGCTGGCAAGCACACCGAACACACTGTGGAGCGCGTAAAGAAGAGGCGTGCTAGTGAGCTCAAGTGGGGACAGAGGAGATTCAGAAAGGTCACATCGGGTTACCGAGGTTTCCCGAGGCCGAAGCCATCCGGAGAGAAGCCTACTAAGAGGGTCAATCTAGTCTACAGATGTAGCGAGACTGGAAAGGCCCATTCCCCTCGGGGAAAAAGAGCGAGAAAGTTTGAACTCGTGGATAAGTGAGGATTGAGAATGTCTGGGAAGTTTCTGAAGATTAGCTGTCGTGATTGTGGTGCGGAAGCTATTGTTTTTGACAGGGCGTCAACAGAGATTTCTTGCTCGGTTTGTGGATCTACTCTTTCCATCCCAAGAGGTGGAAAGTCGGATCTTTCGGGAAGTACCGTTGTTGATGTCCTCGAGTGAAGGGGGCATGAAATGGCGAGTTCTGAAGAGGAGTGGCCCGAAGAGGGAGACCTGCTCATTTGTACTGTCAAGGACATAAAGCAGAATGGTGCTTACTTGAGCCTAGATGCCTATGATGGTCGTGAGGGTTTCGTTTTCGTAGGCGAGATTGCAGCGGGCTGGGTGCGAAACATCCGGGCCCATGTCAGAGAGGGCCAAAGGGTAGTAGCGAAAGTTATCCAAGTTAAGAGGGATAGGAAGAGAGTAGAGCTGTCCCTGAAAAGCGTCTCAGAAGAACGTAGAAGGGACACAGTTCAGTCCTGGAAAAACGAAGAGCGAGCGATTCAGATAATGAGAGTGGTCGCAGAAAGAGTGGGATGGGATGAGAAAAAAGGAGTTGAAATCTCCAATCAGATGACAGAATCATTTGGGACCCTTTATGGCGCGTTAGAGGAATGTGCCATAAGTGAAGGAGCGTTAATTGATGCTGGATTCGAGGGGGATTGGACCGTAGTCGTGACTACTTTGGCCATGGAGAATATAGTTCCGCCATTTGTTGAGATCAGGGGCGTTTTCGATATCCAAGTATGGGGGGAAGAAGGAGTCTATGCAATCAGGGATGCCCTTATCGAAGCTGAGTCCTGTGCTGAAGGACTTGAAGATGTCTCTCTGACCTGCCACTATGACGGGGCTCCAAGCTATCGTGTTGATATCAGAGCGCCTGACTATCAGGCCGCTGAGTCTGTGTGGATCTCTGCTGTCAAGGCCGTAGAGAATAGTATGTCATCGGTAGATGGATCACTGTCCATAGAACGGTCTTAGAGGATTAAGACACCCGCATGGTTCATTGACCACTAGGCACCGCTAGGCGTTTGAGAAAGATGGTCAGATCAAAGTTACAATACTGTAAGGCCTGTGATTTGTACAGCCTTGGGCCCAAATGCAAGACATGTGGCGAGGTAATGGTTTCATCTGCCCCTCTGAAGTATTCCCCAGAAGACCCACAGGGAAAGAGACGCAGAGAGAGGGAGGGAGCAGGCAGTGACGAATGGGCCGACTCTCTTCCGTCGCCCTCCGATAGGAGGAGAAAAGATGAGTAGGACCCGTGTGCATTGGATAGTGGGGGATAGCCTACCTGATCACGCTGCGGTACTAGAAGCGGTCCCGGGAGTCGGCAACGTAGGGAAAATACTAGTCGACTCACTGGTATCGAAGCATCCATCTAGGACTCTTGGTTGGATACTAAACCACGATTTTCCCCCTCATTCTACATTTGACTCTGATGGCCTAATGAGGCCTCCAAGAATGGAGATTATCTCGGTACTACTCCCAGATGGGCAGACAATCATTGTAATCGGTGGAGAGATGCAACCTATGACGTCCGCCGGTCAGAATGAGGTAGCCGAAGAAATTCTGAGACTCTGCTCGGAAGCCTCAACACCAATGCTACTAGTTCTAGCAGGATTAGCTTCGGGTTCCGAGGACAAGGGGATTCACGTAATTTGTGCAGATGATGAAGTTAGGAGAAGCCTCGAGACGGAGGACATTCCCGTTAGCAGAGAGAGGCCAGAGGCTGGAATGATAGGCGTAGCGGGACTTCTGGTTTCTTTGTCCTCGCTTTTCGGGGTGAATGCATTCGCACTTGTGGCTGAGACCATGGGAGCCAGTACTGATGTTCTTGCGGCTAGTAGGTTAGCACATTGGATAGAGAATGGTCTTGACTTGCCCCTAGACCTCGATATGGACTCCACCGAAGAGACTGCCAAGAAGCTAATGGAGACTTATGAGATCTCTAACTCGCTCGAGGATGCGCTAGGCATGGAAGACCCGGCTCAGACTGGCGATTTCTATGTCTAGGAGTGATTATGAATGAGGATTCTGCTAGGTAGCGGAGGAGTCGGTACCGATGAAAGAAGAGCGACGTATCGGAGCTTAATGTCCGAGAATTTCTCTAATTGTAAGAAAGTAGCATTCGTCCCATATGCATCTGAAGATCATGATGCGTATACCGAAAGGATGAGGGGCTTCTCGGGAGGGGAGATAGATCTAGTAGGCATCCATGAGTTTGATGACCAGGTATCCGCACTTGGGGACGTAGATGGCATCTATGTAGGAGGGGGAAATACGTGGCTTCTAGTTAGGGAAATGCACGAAAGAGGCTTGATCGGCCCCCTCAGAGATGCAGTAATCAGCAGAGGCCTCCCTTACGCTGGAGTCAGTGCTGGGGCGAACGTGGCTTGCCCTACTATGCAGACAACCAATGACATGCCAATAACAATGGTTCCCTCATTCGAAACCTTAGGGATAGTTCCATTCCAGATAAATCCTCATTACTATCCAGGAGGGATTTGGTTCAAGGAAGATGAGGATGGCAGTTTCTTGAAGCACTATGGGGAGACAAGATCTAGGAGGGTGAGTGAGTTTCATCAGACCAGGGACGAACCCGTTATTGGCCTGTACGAGGGGTCTTATCTGCGTTCCAAGGGAGAGCACTTTGAGCTGATAGGCAACAAGGCAACTCTGATGAGAAGGGGAGAGGACTTGGTTACCGTAAATCCGGGCACTCTACTGACCAGTAGCCTAACCACCGCTTGATACTATTACGAGTTCGATACTGACGTCGTCACTAATTATCGAGGTGTGCGGTATGATCGTATCACCGATGACTGCGAGGACTGTTGAGTGCGCTATCCCTAACTTATCCAGAACGTCACCTACTGAGATAGGGACTTCAGATTGTACTGACATTACCCCTTCGGAGCTTCGGACCTCGACCTGCATGAGTCTGTGGAATCCAGTCATCCTTATCTCTGATTCGCTGGTGGGAGGCTTGCTGCCGAGATCGCATAGCCCGGTATTGCGGTGGATTCGAAATCCACTGTCCATTGGACGCGGGGGTTCAAATCCCTCTCTCGGCGCCACTAGAAGCCCGGCACATCTTCTGATGTCCTGATAGAGACGACTCGCGTATTGGGGCCTATCCTGACTTGTGGCCTGCCGTTGAACTCGCCGACTTCGCCATTGAGGATAGCTATCTCATCGCCTCTCGAGAGGCCGGCGGCAAGAACTGGGATGAACTGCTTGAATGCGATTACTCCTGCGGACCCGGACTGATCTACAAGGGTAACTGACCAACGGGAAATACCGATTCCATTTGGAAAGGCGTCAATTGACCATATTCTCCCAATTACATTGATTCTGGTCTCTATCTCAACAATCGGAAACGATTCCTCGTCATTGACTAGAGCGATTGAAGAAGACTCATCGATATCTAAAACGACCTCTCCCCTCCAGATAGACGGAATCGCATCCTTTACCCTAACTTTCACGTCATTTGCAATTGACCTAGTGATATCCGAGGGAGAGCCATACCTACTCGGCCTCACCTTGGCACGATCATATCCGTCCTGAAGCCTGAAAGAAAGATCTATCCCCCCGTCCTCCTTGAGAGATGGACCCCTGAGATCAGATACCGTGCCGGTTGCGTCGACCCTTGTTCTGATAGATCCTATTGGAGTAATTGGCCACGCGTGCCCGAATCTCTCTATTCTCGTCTCTGAAGGTAGTTCGAGGTCATGCCCCCCACTCTCGCATATTCCCCTGAGGTCGCATCGTCTACATCTCGCCTTAGGATCTGGGTCTAATGGCGGATCCGAGGGCTTACCTCCGATGTCGAAGTAACGCAAGGGGGATGGATCCGCCGGACAGTCTTCCAAGGATGGGGTCGTGGCATGTATGGTGGAATAGAGATCCTTGAGTTCACTAGAGTAGTTCTCAAGTTCCTCATAAGAGGGCAATTCGACTTCTTTCACTGTTCCTGGACCGAGGTACCAGATTGCCAGAGACTCGACCTCTTCTGCCCTTTCGTGCGTCTCCCACCAAAGCCACGCATAGAGTCTGAGTTGCTCCAGATAGCCTCCTGACCTGTCCCCCTTCCCTTGTGATGCCTTGATGTCTATCACGGAGGGCCTTCCCGACCATCTGTAAACCAAGTCATATTCTCCTTGGAACCAACCTTCAGGATGTGAGGTTGTCTGAGTGAATGAGCCTGCATCTGGGTCGACGAACCAAGGGCGGGCGATTTCCCACGCCTCCATCCAACTCGGATCTGATTCGGGGCCCTCTGCACAGGGATGCGGTTCGGACCAGAATAGAGGAAATCCATCTGGCGATGGCCACTCCGGACGATTAGTACCATCCCTCCAAGACTCCAGTGTTTCGGCATCTAGCGAATTGAGGCATTTCTCAACTTGATCTAGATGCATCCTAATGCCATTCTCTACCATCTCACGACATTCTAGAACATCAGCAGAATCAGCTGTCCCGACTCTGTTAGTTAGTGACTCCCAATCCCTGACTGCCTCATCCCAGCACTTCTGGAAATGCGAATCAGCTCTCATCATTGCCCACTTTTCCAGTGCATTTCTGTCAGTTGGCCACTCGGATCTCTCCAGTGGTTGAATAGAGGGCCCTGGCCATAACTCCCCGAACTCATACGCGGGCTTTCCATCATCCAGAATGGGAGATGTGAGAATATCCTCAGACTCTCCTGGGACGAGAGACGGGGAGTCTCGTAGTACTCTTGAGATACAAGCCTCTGCGGCATTGCCTCTGATTATCTGTGGGGGCAGGGGCCCCCTAAGCTTGGGGATATTGTTGTAGTACCAGAGCCTTGGGCACGCTTTCCATGTTACCATCTGAGATGCTGAGAGCCTCCTGTAGGGGTTTGCTATATTCGATTCAGGGCTCGCTGAACTCACTGGCACTATGCAGTTACGAAGGTCGGAGACCTATCAACCCAACGCGAATCTCGCTCAGGGCCTCTTGTCATTGAGCCACACGAGCATCACCTCAGTCCTCTCAAAAGTAGGGGTAACCTCCACAATAGCCACTGGCTCAGATACTTCATCTGCTATCTGCTCAGCCACTGCCACTGGAATCTCTATCCTGCCTTTCTTGCGGTCGTACAGCATGAATCTGGAAGGGAGGCCTGTGAACTCGGATATCTCAGAGATCCATGACTCTTGCAGGTCGTCATCAGTGTACAGTGCGCCAAAAATCAGTGTCGCGTCATCACTGAGGGTCTCGTGAGGGGAAATCGTGGCCTCCCCCCTGCGCAGGAACCTCCTTCTCATCTGCCCAGCGTCCTTGTACACCGAAGTGCAGTACTTCAGATGGAACCCGTAATGCTCCCTTATCTCGCCGTCGAGGGGGTCAGGGGCTCCGATAGAGGCCGCCAGGACCCTGTCCCTCAATGACTGGGCTAGCTCCGAAGAGCCTTTCGCGCCTGCAGTAATCTCTGTTGAGAGGTTGAATCCCCTGAGTTCCATATTGTCATGGTTACCAACTGTTATCTCCAGCTCATTTAGATTCATGAAGCTGACTTCGAAGTCCCTGAGTTCTTCGATGATTCGGAAAAGCTCCTCTTCCTTGTCTGGCTCACAGGGGAGCTCTACTCCGGTCAGGATTCCTGCATCCGAACATGCTTGGATTATCTCCCTGTAGTCCTCAGACTTTAGATCCAAGAAATGAAATCTTATCTCATCCAACCCTGCATCAGCGAATTCCTTTGCCCACTGCTTCTTGAAGGGGATACTAGTGTAGAGGTGAATGTGGAAGTCCGCGCCGAATTCTTCTTTCAGCCTCTTGATGCCCTCAATGCTTCTCTCCTTGGCCATTAGAGGATCCCCCCCTGTTATCCCTGCCCCTGTGGCGCGCATATCCCTAGCTTCCTCAATCACATCATCGAAGCTCTCGCATGGCCTCTCATTGGCGTACATGAAGTCAATCTCCCTCCTTGTCTCTGACAATGGGCAGTAATCGCACCTCCAATGGCAATGCCCGGTGATGAACAGTACCAGTTTGCTACCCATCTGGCACTGGATGCATCCCTCGCAGTCAGACATATCCGGCGTCTCCGGAATATCTCTGATTTGGGGCAGTATCGTCATTCAATCACACCTTCGCATTCTCAATAATCCACTTGTGGAATCCCCTGTCCGGGGATAGCTCCGGATGAAAAGTCAGTCCGATTATCATACCGTTCTTCACACCAACAACCTCATCCCCATGAGTTGCGCATATATCGTCATCGGCAGAGACGAATCTTGGAGCTCTGATGAAGATCCCTGGGAATTCCCTATCCAAGAGAGGGGAGTGTACGGACCCCTGGAATGACTCGTACTGTGAACCGTATGCATTCCTGTTGAGGACTGCGTTGATCAGGGGGGAGGCCCCATCCTGCGGGTCGGCCAGAAGTATGGCACCTGCACATGTCCCGAGAATGGGCTTGGAGCGATTCGACCTTATCCACTCAAACATCCCAGGCATCAGAGATGATGCGTCGTCCTTACCGGTTTTCCTCATGGTCGTGGACTCGCCACCGGGAATTATCAGAGCATCTGGATCTGAGGAGTGTAGTTGTTCTAGCTTCCTTATCTCTATTATCTCAATCGGGATTCCACAATCCTCTGAGGCCTCGTTGAGTGCGCTGATATGAGCGTGCCTAGCGCCTTGGAGCATCACCAAGCCCACCCTAACCATGAGCTTCCGTCCGGACATCCAGAGATGAACCCTATCTACATGCGATGGGCTGAAAGACTGGTTATCACACGAGTACACATGGCGGAGCACGGGCGCATACACAACTTCGGAGCGGGGCCAGCTGTCCTCCCACTGGAAGTGGTGAAGGATGTGGCGTCCTCTTTGCCCAACCTGAGTGGGAGTGGTTTCGGGCTACTTGAGGTGTCACACCGAAGTACGTTCTTTCAAGAAGTCATAGACTCGGCCATGGGCAGGGTCAGGAGAATACTGTCCGTACCGGATGACTACCACATACTATTCCTCCAGGGAGGGGCTTCGACCCAGTTCTACATGACTGCCCTGAATCTTCTTGGGGACGGTGACAAGGCCGACTTCCTAGTAACGGGGGGGTGGTCGCAGAAGGCCCTCAAGGAAGCCAACAGAATAGGTGACTGCGTGGCATCGTGGGATGACTCAGACAGGGGATTCAAATCTGTCCCCGTGAATGGTGAGTTCGAAGTCAGAGAAGACGCGACATACGTTCACTACACCTCCAACAACACACTATTCGGAACCCAGTACCACAGGGCCCCTGATGTAGGTCAAGGACACCTAGTGGTAGACGCAAGCTCGGATATCTGTGGCGTTCCGATAGACGTCTCCGCCCATGATGTGATCTATGCGGGAGCCCAAAAGAACCTAGGTCCCAGTGGAGTCACACTGGTGATTCTCTCTCCCTGGGCTGTTTCTAGAATAGGGGAGGGCCTTCCCACGATGCTTGACTACAGAACCCACATCTCCAAGGGGTCGATGTTCAACACGCCGAACACATTCGGGATTTTCGTCTTGGACAGGGTCCTCTCATGGGTGGAGGAAAACGGGGGGCTCCAAGGGGCTATTGAGAGGAACAGGGCCAAGTCCGCATTGCTCTACGAGGAGCTGGACAGGACCCCCTTCTGGATTCCTCATGCTGATACCGAGTCCCGGTCTGTGATGAATGTCACATGGAGGATGAGGGAAGAGGAACTGGAGCGTGTTTTTCTCGAAGAGGCGAACGAGGCGGGCCTTGGTGGCCTCAAGGGGCATAGGAGCGTTGGAGGGATCAGGGCCAGTCTGTACAATGGCTGTCCTATCGGGAGCGTTGAGGCGTTAGTTGACTTCATGAGGAGATTTGAGTCGATTCATGGGTAGTGTGAGCATGGAAAATGAGGATATAATCCGGATATTGGACCTCACACTACTGGACAGGGGCGCGTCAGAGGAGGATCTGATTGGGCTGTGCGAGAGAGCGGTTGCCCATGGCACTGCCGCGGTCTGCGTCTTTTCAGAGCATGTTGGATTCGTCAGGAGCCTCCTCCCAGAAGAGGTGAGAGTAGCCTCCGTGGTGGGTGGCTTCCCAGTGGGATGGAGGGATCCATCAGAGGTTTCGAGGGCCATATCCCAGTCTGTTGACGAGGGGGCTGATGAGATAGACTGCGTCTTGGAGCCCAAGCAGCAGGATGGTTTTCCCGGGGAGGCTGAACTGGCCCTCCTACTAGCCATGAGGGAGGCGTCAAGAGACAAGACCCTCAAGGTGATCATAGAAACCCCCCTTCTGGATGAACATTCGATTAGAGCAACAAGCAGGTTGGCCATGGCCTCTGGGGCTGATTTCGTAAAAACCTGCACGGGCAAGAGAGGAGACTGCACTGACGAGGATGCCAGAATACTCTCCATGGAGGCGAACAGGCACCTCGTGACGATGGGAGAGAGGAAGGGAGTGAAGATCTCAGGGGGGATAAGGAAAACAGAGGACGCCCGGAGGATGCTCTCAATAATGCAGAAGGAAGGCATATCCACGGGCAATCCGAATGAGTCCAGAATAGGTGCCTCATCATTGCTGGATGACCTAATTGATGGTGGGCTCGGCAGGAATTGAACCTGCGATCTTCGCCATGTGAAGGCGACGTCATAACCCCTAGACCACGAGCCCCGTGTCTCGCGAAAGAGCTGTGCAGATAAGGATGGTGAGGGCTAAATTATTCCTTTCAGGGTGATAGAAATCTGATGAAATCAGAGATTTTGCACTCAATAGAGAAGAAAACATTCACCCACTGTAATGAAAAAGAACTCGACACTTCACAATGCATGAGTGAGCCAGAAAGAGTCTCGCTGACTCAAAGGCTAGATTTCAGTATCCTCAGGGAGGGCGACACCTGGAGGGCTTTCGGCGTCGCTGTCGTGCTGTTCTGCGTCATTGGATATTCCTCACTATCGCTTTTCGGAATGACTTCGTCGATATACGGGGTCTCTGGAGACGTCAACGAGGTGTACGATTTCGAAGCTCAATCAATGAACAGGACCGGCATTGACAGCATTATCGCCGATGAGAACGGCACTGTTCAGTTGAGTTCCCAGAGAGGGAGTGTCGTTATCCTAGACTTCATGGCAGTGGATTGTGCAAACTGTCACTATGTGCAAGAACATATTCAGAGTAATATCGCAGAGTGGAGCGATCTCGAGGGAGAATATCCGGTGATAGTGATTTCAGTGGCCGCTTGGTACGGTTTGGAAACATTCGCGCAGATCAATTCGACCTTCGGGGACCATGATTCTGAGAAATTCATGAATTGGACCGTGGTGAACGGCGGACCCGAATCAATAATCCTGGAAAACGGATCGAGGGGCGACATAGTCGAATACTACTCTGCTCAACTAATCCCATTGGTCCTGGTAATTGACCATGAAGGATATGTGGTAGCGAAGGAAAACACTGGGACGCCCTTGGACAGGTGGGGGGCTTTTGACAACGCGGTTCTGAAGGCCAATGAGGGCGATGCAGAGGACCTCAGGATCGGCATAGCGAAATCAGACAGGTCAGTCACAGGCGTATTCATCATCGGACTGTTCCTCGGAGTATTGGTGTACTTCTCCCCTTGCGCCTTCCCAGTCCTGCCTTCGTACATCACCTACTACCTCAGCCTGGGGATGAGGGAGGAGGAGTTGCATGCAGAGGGGAAGATAAGCGGGAGGATGCCCGGTTCATTCGAGATCGGGGGCTTTGCCGCTCTCGGGCAACTGACCTTTTTCGTGTCCGTTGGGATAGTCATCTTCGGGTTGAGCGAGATCGTCAACCTATCAGGGACCTTGCACACCATAGCTATCGGAATTGCATGCCTGCTAGTGGTACTGGGTAGCCTGATGCTTCTTGGGTGGACCAGTGAGATGATGTCTTTCGTGCAGAGGTGGTTGGACAGGTACCAGACGGTGGAGTCCGATGAGGTTTTCACACCACGGAGAAACATGTTCCTGTGGGGAATAGGATACTCGGCCGCGTCAGTGGATTGTACGGCAGCCGCGGTTTTCCCGTTCGTGGCATGGTTGGCGGTCGTTGGAGAGGGGGCCTTCGTGGCTGGCCTCGGCGGATTGATCCTCTCTGTGACCCTGCTGATGGTGATGGTGACGGTACTTGTCGGGATGGGGCGGCAGGCGATGATCAGCTTCCTCAGGAGATCCACCGGGGTGGTCAAGGCGACTGGCTCTTGGATGATGATCTTCGCTGGTTTGGGGCTCTTGGTCTACCTGACTCAGACCGAGGCAGTTTCCGGAATAATCGGTTGACCTAGCTGGTTTGAGCCACGCGAAATGATTTCAACGAGCGCCCCTCAGGACTATCGTGGAAGTCGAGCTGGTGCCCATCTCCTGGTTGAAGCCCCATGAGGAGGTCAAGCCCAGCAACGTGGACTCCTTGCACGACATAACACTCCGTTGGAACGCATACACCAAGCCCCTGCTGGTGGATGGGCGCACCGGAACGATCCTCGATGGCCACCACAGGTACCACGTGGGGCTCAGGATCGGCTTGCTCCGCCTCCCAGTCATCAAGGTCGACTACCTGGATGACGAAGGAATCGAGCTGGACATCTGGCCGGGGAGCGACTTGGATTCACTGACGAAGCAGGAGGTGGTGGAGATGGCCCTCTCGGGGAAACTGTATCCGCCCAAGACAAGCAGGCATCGATACAGCGATTACCTCCCTGCTATCGCTGTCCCCCTCGATAGCATGAGATCCGAATAGTAGTCGCATAATTTGGGATTCTCAACCAAACCTACCACTGATGTATTGTCTATATAGTCCCGGAGTAGTATCCGATATACATTCACTCTATAATTTCTATAGAGTCCCTGTGCGACTGAATATTGAGAAGCTCTTCTCCCATGTTTATTGAATAAGCACACATCCTTCTAATTGATTCAGAAAAACGAACCAAAAACAATACTTCAGAAGGATCCAATTCAGACGAAACCAAGTCAATTTCGAAATCGTCCAAATCATTTATAGCGGCAATAAGTTGTTCTTTGGCCGTATGGATCTCTGAAATTTTTCTTCTCCTCAGATTTGAAATTAACAACTTAATTGAGGATTTCCAGGTTTGTATTGACGCCATCGGTACGGAATTTATTGATATTGGGGAGTCGGCAGACCTATTCAAGGAAAGTTTGCAAAGTGCATATGAGTGGTCTCCCATCCTTTCCAATGACCTGACGACTTTCCCAATCTCGGAGGCTTCCCACCTTGAGGTCCCCAGCGAGTCTTCGATACTGGCGGATTCCAGTATCTGGCCGACTTGCCTCTCCAGGAGCAGTCTTATTGCATCAACCTCTTGTTCTCTGTCATGACAGTCCTCTAGGATTTCTTTGCCCCCTCCTGACAGCACATCTATGACATCTCTGATCTGACTGGATATCAGGAGGTACATCCTATTTAGACTGGAATAAAGTGGCATTTCCGAGGGATTGAGAAGATTGATCATCTCCATGCTGAATTCCGTCTCAGCGGATATCTCCACCCCTCTGGTGGAATTGATGAATTTTCTGAATGTTTTCCTAAGACTCCTATCGAAACCCTTTTTCGATTTTATTCTAATTACCTGTGAGCCCGCCAAGTATGAACCGACTAAGTGGTCATAGACCATTTCCCCTGGAATCTTGCTGAGGTCTAACTCAACCAATCTCCTTCTGACTAATGACGTTGCCTCGGGAATAATCCTCAGGGTACCTGAAGGTCGCCATTCAATCCTGACTTGGTCCTTCGCAACGAGACCGTGTTCATTGATCCATTTTTTGGGCAGGCTAACTATGTATGTCGAGCCCCCTGTCAGTTGAACTTTTCTAATTTCTGACTTTGGGGGCTTTCCTTGGCTCACGTTAAAACACTATAGGACTTAACTAAATAGTTTTTTATTCAGAGTAGTATAGCGAAAATTAACTAAACTATATATTCAATATATTTTTTAATCAATATACTAGATATATTTCGCTATGTCCATATGGAACCGATAATGTGGCTCGTCCTGATTCTTGCAACTGCTGTTTGTGCCTACATGGCATGGAACATTGGAGCGAATGACGTAGCGAATGCGATGGGGACTTCT
>DAYH01000023.1:88781-89058 GCA_002506825.1 Euryarchaeota archaeon UBA103
CATGGGTGCATTCTTTGCCGGAGACGCCGTTACTGACACCGTAAGGAAAGGAATTCTCTACTTTGATACAGAGGCGGATTACTTCAATGCGGCTTTCACTAATGATCTGATGTACGGATTCATTGCGGCTATGATGGCGGCAGCGGTTTGGATTACAATCGCAACTAGATTTGGATTGCCCGTATCTACTACACACTCAATAATTGGAGGAATTGTAGGAATCGGACTAGTCCTAGAAGTACAATATGATGCTTCTCTTATCAATTGGGAAAAGTTG
>DAYH01000023.1:89407-89558 GCA_002506825.1 Euryarchaeota archaeon UBA103
AAGTCCGTTAATGGGTGGTTTGCTTGCTTTCTTCACATTCTTCATTGTCCGTGCTACGATTTTAGAAGCTCCAGATCCTATTGCAAGAAGTAGGTGGATGGCCCCAATTATGGCACTTCCAACCTTTTTTGTGCTTGGTATTGCTTTACAA
>DAYH01000023.1:89885-90315 GCA_002506825.1 Euryarchaeota archaeon UBA103
CCTAATTGCTAGACTTGAAAGAGAGGGTATAGTCGCAAATAAGTATGATTGGCTACCAGTAAAAGAAAATGGTTCATTTGACCCATTTACGCCTTACTGCCCAGCTGATGCAGATGTAATCACCAATGAATGTTTGAATGCCATGTACGAAGGTGCTTGGATTCCTATCAACTCAATACTCCTCGCACTAGTCATCGGCACTATCGGCTCATCGATTTTGTATTGGGTATTGAAGAATTACGAATTCCAAGGAGAAGGATTCCACGGTGTTGAGAGAATCTTCGTTTGGTTACAAGTTATTACTGCTGCATACGTAGCATTCGCTCACGGAGCAAATGACCGATCCAATGCTATTGGGCCGATGGCTACCGTCTACGAATTACTAAACTCAACACCAGGGGAATTGGCTGGAAAGGTAGACGTTCCACTT
>DAYH01000023.1:90623-187124 GCA_002506825.1 Euryarchaeota archaeon UBA103
GGAAAGGTAGACGTTCCACTTTGGTTAATATTGCTTGGTTCTGCTGGTATAGCAATAGGTGTAGTAACATGGGGTTGGAGAGTTATGGAAACTATTGGTCACAAAATTACCGATATTACTCCAACACGAGGATTCGCAGCAGAGTTTGGCGCGGCTACTACAATTCTAGTATTCTCAATGCCATTCCTTGCGGTCCCAGTATCCACAACCCACACATTAGTCGGAGCAGTGGTTGGGGTTGGCCTAGCAGGTGGAGCCAAAAATGTAGATTTCAGAGTATTTGGAAAGATTTTCGCCTCATGGGTCGCCAGTCTTCCTGCTGCTGGATTCGGAGCAGTTACCCTATACGTCGCTATGGGAAGTACTGCAATCAATCTAATCGTTGTATTACCGATCGCATTTGCTACGGTAGCATATGTCCTCTGGGTCACTAGAGATGATGAGGTAGTTATCGAGGATGCGTTGGCTGATGTTGGCGGAGATGGAACAAAACAACCTACTGTATTCGAGTTGTTCCACAAGCACGCAGAAGCTGTAGAAGTGACTGTTGACCACATGCTGACAGCTGTACATAAGGCGACAAAGGGCGAAGATGCATCTGCAGAAATTCAGGCGACAATAGATGCCGAGTTGGCTGCGGACAACCTAAAGAACGCCCTAAGAGAAAAAGTCAGTTCCAGAGAATGGAAATTACTGATTGGCTCTGATGAGTTCCTATTCATGCTTGGTAGACAAGATAGAATCGCAGACTATGCCCAGAATGTTGCTGAGCAACTCTCTTTCAGACCGCTCTACGATAATGATGAAGCAAGGCAAATGGTCATGGAAATGGCAGAGGCAGTCCAGAAGACGGTTGCAGTCTACGAGGACACCGTGCTCCACTTACGTGATCTAACTCTATCTGGCTACACTAAAACAGGCCGGGAAGAACTGCTGAAGTATGTCCAGGAGGTTAACCTTGCGGAACATGAGGCTGATCTCGTTGAAAGCAACGCTGCAGGATTTGTGTTCAGAACTGGCGGAGATGATGCTCTAGCTGCTGTTCACATGTATCGTGTATTGCAGAGACTGGATGATGTAGCCAATGCCTGTGAGGAAGCGGCTAACGCATTCCTACCAATTGTTTTCAACTGATTCATCTTGGACTTGTAACGATGGAGGAACTGATACTAGTCGCGGTTGGCGCCTTCTTGGCGGCGGCACTGACGGTCCCGGCAGGCTTCGGCCTGTCCACCATGCTGACGCCGATGGTTCTCCTGTTGATGGGCCCTCATGAGGCTGTGGCCGTCGTCGCCATTGTACATGGGGCTCACAATGCGGGGAAGTTTGCCGCGTTGAAGGAGCATGTTGATTTTCACGCCTTTCGGAAATATGGCGTCTGGTTGGTTGTCGGTGCCATTCTTGGGGCACTACTGCAAAATAAAGTCCCACAGGCACCTCTATTGGCCATCATCGGAATCTTTCTCATCGTGTTGCCGTTGCTCACCATGAGTGAGAAGTGGACGGGCTACAGGATCCCAGAAGCCAATGACAGGGTCGGAGGCTTCGGATCTGGATTCATGGGCGGATTGTCAGGCCACCAGGGTGCGCTTCGCGCCATGTTCCTTACCCGTAGGCTGCCGGATAAGATGACCTATGCTGCGACTGCAAGTGTCCTTGCTTTGTGCGTTGACCTTTCGAGAATTCCGGTATATCTGTTCTTTAGGTTTGATGAGATTTACTCTCACTTGAATCTCACACTTGTTTTGGTTGCATCCGCTCTCATCGGTGTCAACGTGGGTAAACGTTGGTTGAAATCGCTGAAGTCCGAATGGATTCACAATGGCGTTATGATTGGAATCGTTGCAAGTGGCATCTTCTACATCGTTGAAGCGATTGGGTGAATAGAAACTTTTCATTTGATTTCATCTTCAATGAAGATGCGATGATGACTGCGAAGAATAGCAACCCTTGTGCAACTTCCATCAGACTTAGTGCTGCATCGATACCACCCATTGGCGTACAACAACTAGTCGCTCCAGCCTGACTCAGATGCGAGTTTGTCGGGGCCTCTATCTTCGACCATGTCGATGACCCTGGTGAACATCCTCCAGAATACGAAAGCGACTACCAGCCCTGTGACGAGATCGAACAGGTAG
The DNA here is from genome assembly GCA_002506825.1 of Euryarchaeota archaeon UBA103. Taxonomy (GTDB): domain Archaea; phylum Thermoplasmatota; class Poseidoniia; order Poseidoniales; family Thalassarchaeaceae; genus MGIIb-O5. The sequence continues at coordinate 92,762 of DAYH01000023.1, forward strand.
TGTTGCTTCGTAGCCAGGATGCTGACACAGAGCAGTGCCCACTCGACCCAGAGGAGTACCAAGAAGGGCTTGGCGAAGCGACTCTCGTGATGGTCCCTCTGGACCCAGTGCGTTATGAGTCTGGCCAGAAGGGTGGAGTGGACGATGTGGAGGCTGGGCCATGCGTTCCATGGGTTGTCAGAGACGTGTATGAACGTGAACATCGCCTCCTCCAGCCAGTTGGGGGGATTGGTCTCCCAGTGCGTGTCCAACTGGTCCCTGAGGTCTATCTCAGCTGGTAGAAGGAGGAAGAACAGCACGCAGAACATCGTGGCCATGAACAGGCCCTGGACGCCCAGTGCCAGCTCCATCCTGCCCCTGTCGTCCCTGGGGGCTAGGGCCAGTGTTGCGGGGTAGAAAAGGTACAGTGCGACATAGGGGATAATCATCCAGTTGATCACGGGAAGGCTCCTGTCCAGTGCAATCTCGGGGTCCCACACTGTTTCGAGGTATTGCGCCGCGATGTTGTTCGAGATGAAGTAGGGAGCACCTATGGAGAACATGCCAACGAAGAAGATGGAGATGAGGAATGAGAAGCCCCCCAGTGACTCCCTGCGTGACCAGATTGGCCTCCAGACGCCCTTCCAAGGCCTCAATATCTTCAATGGGGCGTTGTCGTCCATGCCTTTCCTAGATGTATCTAGGTCATGAATTAAGCGATTCTCAGTTTTCATCGGGAAGTGCTTTCGACCCTAGAACTGTAACCAGGGTGGACCCGACGATGGCATAGACGAATGGCCAGAGATTGGTCAGTCCTCCTTCGGATGCTGGAGTTGCACCTATAGTCGGATGGATTAGATAGATGTAGAACTCCGAGTTTAGAGGTGGTTCGACTAGGCCATAAATGGCTACGGACGCTAATCCGGCAAAGCACCCTAGCAGGGCCCCTCTCGATGAGACTCCTTTCCAGAGTGTGAGTAGGACGGGTGCGACCGTAGCCGCTGCCAGTATGTCTGCAAAGAGGAATATGCCGAAAACGCTCAACGAATTGAATTCGAAGCCCAGAAAGGTCGGGCCTGTTGCGAAATAGATTGCTACAGGCAACATTGACAGCGTGATTGCACGCGAGATTTGTAGGTCTGCCTCCCCATCGGATAAATCCCTTGAGACAGAGGCAACTATCGCATTCTGAAGGGTATCCGTGCTAGAGCAGACTAGGGAGATCACGAGGATGACGAATGCCCCTACTATCAGAGTGTCCCCCTTGTCGATCAGGTGGAAGAATGCCAGAGATGGTTCTGAGACCCCCCCCTGGCCAGCGGCTACGGTCCCCAAGACCCCCATGACGAAGACTAGGGGGAAGACCATTCCTGCGGCTAGGAGCGCCCCTCTCTTGAGTGCGTCATCGTCCTTGGAGGCATAGGCCCTCTGCCAGTTCCCTTGGGAGAACATCTCCGCTGCGGTTATGGCGACGACTAGTGCCAGTCCTGACTCGAAGGAGCCCATGTAATCCATGCTCCCGAGCAACGACCAGTCATCATCCGTGTTGTAAGCCCTAGCATCATCCACTAACTGTCCCATATCGAAACCAAAGAGTAGGACCATCAGTACCGTCACAAAAAGAACGATCGCCCACGCCTGTATCCTATCTGTTGCCAGAGATGCTGGGAGCCCTCCGTAAGCGGTGTAGGCAGCAGTTACCAGACCAACGAAAATCATGGGCATCAATGGGTCCATCCCGGCTAGGTGCTCCATGGCCTTCCCGATCGCTGTGAATTCTGCGAAGAGGAAGGTGAACATGTAGAGTATCGATATCACGCCCACATATACCTGCATTGGACGGCCGAGTCTGTGTTTTGCATAATCCGCAAGGGTGACCCCTTGTGGGAGTCTTTCCCTAATCATGGGCCCCACGTATGCCAGGAGTAGGAAGGGGGTTGCCGCTGATACCGCATAACCCATGACATCCCAGAATCCGCCGTAGTAGGCCACCTCGGACGGTGTGAGTAGAACCCAGACCCCCATCCCTGAAGCGAACAGGCTCAGCCCTATTCTGAGCCAATCCTGAGATCCTCTAGCTGAGAGGTACTCATCGGCCCCTATTTCCTCATCGTTCGTTGCTTGGTATGCGATGTATCCAAAGATACCAAGCGTTGCAATCATCAATCCGTATGCGACGTTCGTGTCCATTTCTCTTCCTCCGCTGGCATTACCCAGATCAGGTCCATGGGTCGCCACACGAGGTGGCCTCTCAGCAAATGCTCCCCAGTAGCCCTTCCTAGCTGGTAGGCTAGATTAACTTTGACTCGGTCAATCTTGTTGCATGAACGGGTAGGTCCAATCTTGCGGAGGCTCGAGCGTTCTCTTGACAGACCTTGGGCTGATCCATCTAAGTAAGTTCAGGGGGCCACCAGCTTTGTCGTTGGTCCCTGATGCCCTTGCGCCTCCGAAGGGTTGCTGTGCAACCACCGCTCCAGTAGGCTTGTCGTTGATGTAGAAGTTTCCAGCAGTGAATCGAAGTGCCTCGAATGCCTTCTGTATATTGTCCTCATTGGTCGAGAATATTGAGCCAGTGAGGGCATAGGGGGACGCCTTGTCACAGATTTTCAGAATTGCATCGAAATCGTCGTCGTCATATAGGTACACTGTCAGAACAGGGCCGAAAATTTCCTCGATCATGGACTCTGAATTGGGATCTTCAGTCAGGATAATTGTTGGCTCGATGAAATAGCCCACGGTATCATCATATCCCCCACCACAGAAGACCTCGCAGGAGTCCCTTGCCGATGCCCTTTGGATGTATCCTGATATCTTATCGAACGCCCTCTTGTCTATCACAGCGGTCATGAAGTTAGTGAAGTCTCTCGCATCGCCCATCGTAATCTTGCCAACCTCATCGGATAGTTCGTCGGATATCCCTTCCCACACTGACTTGGGGATATATGCACGACTGGCCGCTGAGCACTTCTGACCCTGGTATTCGAACGCCCCCCTTAGCAAGGCTACGACTAGTCCCCTCCTGTCGCAGTCCGGATGTGCGACGATGAAGTCCTTGCCCCCTGTTTCGCCGACGATTCGGGGATATGAATTGAGCTTGGGCAGAGCTAGCCCGATTTCCTGCCATAGGCCTTGGAAGGTAGCTGTGGAACCAGTGAAGTGTAATCCGGCGAAATTAGGATTGGACAGTGCTACTTCGGTTATCTCCGCACCCGAACCGGGAAGGAAGTTGATTACTCCTGGAGGAAGGCCTGCTTCCATCATCAGCCTCATCAGGTAGTAATTGGAGTAGTATGAGTTCCTGCTGGGCTTCCAGACACTGGTGCAACCCACTATTGCAGGAGCGCTTGGCAGGTTTCCTGCGATGCTCGTGAAGTTGAATGGGGTGATCGAGAGGACAAAGCCCTCCACAGGCCTGATCTCTGTCGAGTTCACAACTCCCTCTGGGGAGACTAGTGGCTGGAAGTCATCATGGAACCCCCTTGCATAGTGGCAGTTGAACCTCCAGAAGTCTATGAGCTCACAGGCGGAATCAATCTCTGCTTGGAATGCGGTCTTGGACTGGTTGAGCATGGTAGAAGCATTGACCCTCATCCTCCACTCTCCAGCTAGGAGGTCAGCGCACTTCTCGAAGATCTTGCATCTTTCCTCAAGTCCGATTTCGATCCAGGATTTCTGAGCATTCACTGCAGCTGAGCAAGCTGATTCCATCTCCTTCCTACCAGCCAGATGGACATTAGCGAGAATGTGCCCGTGGATGTGTGGGATGACCTGTGGTATCGTGTCACCAGTGAAAACCTCCTCTCCGTTGATTATGCAGGGTATCTCGATAACCTCGGACATCTGCCTGTCAATCTCTTGGATTATGGAGTTCCTTTCAGGGCTTCCCGGGGCATATCCCAGTATAGGCTCATTCAGTGGTTGCACAGTCATGGTGTTCGCTGATGACGCCCATCTAACATTGTTACTGTCAGAAGGCATCGGATTTTTTTCCTATTGCCACCACTTCTTGCTGTCTTCTGATGACTCGGATTCCTCAATAGAAACCCATACATCACCTGCCCAACTTTTTCTTCCTATGGGGACTTCAAACCCCTCGTAGGGAAACCAGCCTCCATCGAACCAGTCCCTTCTACCGGAGTCATTCCGGTCATCAAGACTCCAGCCGGCTGACCCTCCTTCGTTCTGGGCGTAGTAGTAGAGACGATGGGGAGTTTTCTCTTTCCTATACCAATCCCTGCCGTTTATTGGTTCTGACTGCCTGAAAAACGATCCGATGTACGATTGATCGGGGTGCTCAGTGATTGATATCGCATCAGGCCCTGGAGGTAGTTTTCTGGGAATTGAAGTTGGGTCTATGGGACCTCTGATTCCCGTCCTTATCATACTCAAGCCCATGAATTGAACGAGGAGTCCTGCCATCAAGAATGGAATTGTGAAAGCGATCATGAAGATAGCCGCGAATGGGTATGAAGGGTCAATGGCACCATCTAAGAAAATCATGAACGGTACTAATGTGAATGGCAATCCGAAGAAGAAAAGGAATATGCCCATGAATACCGGAGCTATTCTATTTGTAAGTGAATCATCCATATTTACACAGCCCTAGAGCGATCATGACCATTCAGTGGGCTCATCCTTCTTCGCCTTCTTCCAAGTACGGTAGCATGACTTGCATATTTTGACTCTCCTGGAGTCGCTACTGAGGCCGGATTCGCCCCATACATCGGCCGCTCTGTCGAAGGCGAGCTTTCTGCCGCCCACCTTCTTGTCGGCCCAGTTTTTGCAACCAGAGACATCGCACTTCACTTGGCCGACGAATTCCTCTGAGGACTTCTTCGAGGAGCTGTCGGCTCCGGATTGTTGCCTCTTCTTGCGGGCGTTGGACTTGAAACCCATAGGCCCGCGTCCAAGCGTGGCAATTAGAAGGTTGTCACTTCAGGCTCGGTGTCGAAAGGCCCGCCACGGCTAGCGATTGACGCCCTTCTGTCGGGACCAACTCCTATGCTCACGATTGGAATGCCAGACAATTGCTCGATTCTCCTGACATACGACAGTGCTTCTTCAGGGAGAACCTCGTACCCTTGTCCCTCACTTCTGGATAGTTCGGCCATCGCTATCCACTCCTCCTCGGATAGTGCGGGAAATCCCGGGTGTCGCTCATATACAGGCTTACATCTCGCTAGTTCTTCGCAACTAGTGGGCATGTAGTCGACAGTCTGTCCATCTAGTTCGTAACCAGTGCATAACATCAACTCATCCAGACCACCCAGTACGTCTAGTTTGGTGAGCACGATGCCAGTATATCCATTCACCCTATGGCTATCGGAGAGGGACACCATGTCCATCCAACCTGTCCTTCTTGGCCTTCCCGTGGTAGTGCCGAACTCGTGGCCGACCATTGCCATGTGATTGCCTGGGCCTTCTTCGTAAGGGAGCTCGGTGGGAAACGGACCATTCCCTACTCTAGTTGTGTAGGCCTTGGAAATACCGAAGCAGTTCTCGACATGCCCTGGGTGTATTCCAGCTCCATGAGTGGCGTTCGCCCTGCTGGTTACTGAGGACGTGACGAAAGGGTAGGTTCCTTGGTCGATATCTAGCATCGCTCCCTGGGCACCTTCCAGAAGTACGTTCTCACCTTCCTCTAGAGCCCTGTGAATCATTCTCCCGGTTTGCCTGATAGCACCCCCATACCTCTCTAATATCCATCTCAAATGAGACACTAGATCTTCTTTCTCCACTCTTTCTGAAACACCTACTGAATCTAGTTGCTTATTCATTCTGGAGATGGTTTCTTTCACCTTTGCCTCATCGTCAAGGAAGTAGGGGATATCGACGAATCTGATGCCTACTCTCTCGATGCGGTCCCTGTAGGCCGGTCCTATCCCCCTTCCTGTCGTGCCTACTACCTTGTCAGCACTGTCGTACAACCTATGGAAAGGAAGTATCACTGACGCTCTTTCGCTGATGAAAAGCCTCTCTCCCTCTGGCCTCTCTTTTGTCAGGGCGTACCACCTATCGAGCTCTTCCTCCAATACCCAGGGATCGATGACCATTCCATCTCCGAGGATAAGGTTACAGTTGGGAGAGGTAACACCAGAAGGTATCTGATGAAGCTTTAGCGTCGTATCTCCGAGTACGATTGTATGGCCTGCGTTGTTCCCTCCTTGGAACCTGACAGCCCAAGTTGAGTCGGCGGCGAGTTGGTCTATGGCCTTGCCCTTGCCCTCATCCCCCCACTGGGCTCCGAGTACTACGCTGGCAGGCACCGGACGGGCTCCAATGCAGGGGGTGTTTGAATGCTTTGGAAGCGATAGGGCAATGTAGAGCCTGAAATTTGTCACGAAGTGGTTATGTAGGGCTGGTAGGTCGGCGGGTTGATGGCACAGAGACACGCGGTAGCTGAAGCACGTCTACTGAAGAAGTGGATATGCATGAAGTGCTCTGCTACTCACAGGGGAACAAAGGCCCCTCGAGCATGTAGAAAGTGTGGCTACAAGAACTTCAGACAGAAGGCCGCTGAGAGAAGGAAGACTTGAGTCTCACTTGTTCCTCTTGTGCTCTGCCATTAACGTCTCTAAGGCAGTCTGAATCTGCAGACAAAGCGGACCGTAGTGTATAGGGAGATTTGCGTCATTGAATATCTCATCTAGCTTTGAGGCAGTCATCCCGAGCCTCACGTCCATATCCTTGCCCTTGTTCAGGAGCCATTGATCTACAGCATCCTTGGCAGAGGCCCTGATATTTCTCGGGACCTGAGTATCGTCTAGCTGACCCAATACTTGGGCTATCTGCTGAATCCTGGTCTCGACGTCTGACAAGTTACCACCAGCTCTTCGAGCAAAGGGCCCTCCTTAAGCGCATCCCCCTAGAGTTAGTTCTCTATCCATGAAGCCCAAGGCATCACAGTATTCGACAGGCCGACTCCAGGGCCCTCTTTGTCCAGTGCTATCAGACCAACAGACGCACTATCAGGGATAAGTTCGTCCAGTCCCCAGTGCATCGCATCCATTAGTGAGTCGCACTGCGGCGAATCTGCTCTATTACTTACTCTGTAACTCAATAGGGCCTTCGTAATCTCCTCTCCCTCTCCAGTAGCGGCAACAGATCTAGAATTTTCAACCCAGAAACCAGACCCCGGTAGGGGAACGTCGCCTACTCTTCCAGGGGGCCTGTGACTGCATCCGCCGGTACTGGTTGCACATGCCATTGCCCCCGATGAATCCCGCACAATGACTCCGACGGTATCTCCATCCCCCTCGATTGGCTCTCTGCCCTCAACTGCCCTATTGGCATGCCCCCTCTCATCTGCCCACGCCCTAGCCCCTGGGCCAGTGAGCCCGTTGATTGACTCATCCAGAAGATCGGCCGCCACTCGTATTGGGTTTGGAGTATCTGACATAGCTATGACAAAACCTATCCTGCCATCGCTAGTTTGTATTGAGGCATCGAGTAGGACTGAGCCGTCGTTCCTGAAGACCCCCCCTGTTCCGGCATTGAAAACCGGGTCATCCTCCAGAATAACACATGCTTCGACTGCCGCCTGTACGGCAGACGCCCCTGAGAGGAGGAGTCGGGAGGCTTCGTCCACTGCCCTCTGTAGATTTGTTTGCCTTTCTGGGCCCGGACCGGCCCCTCCGTGTGCGACAACTGCCATCTTCACCATTGCTATGCCCCGCTGTGCGTGACGAAGGAGGGACTTAGTTAGAACGGTCAGGCCGAGGGTTGCTTTTCGTGGGGTGATGAGAAGGTATCGATCACACTCGCCAGTCTCTCGACGAGGCTTACCTTTTCTTCCGCGCCCACCAGAGCGTACTGCAGTACCTCATCCAAGGAGTCGACGGGCCTTATGGTGACCATGGATTCGTACTTCTCGTCTATTAGGACATCTTGAAGATTTGACCTAGGGATGATTATTGTCTCGATTCCTGCCTTGGCGGCGGCTTCGATCTTCGCCGTTACTCCTCCGATCGGTAAAACCTCGCCCCTGACTGAGAGTGATCCGGTCATAGCTAGATTCTGCTCTATCGGGACGCCTTCAAACGCGCTTATGATAGCAGTTGCCATCGTTATGGATGCACTGTCTCCATCTACATTGTGAGTACCTGGGAATTGAACGTGCAGATCGAAGTCCTTGATGTCCTTGCCGGTTAGTTTCTTTACTACTGCACTGATATTGGTTACGCTCTCCTTGGCCAAATCGGACAGTCCTCCAGTAGCTATTACCTGTCCTGATCTGCCTTGAGAAGGAGTAACCATTGCCTCAACTGGAAGGACTACTCCAGAGAAGTCGGAAAGGCCGCTATCGGCACCCAGGACTGCTAGTCCGTTTACCCTACCAACCCTAGTTCCCCGGTTCACTAGCATGGCATACTCTGACTGCCTCTCCAGATATCTGTCAGCTATTTGTTGCTCCAGGGGTTTTGCAATGGCCCTCGCTCTTGAGATGTGTTCGGCCCTTACTAGCTCAGCGCCCTCTTCAGACGCTAAGTCGCCTGCGATTCTCACTAATCCGCCAAGCTCTCTGAGCCTTAGTGAAAGTCTACCTCTCCTGCCACTTCTTCTCTGGGCTTCCTTTAGAATGAGTCCTATCGACTCTCTATTGAAATGGGGTATTGCCCTGCCAGATTCCTTTCTTTTCTCGTTCTTGACCTCTTGGGCGATGAATCTTACCAGCCTTCTTCTGTTCCTCTCGGTATCTCTCATGTCTGTGTTGACATAGACTTCGTAACCGTATCCCCTAATCCTGCTCCTCAGTGCTGGGTGCATCTGCTGGATACTATCGAGGTTTCCTGCGGCCACTAGAATGAAGTTGGTGGGAACTGGCTCTGACTTGGTCAGTGCCCCAGAAGATCTCTCAGAGCGCCCACTGATTGACAGTTCACCTTCCTGCATGGCCACCAGTAGTGCTTGTTGCTCCTCCATCCTAAGCATCCTTATCTCGTCGATATAGAGGACCCCTTTGTTTGCTCTGTGGACCGCACCTGGTTCTACCCTCTCGTGCGCAGGAGTAGCTAGGTCAGCGCCAGACTGGAATGGATCGTGCCTTACGTCTCCTAGGAGGGCGCCAGCGAGAGTCCCGGTGGCATCGATGAAAGGTGGATCGTCATTTCTAGCTCTCTTGATGAGGAGTTTCGGTATGTTTGACTCATCTCCTGCCGTGAGTCTGGTCCTAAGGAAGAAGTATCCAAAAATTAGGAGGAAGGCTCCGAAAATGAGAGTCATGATGTCCCCTGTTTGCAACACTGCTAATAGAAGAGCGGCACCGATTACCATTACCACGAATAAGAGGGTCCTGTTGGTTCTCTCCCTCTGAATCCTGATTTGGGCCTTTCTCTCTGATATTATGGCTGAACCGCGTCCGGCGGGAACGGTACGGACCCTGGGTTCGTTCTCATCCTCGGTATTCCTGTATACCAGAACATCTTCCATGCTGTCCTTGGGGAGAAACTCTGTCATTGATCTGGCTAGCATTGATTTGCCGGTACCTGGTTCACCGACCATTATCATGTGCCTTCTCTGCTCGGCCGCCTTTCTGACCACTATGGAGGCCGCCTCCTGTCCGATCACTTGGTCGACTAGATTTTCTGGGATTGGGACCTCTTCTGTAGAAGATATCTTTAGCTCAGATACCCATGCTTCCACGGGAGTTTCGCAAATAGGATCCTTGTCTTCGCCTACTCCGAATGCTGGCCCTTCTTCCCATGTGTCGAGATACTCATCGGCATCTGACTCATTAGCGGAGTCGGTCTGATCCTCATCTCCCATGGACATGCCTCATACCGCCCTGACGATAGCACCTTCTTGAAGGTGCGTTAGCCGCGATGATAGAAAAAAGAGCGTTATCTGTCTCTAAAATTGGCACCGCTGTAGAACTTGTCTAGATACTCTTCACCATAGTAATACCACTGTTCCATAGTCCATCCGGGAGGAAGTCCCCCTGGTGGAAGCGGGGGGGTCATGGGAGGTGGAGGCGGAGGGGATGTGTTGTGAACAGGCATCATGGGAATGGCCGCAGGAGGTGGCGGATTGATCATAGGGAGTGGTTCGTGTTGATAGATGGGGTTTCTCTTTGGGCTTCTCCTAGCGATAGAATTGATGCCCACCACTATGGCCACTAAAGCAATCAGAGCCACAACTGAAGCACCTGCCAGGAAAATGGTTTCAGGAGACTCCTCGCCGCCGCTAGGCTGATTTTCAGCAGGTTGGCTCTGATCCTCCCCCTGAGGCACTACTGCATCGTACTTCATTTGCTCTGGCGTCCTTCTGTCGAAGCCGTTTTCATCCACTCCCTGGACACTCAATGTGAAGTAATCACCAGTACTGAGGCCACTTCCAGTGACCGGGAGGATGATGAAAGGACCTAGATTGAATGAGGCCCCTGCACTGTGGCAAATTCCTGTTATCTTATTGCAAACTGTCCAAGTTACCCTGATATCAGTCAATGACTCATCGCCAATATTTGAGATGATAACAGTAGGAGTGGCTCCGATATCGAATGAGTCTATCTCTATCTCGAAGTTTTCTTCCCAGTCAAGTGGGATATCATCGACGATAGTGTAACTCAGAGAGACGGTAGACGATGCCCCGTGACGATCTTCAGCGGTTATCTTGATGCTGTCAGAGCCTTCCTCAGGCCAGTTGGCTGTCATGATTCCGGTTATTGGGTCATAAAACACTGCGCCTGGATAGTAGCTGGTAGCGGTTATCCAAATTTCTTCGTCTGGATCATCGATATCTGTAATCCTGCTAATAAGATCTACTTGGGTCGAAGTACCCAGCTTCAGTGTGACATCTTCTATATCAGAAGTATCAATAATTGGAGCGTCGTTGACGTTTAACACGTGGAAAGTAACTGTGGTATCTGATGACTTGTCCCCATCACTTGCCCTTAGGGATATCTCCACGAGTCCGTTTGAGTCGTCATCCAGAGAGTTGACGTTGATGGTTTGACCGAAAATACTAGCTTCGACTAGATTTTCATCTGATATCGACAAAATTTCCACTGTCACCCCCGAGACAGGGACCACTTGACCATTGTTATTGGTGTCAGATAGATAGTCAGTGAGGCCGAGACTGGCTGATCCTCCCTCATGAAAGGCCTGGATGGGTATTGGTGACCACCTAGGCGCACCGTTTTCTACGACATTGAACATCATCATGCCAGTATTTGACTCATCTCCGTCATGGACGCTGATTAGCATCCCTTGTGGAATTGGTGAGCCTTGGCTGTCGAGTAGAAGATTATCGAACCTTACCTCTATCTCCAGAGAAGATGGGTTCCACCCCAAGAACTCGGGCTCGGAGCTTGAGATTTCTAGATTGAAAAGCGAAGTTTCCGCGTCTGATACGAGTCCAACCACTGAAACCATCTCAGTGGTCTGTACCTTTACGGTGGGAACTCCGGCGTAAGTCATGTCGCTATTTCCGAGTACTCTTGGAAGGGAGTTCTGCAGATAGAAAGCATTCTCGGAAGTTAGCCATTCACTTGTCTGGCCAGAGGAGTCGGTCCATTTTACCCTTAGATCGTAATGTCCCATCGCAGCATCCAGAGGAGTATCGATATCGAATGAATGCCTTGCATTCTCACCTAATCCAATGATGGCGTGATTGGTGAGCCAATTATTGCTCCACATTGAAGAGGATGAAGGAGAGTACTCTAAGGAGGGTTGCATTGTATTGATATCATCAACTAGGTCATTGGAGATTGCTGAAACCTCGAATGTAACTGCTGATCCCCTGTCAACTGAGGTCGAGCCACTAGAAGAAGGCTGGCTGGCAGTCGGGGGCATATCATGCAGAGCGGCGGCGTCTGAGACATCATTGGAAGGTGCCCGATCTCCGGCATTTCCTGAAATCTTCGCCCTAATTGTTGTTGAGCCTAGGGCCGTGATGTCGATATCGGTAGTGTCCAAGAAAGCATTGTATGTCTGGGATCCGCCTACAGAGAAGTCGCCTATTGAGAAGGTGGATATCTCAATCTCGGAAAGACCATCCATCCAATTGATAGATAGTTGCCCGCCCCCCTCATATTCCTCTACTCCGTTGTTGGAAACCCTACAAGAGATATCCAGAACATCACCTGAAACGAATCCAGAGTTTCCATTTCTATTTGAGATTATTATCTCTTCCACGCCAATGTCGACTAGAGGTATCATATCCAAGTCTACAGCAGACAGGAAGTTGTTGTAAGTAGTGTGGGGGCCATCCATCAATGCAAAAACAGGCCAGAAGTTTTCGAACTGAGTGTAGCCGCCCCCGGCTCTGACTGCGCTCAGTGGGACTTGCCATGAGCTCTCCACAGGGGAGTTAGGAGTTAGCGTAAGTTGTTCGAAGCCATTGTTATGACTAGCCAGCATCCATTCTCTGAAACTGTGATGAGGCTTTACGCCGTTATCATAAGAGTCAGGGCTGACCTTCTCCGTGATCGCCCCATAAAGGAAAACAGATACTGAACTGAGAGAACCTGTATACATCGAATTTACAGTGACTGTGACTTGATCTGTAGATTGGTCATATTGTGCCTCCAGCTGCATGGCGTAGTTTGACGTGTCTGAATCCATGCAACCTCCATTTGAATAGTCTGAGTCATAATAGTTTGACCCTCCTGCTCCAACTTTGTAACATGTTCCTGATTGCTTATCTGCAAAGGAAAATACGGGAATTCCAGAAGCGGCGGCCGAGACATGGCTTCGACGATTGATCGGACTATCATCCGGATATCCCCCTGAGCTAGACTGGAAGAACGAAACAAAGGTAAAATCTTCTGGATTGGAGGACTTCAGGTTGTCCAATGATGGGGAGGCGCTACTCATGCACGGCCCGCACCAGTGTGCGCCGACATATTCTCCAAATACGGGATGTCCGGGACTTGTTGCGAACATCTTAGCTTCGATCTGCTCTAATTCTTGCCTCTCCTGTACGGCTTCTTCTACCACACAAAAAGAGACAAATGACGATAACAGCATCAGTGAAACTAGGGTAAATGAAGAAACTAGGGCATAGGGCGTAGTATACCTCATCGTCTTTAGCGGGCTGAATTATGGTATAATCATGTTCCCTAGTGGTGCGGTCTGAATTGTCAAACTGTGGTTTACTTGATAGCTTAAGTTGTATTCCGAGACATGTGGATAATAGCGAACCAGCTGAATGGCTAGCCCTCAGAGAGGATGATGGTAGGGCATACCTTCTCCAGAGGACCCCTGGAGAAGTCAAAGTGAAGGGGCTCGGGAGGTTCGACGCTGAGGAGCTCCTGCGGGGATATTCAATAGGCGACAGGATTACAGTGGGGCAGAAGTCGCTAACGATTGTCGTGCCTTCTCTTCCCGAAGCTAGGAGGAATATGGCTAGAAGGGCCCAGGTCATTGGGGCTAAGGACTCAGGATTCCTGATTTCTTGGATGGGTATTGGAGTCGGCTCGAGAGTACTTGAGGGCGGGCATGGTTCCGGTGGACTGGCGATGCATTTGGCCAATGTTATGGGAGCGGGAGGGACTCTGATATCTGTAGAGTCTAGACCAGAGCATGCGGAGGTAGGAAGGAAAAATATGGAAAGACTTTCCGAAGTCCTTCCTGAGTTTCCTGAGTGGCACCTAGTCGAAGGAGATATCTCGAGTGTTGGCGAATTAGTGGTCGATAAGTGCGGTATGATTGATGCGGCGATCATCGATATTGCAGAGCCTTGGGACGTGATTCCTGACATAGAGCCCCTAATTAGGGCGGGAGGCAGGCTGGCTTGTTACTGCCCTACTACTATCCAATTGGAAAAGTGCTGGGAGGCCGCTGAGGACAGGGGCTTGATAGTCGAATGGGCTGGTGAGATGATTGAAAGAAGATGGGTAAAGGCTAGTAGAGGCGGAGTCAGGCCTGGCAATACCCCAATAGGGCATACTGCGTTTCTACTTATTTCAGCCAAGGTAGCTACTATTGAAGAGGAATGAGCACCGTTGATAACTCGGACCCTTTCCGAAGAAACATGCGTGACAGCAAAGAGTGGATGCCGACCTCCTACAGGAGCCATACAATTGGGCAGGTTACCGAACTTGGAGATTCTCTGATTGGCACTGAAGTAACTATTTGCGGATATGCAGAGACAGTCAGAGGCAGGGGGGCAATTTGCTTCCTAATGCTAAGGGACGGTACTGGGAAAATTCAGGCATTCCTCAAGAAGGATAACATGGACGAGAGTTTGTTCGACTCGATTCAGTCTTCCTCCAGGGAGTCCACCATACGGGTTTCTGGGATAGTAGCTCAGAAGAGACCTCCGAAGGTCAAGGAAGGAGAGCCTGTCCCCCCTGCTGAATTTGAGGTAAATGTTTCATCGGGAGAAGTCCTTGCAGAGGCTTCTACCCCCCTTCCAGTTGGAGTCATCGATGATGTCCAAGTTGGACTAGACATAAGACTGGATAACAGGCATCTAGACCTTAGGAGAGAGCATGTGAATGCTATGTTCCAACTCAGATCTAGAGTTCTCCAGTATGGCAGGGAGCATCTAATTTCAGAGGGTTTCCAAGAGATTAACAGCCCTAAAATAATAGCCGCGGCTGCTGAGGGAGGAACCAATCTTTTCCCTATGAAATACTTTGATACAGATGCTTACCTATCTCAGAGTCCACAGTTGTACAAACAATTAGCCATCCTAGGAGGCCTTGAGCGAGTTTTCGAGATTGGGCCCGCGTTTAGGGCCGAGAAGCATGATACGTACAGGCATCTGAATGAGTTTATTTCATTCGATATTGAGGGTGCTTGGATGGATGATGAGGACGTCATGGGCGTACAAGAGAGAATGATTTTCCATATCTGGTCACAGGTCAAGAAAAATGACCAGCACCTTATTGATGCGGTAAATCAGTACAGAATATCTCAGGAAAAGGAAGAAGTGACAGTAGAGGTCCCAACATTGCCATTTCCCAGAATTCCCTACTGTGATGCAATTGAAATCGTGAAAGAGGGTGGCGGAGAGATTGAATGGGGAGATGATATTGAGAGTCATCACTGTGATCTGATAGCGGCCAAATTCCCTGGTTTTCACTTCATTCCCAGATGGCCGATGGCCATGAAGCCGTTCTACATACACCACAAAGAAGGAGAGCAAGGGGCCTCCGGAGGGCAACTAAGCAGGGGTTTCGATCTAAACTATGGAAGAGATGAGATGACCAGCGGAGGGGCCAGGGAGCACAGAGTTGATGTTTTAGAGCAGAATCTAAAGGACATGGGCTTGGACCCTAGTGACTTTTCGTTCTACACAGATGGATTTCGCTATGGGGCCCCTCCTCACGCAGGATGGGGATTGGGCGTTGCTAGATTATTGATGGTACTTACTGGCGCGGGCAATGTCAGAGAAGTAGTACTGTTCCCACGTGATAGAAGTAGGGTTACCCCCTAACTGGTGATTCAATGGGCCACATATTCTTACAGTCCAAGGATATCATGGACTGGGAAGGCAGGAAAAGGGCTAGATTCGTGAATAGTCTAAGTGGGTTCAAGAGTGCTACCCTGATAGGTACCTTCCATCCTGAGTTTGGAGATAATCTATCAATAGTCTCCTCCGTTGTTCACCTAGGCTCTTCTCCCCCTATGATGGGATTCGTACTAAGGCCCCCAGGCGAGGATGCACACACTTACAAAAATATCAAGTCGACAGGAGTCTGTACATTTAGTCATGTAAATGTGGATATTATTGAGAAAGCCCATCAGACTAGCGCGAGGTATCCGAGAGGAAGTAGCGAATTTGATGAAGTGGGGCTCACCCCTAGGAGAGTCGAAAAATGGCTAGCCCCTTCTGTGGAGGAGGCTCATGTTAGGATGGGATTGACCCTACTAAATGACACGGAGCTGGTAAATGGATGTAGGTTCATGACTTTCTCCGTAGAATGGTTTGAGTTAGAGTCTGATGGTATGCGCGAGGATGGATATGTGGATCTGAGCAGTATCGGGGGTGTTGCTATTTCAGGGCTCGATGGATATCATAAGACCCCGGGGATTTACAGACTTTCATATGCAAAAATTAATACTGAAATTGATAAAATGATTGATTTTGGAGCTGGGTGGCCTGAATAGGCATGTATTGGCTATTTTCTAATCGCTCAGCAGAGGACCGAAAATAACGGGTATGTGTAGCCCCTCCGAAACATGAGTAACATGGCCAAGCCGAGGTTTGTATTTCTACTATTAAGGGAACATCCGTATGGTCGTGAGATGCTCAGGCAACTACTCTCCGCAGGCCATTCCCCTGTACTGATAATAGAGGAAGATTCACCAGTTGCTGATGAAGAAAGAGAGAAGTTTCTGGAGAGGATTGCGGGTAATGAGATAGCTCCTACTATTGAAGAACAGGCACTTAGAAATGGGATTTCGGTAGTTACAGTCCCTATACACAATTCATCTGAAGTCATGCCTCACATAGAAGAAATGGATCTGGATCTGGTTGTATTTGGAGGTACGAGAATAATCAGGGGAGATATTCTTGATTTCCCCAAGGACGGAGTTGTTAACTCGCACCCAGGGCTTCTACCAGAATGTAGAGGGTCTGCATCTCCAGCGTGGTCGGTCTACCACGACATTCGAGTAGGGTCGACTTGTCATTTCTGCGACAATGGAATTGATACTGGCGAGATTCTACTCAGGAGAGAGTTCCCTGTGAAGCGTGGAATGACATATGAGGACCTCTGCTATGGGACACTAGTTCTTTCAGGAGTGTTGATGAAGGAAGCACTGATTGCATATGATAATGGGGAGTGGGCAGTGATGCGCAGTCCACAAGGAGCTAGTGAGTTCCCGACATTCAGGAACGCTCCAGAAGAAGTACTCGGGGCAGTTAGAGAAAAGCTCAGTGAAGAGGAGTATTCACATTACGTTGATTAGGTGAAAAAATGGAAAAAAATCTCTTAGAAAGTGATTTCCCCTTTGCCGAGGGGATTCTTGATGGAAAAACAGCACTGGTATGTGGGGCCTCCAAGGGAATCGGGAGGGCCACAGCATTGGTTCTTGCTAGGGCGGGGTGTAGAATAATTGCATGTGCTAGATCAGCGGAACATCTTGAGTCACTTATGTCAGAAATGCATGGTTCGGGGCATGAATATCTGGTACTAGATATGGAGAGCCTAGAGTCAATTTCTCCTTCAGTGTCAGATTTAGGCACTGTCGACATACTTGTGAACAATTCTGGCGGACCTCCCGGAGGCCCACTGCTCGATAATTCAGTTGATGATTTTGAGGGCCCGTTCGCGAGGCACCTACACGCTTCTCACATTCTGACAAAGGAACTGGTACCCGGGATGGAAAAATCAGGAAGTGGCAGGATTGTGAATATTATCTCTACATCAGTTAGGGAGCCCATCGACAACATAGGACTTTCGAATACGTTGAGGGGCGCTATGGCATCGTGGTCGAAGTCGCTTTCCAGAGAGTTACCGGCTTGCATAACAATTAACAATATTCTTCCGGGATTCACAGACACCGACAGGCTAGGATCCCTTGCTAATTCTATTTCATCGAAAACGGGCATGGGGGTCGAAGAAGTACAGGAAAACTGGATTAACAGCGTCCCAATAGGGAGGCTTATTGACCCTCTAGAAACTGCTGTCGCGGTTGCATGGCTGTGCCTTCCATCTAGTGGGTCCGTGAGAGGAGTAAGTCTTGCCGTGGATGGCGGTAGAATGCGTTCCATATGAGGGGTAAAATGGAGTTCGATATTTTCTTCTCCATTTCGCAGACGCCGGATACCTCTGGTTTTGTCCCGAGTGAGAGTGAGATGTTCTCCAACTTCCTAAATCAGGCTGAACATGCTGATAAGCTTGGATTTGGAATTGGTTGGATAGCCCAGGCCCACCTATCAACAGAGATACAGAAAAGGAATACAAATCCAGTAGTGCCACACTACCCGGGGGAGGTGGGGCTTTGTACTGACTTCTTCCAGATTGCTCAGAAGGTTCTCTCTCGTACGGAAAGGATGGAGGTAGGTAGCGCAGTAATGAGTATCCTGGCTTCCGGCGGACCCATTGCTCAAGCGGAGAGAGTTGGATCATTCCTATCCTTACATGGACTCGATTCTGATGAAACAAGGAGGTTGCATATTGGATTCAGTGCCGGTAGGTTTGAGTTCATGGCTAGGCCATATGGAATAGTTCCTCGAGACCCAGTTGAGGAAGCAGCATGGCCCGCCCTTAGGGGAAGAGTTTTCGCAGAAGCATCTGAGATATTCCTTCGACTACTCAGAGGTGATGTTGTATCTAGCGATATGATTGGAAAGACCATCTTGACTAGGGCGAACTTCAGGAGCGATGAAGATTGGACCAGAGTCCAAGAAGAGGCCGTATCACATCATAGTTTGAGTGGTTTGCCTGAATCAATAGAGATTCCAAATAGATATGATTTTGAGGAGATAAAGATAATTCCTCAAGATTGGAATCGAGATCTTCTGAATTTAGTTCTTGGGAGTCACGACCCTGTCCTGCAGAAGGAGGTTAACCACTGGATTCCTGTTCAGGTATTCAACCTCTCAATAACTCCACCTAGAATAATAGAGGAGACTCATGAGAGAATGAGAGAGTCTTACCACGTGGATGGTGGCCCATGGGAGCGGTCGATGATGCCCCGTACGGTCATGATTTTCATTAATGAAGAGGATTCTTTGAGTTCAGAAGAAAGGAGCTCTGAGGCTAAAATTGAGGCCAAGTCTGCCCTTTCTACATACTGGAGTGCCTTAGAAGGAACCATTGACCCTTCAAAGGTTGACAGGGCCGTGGACAACGCAGTGATAGGTAACGCTGAGGAAGTCGCACAACAAATTATTGAGAGGTTTGATTCCAATGATCGTTTGATGTGCTGGTTTGACTTCTTCAATCATGACAGTGAAAGGGTGATGAGGAACATGACTGCATTCATGACTAAGGTAGTCCCCCGAATCAATGGAGGGACATAGATGGGAGGTCGTGATAATGTTCCTTCTTCGGTATCCCCCGGAAGGCCGGGATCCTCTCTTTACCCCTCTAATCCACTGGGGGAAAGGCATGATGGCATTGCCACGGGAAGGGATGTTGAATGGGAGCCTTTGGTAGATTTTCGAAGAATGGATATCTCGGAGAATACCATACATGGTGCAATAGCTTGGGCCCATGGGAATGAAATCATACATTCTTTCGGAGGTAATGTTCTGGTTTACGGTAGATCGATGATGAAGCCATTTACAATGAAAGTCTTCAGCGAGGCCCTCTCCAATGTTGGCCTTACTTCGGAACAAATGGCCATTTCATGCTCATCTCATAACGGAGATACTGAACATGTTGCTGCGGCTCAGTCAATGCTGAGTGAATCTGAATGGGGCCTGATGCAATGCCCACTAGATGTCCCATTAATCCAGTTTGGAAGGCAGGTAAGGAGGCCTAGGAGATGGTTTCATACATGCTCTGGAGAACATGCGGCGATGCTCAAAGGAATGAGGCTGATGGGAATTAGTAGAGCTGGTTACACCCTCCCTAGCTCTGGTTGGTTTCCACTGTACCTAGATGTACTCAGAAGAATGATGGGTAAGCCAGATTGGGAGCCTCTGAGAGTAGCAAAGGATGGGTGCGGCCTGCCTACAGTATCGAATACTGTAGATGAGTTGGCAGTAATGATGGCTGGACTGGCCTTTGAGAAGGATGATGACTGGATTTGGGATGCGATGACCGAGCATCCAGATCTGGTAGGAGGGTTCAACAGACTGGATTCAACCTGCCTCAAAGCAGGCGAGGGTAAAATTCTGGCGAAGGAAGGGGCGGATGGCCTACTAGGCCTTTCCGTGGACCATCCCGACTGGCCAAATGGCCTAGGGATAGTTATCAAAATAGCTCATGGTTGGAATAGTCAGGCTACTTGGTATGTTGCCAGAGCCGTCTTAGGGGTATTGGGCGTCGAACTAAGAAACCCATATCCTTTGCATCGTCAGAAGGCGTTTATTGTTCCGGGAATTGTTCCCGATAGTATGCGAGAGGCCCTTGAAGAGGTTGTCACTTGGGACGAATGGGACCCCGATAGAGATAGATTCTCGATGGACTGGAGGGATTATTCTGAGGGAGCGACACGAGAAAACCCCTTTGCTAATGAGGGGTCCTGATGAAAATACTGAACTATATCAAAGGTAAATTTAACGAGCCGATATCCTCAGAATGGATGGATAATTTTTCACCTTCTACTGGTGAGGTTATCGGAAGTATTCCCCTATCAGGGGATGCTGATGTCAGATCTGCAATCGCTGCCGCCAAGAGCGCCCTTCCGGAATGGAGTAGTCTTGACCCATCCGATAGGGCTCTTTGGTTGGATAAGATAGCTGACTGCCTAGAAGAGAAATTCGAGGAGATCGCACACTTAGAGAGCATGGATACTGGGAAGCCCATATCTCTGGCCCGATCGGTTGATGCAAGGAGATCGGTCTCAAACTTCAGATTCTTCTCAGAAATGATCAGAGAT
The DNA here is from genome assembly GCA_002506825.1 of Euryarchaeota archaeon UBA103. Taxonomy (GTDB): domain Archaea; phylum Thermoplasmatota; class Poseidoniia; order Poseidoniales; family Thalassarchaeaceae; genus MGIIb-O5. Next base: position 113,185 of record DAYH01000023.1, read on the forward strand.
AGGGAAGATGAGGTTTTTGAGATGGAAGATGCCACTAATATAGTGAAGCTTAGAGCTGTTGGAGTTGGTGCACTAATCACTCCTTGGAATCTACCACTATACCTCCTTTCATGGAAGGTTGCTCCGGCCATTGGCATGGGCAATACCGTAGTCTGTAAGCCTAGTGAGCTAACCCCTCTAACTGCTGACCTCCTAATGAGGGTAATAGACGAGGTGGGCCTACCGCCGGGTGTGGTCAATCTCGTTCATGGAAATGGAAATGCGGGATCGATACTTACTGGCGATCCCGACGTAGACCTTGTCTCGTTCACCGGAGGGACATCTACAGGTGCAAAGGTAGCACAGTCTGCATCTCCTCAATTCAAGAAGTTGAGTTTAGAACTGGGTGGCAAGAATGCTAGTATAGTATTCTCAGATTGTAATCTGGAAGAAACCGTCAAAGGAGTTACTAGGGCTGCATTTCTAAACCAGGGGCAGGTTTGTTTGTGTGGCTCTAGGATACTCGTGGAAGATCCGATTTATGACCAATTCATGGATATGTTCGTAGAGTCCGTAGAGTCTATGGTCATTGGTGATCCAATGCATGAGGATACCGACCTAGGAGCCTTGATTTCCAAGCAACACCTAGAGAAGGTTGAGAGTTATGTATCACTAGCTCTGGAGGAGGGTGGAGAAATAGTAACCGGGGGTAAGCCGTGCTTACCGAAAGAATTGGAAGGTGGAAATTGGATGTCCCCCACAGTAGTGACTGGCCTAGGAACCGAATCAAGATGCTCGACAGAGGAGGTCTTCGGACCGTTTGTTACCGTACATCGGTTCAATTCCGAGGAAGATGCAATAAAAATTGCAAATAATACGAGATACGGGTTAGCTGGCAGTATTTGGACTGGCGATATAGAAAGGGGCAAGAGAGTAGCCGAGAGTATCCATACTGGGATGATCTGGGTAAATACTTGGCTACACAGGGACCTTCGAGTACCTTTTGGGGGGGTTAAGGATAGTGGAGTCGGAAGAGAAGGCGGGAAATGGAGTATGGGGTTCTTCTCAGAGCCGCTTAATGTATGCCTAAAGCACGATTGATGCGCAAGACTGTAAGACATGAGCGCGACGGGCCATTGATTAGAATGGCACCTATTGGAATCATCGGAGTTGGCTCATACGTTCCACCCCGTGAAATGAGTAATGATGATTGGGCAGAAATCGTGGATACCAGTGACGAGTGGATTACTACCAAGACTGGTATGAAAAAAAGAAGGATTGCAGACTCTACTATGTGTACGTCTGACTTAGCCGTAGAGGCCTGCAGAGTGGCATTAGATAATTCTGGACTGAAGGCGTCTGATATCGATTTGATTATACTGGCAACATCTTCTCCTGATGTCCCTATGTCTTCAACGGCTGGAATAGTTCAGCATAAGCTAGGTTGTACGGATTGTGTTGCTTTTGACGTCAATGCGGTATGTGCTGGTTGGGTTCATGCGCTGGATATAGGATCCAGATTTGCAGGAACAGAGGGGTATGGAAACGTACTAGTTGTTGGATCCGAGGTATACTCTAGAATCCTGAATTGGGAAGATCGTTCTACTTGTGTACTATTTGGAGATGGTGCAGGGGCCGTGGTACTTTCCCAGGTCCCAGAGGGGAAGGGAATTATTGGATCATGGATGATGAGTGATGGCTCTGGATCCAGCGTTATTGAGATTCCTGCAGGAGGGGTCAGGATTCCGATCCCTAGTGAAGGTTTCAAAGATGGAATGCAATACTTTCACATGGACGGGAGGGCCGTTTGGGACTTTGCAATCGAGGCGTTTCCTCAAGCGGTATTATCAGTTCTCGAAAGATATGGAAAAACTATAGATGAAGTTGATCTTATTGTACCTCATCAGGCCAACATAAATATCATTGAGAAGGGGATGGAGAAGCTAGGACTCCCCATGGACAGAACGTTCACGAATCTCCATAAGTATGGAAATACGGCGGGGGCGAGTGTCCCTATTGCAATGCATGAGGCATTCGAAGAAATGAAGATCGTAGAAGGGGACCTGGTCGTCACCGTTGCATTTGGTGGTGGCTTGGCATGGGGCGCTAATCTCATTCAGTTCTAATTGACAGGGCCCCAAGAGCCGGTAGACTGGTTGAAAGAGAGGATTGAACCATCTGGATTCTGACAGTACACATTGCCCGTATTATCGACCCAAACAAGTTGCCCGTTTTCATTCATCTTAGCATCACTGGGAGGCTTAATTGACTCTATTCTTCTTTCTTCTGGCTGAGGGGATGTAGAGATGGGGACTGAAACATTTGAGTATATTGTAGACTCATTTCTTACCATACCAGAATCATCTGATTGAGAGAATAATGACTGATCATTTTCCCCTCTCCCCCTCACAAAGAGCAGTCCTCCGAGGGCGCCTATCACTACGACAGAAACTAGTGCCGTGAAAATAAGCATTGTTGTTGATTCCTCGGCTACTTGTCTGTCAGGATCGTTTGGGAATGCATCTCCGTTGTCTCCTACGCCATCTAGGTCTGAGTCTTCCCACTCAAATGGATCTAGGGGGAAGTCATCTACGCCGTCCATGAATCCATCATCATCAGAATCTGGATCGGTAGCACTTGTATTTCTTGCATCTTCCTCCATATCGGACGAGCCATCATTGTCATCATCAGTATCCGAGTTATCCCCTATGCCGTCCATGTCATTATCATTCCACTCGGTCGAATCTAGAGGGAGGTCGTCTTGCAAATCTGGGAATCCATCATTGTCATCGTCATCGTCCTCTTCTGAATCCTTACAGCCATCTAGATCATTGTCGATATCTACTGTGCTGGCCCACCCAACTAAGCCTATTGGACATCTATCGAAGATATCATCAATTCCATCTCCATCATCGTCCAAATCCACTTCATCATGGAGCCTATCCCCATCTGAGTCGAGAAGGCAATCATCCGCTGATGTAGAAGATTCTTGCAGGGTAATCATATCTTCAGGACATTTTTCTGTAGCTATACTTCGTGTCGATGGTACGAACTCATCGAGTGGAGCGGGCGTCTGCTGGGCCTGTCCTTGTTCAGATACGAAGAATCCTATGTCTGCATCTATGCAAGTTGATTGGCCTGGGGATGGCTGGAAAGTTCCCGGCAGACATTCTTCTTGTGAAACAGATGCTTCGGATGAAGTGAAGAACCCTGGGCTTGCATCTAGGCAGGCTGATTGCCCTGGAGTTGGCTGATAAGTTCCAGGCACGCATGGATTCTGATTGTTAGAGCCTTCAGAGAGTGTGTAGTAGCCCGGTTCGGTCAGCATGCAGGATATCTGTCTTGTCTGATTCTGGTAGCTCCCTGGCATACACGGAGTCTGCTCGGAAGAACCGGAAGAGTCGGCATAGTATCCCTCTTCTGAGTCCAAGCAAGCTGATTGGCTTGTTGCGGATTCATCCGGGTTGTAAGTTCCCGCGGGACATGGATTTTGGGAAGTGGACATTTCTGAGTCTACATAGAAGCCAGAATCCGCATTGATGCAATTTTGCTGGCCGGGCGAAGGCTGATATTCTCCTATCTGACATTCTTCTTGGCTATCTTCGCCTGATAATTCGACGAAGTGTCCGGGATCTGCCTGCAAGCATGATTCTTGTCCAGCATACGGCTGATAGTCTCCCGGAGAGCATGGAGTCTGGTACGAAGCTCCGAGAATTGCCGAGTAGTTCCCTGGATCGGCTTCTAGACAAGCGGTAGAGCTGTTTGCCCCAGATACTGGGTTATAGCTTCCAGAGGAGCATGGAATCTGTGTAGATGATGCATTGCTATCTGTGTAGAACCCGGGACTGGCCTCTAGACATTCGGTGAGTCCAGCCTGATTAGCCCAATAACCAGGGAGGCAGGGAGAAGGCGATGTAGCTCCTCCTGAGTCGATATAGTAGCCTGGTGGCGCTGGAGTGCAAGAAGTCTGCCCAGACATAGATTGGTAGAATCCGGAAGTACAGGGGGTCTGGTAGGAGGAGCCATTGCTAGGGACGGCATGCCCGGGGTCTGCATCTAAGCAAGACTGAGAGCTATTGGCCGCATCTGATGGATTGTAGGTACCAGCTGAGCAGGGAGTCTGAGTAGTAGAGCCAGGCTGCTCTACGTAGTATCCCGGATACGCGTCGATACACTCTGTTGCCATGTAAGAAGACTGGAATGTTCCAGGCTGGCACGGAGTTTGTGATGAAGACGCATTCGATGGGACGTAGTTACCAGGGGTCGCCTGCAGACACAGTGTCTGATTCGAAGATGGCTGATAGAAACCGGGATCGCAGGCTATCTGTGAGATGCTTGCAATTCCGGGCACATAATGCCCCGGAGATGACGATAGACAGGATTGCTGAGCAGACAGTGGCTGGTAATATCCCGGATCGCAGGGGATTTGGGATGTCGAGCTGTAGTTAGGAACATGATGTCCGGAAGAGGCGTCAATACAGGAGGTAGAGCCATTAGAAGGCTGATATGTTCCCGGTGAGCAAGCAGTTTGGTTAGAAGACCCAGAGGTCACGACATAGTTCCCAGCAGACGCGACGATACATGCCACCTGTGCAAATGAAGACTGGTAGTTTCCTGGGCTGCATTGTGTTTGGGAAGTTGCTCCTGGTTGAGGAACGTAGTTACCAGGGGAAGATGGAGTCTGGAAAGAGGACCCGCTCAGGGATACAAAGTAACCCTGACTAGCCTGCATACATGAAATTTGACCGGATAGAGGCTGGTACGATCCAGGGGCACACATATCCTCAGAAGTTGCTCCGACTGAGGAGACATACCTTCCGGGGGAGGCGTTATCGCATGAACCGCTACCAGTTTTTCCCTGATAAGTTCCTGGCTGGCACTGGAAGAATCCGACTTGTATCTCTGCGTCGATTGACTCTGTTTGATTACCGATGGCCGAGTTGTCGAGAGTTGATTTTAGAGTAAGTGTGAAACTATAATTCCCAGAGCTTGAGTTATTAGGGGTAACTGAAATAAGTAATGACGAAGCATTCGTGAAGGATGTTCCAATGGTACTTACGCTTGCTACATTTCCTCCCTGTGAAGAGTTATCTGATGTGGAAATCAGGGACATGGCCATTGAGGAGTCGTAGTAGTACAAGCTAACGCTAAAGTCCCCATTCGAGGATGAGTTAGTGAGACTAACTGAGACGGTAGTATCTCTCGGAACGAATATCGAGAATAAGTCGCCGGAGTCATTGGACCATGAGTAGTTCCCAATTTGTCCGCCATAGGTGGCACTCCTAGACTGAAGCGGAGTGGGGGATACATCATCCGCATCGCCGTATTGGTTGTTCGTATAATTTCCTGCGGGGGAGGGGGTGCATGATGACTGTGCGAGGTCATTCTGATAGAAACCAGGAGCACAATGATACTGGCCGGGAGATGCTTCTTCATCGACGTAATACCCACTTGATGCCTCGTAGCAAATAGTTCGCCCCTCATCGGGTTGGTAGTTTCCTATTGTACAGCTTTCATGGAAAAGGGAGCCTTGTAAAGAGAAGTGGCCAGAGGATGAGTTCTGACATGATAATCGCCCCCATTGACCGTCTGGACAGCTTACCCATCTAGCTGGATTATTTGGAAAATCATCTATTGATGAGTTAAACCCGTCCCCATCGCTGTCGTCACTGATGGCCAAATCCAAAACATTACGAATTCCGTCTCCATCAAGATCCTGTTCAGAGTATGCAACTGATTCCCCAAGAGTGGAGTTATTGAAGTCCATCAGATATGGCACGAGGATATCATTTGAGGACCCATCAAATTCTCCGGACTGACTTCCCCAACAGAACAGGGAGTAGCTCTGATTTATCGCACATGTGGATTCAATGCCAGTTGCTAATGCTATCGCTGGAGATGGCATGAGGGCGTATGAGGGAACGTTCCCGTCCGTTCCTGAGCAACTGCTGGAACTGGAGCTACAGGTCCCATCCCCCCACTGTCCATGAGTATTGACTCCCCAGCAACTAATTGACCCATTGTCCAACAAGGCACATGTGTGCCATCTAGTGCCATCAATATCGGATGCTGTCCTACCATTTGGCAACTGAATATCAGATGATGAACCTGTTACTGGGCCATTCTGAGCGGAAACTGTGTAGGTCTTACCCCAGCAACTGATCGACCCGTTATCGAATATAGCACATACGCTATATCCCGGAGTTACCAATGAGGATGCCCTAAGGCCCGTTGAGTGATTAGCCAACACTGGTGAGTTTCTACTGGTCGTAGTGCCATCGCCTAGATTTCCGAAACCATTGAATCCCCAACACTTGATTTCACCAGTATCTAGGATTGCACAGGTGAAATCATTACCTGCTGAAACAGAAATTGCTGTTCTATTTACTCCCAGGTCAACTGCTACAGGAGAGTTTCTGTTAACATTTGAGCTATCTCCTATTTGACCGTGATTATTCCTTCCCCAGCAATTGAGCGATGCATCGTCCAGAATTGCACAATTATGGTAGTTCCCATTTGAAATAGCAACAGGAGTCCGAGTTCCGAAGTCGACAGTCCCATTACTTAGGGAGTTTAAGCCGATTCCTAGTTGGCCATAGTTGTTTGCTCCACTGCACCTAAGGGTCCTGTTGTACAGAATTGTACAGTCTCCTGCGCTTGAAATTACTTCGTCATTGGTGACTACTGGAGCCCCTGTACTATTGAAAGTCACTAGGCTTCCATTGGATAGGACAAGTGTAGGGGAGCCAGTATCCAAGTCTAGAACTGAGTGACTGAAGACAGAGCCCCTATCTGATCCTGGTTGATTGAAACCCAGGTTATTTACAGGAGTTGGTGTTGGTGATGACGATACCTCGCTAAGTGTCCATGAGTCGGCCCCCCATGAGTCTCCAGAGGTCCCTCCATTGCCATTAACTAGGTTTACAGCCAGATAGAATACTACGTCTCCAGAACCTGTCGGAGGGGCTGTCCAATCAACTGACCATGCCCTGGAATTAGAGTTCGTATGGGTTACCTCGCCTAAGGAAATCTGAGCATTCGGCCCTGGATTAGAGAAAACACCCTGGCTGGAGTCCAGATTGAATCCTCCAGTAGTGCCGCTTGGCCCTCCAGAAGCGCTTATTGAAAGAGAATATGTGATACCTGCGGCATAGCCAGATGAGGGAGTACCCGATAGAGAGGGAGTGACAGTTGGAGTGGTCGAGGAATGGCATGAGCCAGCCCCGCAACCATCTGTAGAACCGGTTCGTCCAGAGCTGTTCGCGAATGCGGTATCTGGGACAGCCATTAGCAAAAGCATCAGAAAGGTTCCCACAATAATTATTCTAGTTTTCATACTACTCTCGTCCACCATAAGTCATCAATTCCTGTACTGGCTCCATCAAAGAGGTTCGTCGGACTGGTCCGATGGCCTCCGTAACATCCATACAGCGCTTCTATTGGGAATATGACTATTCCTACCACACGTGCTTCAGTGCGTCGTTACGAATACCTCTGAAGCTAGCGGGGGCATTTTAACTCCAGCTTCCGAGAATGCCTCTTCTACGGATTTGAAACTTCCTCGATTCTTGTTCATTCTTCTAGCTCTGTTACTGATGATCTTCCATGACGCCTTGTCTCCAATTCCAGGCAGTGCCTGAAGCTGACTCTTTGTAGCAGAATTGATATCTAGGCCGCACTCTACTCCAGAAATACTCCTCATCCCGTGTCCTGTAACTATGATATCAGAGCCCGATTCTAGTGGAACTGCATATGGGACCCCCACTAGTATAGGATATGCCCCTATCTGTCTCCCAAACGTAATACCTGGGTCACCGTGTATGTCAGAGTTCCTGTAATTTTCATCCGATACATGCTCGGGAAGCCTTATTCTGCCACCTCTAGACTCCCACCAAATATCCTTCAATTTGGTACCCAAAGGGAGTATCTCCTCGAGCATGGGTTGATCGATTTCTTCTCTGACCGTAGTTTTGAATTTCCTGAATTCGTTTTCGGGAATCTCTTGGAATCCCTTTCCCTCTACTTGACGAATATTTATCCTTCTTAGCCACAATCCCTCTGATTTCAACTCATTAAGAAGATTGATATTCATTTCATATGTACGCTCAGTCTCCCCATTAAGTCCCGCGATAAAGTTCAGACCGGGGAGTAGTTTTGGGAGACCCCTTGGCCCTCTCTCCCTTCCATATTCGTTTATGTGCCTGATGGCTATCTTCAATTGATCTGAGTCACAATTCAGCCAATTAGAGTCGTGTACTTTCGGATCTGCTGATTCTAGGCCGAACGAAAGTACGGCTCCATCCGATAGATTCTCAACCAGGGATTTAGTTATCTCCGTAGATGGCTCAATATTTTGAGCGACTATCGAAGGATTGGCATTGTCGACATGGAGAATTTGTAGACTTTCATTATTTCTCGCACCTTGCAGTACCTTGGAGATTGGCTCTGGATCGGGGATAGGGTATTCCAGTTCCTCTACCCCTTCCGCCCTGTAGGTATAGATATCCGTGGCTCCACCTATTCTGACGTTGACGATTCCAGATTCCACAGCGGCATTGATTTCATTGATAACATCGTCTTCTTCCCTCCACAGTGGAAGGCCTTTCTTGGGCTCAATACAGAATTTACAACCTCTCTTAAACCGGACGCAGCCCTGATACAGTTCCACCTCATACGTTAGAGGGCCATTGGATCCATTTGGAGATAATAGATCGGGGTGATCCACTACTGCCTTTGACGAGGCTCCCCTGAGTGCCCATCTTGACCATTCATCCGGGCTCCTTTTCTTATGATTCATATTTCCTGTAGAAAGGAAATGATTGAGAGTTGCATCTACATCCTTCAAGCTACAGAAGAGGTTTGCTCTGGGAGAAACCCATCCCGATTGCCTCCAGTGCCTAATTGCCCATCCCCCACAGATAACTGGGATTCTATTTGGAATCGAGGATAGGAACGAGTCCGTCTCGCGTCTGCTGATTGGTGTCCCTCTGATATACTTCCCAGGAACCACTGCTCCAGCTAGAAGAATCGCTCCATCCAGTTCACTCATTTGCTCCCTTACAGATTTACGCCCATCATAGGTCGAGAGTGCAGATTTGAATGATCTTCTCCATTGATCGACGGTCATGTAGGTGTATTCTATTCCCCTCTCCTCCAGAACACCACAGATGTATCTAATGTGGAATCCAACATAATTTGGAACGCCGAAAGCCGCGGGTTCATCCTCGTACCCATCTAGGACGAGCCATCCGTCTAGCTTTTCCATGTGCCAACGGCTAGGGTATTCGGTATTCACCGCTTCGACTGTTTCCTTCGTCCGCCTCTATCCCTATTGGAGCCACTGGGTGAAGACTCTTCGACTACAATCTTTCGGCCTTTAATTTCTGAACCGTTCATGGCCTTGATAGCCGCCTTTGCATCATCTTTAGAGGGGAAGGTGACAAACGCAAATCCCTTTGACTTTCCAGAATCCCTATCCTTGGCGATGTGTATGGAGTCGATTTTTCCATGCTCTGAGAATGCTTTGGATAGTTCTTCCTCCGATATTTCGTAGGGGAGCCTTCCAACAAATAGTTTGACTCCCATTTTCTCCTCGAGCTTGCTCCTCATGGCAGATATTGTCTCCCTCTCTTTCGAAAGCTCTTCCTTGGTGGCCTTTCCCTGCTTGACCTTGTCCATACAGTCCCTACATCTTATTGGCTTGCCAGGAGTTGGTTTGAATGGCACCTTTGTTTTGACCCCACACATCGTACAAACCGCTTCATGCATCTCCATTCTAGGTCTACTCTGACCACCCCTTCCGCCGCCACGGTTGGAGGATCTCATAGATGCCACCCTAGGTGGGATATCGTGATTAGCACCTCTTCGGAAGTCCGCCAAGGGAGAGAGGTATGGCCTGGCCCCATCGTGCCCTAGTTTCGCTTCTGCCTCAGGAGACCACCTTTCTCCAGACCTGTTGAGTTTGTGCAGACCGAATCCAGTTTCGTGACCATGGCCGAAGCCATCGGAGAGTACTCGATATGCAGTGTAGTCACATCTTGAGCAATCTACATTGAAATCGATTTTCTTGTCCGATACATCCAGCATTACTCCACACGTGGGACAAGATGCAGATAATACCCCTAAGGATGCGCCTCCCTTTGTTGAGGCCTTTAGAATGGGGTCGTCCTTGACTATTCTGGCTCTGACAATATCTCGCATCCTCATGGCATCACCAGGGGATGGAATGAATCTGTCAACGACCTCTGAGACATGGATATCAGCGAACAACTGGAGGGCTGGAAGATTCCTATGCCCCCCTTGCCTGCTCTCGATATGTAAGATTCTAATCTCAGCGACATTCTCGTTCAATCTCGTTACCTGTCCAATCACTATATCATCAACAGAAGGAGAATTTATCGGCAACCTAGATGACTCAATGGAGATATTTCCATCATTCTCTACGAGAGTTCCGGGGAGCGTGGCTATACACCTTCCATTTTTCTCAAAGATACCCTCTCCAACTGAAGATCCTGACGGAATAGATACTGTGGAACCGGGTGTAACTTGGTCACCAACTACGGCAGACATTGACTCGGCGACCGGCCGTTCCCCTATCAACGGTACGGAGGAACTAGGGGGGAACTAGTCTCCAGAATCCCGCCCTAGTGACTCCTCTGGACATCTTATGGTGAGAATATGAAGCTGGAAGGGGGAAGTCGGCTTCACCGTACTTCTCGGCCTTCCAGTTCATATCTTCGAATCTTTTTTCAATATGTTTCGCATTGGCACTGTGCATGATGTGTGTGAGAGTATTGGAAACTAAGATATGTTCAAAAAAATCTGCATCCGCTCCCTCCTTTTGTCTCCCCCATGGGGGATTAGAAATTATTAGGTCGTATCCGCCTAATTCTAAATGATCCTTGCCTAATCGTCGATTACTCACTTCATATTCGTCATCCCTTAGTACGCTTTCAGCATTTACATCGGCTAGCTCGCATAATTCCTGATCGACCTCTACTAATTTGACAAAACCGGCCCCCATCATTACAGCGCCGATTCCGAGTATTCCATTTCCCGCCCCCAAATCCACTACTCTGCACCCGGGCGTAAGGTCCCCAAAAGACTGGATATCGAAAAGCCATCTCGATGCTAAATCCCCTGGTGTTACATACTGCTCCAAAGAGGCCACTAGATCTTCTTTTACGCCTAGTTTCGATAAGGACATCGCCAGTTTCCGTAGCCTCATCAGATGATGGGGGGCTCCCAGATAGTTATGCCTACCGGACATTTTGACTGGATTTTAGAATATTTTTTGAATCGTGAATAATGCCTTGAGCAAGCATCATTTCTGCGAGAAGGATGCTATTTCCTGCGGCCCCTCTTACAGTATTATCAGAAGCTACCCTGTAGCGCAATTTACTCCCTGAAATATTGATATCCCCAACGAGAACATCCATTGATTTCTGCATATCAATATCCAATTTATTAGATTTTTTATAATTTAATGAGGTAGTTGAAGGACCTGTTTCTGAGTCAAATATTAGTGGTTTTTTAGTACCGGAAGGCAGATCTAGATGCTGTACTAATGAGTGGAAATCAGACCATGCCTCGATTACCTCGTGTGCACTAACATCTCTCCCAAGGTCTACTGTAACAGTAGCAGAGTGTCCGAACTCCCTGGGGAATCTCTTACATTGGGCATTAATTTTAAGATTGGCAGAATCAGATTCCGAGGAATCGTATTCGTTGAGAATTCTCCTTAGCTCGGATTCAATGCTCTGGGATTCGCCAATGATCTCTGGTCCGGGCATGACTCCCTCCCTGTATCTTTCTAGCACTCTCCTCCCAGCGCCAGAAACGGACTGCTCTGTGGAAATACTGATACTATTCACAGGAAATTTCCTTACAATTGGTGCTAGAGAAACCGCAAGAGGAACTACCATACAATTGGAGCATGAAACTAGAGCGCCTGATCCAAATTCATTTTGTGTTTCCAACAAGTCAAGATGCTCGGGATTGACCTCCGGAACGATCAGAGGAACTATTTCTGAATGCCTATGGATCGTCGAGTGACTTAGCACTACCAGTCCGGATCTTGCCAAATCCTCCTCGATCATAGATGCCGGGGAGTCCGGGAGAGCCGAAAATACAATTCTGACACCTTGCGAAATGAGTTCTGAGGCTAATTCATTACTTTCGCCCATCGCTCTAACGATGATATCTGGGAAGTCCGGCCTTGGTTCGTTAAAGCTCCATGGGATTTCATTCACGCCAATTCCATCTGATTCCTTAGATCCGAACACGTGAGTTGGGATTAACCAGTGGTGATTTACTAGTCTCTGAAGGAGTCTTTGGGCGACGAGCCCCCTTGCTCCCAGAATAGCACACTTTACCCTGCCTAGGACCTCCATATTGTTGCCCAATCGAGTCTGGTCTATGAAGAAGTGTTTTGATTATAGTGAATAGTTAAAGTACTCCCGCTATTACTTTTTTTTAATGGAGGCTGAGATGGCCATGGTATTGGCAGGAATTGTCATCATAATCATCCTGATGTTCGCGAACATTATGATGCTTAGAGAACGTAAGGACCCACCCACTGCAACGGATATTGGGCAAGCATTGAAATTTCCATCTACTACGGAAATCGTTACAGCCCTGAATATTCCCAGTACTCAGGATATGCAGAATGCTCTGGGTGCTAATTTTACTGGAGAGGGCGGTTTTTCTGAAAGGATTGGCGCCTTCACTGACTTATCTAGAGACATGACTGAAGCTACGAGGAAGTTCAATCAAATGGTGGCGACCAAGAGTAAGCGAGCGAAATGGGGCGAATGGCATCTTGAGGAAGAACTCAAAGAGGCGTTTCCAGATGTGAAAATTCGCGTCTCCGTGAAGGGATTAGGGAACATCCCCGATGCTCATTTGAAGACTCCCGATGGAAAAATTTTGATTGTAGATTCGAAGTTCGTCTATGACACCTACGACAAAATTCAGAATACTCCTGCATCTCAAGAGGTAACGAAGAAGAATCTCCAAACTACATTCAGAGGGGACGTCAAAAATCATGTAGAGAAGATAAAGAAAGATTATGTTCAACCTGGTAAGGGAACTCAAGAAGTAGCATACATGTATATCCCCTCGATGGCAGTTTACGAATACCTAATCGAGCATGAGTCGGCCACGGTACGCTGGGCGGCATCGCAGGGAGTCGTTATTTGCTCCCCCGTGAATCTTATGGCTAACATGCACATGATGGAGATAGTTAGGATGGCCCAGAACATGACGAGTTTGCATACTGAGATTCTTGATGCTCATCTAAGGATAAAGAAGAGTTTTGAGGATTTTGATGAAGAATACAATAAACTAAGCGAACATCTCAGAAAAGCAGTCAACAAAAGAGACGAGGTTACTTCACTTAAGGGAAAGTTAAGTGACGAGATTGAGGGCCTCTCCTCTATTGATAGGTCGATTGAAGAAGATAGTGATTGAAGCAGAGACAGTAGTGATGAAATCACCATGCCCCTTGGACGAGATATGATTGACTGGCGGACGGAAGATTATCACCCAGTGGTTCATCTCCCAGATGAGTATGAGGTTAGAGACTTCACCAATGGAGATTACTCTCCTTCTGAATATGAATTTGATATTGGCAGATATGACGAATTGCGTCCGGGGATGTACTCAACGGACCTTTTCTCTGATGGTAGATTTCTGCATGTAGGAATCGATATCGGCGCTCCAGTTGGAACTCCTTGTATGGCATTCGATGACGGCGAGATTTCTAATTTTGGCTACAACCCCGACGATGGAGATTATGGGCATGTAGTAATCACGAAGCATATCATAGATGGGAGATCTGTATGGGCTCTGTATGGCCATCTAAACTCCAAATCAATAGAGAATAAGGAAATCGGGCAGAAGATTTCCAAGGGAGAGGTGATATGTTGGATGGGGGATAAGCATGAGAATGGGGGATGGGAGTCACATCTCCATTTCCAGCTGTCCCTGAAGGAGCCGGAAACACATGATTTGCCAGGGGTAGTCTCTCCTGATAATCGGAATCAGGCACTGCAGGACTACCCCGACCCAAGATTAGTGTTAGGTCCGATCTACTGAATATCAGAGAGATATTCCTTCAGTTGAGGAATTGGCTCCATAGAAGTAGGATTTACCCCCCTTAGGAGAGCTAGTGCTATGGAAATCCAATCAGAAAGGTGAGCGGCATAAATCAATCGCTCGAGTAGGGATTCGCCTTCGCATTCTATTCTCCAGACATTCTTGGTACTCAGATTGTCCTCGATCCAACTAATCCTTGATTCGGTCCTCTCATGAATGCCCTTAGAACTCATAATTAGGAGCGCTCGGTTTCCCGGGGACTCTGAGAACCATGCCACTATCTCGTTATGATTCATCTCTGGCACCTCGGAGTGTTTGGCGAATGCTTCAGAGTTCTCATTAATCTGACACGTGAGTCTGTAAGCAGCCGCGTTAAATTCCCTAGGACAAATTATGCCAATCTCAGAATCTACGAGATTTCTGGCCAGAGCCTCAGACATTCCATCTCCTGAAATAATATCTAGATTCCTCGAAGAATCTCGAATTCTGTTAATCATCGATTGGAGTTCTTGCTCCTCGGGACGGGCCAGTATTCCCATTGACCAGCAGACTGCCAATTGGGCCCCTAGTATGTGACCAAATGCAGATCTAGGCATTTGCCCCTTGGGAATGGCAATAGACACAGATTCATCGTGACCTTCCAAGATTCTAGTCAACTCTCCTCCGGAGGATATTCCCACCACTGTCCCCCCAGAATCTATCGCCTTCATTACGCCATCAATAGTCTCCTCTGTATCACCGGAGTATGAAGTCGCAACAACCAGCCAGTCCGGTCCCCACCACTGAGGGAGCCCATAGTCTCCCCAGACCACGAATGGTAACCCGCCCTCTTCATCTGAGATGGTTTTGAGGAACCTACCAGCTGAACCCGAGCCACCCATTCCAAGGAATATCACCCCGGTCCAGTCTAGGTCTGATTCCAATCCTGTTTCCGAAGAAATGGCATTCTCTAAATCATCCACGAAACGTCTAGTAAGTCCACACATATCTTCGGTATCTAGGGACTCAGCCAGCTCCTCTATTCTTTGGCCTGACATTGACTTACTTCCTCCCTGAGGGTACTGCTAGCCATACTCCCTGTATGAAACCAATGCGTATTGACTTCGATTCGGGGTCATCATCATACGGTAACCCTACAGTGACTACCTTGTAGTCTGTAGGATCAAGGACCTCCACTGCCGAACTATCCCTATTCAATATATCAACAACGAACTGTTCACTCTTGGGGCAGATTACTACAGAACCTTCCATATCCCTCCATGTAGCGCCTGATCTCTCAAACCTTTCCATTTTCTTTAGAATAGGTCCATCCTTCTGCCAGCTTTCGACTAACCAAAGATTCTTTCTGAATCTGATGACATCTCCGAGGCCATATGCAGGTTTCCTGTAGCTGAGTGTCAGCCTTGAAACCTCGATTCCATCGTTAGCACCGACTACTGTAGAGGTTTCTTTGACAGTGCCTCCGAACTTCTTGACTAAGTTTCTAGACCATCTCCTTGCCATGGCCTTGGACCCTAATTTCAGATCCCATCCACCTGTAACTTGTCCTTCCTCTGAGATGAAGAACATGGGGTCCGCCTCCATCTCGGACAGCATCTCATCAAGAGTCTCTCGTAATGACTTGAGCTCTGTTTCGGACAGTCTCCTTCCAGCTGATCTAAGTTGCATTACTGCTTCAAAATATGAGCCTGCCTTACGGGTGCATGTTGGACAAACTGCATTACTGGTCTGTAGAAGTACCTCATGGGAATCTGCGAATTCATATCCTTCAATAGTACCAGAGATATCCACATGTAATCTACTGGTTCTATCGTCTATTTCCTCGACTGCGAAATCTACTGAAACCTGCTTTGCCCTATCCTCGACACCAAGGCTTCCTCTGATCCTCAAATCTGCTAGATCGTTAGAGTCGATTACTGACCATCGTCCACGAATTTCATGAAAACCACATTTAGAGCATCTATCTTGTTGGATTCTCTCAGGCATGACAGATAATCTAGTTCTATCCCTCAAACAAGATTCGCACATTCTATCTGTGGTCAAGGGCGGAGATGCGCCACAGACTATGCAGAACTCGCCGTCAGACATGCCTCTCCCATCGAATGCGCCCGTACTCACAGTTAGAAGGGTTCCCGATGACTGAAGACGTGTAATTAATTTTCATTCCTCGGAATCAGATGAAAAAATCTTCAGTTGGGTAGTTAATTCTGCCATTCTTGATCTTAAGTGGTTAACATAGTATACTAGTATGAACGATAGTATTGTGTACGCGACTATCATTTCAGAGGTTCCTGTCATATTTGTTCCCCCCATCTAGTTCCATCTTGCTCTGTTCTAGTCTCTCTTCCATTCTGATAACCTCATTACTTAGCATTGCTAGTCCGATAAATAGAATCAGGAATGAGAGGAAACCCATCATCAATACTGTCCTGATAGCAGGATCTAAGCCCGTCTCTTCCCCATTGACTAAGACTATCCCAGGGTGCCTCTTCTGATACCATGTGGTAGCCAGTGCAGTTATTGGGACTAGAGCAAACCCGAATAGTCCCACTGCGGCGAGAGTGTCTCTAGTTTCCTGGCCATCTGGTTGAGATCTTCTAGATAGGACTAGGAATAGTGCCACGCCCGTCAGTAGGGCGAATGTATTGAGGCGAAGATCCCCCCAATCCCAAGGGACGCCCCATTCTGCAGACCCCCAAATCGGTCCTGAGGTGATTACTCCGAGACCGAAAAGTAATCCGAGATCTGAGCCGGTAGAGAACCATCTCCATCCCCAATCTGACCTATCCTTATACCATGCTACTGCCCCTAAGAACAACATACAAAATGCTAGGAATGAAGACCACGCGAAGGGCACGTGCCAGTATAATATCCTGTATGCCTCGGGGGCGTTGAAAGCTGTTGAGTCCACCATGGGCGCGTAAAGTACTCCCATCAAAGCCGTGACGATCGCACCTGAAATCCCTAGTGCTGTCAGGCCGATGCCTATTCTGACTGATGAAGAGGAATCGGTGTCGGACACAGCCCTTCGAGAGGCTACCTAGTGAAGAATGCTATTCTCTATGCATCAGGAATAATAACAGCCACAGCCCAGACCATAGCAGAGATAATGCTTGCAATAATTATCGATGCCAGAGGGCTTCCTATGGAAATCTCTGAGGACATACCTACTTCCATGATTACAGATAGTGCATCAACTAGTTCCATGAATGGCCAAATTAAGACTATCAGGAGGAGAGATGCCACTGCGGCGCCAGACCTACGTAAATCGGAAACCAGAAGGTGAAGAGCAGTAGCCGCGCAAGAAATATCAATTATTACCAGAGAAGGTAGCCAGAGCCACCTCAATACCTCCTCAGAACTGTCAACTGGCAAAGAGCCACTCAATACTAACCATGAGAGGTAGGTCAGAGGAAGCGGCAGAAGTATGGATGATGCCATAATAGATGTTGCTGGACGGAATTGTGGACCGCAAACTGCTGACCACCATTTCCCGCATTCTTCCTCCGAAAGTCTACGAATCATAGCAGGGGAAATAACGGCGGAGATGAACGCTGGAGTGAGAACCAGAGCTGCGGCCAGATGGTTTCCGATATTGGGGTTCGACAACGCCGCCTGCGACGTATCCATTCCTATCAACACTGAATAAGATAAGAGAAGAGCCAATATGGCAGGAGTCGCCTTTCCAATGGTATCTACTGGGTTTCTCCTCTCAATTGAGTAAGTCCATGAGAATAGCGATGAGATAGTCTTACTATGTCTTTCATTAAGGAATTGTCTTTCCTGAATAATATCTTCTTCAATAGTGTTGTTCGACTCGGAAATTCCCCCGGAATCAATAGTTAAGATCCTCCTTGAGCATGAGATTACTTCTTCATCATGTGAGGCCATTACTACGGTATTTCCATGTTGCGATAGCTCACTTATCCACTTCTTTAGAACTCCCTTGGAGAATGAGTCCAAGCCTTCCGATGGCTCATCTAGGAAAACTATTCTTGGAGTCCTGCACATCATTGCTGGAGCCATGCCAGATATTACTGCCAGACGTCTCCTCAGTCCGGCCGACAGTTGCGAAACCCTGTCCTCGGCCCTGTGAGACATGCCCCACTCTTCTAGGATCTTTTTGGCCTCTATTTGACTACAATCCATTCCTGATACTTTCAGTGCGGTGGATAGTCTCTCCATGACTTTCTCCTCTCCGCAAACACCATCCGATTGCAGAGTCAGTCCGAATGGATATGGCTTTTGCCTTGTTCCAGAGTAATTCCTGATTGTGAGTGATTCGCCCTTCTCTGAAAACCAATCAACTTGGCCTGTCGTAAGGGGGAGGATTCCCACAAGAGATTCGATAAGAGTGGTCTTCCCAGATCCATTTTCCCCTACGAAGCATATAACATCACCTTGGAAAATCTCAAGGTTCAATTTCTGGATTACGGTTCGTGTCCCCCTGGTAACGCTAACGTCTCTTGCCTTGAGGACCGGTGACTGCGCCATGCACCTCGGAGTAGTATCAGTCGTTTGAGTCGTTCCATTCTGAAAATCACTATTTGCAAGTCCCCTCTGTCAGGGGCATGAGTGCGTTAGGAGAGCTTGGAACTTCCGAGCAGATTTTTGTTATCGTGCTATTACTTTCTTGCATTACACCGTATATTTCTGCTTATCGTGGGAACACAAGTATTGCCCTTGCGACTATTCTTTCACTTATGCTGGCTTCTTTCGTACAATTTGCCATTTCTGTTATTCAAGGGGTCCCAGTCGAGATGGGGTGGGTAGTTTCTGTTTTTGGAATCAGGCCTTCGATAGCTACATCTCCAGTGGAGTCATACAGATTCATTACAAGTGCATGGATTCATGCTGGATGGGTACATGTTTTAGGGAATATCTTGGTGATTGGTCTGGTGGGCATCCCGCTAGAGCAAAGGATGGGCGGCAAGAGATGGATGGCTGTTTACTTACTCGGGCTATTGGGCGGAAATATTGCGTGGGTTTTTACACATCCTGATTCGATGATTCCAACTATCGGAGCGAGTGGTGCCGCTTTCGGGATACTGGGTGCTTACATGGCATGCTGGCCCAGCGATGAAGTGGAGTTTCCCTTACTATTCCTAATCCGAGCATGGCCAATTTGGTTGATTGTATTCTTCAGATTGGGGATAGAGGTTTGGCAAGTATACTCGATTCAATTAGGGACTTCAGGAGATAGTAATATTGCACACATGGCCCATGTTGGAGGTTTCTTTCTGTCTTACTTACTGGCAAGGGGAGTAGCCGTAGGAGGGCCTCAGCCTCTGGAAAGGGATGCGATTGATGGAGTCCCTCAATCGACTAGAAATATGCCGAGTCTTAAGGAAAATCCATGGGAGTCTTCTGGATCGCCACTTGAGGGAAGGGCCCTTAAGGTACTAGGGAAACTCCTCGAAGAAGGAGATGAAATAGAAACTAGAAGGGCATGGCTAGAAGAGCTTTCCGAACATACAATCTGCCCAATATGCGGAGGGGAGATTCTAGCAGAGACCAAGGGTGGCCGAACTTGGATAAAGTGTGGCGTGTCAGAGAGTCACCTAATGTGGCCATAGGGCAAAAAAAACGGTCTCGGACAGGTTGGGATTATACAGGGCCAACATGTGGCTCTCTAAGAGAGCCATGGGAAAGAGAGCATCTTCAGCGACTCCAATCATTGTAGCCTTGATGGTTCTGATGCTTGACGTTTCTGTAGGAGTGAGTGGTTCTGAATGGGAAATTAATAGCTCTGATGCACAAATGGAAAATGTAGATTCAGAGGCAATCATAGATATTCCGCCCCTCATGTGCGAGTCAGGCGAGTGCCCTCTCAAAGACAGGAGCCCTCATCTTCCGCCAAATGGGGTGGATTGGCCAGTTCAAGAACCCGGTTGGTGGTTTAATTTCTGGAATGATAAAGATGCCAATGGCATGGACGATAGGTTGCAATGGATAATTTCTGGAGATCGGGAGTCCGTTTCCACTAGCGCAGTTATGGGAGATGATGGCAGGATGACTGTGGCGATTTTCGTTTGCTACTCTTGGCACCCTGGAGATGATGACATATCTGATTTGAAGGAGGTATTATCCAAGTATGGATGGGAAGAGTATGGGACTTACTTCCGAGCGGTAGACATTCTTGATACTTTGATTGTCGAGCATGTCCCGGTCAGTGCATTGATTGAAATTTTGATGCTCGATGGAGTCGTACTGGTTGAACAGCAGGATGTCCTGGTCCCCTACCTCAACACCGCGACCAAGGGATCTAAAGTCAGGACATCAGATGTTTTCAGTGAGACTATGATGGACTATGGTTACGATGGCTCTGGAGTGGTTATCGCCATTGCAGATACCGGCGTTGACAATGAGCATTTCTCACTCGATGACTTCTCGGATCAAAATTCTGACAATGGGGCAGAGCCAGATGAGTTACCAGATCCTAAGTGGGTAGCCGGATGTGATTCAACCTCTTGGAATCAACAAGATTGTGATGATGGCGGTGATGACCCTGATGATGGAGATGGGCATGGCACCCATGTTGCGGGCATAGCTCTCGGAACCGGAGGCGATGAAAGGGAGAATCAAGGATACGCACCCGGTGCGTATCTTGTTGATATTAAGGTCATGACGGATGCTGGAGCATCCAACTCCGGATATACTGTGGCGGGCATTAACTGGGCAGTGCAGAATGTAGATACTGATTGGGGTAACAATGATTCTAGTAGAGGCATAGATATTCTATCAATGTCTTTTGGTAGTGGGTCAAGCCCTGCCGGGGAGGATCCGGGAGATAACGGAACCAGTCAAGATTCGCTAGCAGTTAATGCGGCATCTGAAGCTGGCATTGTTTGTGTGGCCGCGATTGGGAATGACGGGTATCGAAGGGTAACCTCCGTAGGAGCGGCGGACTCCGCCATAACTGTAGGTTCGATTGATGATAAAGCCAGCATTGAGAGGGGGGACGATTCTATCGCATCTTACTCTAACTCTGGACCCAGGGAAGACGATGGGGATGACAATCAGTGGGATGAGCTGAAACCGGATGTTGTTGGTCCGGGCTCCAATATTATGTCGGCACAGCACGCCGCATCTAGCTCACAATTACCCGGATCTGCCAAACCACTTGCCAGTGACAATTATGTCCAAAAATCGGGAACTAGTATGTCCACTCCGGCAGTAGCCGGATTCATAGCAGCGATGCTGCAGATGGATGAGGATCTAACCCCTCAAGAGGTAAAAGACATACTTAGGAACAATTCCGAGACAAGGGGGGCCTCATCAGCTCCTGATATTTCCGAGAGGTGGAATGATCAATATGGATTTGGGATAATTGATGGGGAGATGGTCATGCAGGCCATACTAGGAGATACTGGAGGGGGAGATGGAGATGGCAATGGAACTGATCCACCTCCTACGGGGACAGAGGAATGGGTGATAATAGAAACTCCCGAGGAAGATGCTTGGCTTGTAGAGGGCGAAACATACAGCGTCAGGGGGCATATAGATGAGGATGCTGATACTAATGGGACAATTGAAGAGGTAAATGTTAGCATTTCATACAGGTACAAGCCTGATGAAGGGCCGCGGCAGACTGAGATTTTAGTCGATTGGCATATAGTTCAGGGAACCATGAATTGGTCCACTCCATTCTCTATTCCGGAATTCACAGAAGACGAAATAGATATTGAGGAGATAATAATCAAGGCGAAGGCCAGGAATGAGTTCAACGTGTGGAGCGAGATGGAGCAGAGTGAGCATCCAGTAGGGTTACTCGAGGTTACATTGGGAGGCCCTAGTGGACAAAGTCCCGTATCTGGAAATACAAATATCTTTGGCGGATGGGAGTCAGTTAATGGGGCTAATATTCAATGGAGATTAGGTACTGAAAACTGGGAAACATCTCAACAGTTTGGAGGGACTGGGAGCGCCGCAGGAGATTGGTCTGTGAACTGGGATACGACCTCTGTTAATGATGGGTTTTATCGAATCTCGGTTAGGGTAGTGAGCGGAGATGGCATTTTCTCGGATGAAGTTCGGAGAACCGTAGAGGTAGATAATGACCCCCCCGCCCCTGATTTGATATTCCGTAGTGGGATTAGTGTGAGCGAATACGGATTACCCGTATCTGAGACATTCATCAACACATTCCTAGAAGTTAGTTGCGAGGTTAGAAATGATGGCGATTTGGATGCTTCTGAGGTTACCATCTACCTAAAGGAAAATGGCGCGAGGAAGGATGAGATAACGATTCCCAGTATCGGCAGTGGAGATATTGTAGATGTAATACTTTATTGGAATCCATTGTCCTTGGGAGATAGAACTCTATCTATTTCATTAGATCCTTCTAACGAAATCGAGGAGATAGATGAAGAAGATAACGAGCAGTCAGTTGAGTTTCCTGTATTGCAGCGGCCCCAGGGTGTCGATCTTGCATTCAGAGATGGTGCAGTAAGAACTGAACCTCCCGTTCCCAGACCTAATGAGCAGTTTCTCATTACTGCCAGAGTTGATAATCTTGGATCCAGTGATGCAACGAACCTTGAGGCGACTTTGGAGATTAGAAATGATGTTGGATGGGAGACAATTTCCTCTTCTCCCGTACCCCTAGTGATAGGCCAGGGGGCATCCCAGATTTCATTCGCACATGTGGAAAGCTCCACTGGCCCTGTACATATCAGAGTGAGTCTTTCGGGCGAATCCATGTCTGATCTAGACTGGAGTAACAATATTGTTGAGTCTACAATTCTAGTCGATGAGACTACATTAACCGGCCCCAGAACTACTAATTTCCCTACTGGAGAGGAGCCAGTAGAGATAATCCATCTGAGCGAAGAAGGAGGAGTAGTGATAACCAGCAGAGGAGATGAATTAGGACTTTATCGACTTGGTAGTAATAGGGCCATAACCGCCTGCTCTAATATTTTAGAGGAAAAATGGTCTGGCGATATTGTTGCAGAGGCGTCTAATGATGGCCTCGCACATGTTGTTTGGACTCGTAGATATCTGGATAATGACGGTTTCTTTCAACAGACTGTGAGCTACACTACAATTGACTCCAGTTGTCTAATGTCGCCAATTCAAGACCTGATGGAACCAATCTCTCTTTCTGAAGGAAAATACTGGGGAATTGGAATGGATATTAAGCAGTCGGAGATCCTGGTGGCTGGATATCATCATCAGTTGGCTTCGGGATCATCCAGCCAAAATAATGCTATTTTCTTGGTTGCGTCTGAGTCCCCGACTAAATCATCCGATTGGTTCGTTAACCCGCAACTGGTAGGTGACCTAGACGTCACACCGGGAAAGACCGATCCAGTTGCCGTGGCCATGGGAGACGAAGATGGACACATTCTATATCAAGACACGAGAAACGACACGACGGGTATCGACAGACTGGGACTCTGGTATGCTCATGGACTTCCAGATCAGGCCTCTTGGTCGTTCAGGAAGGCAGTGGGCGATCACTCATTCATGCCCTTGATTTCGATTTCAGAGATAGAGGGCGAGGATGTGATCGTAGCGGCTTGGGGCGAAGGCTCCGATCAGGCATCAGAATTAGTTGTCACAATAGTGGATTCATCATTCTCCCCGACAGGTGATGGAGAAGTGAGGACTTCTGCTAGGGGGCTTGGCTACATTGGACTCTTAGATACGGATAGAGGAGTGCAGATTCTATTCGACTTCATTGGCCCGAGTGGACCTCAGATACAATATGGAATGGCTAATTCAGAAGATGGGTGGATTGGAATTTCAGATAGGCTGGGCATTGGTAGGATCGTAGTAGCTAGCAGATCTCCAATAGACAGTGACGCGACTATTCTACAGACATCTCCAACTGGATGGCAAATTAGGGCATTGGTTGATGATTCTTCCCCTATGAAATCTGAGGGAAATATTCTGGATCAGGTTAGGGCTTACCTTGGCCTAGATGAAAGAAATTTCAATGTAATTCTAGTGGGCATCTCAGGAGTAACAATAGTACTCTGCTTAGTAGTTATTTTGACTATGTCCACTAGGGCAATAAGATGGGCAAGTGGAAGGACAGCGAAGAAAATTTCGGGAGTCGTGATTCTTGAGGAAGATGTAGTTGATGTAATTGTTGAGTCGGATATCTCAGTTAGTTCTTCCGAAGTGGAATTGGTAGAAGAGTCTGGAACGGATTCCCAAAATGCTTCCGATAGGAGGAGGAGAAGGGAATATAGATCTAGCAATTCGACTCAATCACTTCCAGAACTAGATAGATCTGACGAATTTATTCTCCCAATACCAAAGCATTCCGCCCCCTTGCCTCTTCCAGCCCCACTCAATGGTGCAAATATCGGAGTGAGTTGTCACTCTTGCGGCTCTATTTTCGAGATAGAGCTAGGATTGAAGAAATTCAGTTGTCCTGTCTGTGGGGAGAAAATTAAGCTTGGATAAATATGAGAAGAGTACTCCTTGCATCACAATCCGAAAGGAGATTTTCATGGTTGAAAGAAAATTTAGAAGTAGAGGGCGTAGAGTTTTATGCGTCCGGCCTCATATCTCCTGAATCCAAGGCCCCTCAGGGATTTGAAGTGAGTGTGCAAGTAGAGAGAGTGTGCCAATCTAAGGCCGATAACGCACTAATAGAGCATAAGCTTTCTGAGAATCAAACGAAGAACCATTATGACGCTATTTTGGTATCGGATACGATGATTGAGGATCCTGATGATCATAAATCATCTTTCGGCAAGCCAATTGATGACCTTGCAGCCACGAGTATGCTGATTAGACTCGCTGGGAGAAAACACAGAGTTTGGACGTCGACCTCTATACTACTTCCTCCTGAATCGGACGAAATGAGAGGAAATATTACAAAATGGAATATCTCAAATTACACCAGTTATGCCACTGTTGAATTCTCAAACCTGGGAGTGGATGAGATTTACGAGCTGATTTCATCGGAATCATGGAAGGGGAAGGCAGGGGGGTATGATTTGGCTGGCATGGCAGGGAAATTCTGCCGCGTGGTGGAAGGGGAAGATGTCACAGTGCTTGGATTGTCGACCCTAGCAATGGATAGACTAGTGCAGATTCTTTCTAAATGAAAGTGACTTCCCCGAACTTCAATACAAACTCCTTCTGAATTTCATCAAACCATTCCAACATTGATGCCGAGAACCTAATCCTCCCAACTTCCTCATCCATCAGTAGATCGTCTTGTATCCCCTTCAATGTTCCAGGTGCCGCTCCACAGGACACACAAGCCCCGTCTAAGTCAATAACTAGAGATAGTGCATTCCTATTTCCAGTTCCATCGGAGAGTTCCCAACTTGAGAGAATTAGGCCGCCTCCATGACCATCTAGAGCGGCTCTTACTGGCCCTAGTCTTGCCATTAATGCAGGGATAACATCTGGATGATTTGCTTCAATCAATGAAATTAGAGAGAGGGCCCTAAGTCTTCCCAACTCTTCTTCATCATGATTTTCACTGATTCTTCTTTGTGCCTCGATTCTCATTTGATCTTCTATCTGAGACCCATATATTTTTACCAACTCCTCGTCGTCTGTCTTGACCGGTTCCATACCGTAGGATTAGGGGCGCTCTTTAGAAATGTAACTAATTTGTGATGAAGTTATGCCACACACATTCAAAAGGCTGGAAGCGTACCAAGTTACGAGGAGTAGTATGGCATCGGACGATAACCCCATTCTAGAAGTCAAAGGACTGAAGGTGGGGATAGAAGGTACATCGATACTGAAAGGCATAGATTTGATCATCCCAAAGGGCGAAATTCATGCGATAATGGGCAGGAATGGCAGTGGAAAAACAACTACTGCCAATGTCATAATGGGTCATCCAGCGTATGAAATTGAAGACGGAGAGATGTTTTTGGATGGGGAGAGTCTTCAAGACATGGAACCCTGGGAGAGATCTAGAGAAGGGGTTTTCTTATCTTTCCAGTACCCACAATCAGTACCTGGCTTACAAGTAGGAAATTTTCTCCGAAAGTCAGTTTCCAGTGTCAGGGGAGAGGAAGCGGCCAGAGGCTCAGAATTCAGAGAGAAGTTAACAAATGCCATGGAAGAGCTAGATATTCCCAAATCATTCCTGTCTAGGTATGTCAATGATGGATTCAGTGGAGGGGAGAAAAAGAGGTTCGAAATCTTACAGCTAATGTTATTACAACCTAGGTTGGCAGTCTTAGATGAGACTGATAGCGGATTGGATATTGATGGAATAAGAACTGTTTCTAAGGGAATAAACTCTGCAGTCAGAGGGACTGAAAATGGAGCATTGATAATTACTCACTACTCCAGAATACTGGAACATGTCAATCCAGATCGTGTCCACATCATGATTGGTGGCAAGATAGTGGCTAGTGGAGGTCCGTCTCTGGCGAACTTGCTAGAAGATAATGGATATGATTGGCTTGAAGAGCAGGTTGAGAATGGAGTTGATTTCGAATGATTGGTGATAATGAAGCCCGTGAGGCAGTAGGAGACTATAAAGCAGGATGGCATGATCCTGAAAACGCAACTATAAGATTTGATTTTGGTCTTTCAGAAAAGGTAGTTAGAGATATTTCTGAGCTCAAGAATGAGCCTGAATGGATGACTGAGATAAGGGTAAAGGCATACAGGCACTTCATCGAAAGACCAATGCCTACTTGGGGCAATACTAAGGAATTGATGGAAATTAATTTCGATAAAGTATGCTACTTTTTGAGGTCGTCTGATCAAACGGGTAGTTCTTGGGAGGATGTGCCAGATGATATCAGAAATACTTTCGATAGGCTAGGTATTCCTGAAGCTGAGCAGAAGTGGCTATCAGGAGTCACTGCGCAATATGAATCGGAGACAGTGTACCATAGCATAAGGGAAGACCTTGAGAAGCAAGGAGTGATTTTCTTAGATATGGATTCTGGACTTAGGGATCATGAGGAGGTTGTGAAAAAGTATTTCGGCAGTGTGATACCATACAGCGACAACAAATTCTCCGCTCTGAACACAGCTGTATGGTCTGGAGGCTCTTTCATCTATGTCCCAAAGGGAGTACATGTCGAGATGCCCGTTCAGGCTTACTTTAGAATAAATGCCAAGAATATGGGCCAGTTCGAGAGGACCCTAATCATTGCCGATGAGGGAAGTAGTATCCACTATGTCGAAGGTTGTACGGCGCCTACCTATTCCACGGACTCTCTACACTCGGCTGTTGTCGAGCTCTTGGCCCTTCCAGGGGCCCACATTAGATACACTACTGTCCAGAATTGGAGTAACAACGTATACAACTTGGTGACTAAGAGGGGGGTAGCTCATGAGAATGCTAAGATCGAGTGGGTAGATGGCAATATAGGAAGTAAATTGACTATGAAGTATCCTGCTGTAATCCTCAAAGGAGAGGGAGCACATGCAGAGGTGATTTCGGTAGCCTATGCGGGAAATGGGCAACATCAGGATGCAGGAGCCAAGGTACACCATATGGCGTCAAATACCACTAGTAACATTCTTTCAAAGAGCATCAGTAAAGATGGAGGAAGAGGGTCCTACAGGGGGATGGCTAAGGTAATGCCCAAAGCAGAGAATTGTAGGTTGAACATTGTTTGTGACGCCCTAATTCTAGATGAAGAGAGCAGGCAGGATACCTATCCCACAATGGAGGTTGGAAACCCTACGGCTCATTGCGAACATGAAGCTAGTGTCTCAAAGGTAGGAGATGAGCAACTTTTCTACTTGATGAGCAGGGGACATACTGAGGCCGAGGCACTTGGAATGATTGTTAATGGATTCTTTGAGCCGTTCACCAGAGAGCTTCCAATGGAATATGCTGTCGAGCTGAATAAGCTTATGTCACTTGAAATGGAAGGAAGTATAGGTTGAGTTCTTCATGGATGCATCTTCACAGTACTTGTCCACTGATCGTCCCGATAGGGCTGACCACCTATGGAGATATACTCCTTGGAAAAGGATTCATCCCACAGGAAGAATTTCAGAAATTCCCAGCGAGTTTTCAACTCCTCTGATAACTCTGAAGACATTAGATGGAAGTGCTTTACCTTCCGGGATATCATTAACAAGTGGCGATACTGATTCCAATGAGCTTCCAATGGACGAAAAAATTACGAGGCGTTTCCTAGAGGCGGTTACAGAGGAATCTAAGTTCACTCTTACGGTTGCTCCTAGGTTTAAGTCAAGTGCCCCAATAATTATTGAGATTTCCACAGGTGGAATTTTCTGTTCGGCTCACATTTGTCTAGACATTGGCAAGCTTGCGGAATTGGAATTAGTTACGGTTTTACGAGGAAATTGCGATTGGTTTGGGATGCTAAGAACTGGATCTACCGGAGAAGGGGCCATAACCAGCGATGTCGTAGTCAATAGACTTGAAAATGGTAGACTTTTGAGAGTCGAATCTATTTCAATTCCGCGTGATTCACAATTTAAGGCTGGAACTGTTTCATCTGGCTCGACAATAACAAAGGCTGATCTAAGGTATCGGATGTTTCAACCTGGAGGAAATCTAAATGTTCTGGGGTCGATTCTCTCTGCGAGAGAAATGAGTCTCGATCATCATATTGAGATATATCATGACTCTCCAGAAACCTTCAGTCGCTTGGACTGGAACTCAGCATGTGGTGGTAGCAGTAGAACAGTGGGTACTGGGATGCTTCGTATTTCTAAAGGCTCGAATGGTGCTGATGCGGCTCAACTTTTTCAAAATCTTCTATTATCCAGGGATGCACAGGCTGATTCAATTCCTGAGTTGGAAGTATCTGAACATGATGTAGTTGGGTGCGGACATGGAACTGCCAGCGGACCTGTTGACCAGGAACAGATGTTCTATCTTGAGTCGAGGGGAATGTCGCCCAATGAGTCGAAGAGTACTCTGATTGCAGCTTTTCTAAATTCGACACTCTCCGAAATGGGAGGGGAAACGATGCACAATTGGCTTGTATCTGAGTTGAATTCTGATCTTAATGAACTAGGCGATTAGGGAGTCCTATCTCTGAATGATGCTGCTAAAGCAGATATTAGTACTCCGCAGACTGATCCAAAAATAATTCCTTGTTCTTCCAATCCATTACCTGCCAAATCTCTGAAAGCTAAAGACATGACCAATGTAACTGGAATGACGAACACTCCGAATCTGATGGCCCATAATCTAGGCGACGGGGACTCTCCCATGGGCCTCAATGTTATGGATGAGGATTTCTGAATAACTTGCCAATTTACTCTCTCTGCATCGATCTTCAATCTCTGTAGGATTGCAGGCCTAGAACCATGATTGCTTTTTGTAACAGTGGGGTTCCCCGAAAATGCGGTCCTTATCTTGACTTTTCTGAGACCGTCTCTTCCCTTAATTAAGCGCTCAGCCAGTGCGGCGGCTAAAGGGGGTTCTAATTCCGCGATTTCCACCAGTAGGACCCCTCTATCCCTTCTGATCATATTTTTCACGTTCCAGATGATTCCATGTTCTTTGGCACGCTCTTCTATAGGGGAAAGTATCGTACGAAGATATTCTGTCTCCACTTTTCTCTTTTCTTCCCTAGAATCTCCTTTGGAAGAAATTTCTCTAATTCTGTATAGCGCGAAAATTAGCAGTAGTACCGAAGTAGAGGATCCTGCTACAATTCCAGACCTAATGGAAAGTGAAATATCTGGATTATCAAGACCTGTTGCGAAGATAGAGATGAAGGCGGCCATAGTTCCGACCATAGCTCCTGCAACTAATGAAATAGAGAAGGCATCTCTAGTGGTGATATCAGTCACGACCTCCGTAAGTAGCGCCAGTTCAAGAGTTAGAGGGTATGAGATACATTGATTTGTCATGAATAATTGGCAACAACATGTGTATCTTTTGCAGTCATAGGGAGATTGCTAGCATCCAAGTTGAGGACTCCCCCACTATTCTAATTGCTGGTTCAATTGTTGTTACTGCATGTACCATTTACAATAGAAGAGTAAAGAGTGAGGGGCCTGAGAATGAGAAGTCGGAGAATGGCGAGTCTGATTCTGTCAAGCTGAAGAATGGGAGGAGTGATAGAAAAAGAGAGCTTCGAGTTTCTGGCATCTTGTGTTCTATCTCTGGATTCTTACTATTGATGTTCTTTGTGTCTCCACTTATGTTGGCTGAAGGAAGCGTTCCAGAGCTATCTGGCAGAGCCAACGCGATTGACTACATGGATGGAGGGAGCTGGGGGAATAATAATCACGATGAGGAAGGGGATTTAGGTCATAATCAGTCAGCTCATGGTGGATCATTCGCTTGGTCTGAATTGAATCCAGTGTTTGGTTTTGTGTATGCCTTTGGCGATATTAACTGCCATCAGAAACATGATCGCTCATGGTCGATAAATGAGAATCAGATGCCAGTTTGTGCCAGAGATGTGGGAATATTCATGGGATTCTTCATGGGATCATTATTCTTCAGATTACGGGGCCTCAATAGATGGACGGTTAGGGATTCTTTCCTTTCTGTTTTTGATGATGACTCAATAAAATCTGTCTATCTTAATGACGGGCGTATGAGACTAATGTTACTATTTTTGGCACTGGGCATTGTACCTATGGCGATTGACGGATTTACTCAATTACTAACTCAATATGAATCTACCAATATGGTCAGAGTAATCACCGGTTTCATGGCTGGTTTTGTCATAGGTTGGTTTACCAGCTCAGCCCTATCATCCAGGCCAGAGTTATTTGATTCCGCTTCCTCTGTCGTACTGCCTGCTGGTTCGAAATTGATTTTAAAATAATCAGATAGATTTCATAGTCCACCATGAGATAAGATCATCTTCATCCTTGGGCAAGGGGAACGAGCCTCTTCCAGGGCCAAGTATAGCTATCCTTTCTAACGTAGATTTTACCGCCGAAGGATATTTTCCAGATCTGATTATTTGTCCCATTGCGAATCGGATGTGAGTATCAGGATTTTTCTTCATCCATTTCATAATAATATCCCTGAGGGGCCATATTGCGATTGCTAGACGACCGAATGGTCGGGATTCATCATTCATCTGTGAACGTGGTGCCTCCCTTCCGATTAGAGCCCTGTGCTGATGTATACAGCCCAATTTTTCATTTAGATACCTCACAATTGTCTGCGTATGCCTCTCAGAAACAGATCTTACTGGTCCCAACGACTTCCTAAGTTCCCTGATATTTGCTGTTCTCATAAGGGACAATGTTCCACAGATTGAGGAGAAAGAGTGCGATAGAACTCTCTTTGGGACATCTGATCTCTCTCCTTCTAATAATTCACCGAGGACATCTGAATGAGATTTTTGAAAATTCTTGAGGACCCTCCAGGGAGAGTTCCCATCTAGCCATTCTTGTTCTCCAATTGCAGGTTTTACACCTAGTCCCTGTAGTGTAGACTGGCCCCTTGAAGATATTATTAGTTCGCTGACTAGATTCCTATCTACCACTTCAGATAAAACATTCACAGGTTCGGGACGGGAATGCATGAAGTTTCTAATCAGAGATTTGAGCTTCATTTTGAAATCGTCTTCTGAACCTTCGTTAAGAACAGGGCCTATGATGGCCCCCATATCGAAAGGGGTTGGCATCTCAATATTTCCAGATAGTAACTCACGGTAGCCCTGTCTTATCATGATCTGAAGTTCACTAGTCTCGAAATATTCCTCTTTATCGGAATGGGCTCTCAGTGTTCCGCTCTTTATCCTATCCAAGGCGACACTTGGATCGCAATCAACCCAAATACAGAGATCTGGCACTAAGGCTGCTGAATTCATATGCGCCACTCTTTCTATCCCTAGTTTCCCTACTATTCCCTGATATACCAATGATGAGTGTATGTTCCTCTCACTTACTACCCCAATTCCAGATTCTAATCTTGGAAGTATCCAACCATGCGAGTGATCGACCCTATCCGCCGCGAATAGGCCCGCTTCTCTCTCAGGACTTGTTGTTTTCTTTCTGACGGAGTCAATTGCCAGCCGACCTAGAGGATGGTCTCTTCTGGGCTCTCCGGTTACACTGACCGATACGAAGGGAAACTCCTTCCTCATTACCTCAGATACTACCTTCGTTGCTAGGCCTTTGCCACTGCCATCGCCCCCCTCAATAGTAATCAGGTACATTGCTCAATCCTCCTTAGAGTGAACATCGTAGAATTGGCCCCTAGAAAGTCCCACAAGGGCCATTCCAGAGAGAGTTAAGAGAGGACCAACGAACATTAATCCTCCGCTCCAGAGTCCTAAGAAAGAAAGTCCCCAGGTTTTCTTGTAACTGATTCCTTTTCTTGCCTCGAGTCCCCCCGCGACTCCGGCAAGACCAGTCAGTAGAGTAAAAACCGCAAATATTGTAGCAATCAATACTGATTCACCCAGATAGCTTTCACCCTGCATGTCCAATACTTGCGTCCCTTCTCCCTCGATCAAAGTTATCGTAAACTGGGAGTAATCTCCAGGAATTAGTAATACATGGACAGTCACATTTCCAGTGTGTGCTACTTCCAACTTAACCGGCCTACGTGGAACATCTTCGATTGAGAATCTACCGCCTGAGTTTGTTGAATCGCTGCCTACTACTATTCCATCCTCGTCATAAAGTAAAACCTCAATATCGCTTACACCTTCCGCACCTGACGAGTTACTAACTAGTTCTGAAATGACTATTCCTTCGACGTCTGCTGTCCCTCCCGATTCCTCAACTTGTCCCGAAAGAATATCACTCACATTGCCCGAAATTAGCATTATTCCTATGACGAAACCTAACAGTCCACCAATCCCTATTAATACCGCTCCGAGATTCCTAGTAGCAGAATCCGTAGAGAGGTCGGAAAGCCACATTTGAAGACTGGAAGAGCTATCCAAATCATCATCAAAGTCATCGATCATTGAGCATCCCCTCATCCTCTTGTGATAGTGGAGGGAGATTAAGCTGTTCATTATGCCGATTAACAGTTTCTGGAGTTTTTTTATCCGCAGGCAAGTCATCCTGCCTCAAAAATATGAAGATTATCAGTAGAATCAAGCCTCCGATAGTTATCAAGACATTGTCTGAGAAACTGGAATCCTGTGCATCCTCACAAGACGATACACAGATATTTGCCTCAACGCCTGAGAGATTTGTCATTTGAACAAGGTACATGCTAGACCAATTCTTCCCAGTTATCCAAAATTCTGAATCTGAGATATGAGCGATTCCATTGAGGACATTGTTGTAGCCATTATCATTTTTAGAAGAGAGATGGCTGGCATCATAGTCTCCCAACACCGTGCCATTAGAGGGATCGAATACCAGAATCCTATCCTGTTGCCAAATATTGGCCAGTACTCTTGGCCCGGACGGAGTGTTGACACATTCCAACTCATTTATTCTATTTATCAGGTTACCAAAACTATCTTTGACTGAAATTGTCCTTTCAATCTCAAAAGTTTCTGGGTTGCGAAAAGAAACAGTAGAAGTTCCATTGGACATGACAAATGAGTTCCCGTCAAAGCATATTCCCCAGCCCTCCCCTTCATACTCGTAAGAAGATATCTCAGACAGATTATCCATCTCAAAAACATATGCGGTTTGAGTCTCCCAAGTGAGCATGATGATGGTATTATTGTACACTGTTATTCCTTCTGAGAAGATTGAGTCATTGAATGATTTCGATCTAATTATATCGCCGGTCCATGGATTGACTTCTCTTAAAGACGAATGGCCGTACAATCCAGTACTTTCGTATATACTACCATTATACATCTCTAGCCCCTGTGTAAAAGCTTCATCATGATGATTATGTTCGCTTAGTATCACGATTTCATGTTCAATAGATTCATCGTATTTGGTGGTATTTTCAGCTTGTACTAATGATGAAAATAAGATCGATAAGACGAGGTAGGCGAGGAGTAAACCACTCCGCCTTGTACGACGCATGTACGAACGATGCTCCATCGGTGTTAAAATACGTCTTAGAACCGATTCATCCTAGTTACAACACGGAGTGTTGAGTATGCCGAGTCGAGAATGTCGTGATTCTACAGTAAGTGCCACTTTTTTGGCCGTATTGCTAATTGTGACTAGTTTGTCTCCTTTGGCGTTAGCTGAAGAGATCGAAGATGATGAAACGCACAGCTTTGTTGGCGACCTTAGTGAGTTCAATCCGGATGCCGAAGGAAGGCAATACCTATTCTCCGAATCCCCAATTCCGATTTATTCTGCAACAGGATTCCTGAAGTCACAATGGCGTTCGGCCGGTTATCCAGATTTGTCCCTGCCATTTTCGGAGTCCTATGTCAATTCTAGATCAACTACAAGGAACTGTGAAAACGCCTGGAGCGTGGGAGATACTGATGATGTCGCTACAGCAGGGGGATCGATAGCGGCTACTGTGCAGAAAGTTTCCAGTAATTCGGCGATCTTTGTGGAAGATGGCCAAGTTATACCTTCAACTACGCTAAATGATATTGCTTCAACTTGGGAGTCTACGATATTTCCTACTGTAACCAGCTATTTTGGTTCCGCTCCGGATGTAGATAGTACTTGCCAGATTGAGATAGTCATATTCTCAATAGATGGCGGTGGTGGAATAGGCGGTTATTTCGTCCCAGGTCTTTCATCGTCTAAGGAGTCAGTATTCATGGATATTGATGATCTGAGTTGGAGGAACACCATTCTAGCCCATGAATTCCAGCACTTACTGCATAATGCTAGGGACCCTTTCGAGTATATCTGGATTGATGAAGGAGCCGCTGATATGGCCGCCTACCTTTGTTTTGGGGTTACCAGCTCCCTGACTGGCCATGCGAATGAATGGTCGCAGAATTCCAATATGAGTGTCAGGTGGTGGAATCAGAGGATAGCAGATTATGGTGCTGGTTTCTTGTTCTTAATGTACCTATCAGATAAGTTGGGAGGGGCTTCTGCCATATCCACATTGGTTGCCGATACCGACACCGGTAGTAAAGGAATAGAAGACCTGGCTTCCAACCCCCCTGCCGGCTCGATCCCGATTGGAACCACAATGAGCGATATTTTTGCTAATTTCACTCTCGCTGTATCAGTTGATAGTGGACAGGGGGCTTTTGGCTTCTCAAATCTTGACTTGAGCGCTGGTTGTACTGCGGCGTATGTTTGTAAGGCCCAGATGAGTGGTTTTAACGATCAGTGGGTCAATCCATGGACAAGCTCCCTACAAGAGTTGGAGGGATGGGGAATGAGGGCTTACAAGTTTAATCAAGGCTCTGGCGCCCCCTTGAATATCATGGTTCAACCCTCTGAATTCGGATTCGAGGGTGCTTTACTGGCCAAAGATAGCAGTACAGGAAGCTGGTCAATGAGTAGAATGAGGGTCGACCAGGTTACTGGCTCTGTGACGGGACTCATCCATGACTTTGGATCAGACATAGATGAGGTGTGGATGACGACTTGGTATGAGTCCGCAGTTGATGATTGCGATTACAACTATGCCACTTGTGGAATTACCAGTGGTAGTTATCCCACTGCAACTGTAACTGTTCAAGCGATGCTAGTCACCGATCCTGCAGAAGTATCGATTGATTCGATCGATGATTTTGACAGAGACTCTGATGGATTATCAGACAGTGTGCAGATTGACTTAGGAGTAGTTTCTAACTCGTTTTTTGAAATACTTGAGGTAACGGTGGATGCTTTCTCCAACAACACTCTTGTGGATAGCAAAGTATTCTCCTTGACCGCGGGGAACAGTGTTTCTACTGAAAAGAGTGTTTGGTTCACTCCTCCTTATTCAGGACAGTGGACTTTCGGGGTAAGCATAAACGATGTGACATCTGAACTTGTGGACCAAGCTTTCTCCTTGCCAATTGATTTGAGTAACATGAAACCAGTTGCTTCTATTTCTGTCTCTACAAACTCAACCCAAACCTGGTTACCAGTCAATATGTTTGGATCGGGCTATGATGAATGGGGCTTCGGCATGGAGAATGGATCTTTCTCTAAGAATGAAACTCCCATAGCATACTATTGGGATTTAGGCGATAACGTATCTTCAACGCTAAAGAATCCTGTTCATCAGTATCTGGAGCCTGGCATTTACCCTGTCGTCCTTACGGTAATGGACCAAGGAGGTTACTTCTCAGAGTCTCAGACTTGGACTGTAATGGTCGAAGACACTAGTGACCCAATACCTGAAATTTCAGTAGAGGGAGTTGTAGTTTCAGAAGAGTTGGTTTTACTGACTAATCAGCAGGTAATGTTTTCCGCCCTCGGGACTACGGATAATTTACCACTAGAAGAGCTGTATTTCGAGTGGAATTGGGGTGATGGAGAAATTGAGTCTGGAATTGGGCTCTTCGAATCTAGTCATTCTTGGGTGGATGGCAGTGCCGAGGGAATTGTATACACCCTTTCCCTATTGGTTAGTGATGGCATTCATGAAGTTGAGCACACAATTTTCATCAAGATTCTGAATAGGGTTCCTCAGCAGATTTACGATGCTCAGCTCCAGACATATACCCTTACTCCACTGGCCCTTCCCTCTGTTTTCACAGATAGTGACGGAATGATCGTGGACTATGAATGGTCTTTCGAGGAAGGAGTCAATCTCGATGGAGGGGGCATGACTATGACTTCAGATTACTCTCAGACTTCATCTGATGCGGCCAACCCAGTCGTGGGATGGTTGACGCCTGGATTGAAAAATATCAGTCTTACAGTAACAGATGATGATGGGAACTCAACATTCGCAGTACTGCAGGTAAATGTGATCAATCAGAGGCCAGTCGCAGTTTTCTCGAGGCCTAGCGATGGAAATGTGGAGACAACTTACACATTCACTAGCTACTCTTTCGACCCCGATGGAGACTCGTCCCAATTGTCTACATTTTGGACAATATCTGATTTAGAAGATCCTATTGAAAATGTCTCTTCAGTCAGTCATACATTCATGAGTCCGGGACTCTACACCGTAACCCTGACCGTTACAGATGTACTTGGCCTAGAGTCCGCCCAGAAGTCGTTCACCTTGAGAATAGAAAATCCCCTTCCTGTCCCGGATATAGATTTCTCTTGCCCTAGTGTCAATGATAGCATACTTGAAAGAGAGCCTTTCGAGGAGGAGCAGGTAATTTGGCAGATTCCTCAGACAGAAGCGGGTGGTGCATTCATCTCACCAGGAAGTCTGATGAAATTTGATGGATCTAAAAGCTACGACTCTGACCCCGCTTTCATTGACAAGACCTCTACAGACCAGAATAGTGAGGATTGGAATGGAATTACAAGATGGATTTGGGATTTTGGCGATGCCACTCCTCAAGTTGAAGGAGCAGTGGTGTGGCATCAATATTCTATTCCTGGCACTTACACTGTGACCCTCACAGTTGTAGATGGTTTCGAGGGAGGAGAGACCAACTCAACATACATCCTTGTCATTGTTTCCAAATCTCCTGAAATTCTGACTACCAATCCTGTTTCGTCAGATTATGTCAATATTGGAGACCTTGTTTCACTGAATTACAGTGTTTTCGATCAAGACCTAGAAGATGGCCTTGTTGCGTGGATGGATATTGACTCATCCGTAGATACGGATGGAGACGGCGATTCTACAAATGACAATGATAGGTCGCTATCGGGAGATTTGATAGTCAGATGGGACCTAGATGCTAGTATCGATTCAAATGGAGACGGAGATTACAAAAATGACTGGGACTGGAATCCACAGAATTGGAATGAGGAGGGAGAAATTAGGATAACTATGCAGGTATGTGATGCAGTAAATGTGTGTATCGATAGGGATTATGTGATCACTGTATTATCCACCGAGGATGAATATGTCCCTAAGTCCCTCTCCGATCTAACTTGGGAAGACATAGTCCCCAACAAGGAGAGCGGTGGACTTCTAGCTCTTGTCGGGCTCGTTCTCGTTTTAGGCTGGATAATCATGAGGCAAAAGGATGAAGAGGAGCTCGACGCCGACGAAATGATGGAAACCTACGATGTCGATGAAGTTGAGGCCGATGGGGGGTTGCCCGGAATGGATCAGCATAAGCCTCCACCTCAGCCGAAGTACCTGTCTCAAGAAGAGCGTCGTGATTCTGACTCCGGTTATGTGCGCCCGATTAGAACAAGGAGGCGTTGAAATGAACCTTGTTAAGAGGCGTAAATTTTTGTCTGTTTTAGTCAATTTTTCTCTAGTATTTCCAGCTTCTTTTTTCGCTTTGATGATTCTATTTTCTCCAATTGCCTCTGCACAATCCACCGGCTCATGCGATGTTCCAGCAGTGAATAACCCAACTACATCAAATAGTATTTCTTTGGATTCTGTAGAGGATCGTTTCTGGAGCGATGACACGCCCCTTTACGACCTGAGATCTGACGTCTTTGTAGACTTCACCGTTGACAATGATAGTGCGACTTCAGTATCCATGAAACTAGTTCCCGGATACATGTATACGTTTTGTATAAGCATAACGAGCAATCAAGATGACCCTCCTGTGAACCCCAGCTCTGATATCTATCTGATGACTGAGCCGAACTGGGATAGGTATGTCATCGATTATGAACTAAGGGAGAGCGATGATTTCTTTGAAGCGTTTGACCAACTTCCCGTGGAATGGCGAGATATGGATGACTGGCTTCCTTTCAGAGATGTTCACGCATATGAGGATACCACCTATGTTGAATTCTCGGTCGCTATTGACTCCCCTGGATCAGGTTTCTTCGGAGGCGGTAATATCGCCTACTACCTAGTAATAGATGGATGGGACAATAGAAGGCACACTAATGCGGATGCTAGTGGCGGAGATATCGATGTTGAGGTCCTGATAGATGTCGAAGAAAGGCTGAATATCCCCAAATTTACTGCCACTCTTCTAGTCGGCTCACTACCACTTGCTTGTATAATATTGCCAATGATCATCCATATGAGATACATGGCCAATGGAAAAGAAAATATCGAAGCTGAAGAAAGGCGCGAGCTTCCTTACCTAGACAATGAAAACACAGATTTTCGAGACACCTAGGCATAACCCAAAAGTTTCCACGCAGTAGCTAAATCGGATACATTTATTTTCCCAGAATGAGATAAGTGCCAACCAGTCTGCATTGTCGAATATACGACATTCTGATTCAGAAGAGGGGCATGAATTCTTACCCAGTCCCCTCCAGAACCGATTCCCATCAAAGATGCCTTTATGCTGGAATCCCTTAATTCCCAAGCGGCCTCAAATATCCTCAGGGCCCCCTCTGAACTAGAAATCGGATAGCAGATCTTTACCATGTCTCCATAGCTAACGTAATCCTCGATTTCAGAGATTATTTCCTTTGCAGGAGGAGGAGTCTCTTCGGAATGATGTGACGCTATCACCTGTGTCTTTCCCTTTGCTATTTTCATCAATGATTCCCTATCCTTAACCGAAATATCTACTTCTATATCTACCCAGCTGACTTCACTCTTTATCGCGGTTCTAAGGACCTCTATTCTACTCTCTTCGTCCCCTGGATAGTTGCCTCCCTGTCTTTCAGGCCTACATGTCAATATTACTGGAAGTTCTATTCCTTGTTTGAATGAAGACAGTGCCGAATCGAGATCTATTGATTCTAAGGGAAGTACCTCATACTCAACTTCTCTCTTAGCCCTTCTTTTTGGATCTACTTCCTCCTCCGGATCCTCTATTTCCACTTCTTTGACCCAAAGATTGTCCAGTCTTACTTCGACTAAATCTGCCCCTGCCGCCATCGCTAGAGTGGCATCTTTGAGCATCTCATCCACG
Organism: Euryarchaeota archaeon UBA103; assembly: GCA_002506825.1. Taxonomy (GTDB): domain Archaea; phylum Thermoplasmatota; class Poseidoniia; order Poseidoniales; family Thalassarchaeaceae; genus MGIIb-O5. The sequence goes on from DAYH01000023.1 coordinate 152,931, forward strand.
GTGTGACCACTTAGCACAACGCATACCTGTGGCACCTCCATGTACTGCTTCGACCCTAGGATTCTGTTTAATCGTGTCGTGTCAGTATGCATCATATTTTTTTCAATCGGGGAGGGTCGTAACCCACAATTTACTATCCTCATCAAAGATTGGGATTGGTAGATTTGAATCTGAAACATGATTTATTATTGATAGAAAAACCATTCTCCAATACATCTCATATGCCTCATCTGATGAACGAGAATAGTAGACTATCACAGAATATTAATTGTTCAGAAGAACGGTAATATACTTTTTTCACGGAGAGGATAAACTAGTGAAATTGAACGATATTGACGAATATATTAGCAGAGTTGAATAACCACCTGCCATCAGATTATAGCATTATGATTGAGGGTTCCGTAGGAACCCTCAAGGAATTGGGTTGATTATTGTGGCAGATAACTATGATGCTGATAGCATACAGGTCCTTGAAGGACTAGAAGCAGTTAGAAAAAGACCAGGGATGTACCTTGGCGACCCCCATGATGGTTCTGCACTTCATCACTGTATCTGGGAGGTTGTCGATAACTCCGTTGATGAACATCTTGCAGGCCATACTGATTCAATCGATATTACGCTTCACCAGGGAGGTTCACTTTCAGTAAGAGATTACGGAAGAGGCATCCCGGTCGGAATTCATGAAGAATATGGAATATCGGCGGCGGAAGTGATAATGACCAAGTTACATGCTGGCGGGAAATTCGATAATAGCTCTTACAAGGTATCCGGTGGACTCCACGGAGTCGGTGTTTCTGCGGTCAATGCGGTATCAGAATGGATGGAAATGACCATTCACAGAGATGGTATCATCTATTTCCAAAGATATGAAGCTGGAGTTCCAGTTGATGCGTTGAAAGAAATCGGGACATGCGATGATACAGGAACAAAAATTTCATTCCGTCCGGATCTGTCGATATTCACGGATATTACTGAGTTTGACTTTCAAGAAGTAGATACCCGAATAGGAGAAACTGCTTTCCTTAACGCGGGATTAAAGATTACTATTACTGATGAGAGAGAGGATTCCGTACATACATCTGAGCACCTCTACGAAGGGGGGCTCTCAGAATATGTGAGGCAACTCAACGAAAGGAGAGAGGTCCTACATTCGGATGTAATCAAGATCAAAGGCGATAAGGAAATTGAGAAGGGAAATGTGGAAGTGGAGCTGGCCCTGCAGTGGTCGGATGCTTTCAGTGAGTCGATTCGTTGCTATACCAACATCATAAGGAACAAGGATGGAGGGACTCATATGTCCGGTTTACGTACAGCTCTTACTAGTTCTGTTAACTCATATGCAAAGAAAAAGAAACTGCTCAAGGGGGATGCTTTATCCGGGGATGATGTCAGAGAAGGACTGGCAGCAGTAGTTAGTGTAAAACATCCAGATCCATCTTTCTCATCTCAGACAAAGGATAAGCTTGTGAGCAGTGAGGTGACCGGCATAGTTCAAACTATTGTCTATGATAAGTTAGGGGAATTCTTCGAAGAAAATCCATCTGTTGCAAGGCAGATTGTAGAAAAGGCTCTTCTCGCTTCTAAAGCTAGGGAGGCGGCAAGAAAGGCCAGAGATCTGACAAGAAGAAAAGGTGTCCTAGAGGGAGGAGGGCTTCCCGGGAAGCTTGCAGACTGTCAGTCGAGAGACCCCAGCGAGTGCGAAGTATATCTCGTGGAAGGGGACTCTGCAGGAGGTTCGGCCAAAACGGGAAGGGACCGTAGAATACAGGCGATACTTCCTCTAAGGGGGAAAATTCTGAATGTTGAGAGGCAGAAACATAACGCGGCAAAGGTGTTCCAGAATCAGGAAATCCAAACTATGATTCGTGCCCTTGGAGCAGGTGTAGGCAATAATGCCGAAGAAGAAGGTGCATTCGATGCTAGTAAACTAAGATATTCAAAAATAATAATAATGTGCGATGCAGATATTGATGGTGCGCACATCAGAACACTGATGTTGACATTCCTCTGGAGATTCATGAGGCCCGCCATTGAAGAGGGGCACGTATACATCGCTCAACCACCTCTCTATCAATTATCTAAAGGAAGAGTGAGTAGATATGTATTCTCGGATGAAGAGAGAGATAGAGTAATGTTGGAATTACAAGGAGATAATCCTAATGCAAAAATTGGTGTACAGAGATACAAGGGACTCGGTGAGATGAATCCCGACCAACTCTGGGACACGACAATGAATCCTGAAACTAGGACAATGCTGAAAGTAACAGTCCAAGATGCGGAGGAAACCGATAGGCTGTTTGAGATATTAATGGGAGAAGATGTCCCTGATCGCAGGGCATTTATAGAAAAATATGCTAAGGAGGTGACAAATCTTGACATCTGAAGCCGATAATAATGAAGATTTATCCGTTAACAATGAGAACATACTAAATCATACTTTGAATAAAGAAATGAAGACTTCGTACATCAATTATGCGATGTCGGTAATTATTGGAAGGGCCCTTCCCGATGTTAGAGATGGCCTAAAACCGGTCCATCGCCGTGTACTTTACGGCATGTACGAAGGAGGGCATACTTCTGAGAAGAAATACAGTAAGTCAGCACGTTCAGTCGGCGAAGTTATGGGTAAGTATCACCCACACGGGGATCTATCCATCTATGATACGATGGTCAGGATGGCTCAAGAGTTTTCATTGCGTTATCCGCTTATAGACGGGCAAGGAAATTTTGGTTCAATTGATGGTGACCCCCCCGCTGCAATGCGTTATACGGAGAGTAGATTAGATAAAATTTCAAAACATATGCTTGATGATATTGAGAAGAAAACTGTTGATTTTCAGCCTAATTTTGATGATTCAGAAATGGAGCCGAGTGTTCTACCTGCAAGATTACCAAATCTCCTATTGAATGGGAGCGATGGCATTGCAGTTGGAATGGCGACACGGATGCCCCCTCACAATCTTACGGAGGTAGCTGGAGCGGTGAGGATGCATGTCGATCACATCCTCCAGGAAGGTGCAAAGAGTCGAGAGATTCCAAATATCCCCATAGATGATTATATGAGCCATATCAAGGGACCTGATTTCCCCACAGGTGCGACCATACATGGAATAGATGGCATCCTAGATATGTACTCTACGGGCAAGGGAAGATTCCATGTAAGATCTAAGTGTGAAGTACATGATGACTCAAAGGGAAAAATGATAATAATTCATGAAATCCCATATCAGGTCAAGAAATCAGATATGCTAGTCCACATAGCTGATTTAGTTTCAAAGGGAACGGTAATAGGAATCAGAGACATTAGGGATGAGTCATCAAAAGAGGGAATCAGGGTCGTAATCGAAGTCAAGAATAATGCCGACCCGAATGCAGTTCTGAATCAGCTATTCAAATCCAGTAGATTACAAGAGTCATATTCGGCGAATATGATGGGGATTTTAGATGGACGACCAGTACTTTTGACACTCCCAGTGATTTTACACACTTATGTTGATCACAGAGAATCTGTCATTGAAAGGAGAGCTGGTTTTGAGTTAGAAAAGGCCGAAGCACGGGCCCATATTCTCGAAGGACTGGTCAAGGCACAAGAACGAATTGATGATGTTATCGCAGTTGGAAAGGCTAGTTCTGGTAGGGAGCAATTTGAGGCCGTTTTACAAGGAAATGAGAAGTTCCCAGGAATTTCTAAGTTTGACTTCACAGAACCTCAGGCCAAAGCCATTGCTGAACGTCGATTGTATCAACTAAGTCGGCTCGATGTAGAGAAGGTAAAGAACGAATATGACGATTTAAAAATTAAAATCGCAGATTTACAAGATATAATATCCTCAAGACCCAGACGTCTTCAGATATTGATCGAGGAACTCGATGAAATGGTAGAAAGGCATGGTGATGAGCGTAGATCGGTTATCGATCCAATGCCTCTATCGATGGATAGAGAAGATTTGATTGAAGAACGGGCGATAGTAATATCACTCTCTGAAGATAATTATATTCGACATATGCCAGTTGAATCTTTCAGACTCCAGAATAGAGGAGGGAAGGGACTCAAAGGCGTCACTACCAAGGATGAGGATTTTCCAAAATCAATACTTACCTGTTTTAGTAAGGACAGGTTACTGATTTTTACCAATCATGGTAGAGTATACGGACTTAGAGCTTGGGAAACTCCTTCGGCGAGCAGATATGGCAGAGGTACCCATATCAGGAATCTATTAGCGGGCATTAGAGATGAAGAGAAGGTGATTTCCATCTTACCAATGAATAAGGAACTCATCGATAATCCGGACGGCCATTATCTAATATTCTCGACACTGAATGGGAGGATAAAGAGAAGTCGCCTATCAGAATATGTCAAGATAAATAGGAATGGAAAGTATGCGATAAAATTTGCAGAGGGAGCATCTGATTCTCTAGTTTCTGTCAGATCAGCTACTGAAGATGATCATGTCGTCCTAGTTTCGGCCAAAGGTAATGCATGCAGATTCATGCCAGCTGAAGTACGGAAAAGAGTTGACCCCTCTACGGGAGAAGAGCAGTCAACTCACTTGGTCAGGGTACAGGGAAGAGTCAGTCAGGGCGTATCTGGAATGAAACTCAGTAAAGATGACCGAGTTATTGGAATGATAGTTACGGACGACTTTGAGACTAGTGTACTCACGGTGTCCAAGCATGGGATGGCTAAGAGGAGTAGGCTTGGCTCGGGAGAGATGATTCCAATAATTGATGTTTCATCAGGAGACCCGATGGTTGATGAAAATGGTGAGCCGATAATAGAAAGGGACGGTTACAGAAGAACAAATAGAGGAACTAAAGGAGTCAAAACTATGGCTCTAGACAGTGATGACGAGATTGTCGCAGTTAGGCAGATTCCAGACCTCAATGACCAATTATTCATGTTGACCTCGAAGGGAATGATGATTAGAATGGCTTCAATTCAGACAAAGGAAACTCTTGGCAAGGTCACGAAAGGGACTAGAATAATGGAGTTAAGAAAACCTGACAAGAAGGGGTATGCTGATGAGGTCATATTTGTGGCTAGGTTGCCCTCGTCATTAGTCGATATCGGAGTCTCTGAAGAGGAAGAGTGAGACCGCTCGCCTTAAGCGAGGACCTATGGTCGCCGGAACGCTGCGGCAGTCGCATAGCCTGGCCATTGCGCTGGATTGCTAATCCAGTGGTGTTTCACCTCGGGAGTTCGAATCTCCCCTGCCGCGCCATCAGTTCTGGGTATGAGTTAACTCCTTGTACGATTACGGGTGACCATGGTTTCGATTGTAGAGTCGGCTATTGTCATTTTTCTGGTATTTTCTGTGGCCTCTTTACTAATTCTTAGAAGACACTTCGCGATGTCTCCCTCAAATGAAAGATCGTGGGTCAATGACAATGAAAGGCTAGCTACCGTGGAAATAGAAGGAGATTCGGCAATATTCAGAAACGTTCGTGATTTCAACTGGAGAACTACCAAGGATCATGATGAAAAATGGATAGATATGAAGGTAGATCTCAGCAGAGTAACGAAGATATGGTTTGTACTTGAATACTTTAGTCCTGATAGAAAGGAAATGGCCCATACGATACTGAGCTATGAATTTGAAGATGGGCGTAGGCTAGCATGCTCAATCGAAGTTAGGAAGAAGAAAGGAGTCTCTTATAATCCATTAAGAGGGATTTTTAGAACTTATGAGTTGATCTACGTATGGGGTACTGAACGTGATATCATTGGAGTGAGATCCCGATGTAGAGCGAAATCAAAGACCCATCTTTTCGAAGGCATAGTACTCGGACCAGGGAATGAGAGAAGGATGTTAGAGTCTTACATCAGTAGGACAAATAAGCTGGCAAGAGATCCAGAGTGGTATAATACACTAACAAACACCTGTACTACAAACATAGTCAATCATGTGAACGAAGTGTATCCTGGAAGAGTTCCTTGGGCGATAGGAGTGATGATGCCTGGGCTGAGTCCAAAGATGCTACTTCGAAATAATCTAGTTAAGAATAATGGGGATTTACACGAAACCATGCTCTCGAGTATAATAGATGATATTTCGGTGGAATGGGACTCTTCTGTTGATTTTGGAGATTGGATTCGGGGCTAAGATACGAGGATTCAACATGAATGAGCTATACGTAGGTCCATGAGGGAATTCGAGGGTACCGAACTGAGTGGTTCTTTTGATTGGCTGATACCTCCTTCAAAGAGCCATATTATCAGATGGCTCGCTCTTGGATCGCAGAGCATTGGAGAGACTATTATTTCATTTGAGGGAGTTCCCGGGGAAGATTCTGTCTCAATGGCTAATTGTTTGATATCAATGGGTTCCGATATTGATTTTGGAGATGATAGTTGGCTTGTTGTAGGTTCAGGAGATGGATTGGATATTCCCTCTCGTACTCTGCAGTGTGGGAATTCTGGAACTACTGCTAGTATAGTCTCGGCAATGTCGGCTTGTCTGGAAGGAGATATACGCATAGATGGCGATAATTCACTCAGAACAAGAAGGTCGGACGGACTTTGTGAGGCTCTATCTCAGCTCGGATGTGGAATAAGCAGTAATTCGATACCTAGGATAATTTCAGGGAGGATTAGTTATGGTAATGCGACTCTTAATCGGGGCGAAACTAGTCAAGGATTGACTGCCATGGCACTGGCATCTCCTAATTTGCCACACAATATTTCTCTCAAACTAGAGGGAGTTCCTGTTAGTGAAGGATATTGGGGGCTAAGTAAGAAAATTTGTTCGATGTCAGGAAAAGATTTCTATGTTGAAAATGAAAATATAAAACTAGGCCCATGGGAGGTTAAGGCGCCTGCATTAGTGGAAATAAATGCGGAGGAAAGCCTGATCCCAATGGCTACTCTTTTCTCCAGGATTCATGGAGTTGAGGTCAGGAATAATGTAGTAGATAAGATAGGTGGGCTGAAATCAGCTATTGACAAGTTGATTGGCGGTTCAGAAGTTCTCGATTTGGCCTATGCTTCTGATATAATTACCCCTTCTGCGGCCATAATGGCAATTGGAAATGGCGGAAAAATAATTGGATGTGGACATGCAAGGGGCAAGGAAAGTGATCGAATATCCAAGACAGTAGAGATGCTCGATGCATTTGGGATGAAATCGGTGGAAACTAATGATGGAATTATAGTCCCAGGAGGGCAAATCCCCTGCCGACCCACTAGTCCTGTACTGACTTATTCGGACCATAGAATGGCAATGACAGCGATGATAATAGCTTCCAAGACGGGCGGATTTGTAGATGGGGATGATTGTGTTAGTGCCACTGATCCTGAATTCGCAGATAGGCTACAAAGTATCTGCGAAAATAATTAAGATCGGGGGAGCCAATGTTAAAGTCGAAAAATGGAGAGATACAAACGCACCTTCTGCTATTGTTGGCCGCCATAATTTGGGGCTCTACTTGGGCGGCCGGCAGATTTCTTAGTTACGGTGCCGGTGATAATAATTCTGCTACTCTTGAACCGGCTACATCTGCATGGCTCAGATATACATTTGCAGTCGGTGTATTCTTTCTTTGGTATTTGGCGAGTAAACCAAGAGGAGGCTTTAGGTTCCTACCTCCAGATGAAGATTGCTGGAGATTATCCATATGGTTAGGGATTTTTGGAACCATGTGCTATCAACTATTTTTTATGCATGGAATGTCTTGGACCGCGGCTGGAGATGCATCTCTGATAGTCTCGTTGAACCCTGTTTTCACCGTCCTCCTGGCCGCGCCGATGCTGAACCAGAAAATCACTGGGAGAATGTCCCTAGGGCTCTTGATTGGAATAACAGGAGTTCTTGTTGTTGTCGGATGGAGTCCGAACTCAGAAATTCCATTTAACCATCGTTTAATCGGAGATTTGATGATTCTAATGGCCGCATTATCATGGGCTACGACTACTAATCTGACTAAGATACTACTATCTCGAAAAAGTAGTGTTTCACCTCTGGAGGCAGTGGTCTGGTACTCCTTCATTGGATGGATTCTACTAACTCCTTGGATGATCTCAGAAATCTGGTATTTCGGGATGCCTTTCCCCGGAGCGGCTGAATGGTTAACTGTGGCATATCTTGGGATAATATCTACTGTTCTGGCCTACGTACTATTTGCAAAGGGGATCGAGACAATTGGGCCAACAGCCGCTTCATCATATGTTTTCCTTGTACCTGTTTTCGGCGTCATAGGGGGATGGGCACTGCTAGGAGAGAATATTAGTGCGTCCATGGTAGTCGGATTCGTTCTAATAGTTGCAGGAGTAAGAGAGGTTCAGAAACAGAGTGAACGGGTTTTGAATGGATAACAAGCTCGCATACCTTTGTCCTCACGATTAAATATGGGGGGTCAGTCGCCCGCCAGAGAGGTGAGTATGTGGCACGCAAGCCGGCAAAGATGTATCGCCAAGTAAAGGGGCAGTCATTTACTCGTAGAGAGTATACCGGTGGAGTCCCTAACAATCGTATTCTCAGGTATTTCATGGGAAATAGAAAGGCTGCTGAGGCAGGGGATTTCCCAATAGTTGTCGAACTGACATCAGATAATGCATGTCAAATCAGAGATAGCGCTCTCGAGGCGGCTAGGCAGGTAGCAAATGCTACAATTAGGAACTCGGCAGGAGTCGATGGATATGCTCTCAGAATTCATGTCTACCCTCATCAGATTCTACGTGAAAATAAACAGGCTACCGGTGCTGGTGCTGATCGTGTTTCTCAGGGAATGAGGCAGGCCTTCGGAAAGAATGTGGGGACCGCTGCAAGAGTCTTGAGGGGCCAGACTATTGTCTCTATCCATCTGAATCCAGAAGATTACGACGCGGCTAGGGATGCTCTTCGTAAAGCGAGTTGCAAGTTCCCCACTCCATGTTCGCAAAGAGTTGTCAGGGGAGCCGAGCATTTGAAGGGCAAAGTCTGAGGTTGGTGGGCAATGGAGCCCGGCGACCCCCTTACCATACTTCAGGACTCTCTTAGAGGTGCTCCCATAATTTGGAAAGGAGACTACCCCTACTTCATACACCCTATTTCAGATGGAATACCAAGAATGGATCCGGATGTTCTTCGTGCGACTAGGGACTTGATTATCTCAATGGTTGATTGGTCGAAAATAGACCTCATAGTCAGTGTGGAGGCGATGGGGCTTCCATTGTTGGCAGCTGTCGGGGAGGCCTCAGGAAAACCAACAGTTGTCATAAGGAAGAGATCCTATGGCATGGAAGGAGAAGTGGAGGTCAATGTTTCCACGGGGTACTCAAAATCTACTACATACATCAATGATATCAAACCCGGGGAGAGGATACTGATTGTTGACGATGTTATCTCCACGGGAGGGACATTAGAGCCCATTCTAGAGACTATAGAGGGAATGGGGGCAAAGCTACAAGACATTATTATCGCAATTGAGAAAGGCGAAGGGCGCGAGCGCCTCTCTGTAGAGAAACCCGAGTGGCCCATCAGAACTCTGGCTAGGATTGAGATAGTTGATGGCAGAGTGGAAATTATTGAGTGATTTGTAATGGATTTGGACAGACATGACTTTCAGCTAGATGAGTTAGTTGATAGAATAAAATCAAATGACCATAGGCTGATTGCATTACAAGTTCCAGAGGGCCTAAAGATGCAGGCCCTGGAGATGATGGATCAGATAGAGGATGATTCCGATGCCAAGGTAGTTCTCGCGGCTGATCCCTGCTATGGCGCCTGTGATTTGGTACATGATAAAATGCGGGCAATGGGAGTTGAGTTAGTAGCACATATGGGCCATAGTCAGATGAATATAGACTCTGGGATGCCAACTCAGTTCATCTCGGTAACTTACGATGGCGAGCCTGAGATTGAGGAGGTCTTGCCAATTCTTAGAGCTCATCTATCAATTGCCGAGTCTAGGAAAGGGGCGGAAAAGAGCGATTCTCTTAACGAAGAGGAGGCGCAGGAGATTTTTCTGGATGCTGTAGGTAGGTTCTCCCCCCTAAATGATACTAAGCTTGGACTTGTAGGCTCAATACAGCACCTCCATCTTCTTCCAAAATACAAACAAATGTTGGAAAGGGCCGGGTTCGAGGTAGTGATACCTACTGGAGGGGATAGACTAACATTCCCAGGCCAGGTTCTTGGGTGCAACTATTCTGGCGATACCGATGATATTGGGCATTATCTATTTCTTGGATCGGGCGACTTTCATCCAATAGGCTTGGTCCTTCATACGGGAAAGCCTTTAGCCCTCCTTGATCCTTATACTGGCGACTCTAGTGAGATGTCGTTTGGACGTATTGAAAGAATTCTGAGGCAACGATTTGGACTGATAATGGAAATAGACAGTGCCAACACTTTTGGAATTCTGATTGGTGAGAAGCCTGGTCAAATGAGAAGAAATCTTGCAATGCGGATGAAAAGAATTCTTGAGAAGCATGGAAAAAAGGGTTACTTACTAGCACTTGATCATGTGAGTCCGGATTTGATAGACTTCTATCCAGTTGATGCGTTCGTGAATACCGCATGCCCGCGGATAGCTATCGATGACTCAGTGAGGTATGACAAGCCACTGGTAACTCCATATGAGCTTGAGGTTGCCTTGGGTGAAAAGAAGTGGGAGAATGGTTATCAATTTGATGAGATTCCTTGATTCGGCAATTGAGATATATGCATGATGTGCGATTTATTTCTAATTTCTCCAGAATATGTCTAAGAACGATGTTAGCACGTGTTGTTTGATGGCAGAGTACCTAGACAGGATAGGCGCGGGCAAAGTGCTTGTCGATAGGAGCCCGCTTTCGTTCGATTGGACTCCTCCAAATCTTGTAGGAAGAGATAGGGAATTGAGCTCATTAGCCTCTATGTTCATGGGAATAGGTAGCGAGGGAGTAAGTGGCCGTGCAGTGGTCATTGGACATGTTGGAACAGGAAAAACAGTACTGACGAGAAGATTTGGAGAGGACGTGATAAGAGAGTTGGAAGGGGTAAGGAAGATGGCTTTCTCACACGTTAACTGTAGGAACCATCCCTCTACAAATCAGGTCCTACAGCAAATTGCCTTATCATTGGATTCTCGACATCCCGAGAGGGGATTTAGCTCCGGAGAGATTATCCAGACCATTAGGAGGAATATTCGTTCTAGGGGACTTCACATGATATTGGTATTAGATGAGGTAGATGTCCTCATTAGGAGAGATAATAGCGATTTGATATACAAACTACTTCGTATCGATGAAAACCAGGGTGGTCAAGGAACAATTTCACTGATTCTGGTAAGTCAGGACCTATCACTGATGGGGATGATGGAGCCAGCAATAATTTCAAGGTTGGGAGAAAGTAACGTATTGAAGCTGGAGCCTTATGATTACAATGGCCTCATTGGGATTTCTAAACAGCGATATGAGGCATCTTGTAGGCCTGGTTCAGTTAGCGATGATATCCTCGATAAGATAGGTAGATTCGCGGCAGATACGGGCGATGCTAGGCTAGCTATCGAGCTACTTGAAGCGGCGGTGAGGAGAGCTGAGATGGATGGCAGGGGAGAGGTAACATTGAGTGATGTAATGCCGAGTACGATAAGATCGGCTTCTGTAGAGCCGAGTCAGGTTGACTCACTTAGTACTCATCAGAAGCTTGTACTACTTGGAATATGCAGAAGATTACGTAAGGAAGAGGAGGTATCAAGCGGAGATGCCCGTAAGCTGTATGAAGTCATTTGTGAGGAATTTAGTATGAAACCGAGGAGCTATACAACATTCTGGAAGCATCTCAAGGCATTGGAAAGAGAAGGTTTGTTGGAGGCTAGATCGACCAATACTTCTGTTGGAAGAGGTAGAACTACGTACATTACAATGACTAATACTGCGCCCGCGACAATAGGGAGTAGAATTGAGGAAGAGTTCACGAAGCGGTGAAGTTGATTTTCCATTACTTCCGAACCGCTCTTATAGGGGCCTCATGTCGGGTTGCCGTCCGAGTGGTAAATATGGCAGGCGAACAGTCATTCAAGGCAGTCGTTAACGACACTAATCCAAAATACGGAGGGCGTGCCTTCTCAGTTGAAATAACTGGTTCTAATTACAACCATTTCTTGGGCAAGAAGATAGGTGATTCAGTAGATGGGATGTTTATCGGAGAAGGTGACCAATCACTCACTGGATATCGCTTGGAGATCACAGGAGGGTCCGACCTCACAGGTAGGCCCATGCGCCCAGATCTTGATGGGAGTGGAGTAAAATCAGTTCTAATAACCGCTGGGATAGGCTACAAAGGAGATAAGAAGGTCAACAAGAAGGGGAAGACCTATCGATACAAATATGACGGTCTAAGAAGAAGGAGGAACCTTCGTGGAAACGTAATAGGCCAAGAAACTAGGCAGATTAACCTGAAGATAGTTGAGGCCGGGAAGAGGCCGCTTGGCGTTATATTTGGTGTTGAAGAAGAGGTTCCTGCGGATCAGTCCTCTGGCGAAGAGGAGTGAATAGTAGGAGATGGTCTAGCTGGCAAGTGATCTACCCAGTCAGCCGGAAGTAAATATTGGAATGGTCGGACACGTAGACCATGGTAAAACTACTCTTACTCAGGCTCTTTCTGGAACTTGGACAGATACCCATTCTGAAGAAAGGAAACGTGGAATCAGCATAAAACTAGGATATGCAGATACTGCATTCTACAAGAACGAAGATGGAGAATACTACGCTAGAGGAAAGAATCCAGATGGAGGTGGGGACTCTAAAGAACACCTTCTAAGGGTTATTTCATTTGTAGATGCCCCCGGGCACGAGACACTGATGGCAGTCATGATTTCGGGTGCCGCGATAATGGATGGTGCTTTGCTTTTGGTTGCCGCGAATGAGACATGTCCGCAAGCACAAACAAGAGAGCATTTGGCCGCCTTACAGATTGCAGGAATAGAGAATATAGTTGTAGTACAAAATAAGGTAGATCTCGTTAGTAAAGAGCGTGCGATTGAGTCTTATCAGGAAATACTATCATTCATCGAGGGGACAATAGCAGAGGGATCACCTATTGTTCCTGTTTCAGCTCATCATGATGTCAATCTTGATATGTTGATAAGAGCCATAGAGGATACTATTCCTAGTCCATCTCTCGGCTCTGAAGACAGGGGTCTGATGTATGTAGCACGTTCTTTCGATGTCAATAGGCCTGGTTTGAGGCCCAATAAACTGAGAGGAGGGATAATTGGAGGGAGCATCGTTGAAGGCTCATTTAGTGTTGGAGACTCTATTCTAATCGCTCCCGGGAGGAGAATTTCAGAGGGCAACAAAACTAGATGGGAGCCTTTGAAGACAACTATAGAGAATATTCAGGCCGGCGGGCTAGATCTCCAATCCGCCCATGCCGGGGGACTTTGTGGAATTGCCACTCCAATGGACCCAATGTCGACCAAGGCTGATGATCTCTCGGGACAGGTAATGGCTAAGGAGGGAGAACTCCCTCCCGTTTGGGAATCGTTGAATCTCAAACTAGAGCTTTTGGATAAGATGGTCTCAGGGGGAGGAGGAGAGGAAGGAGTGGTCAAGCCACTGCAGACAAATGAGATGCTGATGGTTAATTCTGCTACAGCTACCAGTGTTGGAACTGTTTCTTCTTCTAAGAAAGGAGAGGCAAAACTAGTACTGAGATTGCCAATATGCGCTAAGGAAGGGAGTAGAATTACACTTTCCAGAAGAGTCGGGGCCAGATGGAGATTGATTGGCCATGGCACGATCAAAGGGTGATTAATTGGCGGGAGTTCTCGTCGATACTTGTGGCTGGGTTGCATTGGTCAAGTCTGGACTGAATTTAGATTCTGCAATGTCCAGTGTCGTTGGAAGGGCGGACTTAATTGTAATTGATAGTGTGTGGAAAGAACTGGATGATTTGTCCAGAGGAAAGAGGGGGCTTCTCCTAGACCTCCTTAAGACCCGCTCAGAGATGATAAATGACCCACCGGAAGAGAGGCATACCGATATGATGTTGGTTCGTCTTTCAAAAATGAATAACTGGCCAGTACTCACAGTTGATACAAGGTTGAAAGAGAAACTATCCGATTCTGGTTGCGCTTATATCGAAGTTGTATCGGATAGGATGCTTCGTCTAGTTGACTAAGGCAGTGTAAATAGAACATCATCACCGTGCCCATCCATGAAGCCGATTCTTACTGCGGCATCGATCCAGGCGTGTGAGTAATTTATCGCTCCAAATGCCCTTACTAGATCTCCATTCTCTAAGAAGTATTTTGCATCAGAGAAGTAGTCATCACACATCCTCATCATAGAATCTAATCTTTCCAAGTCATCATTACTAAGTTTATTTGGCGTGGCCTTATTCCTTGCTTCAAGAGTGATTGAGATATATTTCTCTACTCTTTCTTCAGTAATTATTGTATTTTCCGTCATATTATGCCTCTACTAATTTCTGTGCCGCTTGTGTGATTTTGAATAGTCTCTTTCTTCCCTGCTTCCTGACCGACAGGAAGCCAGACTTGTAAAGACCATTGTATATCTGGGAAAGACGAGGCCTTCCGACCTCGAGTCTAGCCTGAAGTTCTGCGTCCGAGGGAGAAATCTCTCTCTTAGAAGCCATAGAAATTACTAACATTTCAGCTTCATTGAGGTACATACTTCTCTCTTCATCGAATGGATTATCCGGCTCCCATGAAATAGCGAATCGTCGGTTCCCCCTGGGTAATTCTGGAGGTTTGTTTTCAGTGTTTTCAGTTGACGAAACAGGTGCATCATTAATTCCAAACGGGGGATCGATAATCTCGTTCTTACGATCTTCGAAAATGGGCAAAGAAGAAGTCATTGAAGGTTCCACAGACCAATGTGCAGAATCCGTAGAAATAACACTTGACTCGTCATTTTCTGGATACGTCGGATCTTCATTTTCCCTATTTGGTTCGGCATTGCTAAAGATAGGCAATGGTGTTTCAGACTGATTTTTCTCAGTAGCTACCCTGTGTTCCCCCCAGAGAGGTGAAATCTCGGATGCTGATTCTATGAAAGGGGCCCCCTCTTTTTCTTTTGGTTGCTGACCCTGAGCTACTTTTGATCTCTGGGCTAGACCCGTGAATCCACTTCCTGAGTTAAACATTGGAGGTTCTGTACCAGGTTCCATATACACGAAATCATCCAATGTTCCTTGCTCAGTATTAGTTTTGGTAGGAATTTCATCAATATCAGTAGAGTCGTCCGAGTCTAAATCGTCCTCCCACGAGTCATCTATCTCCGAATCAACTGGGAGCTCTTCTTCCCACAAGTCATCTGGATCTTGGGAAAACTCTCCATTATTTACTTGGGCTTCATTTGTTCCTATTTGAATATTGGAATAATGTACATCAGATTCATTTTCAGGAAGATTTTTCTCCGTGTCTTCGACGATTTTGATATGGTCATGTCTTGATTTATCTTCGCTGAAATACTCCAATTCTGAACTAATATCTGGATCTTGAGGTGATGTTTCCATAATTTTCTGATTGCCCTCTTCAGTGATATAATTGTAAGATTCATCGGGCGATAATATTTCCTTTTGAACATCTTTTTCAGTCTCATTTTCAATACTGGAAACACGTTCAATTTTCCAACGCATTAGTCTCTCTAGTGTCCCATGTGCACCTACATCCCTCCTCTCATCAATGAGATCCCTCAGAAGTCTGATAACATCCCTTGGATTTCCAGAAGTTGATTCATGGATCCTCGATAGTAAAATATCACCAATAATCCATTTCTCCCTAGCCTTTCTAGATACCAGTCTATTGGATAGCTCTTGAATCTGTTTTTTAGAAAGATGCGTCGTATATTCAGGTCTATCATAAAGCTCTAGAGTTTCATCATCAATAGAGGATAGTTGGGAGGGAGTCAGTACTACAATAACTAGCGCCCTAAGTCTTTGAAGAATAGGGGATATTGAATTCAGTACCGTAGCGATTTCTACATTAGAAGGGTAGTCAAGGGATATCACAGGTAGAGTTCCAGAGCTCTCCTCCAGATTGGAGACTAAATCATCAATCATTTTCTGATTTGAACCTGATGAGCTGAATCCACAGAAATGAATTGCTAACTCATGAATAATTGCATTTACGGGATCGCTTATTGGCCAATACTGGCCGACGAAACTTCTTCTAGTCTGTGAAGCCAGAGTCCTCACAACTGATGATCTTCCAGAACCTCGCTCACCAACAAGTAGTAACATCCTTGGAGATTGCGAAACGATATGCTCTCTCCAAGATGCGATCAGTCTATCCCTTCCAACCAGGTACTCGGCCCTTCCACTTTCAATAGGCCTGAGATCGAATGGGTTACCCCTTAGCATGGGCAATCCCAGATTCTCGGATGCGTTGCCTGCCATGATGATAGTGAATCAACAAGAGTACATAACATTAACGCTTACTAACGTATAATATATCTAAAATTAACGTATATTTACGCTTTTTTCAATACTATTTATTTTTACATGTAGATTAGTATATCGATTATTTATATCAATTGTTAACGTATTACTAACGGTTTAATTATGCGTTAACAAAGCGTTAATAGCAGAATTAACGCTTTATTTTGATTGAAATGGGAAATCCGGATACACCGAATAGGTCACGTAAGTGATATTATCAAAGATATTCAAGCGAAATGTACAGAAGGGTGTTTCTGCCGACAGGGTACGATAACATGCCAGTTGATAGCAGTCGATTGAAAGGATTCTACAAACTATCTGTCTCGGAGAGGAGGAGCTTGCTCTCAGAGATTGCCGGACTTGAGGAGGATATGGTGGAAGCCTGGGCTTCGAATGGGGAGCTCTCGGAAGAAGTCGCAGATAGGATGATAGAGAATGTAATTGGCACATACTCATTGCCGATAGGGGTAGCTACGAACTTCATTATTGATGGGGAGCATTATCTGATACCCTTTGTCGTGGAAGAAGCTAGTGTAGTGGCCGCTGCTTCTAACATGGCGAAAAGATGCCATTCCAATGGGGGTTTTGTTTCTGACAATGATGAACCTGTGATGATAGGTCAAATTCAAGTTGTTGGGTGTGAAGATCCAATTGCGGCTAGAGATGCTATACTCTCATCCAAGACTGAATTGATCGGAGCATGTAATGACGTCGATCCCATTCTTGTGAAATTTGGCGGAGGGTGCAGAGACGTTGAAGTCCGTATCATAGATACTGAATCGGGGCCAATGGTCATTGTGCATATTCTTGTTGATTGCAGGGATGCAATGGGGGCCAATGCTGTCAATACCATGGCAGAGACAATAGCTCCGAAAATTGAAGAGTTAAGTTCTGGCACTGTAATACTGCGCATAATTAGTAATCTTGCTGTACATAGGCTGGCTAAGGTAAGTGCGATATTCACTCCCGAGGAGATGTCAGATAATGGAAAGGACCCTCAGAATGGCTCAAATGTCATTGATGGGGTGATTCAGGCATATCACTTTGCTGCGGCTGATCCTTTCAGGGCTACTACTCATAATAAGGGAATAATGAATGCGATATCACCTGTTGCCATAGCCTGTGGACAAGACTGGAGGGCGATAGAATCGGGGGCCCACTCATATGCGGCACATGGCAGAGAATATTCGTCGATGACTCATTGGGAAAAGGATTCGGATGGCAATCTAGTTGGTTCCATCGAAATCCCAATGGCTGTGGGACTGGTAGGGGGCGCTGTTAGGATCCATCCAGGGGCTCAAGCGAATGTTGCATTATTGGGGCTTCGTACTGCTAATGATTTGGCTAAGGTGATGGCGGCCGCTGGCCTCGCACAAAATCTCGGTGCTTTGAGAGCCCTAGCAACCGTAGGGATTCAGGCTGGTCATATGAAATTACACCTGATGAATATGGTAGCCGCCGCAGGAGCGGCGGAACATGAGGTTGAGAAAGTTGCCGCTATGGTCAGGGAAAGTGGAGAAAGAATAACCATGGCCGCTGTAGAGTCTGCTATTTCCTCCCTTAGGAGGCAGTGATTACAGTCTTCGATGTGGTTGGTTCCGTGGAATGTACTTTGGCCTGTATATCGGGGTCCCTCTACCTTCCCTAGCGTTTCTCTCATCAAGTATCTGGGCACAAATTCCAGCTACTCTCGCCCATCCGAAGAAGGTAGTGTAGTAGTCTGGCTTTCTGAATCCTACCGAATGTAGCAAGGTTCCACTTCCAAGATCTACATTGGGATATGGATTTCTTATTTTTGGTATCCTCTCCTTGAGGATATCAGGAGTTATTTCCCTCAGGACCTTTACAGTCTTGTAGAGTTCTTCATCGGGACATATCTCCTCCCCCAGGCCTATCAATAGTCTTGCCCTCGGATCTTCGGCCCTTAGTACACCATGACCAAATCCATATATTGGTCGCCTAGCATCTATCTCTGCATTAACGAATGAAGATACCTCATCCTCATCCGATGTTCCAATTCTTTGTATAAACTCGAGTACTGCTTGATTTGCCCTTCCATGGAGGGGCCCGGAAAGGGCATTCATAGCACTAGACAGAGCAGAATAAACAGATGCCCTCCCAGATGCGACAGCCTTACCGGTGAAAGTAGAGAGATTTCCACCTCCATGGTCCATGTGAAGAATAAAGAAGAATCTTAGAACCCTATTCATCCTGTCTGCCTCTTCTCCTTCTATTCCAAGCATATGAACGAAATTCTCTACTAATCCTAGCTCTGGTTTACGTGGCCTAAGTTGTTCCTTCTTGCCTCCCCTAAGTAGGAATACGCGTGCCATCAATTCTGGCATCCTAGCTATTAGGTTCATTGAATCAGACCGAATATCACCTGTAGCTTCGGCAGTACCAAGGGCCATTATCCCTATAGCAAGCCAATCCATCGGGTGCCCGCTTCCCGGTGTTAGTGATTCTAGGACCCTCAACGCACCAGTTGGAAGAGATTCACCCCTGAGAGCTAGTTCAGCCCTGAACTTCTCCGATTGCTCTGGAGTGGGCAACTCTTTGAAAAGTAGGAGATAAATAACATCCTCTTCTTCTAGATTTACTAGATCCTCCACAGGATAGCCAACATAGTGAACACCTTCTATTGGGTCGACATATGAGGTCTGGCAGGTGCCGACTGGAATTCCCCTGAGACCAGTATCTAGATTAGACTCGAGGACATTGAATAGGGTATCTTCGTCTTCCATGCACACACCTAGGCCTTTGGGATTGGTGAAGGAGTCATAATCTCTCCGCATATAGTTCCTTCTCAGGACACAGATTAACAGGTCAGATATTTACCTAGTGAACTATTTTGTAGAAAAAATACCCCAACGGTGATAATTGGTAGTTGTTGGCGGAAGGGGCGTGGAGAGGTGGCAAAATGTGGTTGAATCGATGGATTCTGAGCATAAGCACATGCTAAGGGGGGGATCAGTGAGTAATTTCTTCCTGAGGGATTCCCTAACTCTCTGCCATCCAATTTTTATCGGGGGATGCTACGGCTTGATGATTTCAATTGCACTTCTAGTTCCATTGATATACAGCAGCCTTGAGGATGGAGATGGATATTATCAAATTGCAAGAGACTGGATCTTTCAGATGCTCATAATCGTCTCAATTACTTCCTTCTTGGGGGCGTTCTCGATTCTGGTTTCGATGATTGCAAAGAGGCCTCCTGCAAGACTTCTTTATGTCAGGAAGATTCTATTTTCTCTTCCTTTCATTGGACTGGCTATACTGTCGGTTTCGATAATCGATAAATCCAATATAATCCTCCTAGATAGATTAGGTTGGTTCCTATATATCCTTCCGGGCCCCTTATGGATTCATTTATCATATGCGCCAAGATGGAGGATTATTGATAGAATAGACAGGGACATAGACCCATTTGAAGGAATGAAAATGACTGTTTATATTGATGAGGGGACTGATGTACTCGAATCCGACTCTGATTTAGAAGAAGTGATAGAGGCCATCTAATCTTGCGTGGGATAAAAATCTCCCTCTAATCGAGTAATTGATTTCCTTAGTTCATTGGGTATGTTCTGCGATTTTCCAGAGTTATAATCCAAGAGAACGCAGACTACTCTACCCATGGCTGCAGATTTTCCTTGCTTGCTCATACTTTCGATTTCATATTTCATATCGAATGAGGAGTTACCAATCCTCGAAACTGAAGTACTTACTCTAACTACATCAGGGAACGTTATGGGGAGTTTGTAGTCTATTTCTATCCTTGCCAGAATGGGTCCGATGTTAGATTCATCATAGAGATCCATCATTCCAATCTTGGAGAAATAAATCATTCTAACTGTCTCCATCCATTTAGCGAATACCGAGTGATTGACATGTCCAAGAGCGTCCATATCGCCCCAGTTAACTTTGATATCTGTAGAAACTGCCCAAGCACTTCTTTCATTTTCACCGTGATCTGATGACATCAAATAGCCTCCTAAATTAGTCTTAATTCCTTTCCGCATCTCTCAAACTCTGATAACACGATATCTAAATCCTCACGGGTTAGTCCTGATGACATTTGTGTTCTAACTCTAGCCTTGTCTCTTGAAACCATTGGAAATACTATTGCCCCTACAAGGATGCCACTTTTTACCAGCATATTTGAGAGGTCTTTAGCAACTTTGCTTTCGCCACACATCACTGGAATTATTGGAGTCTCTGATCGTCCTGTATCGAAACCTAATGATTGTAGTTGCTTTCTAAAATAATCAGTATTTTCCCACAACTTCCTAACATGCTGAGGCTCTTCCATCAAAACTTCGACAGCAGCTTTCTGGGCGGCGGCTACTCCGGGTGGCTGGCTCCCTGAAAGAAGCCAAGATCTGCTATGGTTAAGGGCATAGCTTCTCACTAGCTCTGATCCCGCCAGAATTCCACCCTGTACCCCCATAGCCTTAGAATACGACCCGATCTCAAAGTCGACCCGTCCTTGAAGTCCGAAATGCGCCACTATTCCCTTGCCTCCGCCAAGTACTCCTTCACCGTGGCAGTCGTCAACCATTATCATGGCCCCGTGTTCCTCGGCGATTTCTGTAATATGGTCGAGAGGTGCTATGTCACCGTCCATACTGAAAACTCCATCTGTGATAATTAGCTTCCTTTCTGCATCCTTATTTTCGACCAAAGTTCTTTCCAGTGCCCCCACATCATTATGAGGGTACACAGCCCTACTGGCCTTGGAGAGCCTGACTCCGTCAATTATAGATCCATGATTCAATTCATCAGAGATAATTATATCCTCCTTTCCCCTGACTAGGGCTGGTATCAGTCCAACATTTGCTGTGTATCCAGCTGAGTAAATTAGGGATGACTCTACTTCCTTGAATTCTGCGGCCTTTTTCTCTGCCTCTAAGTGAATGTCAAGTGTCCCAGCTATTGCCCTGACCGAACCTGAACCAGCCCCATATTTCCTTGTAGCCTCGAGAGCTGCGTCGACTACTCTTGGATGAGTAGTTAAGTTGAGATAATTATTTGCGGATAGCATAATCATATCTTTTCCTTCGACCTTACAGTGAGCGGAACTCGCAGATTCCAATATCGGTGGATTCCAGTCCAAGTCCTGTTCTTTCAATTGATTGAGCCTTTCTGACATCCAAGACATGTCGGCCGCCATGCCGCTCCATTAAGCAGGAGGTACATTGCTCCATCGGAGCGAGCTGTTCATTTCCCATACACCCATCCGGAGTCGTGGAAGACGGTTACGTGGAGGTGGCGTTGCTTGGAATTGCACAGGATGGGGGATTCCCTCAAGTAGGGTGTTTGAAGGATTGTTGTAAAGCGGCTAGGGTTTCGCCTGAGCTCTCTAAAATGCCAGTTTCATTAGGGATACGGGGCGTGGACGGTTCTAGCCACATGATTGAGGCTAGTAGAATGATGGCCGGACAATTTGAATTATGGAATTCTATTGGCGCACGAGAATGGCCCCCCTCCAGTGTTTCATTGACACATGCCCATCTTGGACATACAGATGGATTAGGATTATTTGGGCGTGAAGTAATGGGGGCTTCAGGAGTAATTGTTCACTGTAGCCCTTCTATGGGCGATCTTCTCAATACAACACCTTCATGGTCGGCAATGATTGATCAGGGAGTAATTATTCCAAAGTTTTGGAGTTCGATGGAGCCCTTTGAACCAACTGCTAGCTGTGGTTTTACAATTACTGCAGTACCAGTCCCCCACAGATCAGAGCTATCGGACAATCATGCTTTAATCATCAGAGGAAAGAAGAAAAGTCTACTTTTCATGCCAGATCAAGATTCATGGAGCGAAACTCTGGAAGAAGGAATGGGAATTTTGGATTGGCTTGAGGGAATGAGTGTGGATATAGCCTTGATAGATGGTACATTCTGGAATTATGATGAGATATCAAGTAGAGATGTGAGTAAAATTCCACATCCTACTGTAGTGGAAACCCTTGAAATGCTGGGAAATAGAAGACCAGGAGATCCTAAGATTTCTTTCATTCATTTTAATCATACAAATCCCCTACTGGAGGAAGGAAGTAAAGAATGTAGGGATTTATTGGAGATGGGATGGGGCGTTTCTAAGCAAGGCGAAGTGTACTATCTGTGAACCGAAGCCGAAGCTTATGAGGGATGTGTATTAGGAAGTGGTGTGCTACTACACGGCGCGGTATCAAGTGGACTGGGTAGGGCTCATGTTTTCATGGCTCAACCTCATTACCAAGAGCAATTCAAAGAAGTACTCGGATCTAGTGCTTGGCCGGGTACGCTGAACGTAGACCTAGAAAGTGAGAGCTTGGACCCGTACAGGAAATTGAGAGTTGCTTCGGGACTAGACGAGGGCCCTCATGTTGTTGGACTTGAGCCGATTAGGATTCAAGGGTTTGAGAGAGATGGTAGGTCATTTGGAGGAGCTACTGCGTTTCATGCTAGTATCTCCGTCGACTCGAAATTATGGACCAAGTGCGCTTTGTTAATTCCTGATCTAACTAGGCATACCGAAACGGCTGAAATCATCTCTAATTCATTCCTCAGGGAGAGCCTTCCGTGTAATGATGGAAATGAAGTTTGGATTAGGATTGTTCGATCTCTCTGATCCATTCGGAATTAACCAGTGTTGACATTTCCAAATTACACAGTCCCATCCAGTTCTTGTGCCCCCTAAGTGAGGAAGGCGGCTTTGAGAATAATCTGGTATCTGGTATGGACCCCATTCCCATCCCATCTAGTGCTGAATGATTAATCTCCCACAGGATCAAACCTCTGGAGGTACCCATTCCCATGTCTACGGGAATATTTGGTTCCTCAATTGATCTAGCCAGAAAATCTAGTCCATAGTCCCCAGATACCACTCCTGTGATGGCGGAGGCCATTCTTCTGACCTGATTCCATAGAAACGATTTCGCAATTACGCAAATTCCTATTGGTCTGTTGTTACTATCCAGCCAGGGGTCACAACTAATCACAGTCCTAGATGGTTCTTTACCCTCTTCAAGTCTACAGAGATTGGTGAAGTCATGAGTCCCTACGAAAATCTGACATGCCTTAGTTAGGAGATTGATGTCAACGTTTTCTGGCCAAGTTTTGATGACTTCGCATCTGTAGTAGTACTTTCTTGAAATTACCGGACGCGTGGGAGTGGTTGAAGGGACTTTTTTCGCTGCCCATACCACCAAGTCATCAGGAAGACGATCATTCAAGGCCCTGATTACCACCGGGGCATCAACTGATGACATTACAGATTCTGGGAGGTCTATACTAGCCAGATTCATTCTTACGCTAACTCCAGCGTCTGTCCTACTAGAAAGTCGGAGACACCCATCTGTCCACCATCCAATCTCTTTCAGAGACTCCCTCAGAGTTCCTTGAACGGTTCTGACATTGGGTTGAATTTGAGATCCATGGAATAGATTTCCGTGATACCCGATGGCGACTAAGAAACAGTCGCTGGCCAGTTAATCTTCCCCCTTATTCCTCTGGAACTAGGTACTCCATTGCCTCTTCGACTGACGAAAAACCAAGGCCCAGCATTGCGAACTCCAAAGCTATTGGGATAAATTGCCGAGCGTTCGGATTGCTCCTGTCATAATTTGTCTTCATATCTACCAATTCTATCAACGCCTTGGCGGCCTCATACAAGTGGAAAGAGACATCTACATCGTCTAACTCATCCCCTAGTGACTTCAGTTTCCTGAATTCACGAACTGCCATTGGCATTCTGTCGAACTCGAGTAGGGCATTAGCATAAGAGGCGAGGTAGTCGGGGTTCTTCGGGTCCATCGATGATGCTTTTCTGAAGTATGCTGCTATCTGGCCCTCGTTAATCCTGTCATTCCCTTTATCGTCCAGATTTCCATTGGCCTGAATCTCAAAAAGAGCTGCTTCTGCCCAGCCATGGAATCCTGCTGGGTCAGATGGGTTTTCATTGGAATAGCCCTCAAAAATAGCCATTGCACCCATGAAATCTCCTTTTGTGATTAGTTGAGCTGCTTGAGTTACTGTGTCTTCCATTGGCTTCCCTCGGACTCAATCGGCGGCCTTGCAGTTAAGAACGGTGCGGAAGACCATTATGAATTATCTATTAACTGATTGATTAATGCGTAAACAGACATTGGCTCCTTAATGCAGTATAGGCATTCGCTTGGATCTTGCGAGGAAGGATTGTTTTTTCTCTTTATGAATATCCACTTCAATGGATTTGATGAGCTTGTCTGTTTATTATGGTCACTATCTTCAGAAACGTTAGACTTGATTCCGTCAGTAATCACATGTATGTTTCCGAATCCGAATATCCTCCCTATAACTGATGGTTCGACTTTCAGATTTTCGACCTTTTCGAATGGGATTCCAATCGCACTAGAGTCGAAGTAAAGGAACTTCTTCCTGATATGGACTCTCTTGTCTGTAATGGCATATTGGAATGAATTACGATAGTGAATTGTCATTGCTATGGCTGAGAGAGAGGAAAGTAGCCCCAGCATGAGATAATACCAATCTCTCCAAACTGGTATGTGCTCTCCAATGAAATTATCAAATCCATTATATCCTATAAACATCAAAAAAGAATTTATAATTGTCGAAATATGCCAAATTAACGGAATTAATCCATTAATTAGTAACCATGATGTCGTCCATCCTCCGGATGTTGAAGTATTGAGATAGTGATTTATTTTGGCGAATACCAACATCAGAATAGCGAACCCGAAAACACCTGAAATATCTATTATCGTCTTGGCTATTCCCACGACCAAATTCAAATTGGCCTCTCCTTCAATAACAGTATCATATTTAGCGGCCCAGTAGAATACCATATGAGTCAATAGTACCAATCCTGCTAACGTGTATTTCCCAGACATGGACATCAGAGCCGGGCTCCCATGCCATATGGGAGTCTCTGAATCGGAAATCTCTGGGAATTTTTCCCTTACTCCTTGAATATCCAATTTTGATCTGAAGCTAGAAATTATTTCACTCATATTTACACCTAATGAAGAACTCCCCAAGCATGTTCTGCGTTACCATGAATCCATTCGTAGTCCTGCTCTGTCCTAATTCCCTCAGAGTCCTCAAAAATGATTGAAAGGACTTCCAAAGGGTATTCATTGTAGGTTAAATGACTAACCCAAGAGGCCCTTGTTGGTTGATCGAATATCCATCTTGCCCTACTCACAGCTCTGACCCTGATAGTAGCACTTGAGTCATCGTTCCAGACCTTGACCCTGAATTCTGGGAGTATATTTCCCTTATCATCGATCAATGCATCGTCAGAGTTCTGCTTAGAGAGCTCAACTGTACAATTATCGAAATTTTGTGTTTTTCCAGTTTTTCTGTCTTGGAATACCCCTGTACCTATATTCGGTGATCGGAAGAAATCTCTCAACCTCCAAGGCTTGTCATCTCTTGCCGACCACATAGGTGTCACATGTGGCATAAACCAATCAAGATAAGAACCATCATTGAAATGTAACATTCCCCAAAACCAAGGGAAAGAAGGCGCTTGGACAGAGACTTTCTGGAAATATCCGGTTCCCTCCATAACTTCTCCATCTACAACGAGCCTGCATTTAGTAGCCTGTAACCTAAGGATATCATATCCCATGCCCAAGAAGTACTCGTTATTCCTGTAGGTCAGTTCGCTAGGGGGACCCCACCATGGAGTAAGTTCGGCTTCGAACTTACTTGGGGCGCCCCTGGCCACCGCCTCATCATCACTTGAGAGATTTATCCAGAAAGACTTGTTCCCAGGGGCCATTCCTATTGACATGTCTTGTGATGTCAGTGGGATGACTGCTCCAGCGCCTTCTCCTTTCCCCTCGCCTGGCCATAGTGGATGTGTATCCGAAATGCTAGCCATCCTACATTCTCTCATAACTAGTGGCTCGAACATTTTCTCCCCATCAAACCACCAAGCACAGACCATTCCAGGGATGACGTGTCCGCCATGCTCGTCTACGAACATCCGTCCGCCCGGTTTCCACCAATGCCCACTGACGCGAATAGCAGGAGTTTCTTTTGTTGACCATAATATCATCAATTGCTTTGACCTACCAGGGTTTTCTGGATCTGGAATTAGAATAAGAGCCCACCACCACCACCATGATAGTCGACGAATGGGAGGCATGACATTAAGCCTCCATAGAGATGAGAAATCTCCTTTGAAGTGGGTATTTTCCTGACTCATGTTATCACATTATCTCTCTCTTACTGAAAACTGCGCTACCAATTCCTATCATGGAAACAGAGATTCCGATGAGCATGGTTACCGAAGTTAGGATACCTAAATATGCATTACTGGAATTTAGAGTATGGACAGGAGGCGACCATATCCACTCTAGTCCTGTCTGTAGGCCAAAGGCGGAGGACATCTGTGAATATTGGAGCGTATCGGGCCAAGAAACCATTACGATGGAGTCGATTAATTGTAGGCCCCAATGCGATACTGAAAGCATTGCAACTGAGGACCCTGGTGAGATGAGGGTGGTGAATCCCATTGCAAATTCCCATACCCCGATTACAATACATAGGTATACCCCATACTTCGGAAGAAGTAGTCCGATAGTATTGAACAGAGACCCGTATGCCGCCAAAACAAGTATCGTCGCGATAGCTATTCCTAGCCAGACCGGTAGGTCCCCGACTCTGATCAGACTCTCACCTGGCCCTATTACCGATGTTATCAACCCCATAACCAATGACAGGATTAGGATGAAGGCCGAAACTACTGCCAGATATCCTAGGACACGGTAAAGTATGAACTCCCCCCTATGTATTGGCTTGGATAGGAGGTAGTGCAATGTCCCCCTCTCTGTCTCATCTCTGACTAGTCCAAGTGAAAGGAAGAGAGGTAAGAACAGTCCCAGAAGCAGTACAAATGCTATCTTTCCAGTTGCTATCACGAAGGTCCTATGGCTAGATTCACCCACGTAATTTTCATCTACTGGGTCTTCATCCACTGATGAGTCGACATCTATGGATATCACTTCACCGGTTTGTGGATCTATGGTCCACACAACATCACAGGGTATTCCGTTTCCATTTGCATCTGGCCTATGTGGCTCTTCCCACCACATAATATCACCACTACCATCAAATTGTGTGAACCAGTTTATTCTGAGACAATCGCCATCGTCATCAAATCCTTGACTCCCTCCAGAACCGTCCCAATCGATATCATCCTCATCGATATACATCTCCTTAGGGTCTTTTGGGATTTCAAATATTCCAGTGACATAGCCATAAGAGAGAAGGTATTCTGAAGGGACTGTAAGATTTCCTTCTGCATTGAACTTCCCATTTGTGGCATATATGCCGTCCTCTAGTTGACATGCTGTCGCATAATCTGGAACCCAATCGATGAATACCTCTCCCTGTGTATCGGGGCAGTCGGTGACCTCATCCCAGTCAATGATGTAGTCCCATTGCCCTCCCTTGTAATCGGTATCTATCCAGGTAGCATCGAGATAAGATACACCTTCCCATGTCTTGTTTCCTGAAATTTCCCTATTTTGATCGTTCCAGTCTATTTCCCCCTCGAAGATGTATGTTCCCGATCCAGGGAACTCCTCTCCGTTCCAGTCACTAGTCCCATATTTTCTCTCTTGGCCTAGTGGATACCCATCACGATCCTCATCAACACTATCTCCATCATTATCTATTGGTTCGAATCCCTCTCTTATTGAATCGACATAAAATGCCAGTAGCAGAATCATCAGTATAGTTCCTAGCGCCATTACGACCCAAGTAGAAATCTTATGCCTAAGTTGTCTAATAGTTAGCTCAATTACAGCTCCTGCCTTACGGTCTAATCTAGTCCAAACCGTCTCAGAAAGATCTCTTCCCTGTGCGTCCAATCAACCACCTCCAACAAGATATCCAAGTAAGGATTCTAGATTATCGTCAGGATTCTCAACGGCGGTAACCCTGATTCCAGATTCTACAATTACGCTTGGAAGAATATCATGCGCGGCAGATAGGTCGCCTGTCTGAATTTCCAGAAACCCCTCCTCTGGAAATCTCACGCCATATATCGGCTTTCTAGTAATCAGTTCCTTAGCTAAATCCCTAGGCGATTCTGTTTCGAGCAGTATTCTATGAGGATGCTTGTCGAGAAGTCCCCTAATGGCGTGTAAATTACCAAGAGCCAATAGTCGACCATTGTGGAGTATCACAATCTGCTCAGTGATTCTCTCGATTTCCTCAAGTATGTGACTAGAAACAATTACTGTTTTTCCACGATTGCCTAATTCTCTAATCACGCTCATTATGCTGGTCCTAGCTAGTGGGTCGCAACCGTGCAGGGGCTCATCCAGAATAATCAAATCTGGATCATGAACTAGTGCATGGGCGATTTTTACCCTTTGTCTCATTCCCTTACTATACTTCCCGACTTCCTTGTGACGTACATCCTTCAATCCTACGAAATCCAGAACATGTTCGGCCCTTTCTCTAGCCTCGTCCCTAGTCATCCCATGTAGTCTTGCCATAGTCATAAGGAAATCAAGTCCAGTCATCCACTCATACAATGGTTCAGTCTCACTAACATAACCCACTCTTCTGAAGGGAGAGGTACTCTCCCATGGATCAGTGCCGAATAGCCTCACAGATCCCTGACTTGGCTTTAGTCTCCCAAGAAGTAGTTTGAATAGCGTTGATTTACCCGCTCCATTTGGTCCCAATACGCCTGTTACTCCACCATCTATGGCCAGAGAAACGTCATTCAGTCCTATCACCTCGCCGTACCACTTAGAAGCTGATTCTATCATTACAGCGGGGGCTTCTGCGGTCATTCTCTGGTCACCTCTAGAGAACTCACCCTGCTAGTGAGTAAAGCTATCGATAAGGAATTAATGAGTAAAATTGAGACGATAGAGAAAGCCAGGGGATGATCATAGTTAGACTCTATTCCAACTAGCCACTGACCTATATGTGCTAGTCCGTCATAGGGGCTCAGAACATAGAGGATGGATGAGTCAAAGGTAGACTCTATCAGGAACGCTACCATCTTTGTACCATAGATTACAGCGAGGAACGCTACCGCGGCGAAGAACCTACTTTGGCTGATACTAGATAGTGCTAGGCCGATGGAAGTGTAAGTAATAACCAGAAGTATGCCTGCTAGAAGGCCTCCCATGAAAATAGGAAATGTATCAATTAAAAATGCCCATCCCTCTCCGTTTAGAACTATCGCGCTAGTATAGTAGACCATGTATGAGAAGACTATCACGAAACCTAGTACAACTGCGCTACTGAGGTATTTCATAGCTGTGTAGTCTATTCTATTCACTGGCCTCGAGAAGTAAATAGCACTCGTGCCGTTCCTTCTGTCGTCTGAAATCATCCCGCCTACAACAAGAGCGGTAAGTAGCGGCCACATGCAAAGATTCCGAGGGAAGAAACCTAGGACTTGCCCCCATAGGTTATACCTGTTAATTCCCCACATTCTGGAGAGTACCTCCCCGAATCCCCCTTGTCCTCCGAGTGATGCCAGAAATAGCATTGCTACGGGAGAAATAGAGAACAAGAATACTATGAGGATGGTAAGTCTGACAATGGGGTGATAGTGTCTATGTCCCTTACTGGAGAATAAACCATAAACATGGTGTCGGAAAATTGCATAGTTCCTGACCCACCTAGGGCCCAGAGAACCCCGCCAAGGACGGTATGTCTGTTCGTATATGGAGCCTTTTACCTCTGCTTTATGAGCTACTGATGCCTTTGCCTCGTCATCTCCATCTCCAGAACCGAATGCTGATTCCATCCTGGTGGTGCCACCAGAGATATCGAGTTCGGAGCTCATTTATCGTCCCCCGTATGCCCAGTAGTCATCAGTTCGTCTGTATCCCTCACTTCTTCACCGAGCCTATCCATAATCAGGAGGAAGATATCCTCTAAGTCTGGCTCATATTCTGTCATCTTCCTGACTTGAACCCCTGCTTTAGCGGCCGAAGATAGGATCTCAGTGTATGTATTGTCATCGACTTTGGTGACTCTCATATTTCTCCCCATCCTCCTGACAGAAAGTCCTCTTGAGGATAGTTCACTTTCCATCTGTGAGGCCCCTCCCCAAACTGATATCTCTATTTCCTTCTCAACTTGTTTGACCATGTCGTCTATACTTCTGTGGACGACAATCTTCCCCTTGTGTATCATTACAATTCTATCGCATACAGTTTCGACATCATCCATAACATGGCTACTCATCAGTACTGATCTCCCCCCTTCCATTACCGTCTTTCTCAGAGTCTGTAGCATGAATTCCCTTGCTCGTTGATCTAATCCATTTGTTGGCTCGTCACAAATCAGAATTTCTGGATCGTGGATTAGTGCGCATGCTAATTTTGCAGCCTGTTTCATACCAGTACTGAATGTCTCAATTTTTCTATACCTCTGATCTTTCAGACCGACATATTGCAGTACCTCGTGTGCCCTCTGAGTGGCCGCGTCTGGATTCATACCTAGTAACTCGCCGGAATACCTTACTTGATCAATAGCGGACAGACCGGGGTCTAGGGAGTCATACTCAGGCATGTATCCAATCTTCGAACGTATCAAGTGGCCCTCTGTCCTAATGTCATGACCCAATACTCTACCAGTGCCGGAAGTTGTCTTTATGAGTCCTAATAGGCACTTGAAGAATGTTGATTTACCTGCTCCATTAGGCCCTAGGATTCCTATTGCTCCATGGGGGATGTCCAGATTGATATCATCAAGAGCCAGATGGGGGCCGTACATTTTCTTCATTGAGCGTGCTGTTATCAGCATCTCTTCAACTGCATCCGAGGCCATGTAGAACACCCGACTCCCAAAGGGAGTCAATAGGCCCTCTGGAAGGCACCACTTGAATTAATCCCCGAAAATATCACTTAGATATACTCGAAAGTGGAGGCTTACTCTTTGATGCAACCGTCTCTAACTTTGACCGCAATTCCCTTCTTGAAAGTAGACATCTCCAGTGACGTTGAAGTGGGTACGCCGTGAGCTATCAATTCTCCTTCTTGTGAAACGACGACACATGGTTGTCCGGGAGTGGTATGCGAGTCAGCGCCAAGTATGTAGCCATGCATGACGTTACGCCCATCACCGACGAAAGGTATCGCATCTTCGGATATCATCACTCTTGGAATCCCGGGATGTTCTTCCTCCTCAAGTGAATATTCTTCTCCGAACAAATCCGGGGTTCCCGGATAAAGCGAATACAAAATTCTAGCGCCTTCTGAGGTCAGAGAAATGCCTCCATCCTTCAACCTAGGAGACAACACATGTTCTCCGTTGAAACTGACATTCACCATCCTATCGGTATTGGATCTCCTAGACTCCATTTTCTCCGATACTTCACAGAGCTTCTTTGGGTGAACTCCGCAGAAAACTGAAAGCTTGTCAACAATTGAGCATCTGTCTAACCATGTCCTTATTTTACGAATTTCCACAGAAGATTCCTCCAGAGTCTTTGGTGACGAGAATTTGATTGGGATTCCCTCTAGTCCCAGATATGAAACATCTCCATAAGATTCACTTTGGTCTGATTGGTTAAACCAGATCGATTCAGGACCATCTAGATGACAGAATGGAGAGACGTCTTCGAAGGAATAGGGCACTGGTCCTAAAGGTGTTGAGATAAGGACTACAGTCTTTGGATTTTCACTTAGGCTCTCAACTATTGTGCCTAGTGCACTTTCCCTCCAAGGAGGTGCAGAATTATGGATGATCAAAACCTTTTCAGGAGGCCCGGAACTACCATCCCACCATGATCCTGGTAGACGCCATCTGAGTGATATCAGAGCTAAAAGATGAAGAATATGCGGCCTGAAACCTACATCTCCAGAAATTGATTCTCCCCCTTTCCTGATGGGATTGGTAGATGCCATTAGATCCAGTAGTGTCGACCCGGCCTCTGTATCCTCAAGCTCTTCAAGTTGGTCCAATACCCATTCAAATGCCTCCCTGAGCCGTGGAGAAGCATGACTTCTTACCTCTGCCAGTTTCCAGATAGTTCCATTCCTAATTGCCTCCCTACATCTAGCTAGTTCGGACTGAGTAATCTCCAGATTGTGATGTGCTAAAATCTCTGACCTTCTTTCTTTAGACATACCAAGAACCATTTTTGGAGTCTTTCCGAAGAGCGCGGATGAGGTTATTGGCCATTCATTCAAACCTTGAATCTTGACGGTTCCCTCGGGTGTGAGAATCCTATCATCCCGTGCAAAAAGAGCATATGCGGCGCTATCAAAGAAATCTACTCCTAGGGCCACTGATAGGGGGAAGAGGAGGGGATGTCCGCAACCGAACATATGTATCGGCTTTTCGGGTGGGATTTGGGATCTTGCAGCCAATATAATACCGAATAATTCTAGATACCTTTGTTGTTCCATCAGAGGAACTATCCCTCCTATTGGATGTACTGCAAAGGCCCTTCCTGAGTCTTGTTTTTGACTCATCAATTTTGCAGATTGTGCTCTTAGGTCATGATGTAGACCCCCTTGGATTGGCCCATTAAGTAAGATGTCGTCTCCCGCTTCAACCAGTGACAGATGAGCTCGGTTGAATGTCTCATCGACGGCATGCTGGATTTGATCCCTACTCATATCAGGCCTTCCAAAGACATCCAACATCGTACCAACGTCTACTCCAATTTCTCTTTGAAATGAGACGATCTCAGATGGGGAAACCTCAACATCCCCGTAGACATATGACTGAAATGTCCCAGAGTCAGTGACTATCGCTCCAGGAAAATCTAATAATTTATGAATCCCGTCTAATTTTGCAGGAACACTGAGTTTCTCATGCTTCCAGATTACGTAGGAATTTGTTATCAGAGCTTCCACACCATACTTTTCCCACATCTCTCTTGGCTCAATAGTTCGTAAATTAGGATTTACCACTGGAAGTAACATTGGCGTTGTAATTACTCCGTGACGAGTGTGGAACTTTCCAATTCTAGCGGCACCGTCTCTTTTACTTATCTCAAACTTTCCCCAGTCCTGAGGTCGACAGGGTACGGGCTCCCGGTCCAAGTCCATGGCCTTGGGTATGAGTTTCCGTCATCAACCCTCGCTAAATCTGGATATCACAGACATACTAACATTTCCATTGATTAATTCCATTTTGACTTCATCTCCGGTATTAATTTCCATTATTGGATCATTCTCAAAACTATGTGCATATGGAGTGCCTAAGAGAGATGCGGCTGGAAGGGTTAGGGGGCACACATCACGATTAATTATTGCCAATGGCCCCATTCCTGTGTAAATCAGCCCCATCAATACGAATGGTGCGACTGTGGAGCCTGATCCCTTTGGATATATCAGTACCTTATCTGCAATCTGGATACCGTCTAGAGGGTGTCCGGGTTCCTCGATAACACCTGTATCTCTGTTGACATATCCAAGGTATGTTATGGGGACATCAGTAACTAGGGCCTTACCTCTGACAGACCATTTTTCCTGACTAGGTATTCCACGTCCGTTTGTAGAAAACTCGCCTCTAGAGACATTTTTGGAAGAGATGGATTTCTTAATTTTTCCAGATGAAAGTGTAGGCCTGGGACCTATTAGCAATGAAGGATCGAAAGCATGTGAGACGCAGTCCCCTATTTTCGCTACACTTGTGGGCATCTTATTGAGGCCGCTAGTAAGGTAGTGCTCTGCCTTCAGTGAATTGGTCAGTAAGTGATTGTACCGAGAACGGTTGTAGGGCGTCACTTCGGGACATGTGTCCCTTAGAACCAATGCGCCCCCCTCTTCTAGGAGGTCTAATGTCCCGTCCGCCTCAATGACATCATAATTGTGAGAGCTCATGAAGACCCAGAGTCT
>DAYH01000031.1 GCA_002506825.1 Euryarchaeota archaeon UBA103
CCAAAGAAAATTGTGAAGAACATCAGTGCGACTCCGATTAACCAGTTTAACTCCCTAGGATTCCTGTAAGCACCAGTGAAGTAAACCCTGCACATGTGCAGGAATACGGCGGCGACCATGAAATGCGTAGTCCAGTGATGTATGGATCTGATGATATATCCGAAAGGAAGTTGTGTCATTATGAATTCCATACTACTGTACGCAGGAGTTGGATCCCCCTCTCCTCCTGGTACGTAGTATAGTCCTAGAACAGTGCCTGTCAGAACTAGGATTACGAATGCCAAGAAGGAAATCCCCCCCAGACAGTATAGGGGATACCAATACCAAATTATTCTAAGCTTGTATTTCTCAGCATGAGTCATGGGCATTTGCCTGTGCATACCATAGTACGCATCCCTGCTCATTCCCCAGTAGTCCTGAATTCTGAATCTTGTATCTAGCCACGAGAAGGCCCACAGGAATGACTTTTCTGCTAGGCCCATGCTACTGGCACTGGTCTCGACCGCTCGCAGTATTTCTTTCCTTGGCATCTCCTCTCTTTCTTTCCTGAGGGTTAGGGCTACTATCACCACAACTAAGGTTATGAAGACCCACAGAAACCAGAATTGAATCATTTTCTCACCTCAATCGCAATATGTGTACCAGTCTTTGAAATCAGGCAGGGCCTCTATCAAATCTCCGTTAAGAACGAATGGAATCAATGGCATCCCCATTGGTGCCGGACCTCCGGCCCTCTTAATCCCAATGAAATCAAATTCAGCACCACTTGATCTATTTCTTGCCCTATTCTTCTCTATGACAGTAGGGTCGAATCTGGACGAGTGGCAGATACAGAACAGTTTGCTTCCTCCAGAGTCAGTTCCACTTGGAACCCACTGATCTTCAGTAAATTCGTTCGTAACCAGTTGCCACCCGGGAATGCAACAAAGGTGCGTACACCTTGAGAAAATTAGTATCAGGTTGTCATGTATGGAAAGAGACTGATATTGAGGATCTTCATCTAGCTCGTATCCAGAGCCAACATATGAGCCATCTGCCGTATACCCGTCCATGAATTGAAAACGAGGTTTGTCCTCAATCAATGCACTACCCTTATTCTCTTCGTGAGGGACATATACAGCATTGACAGGCATCCCAGACCAAACTCCTTGGGCCGCTGACATCCCAGTGGCAGAGCTAGACGCGGCATCAATGAATGACTGGTATGTCATGGGCTCCAGATGCCTATCTCCGTACCAGACACTATCTTCGGCCCCCGTGGGTACCCAGTACCTCACGGCGGTATCTCCGCCATCGGCTTCAGCTTGACCCATTAGTAAGGATGCAAACCCAACACTCCCTATGCTGGCCACGGTAATAGCACCAGCCGCAGTATTGAACGAATGCCTCATGAACTCGCGTCTATCGATTAGGTGCCCCTCACCGACTTCTCCCTCTGAGTTAGAAGAACTATCCCTAAGTGTGAATTTCCTAGCCATGCCTATACCTCATATTTCTTCCATGACTCCGGATCTTTCGTGGTGATGTACTTACTTCTCCTACTTTTCACTATGACTATGTCGGGCATTACATACTTCATGTATATTATTCCCAGTATTATGACAGTGAGCAATAGCATCCCCAAGAAGAAAGACAACATCTGCTGATCCCATTTATTGTAGAGCCCATAAGAAAGTGATCCAGCCCAATAAAGTGACCAAATAATCCCCCAGATCCCCACTAGGATTACTAGCCACGAGTCCCCAGAAGGAGAAACACTGGCTCTAACAATGGATCCGGCAGGTGCTTCATTGAATACTCCATGCTCAATAGCAGTCTCATATGCCTCCTCGGTTAGTGAAATGCCATCCAAAGCATCTCTAGCATCCTCCACACTCACCTCGCCTGAAGCCACTTGCCTAAGCATCTTCATTACTACATCGTCTTTCATTACTGATCACCTCTCCTTTGGTGTTTTATCCGTAGTCTCAAGAGATTACTTCTGCCTTCGTAATGCCTAGAGAATCCATATCTCAACATCAGCCCACAGAATATGATCACGATAACAACCGCGGCGAACCCGAGTAGACCTAGCCAATGTGCCCTCATGCCAGCTCCCATGTGATGTAGGTCTACGCCTTCCTCAACAGGGGCCGGGGGCTCGATATCTCCATTTCCAACGAATACGGTCCTAGTTCCTCCGAAATCTCCTTCGTCAATGGATGCACTGAGTCTGTTCCACCTATCTAGTTGTGAGGGGATTCCATCCCCATTCACCGAGTTTCCTGCCAGCCATATTGTAACCACTCCCGTTCCCTCTGCCGGAGCAGTCCACGTAATGTGCCACGTTCTATCAGGAGTCTTAGATCCAGAGTTACTGTGAGTAAGGGTTGTTGGATCGTCTTCCCAGTTGTACATCAATGATTCAAATCCAGCCGAAGCCGATAGGGAGCCTTCGCTCGTCCTCATCGAGAAACCTCCTGTGTGTGAGGCCGTATCGGCAGGAGGGCCTCCAATAATCTGAATTGACATTTCATACGAATCGCCTGGCTGGTATCTATGAGGTACATCAGTCAAAATTAGAGTAACAGAATTATCTGGCTCCTCGGCATGACATGTACATCCTGCAAGGGCCACGTCGCCCTCATTATTTGCATCCCCTCCGATGCCTGTGGGATTGGCTTGAGAGCCCCCTGCCGTGAGCACAGCGACTATGGTGATAGCCAGTACCTTCCTTACGGTGAGCACACTCGACGTCATCCACAACACCTTTGGTGTAGTGGCCACCAGAAAGGGGGCTATTAACGTTCCATTGCCCCACTGTCTATTGACCACTCTAAACAAGCCAATTCCAGTGGTACGCCGTCACACCAAACTAATACGTCAAGTCTCAGAGGAAGGAATATGGCAGGGCCCGTTTGGAGGAACATATACCGTCTTACAGAAGACCAAATATCGAAACTTGACGATGCTGAAGATAATATGGAGATGATGAGGATAGGTACCGCTGAGAAAATACTTATCGGACTATTGGAAAAGGATTCCGAATGCGTTCCGGTGCTGAATGTAATGGCCCACCTCCAAGGTAGGTATCTCTCAGATTTCGAGAAGGCGATCGAGTATTATGATCGGGTACTTTCCATAGAACCAGATAATGCTTGGGCCAGAGACGAGAGAAGACGTTACTCGAGATATTCCAATTATGATTGAGCAATTCTATACGCCTGCCCCATACCCGAGGTTCGTGAACGAGGGAGAGGTCCTAATCGCTGGAGTCGGTGGCCTGGGCTGTATATGGGCCCTCGAGGCTCATTCCAGATGTTCAGAGCTGGCAGAGTTACTATTAATCGATGCAGACGAATCCTCCTTCGAAGGGGCACATGAGGCCAACTGCTTGTACCTAGACGCTGGAGGCGAAGGAAGAGGGGCGGCCGCACTCCCTTCCATGGCCTCTCACAGGCTGAGAAATGGAATCGAATCAATATTGCCCCTTCTCGAAGCGGCAGAGATCCTAATACTGCTAACCGGACTCGGAGGGGGAATGGGCTCTGGAGCTTCCGGAGAACTTGCAAAGATTGCAAATCAATACGGGTGCATGGTTCTTTCTATCGCTGGTCTGCCTTTCGCAGAGCAACCTCTTAGGTGCTCTATAGCAGAGGAGGCAATCCCATCATTGGACATAAATTCTAGTGTTTGTATTCGGGTCAGTATGGAGAGACTGGCGTGGCAGTCTAGGAGGAGAAAAACAAACTGGATGACCGGATCTGGCTGGATAGCAGAACTGGTCGAGGGCCTTGTTACGACGCTAGCCAGTGTTGGAAGGATAAATCTAGATTTGATGGATATGAGGGCAATAATAAACAAGAAAGGAAACGCCACTCTCATTGTCGGAACAGGCACTACAGATAATCCTAAATCTGTAGTGGATATGGCTAGGAACTCACCACTAAATGACATTCCAGTTGAGGGCGCTAGTGGGTGCATGATTCAGGTAGAGGGCGGACCTGACATGACTCTGGCGAATCTCACTGAATTGACCGACTCATTCGTCTCTTCGATGGATCCCAATTGCCAAGTCATCATGGGGGCCAGAGTTACCGATGAGATGATTGGCAAGCTCAGGCTAGTAGCTGTAGTAAGTGGAATTTAGGCTTCCTTAATAACGGAAAACCCCTCTCAGGTTTATGGCTAAGCTCAGTAAGGCCAAAAGAGGAAAGAACAGATGGATAGGCCTGATGATAGATCAGAAACCGATTTCTAGGTCCATGGTCGAGGAAAAAATAGATGAAACAATGCAAGGTATAAATTGGAAACTATATGATTTGGTCGCTTCCGATTTACATACCATGGCGATATTGAGAACACCCCTTGGAGACAGTCATGATGCCAAGAACAGAATCAATTCTATCGAAGGCATCTCGACTCTAACGACATCTGGTAAGATTAGGCTTGTAAGGGAGAGATTGGGAATTAATCAGTAGGTATATTTCCTAATATCTCCAAGTTACTGAGTGCGAATCCGAAACTACAATTTCGTATCCATCTGCCTCTACAAGCAAGAAACCATTGACATCTATTCCTACGATCCTAATTTTTTCATTTCCAAACTCAGCTTGAACGCCTCTTGAGAGGCTCCGAGATAATGCTTTCCAGCTGATCATTTCTAATATCTCTTGATCAATATCTGGGACCATCTCAAGATTTTCAAGAATTCCTGAAACCCTCCCGTCTACTATCCTGAATACTGTTTCCAGAGAAACCATTCCCATGGTCCCACTCCATCCATGGCAAGAAACTCCTCCTACCTCTCTAGGTGAAGAATTAATGCCGATTCCTATCCTAAAACCAGGATCTGAGCTATTCGCTTCAATCATTATGCCTCCAATCTTCTCCCCCCTAGCGGAAATTAAATCATTCGGCCACTTTAGGTCACAATTCAGAGACTCGGAAATAGCCCCTCCAATTCCTATCTGTAACATACCGGGGGTGGATATTTCCGAAGGCTCCCTGTTAATCTTCCAAGATGCTAGCAGATCTCCCGGACGGGACTCCCATGCCGTCCCCCTCCTCCCTCTCCCGGAGATTTGTTTCTCAACAACTATTCTCTGCCATCCTGTATTAGGCATCCCCCTCGCACTATCCATCGCAGATTCACATAACTCTTCTCTATCCTCCATTACTCCTGAACCTGTCTTCCAAAGAGCTAAAACTTCTAATTTCTCATCTCCAATTCTTTCCATTTCCAAGGTCCTACTGGACCATCCCGAAGAAAGCCAGTCATCCGGGTTACTGGGACTAATGGGATCCGTCCTAAACAGGACAACTACTGTCAGGCCCTCATTGTCTGAGTCTTCCAGACCATCCAGTAGCTCCTTCGACCAACCACCATTTCCCAAATCAGACATTGATGCCTCTTCAATGGGCTCTAGTAACGGGGCTCCCTCTTCAGGAGGCTCAAGATATGGAAGGTTCCATACAATTAGCTTAGTTCCTTCTGGAACTTCCCACCCTTCTTCTCCCACGCCTCCTTCTCTGACGGTAATTTTATGTTCAAATCCGTATCTTTCTACATTTGCCCTGGAACAAGCTACTGCATAGGGATTGACGTCATAAGAATTCACATTCCATCCGAGTGTTGAAAGAGCCATGGACACTACTCCCGAACCACATCCTATCTCCACTGCCTTCGATGCTTTTCCAGTCAATCTCGAAATAGCTCTGCATAGTAATTCAGTATCTTCCCGTGGGGGATATACGGTTGGAGCGACATCAATTTCCCAAGGGCCAAAATTTTCCATATCAAATCTCATCTTCTTCATTCGATCATCACCAGCCTCTTTCTCAAAACATCGATTTTTCAGCAGTAAACC
Organism: Euryarchaeota archaeon UBA103; assembly: GCA_002506825.1. Classification (GTDB taxonomy): domain Archaea; phylum Thermoplasmatota; class Poseidoniia; order Poseidoniales; family Thalassarchaeaceae; genus MGIIb-O5. The sequence continues at coordinate 5,850 of DAYH01000031.1, forward strand.
TTAATTGTAAGCCTCATAAATTAATCTTGCTTCCGTTCATTCGGGAGAGGACCCGGCCACTCCTAGCCTTGCTCTTGCCGGTAGGTTCAAAAATACCCCCTCGGTCCGAGGATAGCCCAGCATCAGCCATGGGCCTGTAGCTTAGTCAGGTAGAGCACCGGGCTTTTAACCCGGTGGCCGGGGGTTCGAATCCCCCCGGGCCCGCCTGCTAGCTACAGGGCCGCGGCCGATTTTGGACACCGAGGCGGGAAGAAAAATGGCAGTAAAAAGCTCAACCAAAAAGAGGCTTATCGAACTCGGAGTGTCCGAGGAACACGCTCACAAACTTGCTGATGATGCAAATATGGATGCCATCAAAAGGATGACCGTAGAGGAAGTCGCCAAGAAAGTAGGCCTGGAATCAGGTGCTTCAGAGCTAGAAAACATCATGGGCATAATCCGTGAACAAGCCGCTTCTAGGAGAAGGAGCAGATCAGGCAGGGTTACTATTTCCAGAACTGCACTGCTAGATGAAGACATCCCTCTCGGCGAAGACAGATTCAATGTCCTCAACCATCAATTAGTCCCTCATCATTCTCTTATTGCAGAAGAGGATGAGGCATCAGAACTCTCTCCATGGGGGCTCATGGAGACCGAAGACGACGGAAATGAGAGGTTAGCGAAAGAACTCCTCCCAAAAATCCTGATTACAGATCCTTCTGTACAGGCCCTAAAGGAAATGGAAGAGTCCGAGAGGTCCGATCTGCCAGCAGGCTGGTTAAGGAACAGAGTTGTTAAAATTTTCAGATATAGTAGGTCAGCAGGTGCTAGCACCGCATACAGGCTAATCGTGGAGAGCAATTGAGGAGGAGTTAATATGAAGGAGATAGTAGAGAGTTATTTCGCGCACAGAAGCATGGTTAACCATCAGTTAGCATCTTACAATGATTGTATCCCTAGCGGAGACGGCAAGGGTAGTCGCATGGAAAAAATAGTGAGAGGAATCAGGATTGGTAGTGATGATCCTTTGGAAGATGTCCCAGGAGGACAAGACGCTGGTGGAATGATTAAGCTGGACGTCTTAGACAAGGAGATCTACATTAGGATGAAGAATATTCGTCTGGGTGCCCCGACAGTACGCGAGGCCAATGGTGCAGAGCACCCCGCCACCCCTCTGGAATGCCGTCTAAGGAAACTAACATATTTCTCTCCCATATACATGGATTTTAAGATATACAGGGATGACCTCCCTCCTTCCACATCAGAATCAGATATTGGATTCATAGAGGAAGAAGGGGTACATATTGGAAATCTTCCAATAATGGTTAGGTCGGGAAGATGTAATTTACACCCAGATCACATAGCAGGGACACAAGAAAAGTCGCTGAAACTGTCCCCTACGACATCAGCAGAAGATGCTCTGAGGCATAAAGAGCTCCTGAGGAAGGCCGGGGAGGATCCTCTGGACCCAGGGGGCTACTTCATCATCAATGGTACTGAGAGAGTCCTAATCTCAATGGAAGATCTAGCACCCAACAGAGTTACCGTTGAAAAGAATAAGAAATACGCCCATGAGACCGAGGTAGCAAAGATATTCTCTCAGAAAGATGGCGTCAGGAAGCCAATCAATGTCGAAAAGAGACGCGATGGGATGCTAATGGTCAAGATACCAAGCGCTGGAACCACTGCAATCCCTGTTGTTCTACTCATGAGAGCTCTCGGAATGGAGAATGACAGAGATATTTTCTCTGCTATTGCAGGTCCAGTTGAAGCGATGAAATACACAGTCGCAAATCTCAATGATGTAAAAGACAACCCAGAATATGGCGTAGACAATACCGAAGAGGCCATGGCATGGCTTGAGAAGAAATTCGCCGCCGGTCAGCAGAAGGAGTACAGGGAATCAAGAATACAGAATCTACTGGACAAGGAACTTCTCCCGCATCTTGGATCAGATGACGAGGTGAGGACAAAGAAGGCAATATTCCTTGGTAGGATAGTAAGGCAAGTACTGGAGATGGCAATAACCAACAGGGATCCAAACGACAAGGATCACTACGCCAACAAGAGAGTCAGACTTGCAGGGGACTTGATGGAGGACCTTTTCAGAGTAGGCGTTCAAGGACTAGCAAGGGATCTGAAATATCAGCTCGAGAGACACCATAACAGGAAGAGGGAGTTGAAAATCAACTCTTGCCTACGGCCAGATGTACTGACCTCTAAGATAATGCATGCCCTTGCAACAGGAAACTGGGTTGGCGGAAGGTCTGGTGTTAGCCAACTTCTAGACAGAACAACATACTTGGCTTCACTTTCTCATATGAGAAGGGTCACAAGCCCTCTTGTTAGGAGCCAGCCTCATTTCGAGGCCAGAGATCTTCATCCGACGCACTGGGGTAGACTATGCCCCAACGAAACTCCAGAAGGTCAGAATTGTGGTCTTGTGAAGAACGCAGCGCAAATGATCGATGTTTCAGAGGAGGTTCCAGAGGATGATGTCAAGGAGCTTCTAGTCGAGGCAGGAGTCAATCCCAATCCAGAAGGATGGGCAGACGGATCTAGGATTCACGTCAATGGAGATATCTTTGGACTCCATAAGAGGCCCAACAAACTCGTTTCACAATTCAAGAGAAGGAGGAGGTCCGGACGAATTAGGCCAGAGGTAAGCATACGTCATGACACTGAAAACAGAGACGTGTTCATCAATACAGACAGAGGAAGAATAATGAGGCCTCTTTTAGTATTAGAAGACGGGACTCTAAATCTAGCTAAATTTCATCTCGAAGGCCTAAGGACAGGTGAAATAACATTCTCTGATTTGGTTTCCTCAGGAGTAGTTGAATGGGTAGATGCAGAAGAAGAGGAGGACTTACTGGTCGCTCCCCGGCCATTTGATCTGCCAGAGCTTTCACCTAAGAACAAGAGGCCAATGGACCCAGCCAAGGTCGAGTGGATTAATCTCGGAGATGAAGAGATTTCCAAGGCCAAACTCAAGGTTGAGGTACAGCTACCTGATGGAAGTACGGTTTCTGAGAAGTTCTCAGTTCCTCTTAACTATCATCAGAAAGAAATAGATGTTCTCCGAAAGAAAGAGAAGAAAGACAATACCGTCCTTGTGTATACGCATGTGGAGATAGATCCACAGCTTATCCTGGGCGTATGTGCCGCATTGGTCCCATATCCCGAGCACAACTCCACTCCCCGAGTAACGGGCGGAACTGCAATGGTCAAGCAGAGTCTTGGCCTTCCAAGTGCTAACTATCGACTGAGGCCTGACACCAGGGCACATGTGATGCACTACCCGCAGGTATCGGTTGTGGGTACCAGGGCAATGAATACCACCAATTTCAACAGCAGGCCAGGGGGCCAAAATTTTGTCGTCGCCATAATGAGTCATCATGGGTATAATATGCAAGACGCAGTTATCATGAACAGGGCCTCTGTTGAGCGTGGCTTGGGTAGGTCTACATTTATCCGAACATACAATGCTGAAAACAGGAGGTTCCCAGGGGGCCAGGAAGAGAGGATAGAGGTTCCTGGAACAGGGCTCGATGAAGTCAAAGGGATGAAGTCATTCGATAGCTACGCCCACCTCGAGAGAGACGGGCTACCCGTTCCTGAAGAGTTCTTATCCAGCGGAGGCGGTCCGGACTCTGCGGTTCTTGTTGGAAAAACTAGTCCACCAAGATTCCTCGAAGAGGCCCATGGAGCGTTCCTACAAGCTCAAGAGAGAAGGGAATCCTCTATGATGGTTAGGCATGGAGAATATGGATGGGTAGACAATGTTTTCGTCACAGAGTCACTAGATTCTGGTAGACTAGTCAGGATCACGGTCAGAACAAACAAAATTCCTGAGCTAGGAGATAAATTCGCCAGTCGTCACGGACAGAAAGGAATCATTGGAAGAATAGTGGAAGAAAGGGACATGCCTTTCACAGCAGACGGAACTATTCCCGATTTAATTATCAATCCACACGCTATTCCATCCAGGATGACTGTAGCGCACGTTCTAGAGATGATCGGAGGTAAGGTAGGGTCTCTCGAGGCCAGAAGAATAGATGGAACAGCCTTTACCGGTGAGAAAGAGGACTCCCTTAGGGCCGGCTTGCTTAGGAATGGATTCAATCATACAGGTAGGGAGAACATGGTCAGTGGAGAAACAGGTGAGCAATACCCTGCAGAGGTATTCGTTGGAGTCATCTATTACCAGAGGCTCCACCATCTTGTCAGCAGTAAGTTACATGCAAGAAGCAGGGGAAGGGTTCAGATCCTCACTAGGCAACCAACTGAGGGACGAGCCAGACAGGGAGGCTTAAGATTCGGAGAGATGGAAAGAGACTGTCTAATTTCACATGGGGCTTCCATGGTCATCAAGGATCGTTTGTTAGACGAGTCAGACGGATGGCCATTGATGGTTTGTAATACGCCAAGATGTGGTCATGTGGCATATTACGACTGGAAGAGGAGGACTACTGTCTGCCCTTCCTGTGGAGATAGGGCGGACGTCCATTCGGTCCAGACATCATATGCATTCAAGTTACTCCTTGATGAGATGAAAAGTCTCGGCGTAGCTATGAGACTTGAACTGGAGGACAGAAGATGAGTGCTAAAGACGCAGCTAAAATTCCCAAGAGAATAGAGTCCATCAAGTTCACATTGATGGATCCTAACGAAATTCGAAAGATGTCCTCTGTTGAGGTTAAGACGGCGGATACATACAAGGACGATGGTCACCCCTTCAAGCAGGGACTAATGGATCCAAAAATGGGCGTCATCGATCCAGGAGTAAGGTGCGAGACATGCGGCAACAAGCATGATGAATGCCCGAGTCACTTCGGCCACATCGCACTTGAGTTGCCTGTAATGCACATAGGCTTCACCAATTTAATCAAGACTTCATTGAAGTGCACATGCAACACATGTAGCAAGATACTTCTTCATGACAAGCCAGACACGCACCCAGTAGATCCTGAAAAGTCAGAGCAAGACTACTACAGGGACAAAGTAAAGGATGTCATCATAAAGCACGGAGTCGGCTCTACGGAATTCAAGAATACTATCAAGGATATCGAGAAGGAGTGCTCCAGCAAAAAGAGAACAATTTGTATGCACTGTGGTGCAGAGCAAGGCAAGATTATCCTGGACAAGCCCTCAACTTTCAAAGAAAAGAAAGACAACAAGGGCGAGCATAAGCTGAATGCACGTGATATTCGTGAGTGGCTCGAGAGGATTCCTGATGAGCACCTAATATTCCTTGGAATGGATAAGGATGCCGCTAGGCCGGAATGGATCATAATGAAGGTACTTCCCGTACCTCCAATTACAGTGAGGCCATCCATCACCTTGGATAGTGGAGATAGATCGGAAGATGATCTGACTCACAAACTCGTAGATGTTCTGAGAATCAATCAGAGGCTCAGGGAGAATAGGGACGCGGGAGCACCTCAGCTAATCGTAGAGGACCTGTGGGAACTCCTACAGTACCATTGCACTACCTACTTCGATAATCAGACCAGCGGCATCCCGCCCGCCAGACACCGTTCCGGTAGGCCCCTGAAGACACTAGCCCAGAGACTGAAAGGCAAGGAAGGGCGCTTCAGAAGCAATCTTTCCGGAAAGAGAGTGAACTTCTGTGCTAGAACTGTAATCAGCCCAGATCCCAACTTAGGAATAAACGAAGTTGGAATACCTGTTCAGACAGCCAAGGAACTGACTGTTCCTATCAGGGTTACTAGCAGGAACAGGGAACAACTCAGACAGATGATTCTGAGGGGCCCCGATGTTCATCCAGGTGTTAACTACATTATCAGAGGTGATAGATTTAGAGTAAGGATCACGGATCGAACAAAGTATATTTGGGCTGGATTTAGATGTCTCAATCCTCAATGCCATTCAGGTAGTGATGATGAGCCATACACTGGATATAGGCCAGATTTGAATGAGGTTCTGCCTGCTCCAAACTTCTTGCCAGGCCTTGTTCTCAAACAGCAAAAGAGAAGAAATTCTTTCGGGGAACTAGAAGAGGAATGGGGAGTGGATTTAGACTCAACACTCTCCAACTTGAAAGGTGAGGACGATAGAGGAATGCCTCTCCCGGAAAACGATCCGAAAGCGGCAATTCATTACAGATGGAAGTGGGAGATGGAAAACCCTGCTGAATATCTTCCGGAGCATTTGGAAGTTACCTGTCCACATTGTGGAAGTCCAGAAATTGAAGATGAGTATGGAAATGCTATGGGTACTGATATCGAGGATAGACTCAGCACACACGACCTTGACGGTAATCCGCGACCCGGAGTTGTCGTAGAGAGGCATCTGATAGATGGTGACGTAGCTCTATTCAACAGGCAACCTTCACTTCATAGGATGTCCATGATGGTGCATGAGGTAAGAGTAATGCCAGGAAAGACATTCAGATTCAATCTAGCAGACTGTACGCCCTATAACGCCGATTTCGACGGTGATGAAATGAATCTGCACGTCATACAGAGTGAGGAAGCGAGAGCGGAAGCAAAAATTCTGATGAGAGTACAAGAGCACATAATCACACCAAGATACGGAGGAAGTGTTATCGGCGGAATTCACGATCACATATCAGGGGCATACCTACTTACTCACGGCAACAGAGTATTGCCCAAAAATCTGGTTATGCAAGTCTTAGGGGACACAAACTGGGATGGAGAGCTACCTCCAGAAGTCGAGGAAGACGGAGTGGTCGGATACAGAGGGAGTGACGTTTTCAGCCTAATCGTCCCAGAAGGATTCAAGCTTGACTACATCAGCAGGATAGGAGATCAGGTCAATGCCACCAACGGCAAAGTCTCGGGAACCATAGATAAGAGAGGAATCGGGGCTGAAGACGGCAGACTTCTAGATGCTGTGGTCCACACCCATGGTTCTGAAGCTGGTGCAGAGTTCTTGGATAGAATGACAAGAATGACTATCTCCATATGCACTGCATCAGGATTCACTACGGGGATAGACGATGAGGACCTCCCACCAGAGGCCAAGGAAGAGATATCCAATATCAACCAACGCGGAAGTGATGCGGTAGATGCCGAGTTAGAGAAGTTTGGGAAAGATGGTCGCAGGTATGAAACCCGTCCAGGTAGGACGCCCATCGAAACCCTAGAGGAAAATATACTAATGATTCTCGATGAAGCAAAGACCGAATCAGGAAATGTGGCCAAGTCCTTCTTGGGAGCAGATAACGCGGCGGTTATGATGGCTACCTCGGGAGCCAGGGGGTCCATGGATAACCTTGCAATGATGGCGGGCTCCATAGGTCAACCTAAGGTTCGTGGAAAGCGTCTCGAAAGAGGGTATCAAGATAGAGTACTTGCTCACTTCCCACGTAATTCCAAGGGAGCACAAGAGAAGGGATTCGTGGGGTCTTCATTCAAGCGCGGATTAGAGCCAACAGAATTCTTCATGCTTTCCGTATCTGGTCGTGAGTCACTGGTTGATACGGCTGTAAGAACGGCAAAGTCAGGATATATGCAGAGAAGGCTCATCAACGCCATGGATGACTTGAAGGTTGTAAACGACGGTATGGGTTCTGTGCGAAATACAGCTAACAGAATTATCCAGTTCGAGTATGGGGAAGATGGAGTGGATCCAGCCAGAAGCCGTGGAGGGAAGCCATTCGACGTGACAATGGTACTAGATGATGCATTAGGGGGTGAAAACTGATGGTTGTAAAGAGTGCAACAAAGAAGAAACTAATGGATCTGCAGATAGATGAGGAGTATGCTCACAAGCTAGCGGATGATAGGAAGTGGGACGATGTCAAAGTCCTGACTCCAGGACAAATTGCTCAGATTTGCGGTATCGACTCAGGGACTGCACAGAGAATCAGTGACTTGATGGCCGCATCTTCAAAATCCGCAAGAAGCGCCGCCGCTTCTACCGAGAAAACCGTTGTCAGGAGGAAGTCAGCGGCGTCTAGAAGGAGAAGGAAGTCAATGCTCCCTCTGGAGGAATTCGATAACGACTACAAGATATCACAGATCCTCAGGGACGTTGATCATCAAGATGAAATGTATCAGCAGCTGCTTGCGGCGTCTGTGGATGCTAATGTCAGTCTCACTCCAAGGATGATAATGGATCTTACAGAGGGAATTAGGGCCAGAGGAATAAAGAAACTAACCCCTGCAAAGGCTAGAAAGGTAATCAACTCAGCTAGCGACTCCTTGATGAGTTCCAGGGCCGACCCACACGAAGCTGTCGGAATAACCACTGCGCAGTCAATCGGAGAGCCGGGTACCCAGATGACCATGAGGACCTTTCACTATGCAGGTGTAGCTACTGTCAACGTAACGCAGGGACTTCCAAGAATCATAGAGATCGTGGATGCAAGAAAAACACCCAATACTCCCACAATGAGGATTTACCTGAATGAGAAGAATTCCAAAGGGAAGCCATTGAGGACAAATGAGAAGCTTGTAAGGGAAATAGCGGCGGGACTAGAGGCTACAACCACTAGCGATATCGCAAATATTGATGTCGAGGTTGCTCAAAGATATCTAAGTCTGAAGCTAAATAAGTCTAATATGAGACTCAAGAATATGAATGGTGCCGAAGTCAAGGATAAGCTAAGTAGGGCTCTCAGGCTTTACATCCAATCTGACAATGATGACAAACCCTCGGAACTGAAGATTATTCCAGGTATTGCCAAGAAAGAAGATCTGGAAACTCTGGCCACTGATCCTCCCACATATACAGACCTTCTCCAATTGGAAGATAAGATAAAGAAACTCCAACTGAAAGGAATTAGGGGAGTTATCCGGGCTAATGTTCAAGCCGGAGAGAATGATGAGTACTACATCTCTACAATAGGATCAAATCTTGCCAAGGTCAGCGAATTTGCTGGAGTTGACAGGTCTAGGACCTACACCAACAATATTAACGAGATTCAATCCTATCTAGGGATTGAGGCCGCAAGACAGGCGATAATAAATGAGATGTTAGATACTATGGAAGGAGCAGGACTTGATGTTGATGTAAGGCACCTGATAACTGTGTCCGATGTAATGACTAGTAGTGGCGAAGTAAGGGCAATTGGAAGGCACGGAGTAAGCGGAACAAAACATAGTATTCTGGCTAGATCGGCCTTCGAAGTTACAGTGTCCCACTTATTGAGGGCTGGAATCATAGGCGAGAGGGATGAGCTGAGGGGAGTAACAGAAAATATCGTTGTGGGGCAACCCATAGCACTGGGAACTGGAAGTGTTGATTTGTTCTATATCCCGGACGAGGCATAGAGGTGAAAAAAATGGATTTAACGAGAAATCTGAAACAGGCTTTGAGCACAGGAAAAATTATTTTTGGCCAGAGGGAAACCATGGGCGCATGTGCGAGAGGAGACGCAAGGCTAGTCCTAGTTGCGGCCAACTGTCCAGACAGCTTCCTATCTGATATTTCATCTAGTCATCCCGGAGTCCCTATCCATAGGGTTCACATGGTGAATAGGCAATTAGGTTCGGCATGTGCCAAACCATTCGCTATCAGCTCACTATGCGTAGTTGATCCAGGCCAGAGTGACCTGCTAACACTTCAGCACAATCTGTCATAACCAGAAGGGGCCGCTTAGCCCTTCTATCATCGGACGCTTCAAGTCTGTACACTCCCTCAGTATGCTGTGGAAGACGCAGTCAGACAACTATTGGCAGTCAAGGGAGTACGTCTGACTGAGCCTTCGCAACTCTCTAACATTCCCGGATTCATACTTCTGGGGGTGGCCGAGAGAGTACCAGAATTCGGCGAAATTAAAGGTTCTCCTGTCACTGTATGGCATATTCCTTCTGACTTACTTCCAGTCAGTAGGGCCGAAATAGAGAGATGGTCTGTGGACGCGTCACCGGGCCGTCACTGGCTACTCAGCCAAAGGGAGCTACCAAGTGACTCAGAATCGATTTTTCCATCCAACTCAAAAGTGGTTGCATGGGGTCCAGAGAAAATGTCAATATGGTTCGGTGAGGCTATACTCTCAGGTGACTTAGATGTATCATTACCTCGAGATGAGGGGGATGCAGTGTATTCAGATAGCACATTTTCATCTGCTGATAAGGACGAAATAACACTAATAAATTCAGTAATTAATCTAGAGTCGTGGCTCGTACAGAAAAATCTTGATAATGCGTTGACGTATCCAGTTCTTCTGGAGGGCAGATTATGGGAAGTAAAGGGAGATTTATATTCTCCCGAAGGAAATATGGAAAGGGATACATGGATCGTTATGGAAGATCCATGGTCGTCCAATCTTTCTTTATTTGAAGACAAGGGAAATGGTAATGAAACTCCACATTTGAGGATTATCAAACCACCAGAATCAAGATGGAAGAGAGAGGAGGAACTCATATCGAAACTACCTGGAATCCTAGATACTAGGAGACAGGGCGAATCAGAACAAAGTGAGGACTCGGTAAGAAGCATCATGTTAGAATGGTGGAGAGTTGATGTAAAATCAGTCACTATCAGGCCAATGGGAGCGGCCTTTCCTGCTTGGGTTTTGAATGTCGAAGGTAGGGATGACGTATTATTACATTCTATCAACGGAAGGACATATCCACTGCCCTAATTTCGTTGTAGCGACATAAGCTCTTCAGTGGAAAGGGTATCTCCTGACATCAACTTAGACATCAAGTCAGACACCTCCGTCTTTTCATCGGAAACGCTCTCATCTGACCTCGATTGGATAGCTTTTATCATATCCTGAATTGAGTGTATGCACCTAAGTGAAACTATGTAGAGGCTATGTATCGAATCAGCCTCCTTCTTAGACTTGGTCAATCCCGAATGTGCTGAGTTTGCTCTATCACGCAACCTATCAACTTCTTCTGATAATTCAACCATTAGGTCATGAGCATCCTGTGCCGATAAAACAGCCTTTTCTACTCTATTGTGTGCTTCTTCCTGTGCTCTCTCAGCACTTCGGACGCTGGACTTTAGATCACTGAGTCTGCCACCATCTTTATTCGATTCCTTAGCCTCCTTCAATTCCTGACTAAGCTTTTTCATTTCTCTGAAGAAACCCTTCTCACTAGCACCGGTGAAGCCCCCTCTTTCGTATTTCCTCTCTAGGGCATCCATCTTGGCCCTAATTTTAGCTGGGGAAGGTCCAGAACTCCTTCTGGCCTTCTCGCCGCTCTCTTCCAGCCTCGACAGAATCTCTCTTAGCTCTGTCCTAATGGATTTCAATTCATCAGATTTTACAGCTCTTTCTGTCTTAAGATCCTTAACTTTAGTATTGGCCTCATCACGAATCTCTTTCTGCGATCGAACCTCAGATATTAGCTCCTTTACTTGCCTATTAACCTCATTCCTGGTATCTAAATATACTCTAACTTTGGCATTTAATTCATCACGTAGCTCGCGCTTCTCGTCCAAGCCAGACTCTAAGGACTGCTTCGCTGGAGCGAAAACTTCAGTTATATCTTCTAGCTCCATGTCAACCCCCACATAACCGAATTTGTATTGGCATTTAAGCACATAGTAGCAATAAATTTCCTCAATCTTCCCTCTTGGTTGCAAGATTCCCTTTTCTAGGCCCTCTCCGAGAGACTCCAATCCTCCTCTTCCTCTTACTAGATTGAGTTTTAGTAGTATTTTCAGATTTAATATCTCCGGATCCTCCATCTGTCAACTCCGAGAGACTCCCGGATCCCAGAAGCGCATCTAGTTCCACAGTACTGAGAGATCCCCCAGTCTTGGCTTTGGCTTTGATTTCAGAAAATCTGACTTTCCTATTTCTTCCACCAGTTACCCTCTGGTAAGCCTTAACCCTGGAAAGACTCTTCCTCAAGGATTTCCTCTTGGAATCAATCACTTCTATTCGCTTATCGATTTTTGTTATTCTTTTACTAATCTTACCGACTTCCGACCTACTCGACTTATTTTCAACTCCAGACTCCGAAGTTGACTCACTCTCCATGACCTCTTTTTCTTTTCGGCCCTCATCTAGCTTCACTGTTACCTCCCTCATTTCCTTAGCTTTCTCTATGTATTGCGAGTGAGCCTTTTCTGAGTCCCCCTTCTTGATAATAGAGGCCTGAATTTCGAAGAATCTTCTGAATGCTTCCAACTCACGAGAGAGTGTTGGAACGGCAGTCAAATCATTGTCAATTGTAGTCAATCTTCTATGTGTCTCAGATAGCCATTCTTTCAGTACTTCCATCGGGGGCGGAATAAGTCTATTGACATCATCCCTCTTCTTTCGGGAAGAATCTGCAGCCTTCTTTATCTCGTGAAATCTTCTCAGCAGCCCCCTTCTTTCGGAATTGGCTCCTTCCATCTTTCCAACTATGCCACGTAATATTCTGACTCTGTTAACTAAGTCCATTCTCTCTGAACGTAGATCCCTTCTTTCACCCTCGAGAGAGCCAAGATCCCTGTCAAGCCCACTCCTCATTTCTTGAATCTCATGGCCATCAAGATCTTCCAGATCACTGAATGAGCTAGCTAAATTATCTTCGCTCATTCCTCTTCATCTCCTTTCTTCTTTACTCTCTTCCTCGCAAAAGAAGACGCTCCACCTTCCAAGACCCTATTCATATCATTTAAGAGATCATCAAATCCTGTTTCACTATCTCCAAAACCAGTAGACAACTTCCCCTTCCAAAGAGAAATGGCATCCGATGACTGAGCATAGAGCTCTCTAGCACGATCCAATTGTCTCCTGATATCTCTAATTTCAGACTGCATTGAGATTTTCTTTTCATACAGAGGCTGGGCCTTTTCAACAGCCTTCAGCATCCTAGAATGTGCCGCTTCTGAAATTCTGAAATTAGAAATCATAATCTTTCTAGAATCTACATACTTAGTCATTTCAGGATTCGAATCTCTTCTTTCTTTGAGCCATTTCTCATTCTTCTCAATAAGCTTCCTTCGCTTAGCTATCAGCTTTCCTTCTTCTTTATGGTCCAATGCAGAAGTTTCTATCCTTTCTTCAATATTTTCCAATTCTTCGAGAAGCTTAACCTTCTTCCATTCAGGATCAAGGCTTATCATGCCGCCTTTATTGGAAAGTGATTCTATTGACTCTTTGACCTCGGATAATTTAGCTCTTGCAACGGCCTGGGAAGAATCGCGTTCAGATTTCTTCTCAGCCACAGTTTCATTGGCTTTCCTATGCGATTCAACAGCTCTCTTAACACGCGGAGACAGAGACTCTTCTTCTGCTTCTAGATTCCTAATGACATTGGGCAACTGCTCTTCTAATGCCTTCCAACGTGCCAGAAGACCTTCGGCTAGCTCCTCGGGTTTCACCTCTAGCAATTGTTCGACGTTCATGACATTCGGCTCCAGCCGGGACTGTCGGTTAAAGGTCACTATGTGACCTTGGAAGGGGTTTGTTTGATACGCCTTCACATCTCGGAAGTTTTGGGGCGAGGATGTGAAGCATACCGCATCATACATCATATTACTCACTTTCACTCTACTTCTATCCAATTCTTCTTCTGCAGATAGCACTCAATTACAAGAAATTGAAATTCAAGAACCTTCAGACTGGGAAATTCTGGTTATTGATCAATCAACATCCTCCCCTAATGGTAATGAAACCTTTTCAGATGGAGATTTTGTGACTTTATCAGTAATGGTTACCAATACAGGTTCTCAGTCGATAAATGGCAGTTGGAAATTAGAATCACTTTCCAACGGAGTATGGAATTCCCCTACTAGTCAGAATGCAACATGGAATGGTAACGACGACCAAATTTCAGAGATAACCTTGGGCCCTCTGGCAGAAGGAACTATGACATTCAGATTTGAGATTAAACTAGATGGCTCAACAATAAATATTTCTCAAACCAGAGAAATCATAGTATACCCAAACCCAGTTCTATTCAGTTCAGCAGGGGATTCAATAATTGCAATAACGGGGGAACCGGCGAATATAGGCGATACCATAACAGCATCCATTCTGGTAAAGAACGAAGGCGTCTCGGAAGGATCAGTAGTGCTCACACTCTATGATACTAACTCAACAATGATGTTATCGGGAGAACCGGTAATGATAAGCCCCGGTTCCAGCAGAGAGGTTTCAGTGGATTTCAACTTCTCCTCATACGGGGAAAAGCAATTCCATTGGAGGATAAACAGTGAGTTAGGAGGTGTATCTCCCGATTTGACTGGAAGCCACTTAATCACAATTCTTCAACAACAACAGGTTAAGCTGGGACTCTCATCTAGTGATTGGTCCGCTTCCAATGGACTAGATATCGGCTATTGGATTTCCCTTACAGACGGTCCCGAAAGAAAGGCGCAGGTATCGATAAGTGAATTTGAATCTGGAGTCTCTAAAGAACTTCAGAAATTCACGATTACTCTAAGTCAGGGTGTGAGGGAGCTCAATATTCAGATTTCCAATCCAAGTCTTGAGCTTGATAGGATAAGAATTTCTGTAAGTCCGTTAAGTTGGACTTCTAATCAAATCCCTGATTTGGATGTTCAGTTGATTAGTCCACAGCCGATAATAGTGATTTCTTCATGTGCGCAGAATCCAGATAATCTTGATATTTCGGACACATTAGTAATCACATGTACTATTTCCAACGAGGGCAATTCAAACTCCATGCCCGGCGAAGTATCTCTTTCCAGAGTCTCAGATGGATATATTTTCGCCGAATCAGGATTATCCATTGCAGAAATAAATATCGGAGAGTTCAAGCAGATATCATTGACAGTCCAAAATTGGCAGGATGAGGGAACTACGGCCCTTCAAGTAAAATTTTCATCAGACATAAGTACGGCAACCGGAAGTATAGCAGTTCAGGCCAATCAAAGGCCTTCAGAAGGTTTTGAGGTCCCCTTCGATCCAACCGCCGCACTTTTGGGAGCAGTTTCGGGACTGGTTTTGATGATGGTAATATTGGCATTCTGGCGCGTAGCGACAGAGAGAACACCAGACACTGAAAGGAAAGGCCCCGATTCAGCTTCAAGAATTGAGAAGAGGAGGGAGCGAGATAACATAGAGGCATCCTGCCCAACGTGCAGTCAGAGGCTCAGCATTCCAGGTGATCATGTGGGAAGAGTGAGATGTCCTGCTTGTTCTAATAGTTTCGAAGTAGGAGTAAAAGAGAAAATCCAGGTCAATGACGAAGCACCTAGAATTGAAGAAAATTCAGAAAAGGAAAATTTAGAAAAATCAGCAGAAGTTTCCTCTACTTCGGACACCGACATACTTCCATGCCCATCGTGTGACCAGTTACTAAAGGTCCCGTTGGGTAAGAGGCCGGTGATGTCTAGATGCCCCGCATGCAGGTGTGAATTTATGGCACTTGGAGGTGATTTAGATGCTTGATCTAAGTGAATTCGAGGAGATGTACCTAAAGAAAATCTTTGAGATATACGACAGAGAGCCCAGTACAATTGTTAAAACCTCGCAATTGGCAGAATCAATGTCAGTTTCCAACGCTTCTACTACGGAAATGATTCAAAGGCTGTCAGAAAGAGATTTACTGACATATGTCCCTTACAAGGGCTGTAGGCTTACTCCAGAAGGATTCAATATTGCAGCTCGGATAAAAAGAAGAGAGGGCCTGTTGAAGATTTTACTCATAGATGTGATCGGATACAAGGGGGATGTAGAAGCTGTTTCCTGTAAGATGGAGCACGGCATAACCCCAGGTCTAGAGGAGGCATTGGATCGGATGCTAGGGTATCCAGATAAAACCCCTGACGGAATAAAAATTCCTTCTGTCAAGAGAGCCGTGGAGCCAATCAGTTCCGGTCTTTTACTGCCACTTTACAATCTTCCATTCGGCACCACTGCGACAATCGAAATTATTGCACTAAATCCCACTGAAATTAAAACCCTAGATTTAACAGGTTTAGGTATTGGATCGAAGATAAAAATAAATCAAGATGGAATCTATTGCAACGGGAATAGAATCTCCATAAGCGAATCTATTATGAAGAGAATTTTATCGCGCACGGAGAATTAACATGACTGATGAAGAGAGTGAAAATTTGGACCTCGACTCCATGGCAGATGACCTAGCTGGAGTAGCTCCGCCGGCCCCCACTGTCCCTATATCCAATATTTCTACAGCAGGAACCACTTGGATGGACGATACTCTGCGCTCGAAAGAATCTGCACTCTTGAGGTTAGATAGATTATTGGTAAGCGGCGGAGCCAGGCTAGTACTATTTCTTCCATTGTTAACAATCGTTTTACTTGGGGCGGCCCAATCGTACGGCAGTAATGATATGGAATGGTGGAACGCGACTCTGAGGGAAGCCGCCGGCGGATTTTCATTGGTTCGTACGACTTATGCGGTCGCGTTGCTAATACTGATTGCCGATATATTTCTTCTAACGATATTACTCAGGATGATGACTTACTCAAGAACAATATTCCATCATGAGGCCGATGCTTTGACTTCCTCCGGATTGACTTTTAGGAGCTCCCATGGGTATGCAGAGATGAGGGCGACCTTAGATGGCTCAATCAGACAGGTTACGGCAATTTCTTCTCTGATAGTAATTTCATCAATTCTTCTTGCCTTGTCGCTATGGTTTCCATCTGGCCAAGAACAGGTTAGCCCTGTCCTCTTGGCATTATCTACAGGCTCTCTCCTGGCAGGTTACGGGGTCCAGCTAATCTCCGACAGATCACGATTCAATGCTTCTGAACCCTGGGGGATGCTCGAGGCTTTCTCCCCCCCAATCCATCCAGCACTGTTGAATAGGCCATTCAATGATGTCATTAAAGCACATATTGATCCTCTTCTAGGAATTAGAATTACGGAGTATCTAAAAACGGTGAAATCAGAACTCAGAGAGGGTTACACATTGTCCGAGCTACAAGAGGCCCTCCTTTTACTTCTTCACCTGAGAAGATCTTCTCTAATTTCCGAATCTGAGTTCAGAAAGAATCTTGAATTAATGGTCGAGCCAACAGCAATAGACGGTCTTTTCAGACATCCAGAGGTTGGTGAAGAGACTTGGGACAGGTTACTTCAACATGCTAGAAGTGAATGTAAGCCATTTTTCAGATTACACGATAGAATGAGAATGAGGAGGGGGATAAGTAGCTCTGATGGAGGGTTCTGGTTTGATGTCGACATGGAGAATCTTGTCGTTGGCCAAGCAAATTTATTTGCATTTATACTAAATTCTGGAGATGAGCCGAAGGACCTTGTCCTGAAGATTCAAACACCGGATTTCAAACCGAATGAATGTGTATACAAATTACATTCATCGCCTCTCATTTCTACATCAGATCCGCTTAACCCCTCCTCTCTTTCATTTATGATCCAAGAAATGACAAATAATACAAGCATCGTTTGGCAAAGCCTTCTCCCATCAATAAAAGGAGAGGCAACGGTTACAGTAAGACTGGAGGACGACTCGGGAAATCTTATCTCAGGAAGAGTACTAAATGTCCAAGTTGGTAGCGACTTAATATCTAGAACTAGAAGAACGGTAGGGGCGATGTTCATGATAGGCGCCCTCATAGCCATGACTTCTCCATTACTGCCCTTCGCAGGCTCTGTTCTAGGTCTACTTTGATGAGTTCCATTCAAGAACATCCACCTTGTCGCATAGTCGTGAACGATGAGGAAAACGGTCCCGACGATGATCTAAAAACCAGGCTTCACGCTATGGAGTCCAGGCTAAGAAGAATGAGGGATCAAAGAGCATCTCATAATGAAGACGCTCGAAGGGCAGCTAATTCTAGGAACTCAGTTCAAGAACAATCAAAGGAAATAAGATCTAACATAGAGGAAAAACTATCCGAGCAGAAAGAAGTCAGAACTAGGGCAAAGTCACATCAAGCTCAAAGAGATGCCATACAGTCTAGAATAAGGGAAATTATCAACAGCAAGAGAGGGCGGAGAAATGAAGCTGGTAAAGCCAAGTCAGATGTGGTTGAATTATCAGAAGCGATCGCTGAGATTTCACAAATAGAGAACAAGCTCATGACTGATGGGACATTGACTCTAAAGGCGGAGAACAGACTTTTGAGAAAACTGAAAAATTTAGCATCAAGAAGAGACGAACTACTTCCTAAGGCGGCCGAATTCGAAGCCATCAACATCGATCTCGGTGATTTGGAAGGAACCATCCAGACTCTGAAGGCAGAAGCAGATGCTCAACATGAAGAGATGAAAAAAGCTCATGAAGAAGCAGATGCCATTTGGGAGGAAGTAAAGCCAATGTTGGAAGAACGTGACTTCCTGAGGTCAGAAGGAGACAGGCTTCATGGGATATTCGTGGAGTCCAAAGAATTGGCTAACTCGGTCCATGCAGAAATTGAGTCTCTGCTGAAAGAGGTGAATGAGGCTAGAGATGAAATGAAGTCGAGAAGGGAGGAAAGGGCTAGAGTGATAAGGGAACACAATGAGTCCGTCAGAGAAGCCCTCAAGACGCCAGATAAAGACGAGACTCTTGCTGACTCTCTTACAGATAGACTACTCTCAGAGGGTTCACTAACACTGGGTGGTTCAATGTCAGGAGATCCCCAAGCATCACCCAGTGCAAATACCTCAATTCCGCAGAAAAGAAAGAAATCTAGGAAAGTTGGAGCTTTCAGGAAAACTAGAAAGTAGTACTACCATCCTCTTTCTTCAAGTCTTACCGCAAGCGTCTCAATCTCCAGTCCAGGCATAGCTTCACCAATCATCGAGCAAGCCTCAGAAACAATAGAAGGGTCATTGTAGTGGTGTGTAGCCATTACTATGGCTTCCGCAGTGTTAGCTGGATCAGAGCTCTTGAAGATACCAGAGCCAACGAATACTCCGTCCATTCCATGGCTCATCATCAAAGCCGCGTCTGCTGGAGTGGCAATTCCTCCCGCAGAAAAAGTGACAACTGGCAAGCGCTTACTTTCGACTACGTCTGCAAGAACTGACTCTACTTCGGCATACAAATCTTCCATTTCTCCAAAGGGCGTAGTTTTGGAGCTAATATTAAGATTCGATCCTCTCTTTACTCGATGGTAACCATCCATTATGGAAGTCATTATCTCATCATATCTTTCACTATCAGAATCCGTGTTTACTTCACAAAGATACTCTATTTCTTTACTCACAACAACAGCATGTTGTACGGCACTAACGACATTTCCTGTACCTGCCTCTCCCTTGGTTCTAATCATGGCGGCGCCCTCTGCTATTCTTCTGACAGCTTCTCCTAGGTTTGTGCAACCACATACAAATGGAATAGTGAAATTATTCTTAGGGATGTGGAAGAATGGATCAGCAGGAGTTAATACCTCAGACTCATCTATCATGTCTACTCCTAATTGCTCTAAAACCCGTGCTTCTTCACTATGCCCAATCCTTGCTTTAGCCATAACTGGGATACTAGTAGTTTCTATTATCTCCTCGATCATCTGGGGGTGACTCATTCTCGCAACTCCGCCCATCGCACGAATATCTGCTGGAACTCTCTCTAAAGCCATGACCGAAACTGCACCTGCATCCTCAGCTATGTGAGCTTCTTCAGGGGTCACAACATCCATGATTACGCCGCCCTCTTGCATTTTGGCAAAACCCCTCTTCAGGAGCTCGGTTCCGTGACGCATCTTTGTCATATCAAAGGAGGTAGTCATGAGTATCGCTGTAATAGCTCACTCAAGAACCTATGTAATAATTATCTTAACAATTAGGCTAGAACTGGTGAGTCGCCCTCTGCAATGGGCAGATCTGGTGCTTCTTCTTCATTCCTGTCAAGCCATGACTCGAACTCATCTGGGAGATCAGTATCTGCAAAAATAGCCTCAACAGGGCACTCCGCTACGCACGCCGCACAATCAATACACTCGTCTGGGTCGATAACCAAATAATTATCAGCTTCTCTGAAGGCTTCAACAGGACAAACAGATACGCAATCTTGGTATTTGTGGTCGACACATGCTGAAGTGACTACGTGGGTCATGTTACTCTACCCTCACTATCTAGTCAATACATTTGAAGTCTTGCTCTGATTCATAACCAAGGAATAACTATGCCATGCTTCTTAGCAAATCCGTGATGACCTCAATATGATCATCCCCGGGATAAGCCTCAATTTTGAAAACGCCCTTCACGAAAGCCTCGCTTCTGCCTTTTGAGCATAGCCTAACTTCTCCCTTCACAAGACTAGACAGACTAATTCTCAAGTGCAGATTTTTATCCTCATCAACTCTCATTTGCAAACCATCTGAAAGGAGTTCGAGAAGAGTATCTCTACCAAGTCTCTTAAGACACTCTCTAGCCAATTTTTTTCTCTCAAGCTTAACAATCCCAGTGATCAATAATGGTCCATGAAATGACTTCTCTTCTACCCATTTGACGCACTCATCAATCCCTGATAGCCATTCTAGCGATTCCTGCACAAGTGCAACATCATCTAGCTCGCAAGCATGAACTCGCCACTCGCCCCGGAGTACACCCATATTACCAGGTGGCAATAGGCCATTCATAGTCACTTACCTATGTGACCATCATTAGGGCCTGTTTCAAATACTAAGTGTAGGTCGCAAGGCCGCAGGCGGGGAAGCCCCCGATAATGAGGTCGTTGTAATGGCAAAGGGAGCAAAGGCAAGAGCAGCGGCACGAAGGCAGAAAGATAAGTGGAAGTCCAAGAGATGGTTTTCCATAAGGGCACCAAGAAATCCATGGTCATTCAGAGTAATAGGCGAGACTCTCGCAGAAGATCCAGAAATGCTGATTGGTAGAAATTATGAGATCATGCAGAATGAACTCGATGGCGACTTCTCAAAGATGCATGTTAAGATCAGATTCAGAGTTTCTGATGTCCTGGGGAGTGATGCAATCACTGAATTCATTGGCCACCAGATGATGCAAGACCACGTCAGAAGGCAAGTAAGAAGAGAAAGGGGCAAAATCGATGATACTGTAGACGTAGTGACAGAAGATGGATTCTATGTCAGATTCAAGCCATTAATTCTTACAAGAGAAAGGGTCAAGTCTAGTCAGAAGAACGAGATTAGGTCTGTAGCTAGGGACACTATTCTGAAAGCCGGAGCATCCTCAACTTGGGTCTCCATGCAAAAATCCGTAATGGACGGGGAGCTTGAGGCACTAATTAAGGAAGAAGCATCTAAGATTAGTCCGATAAGAATGGCCATGATAAGGAGGACTCAATTAATTCAATCTGGAGTAGTCACCAATGATGGTCCAACATTAGAGGAAATCATCGCTGAAGAGGAAGCGACTAGAAAAGCCGTCCAAGAGACAGTGGATGTCGAGGATGAAAACGAATCTCAGGATCTAAATGTAGATGAATTAGACGACTCTGGGGCTGATGTAGAAACTGAAGACTCAGATGAAGAAATTGACTATGAAAGTATGACTGTAGCACAACTAAAAGCAGTACTCAAAGAAGCGGGCAAACCAGTATCAGGTAAAAAGGCAGATTTAATCTCTAGAATAATGGAGTGAAATTATGGCCCGCGTCGCGGTGATTTGTGGAACCGGGATGAGTGCATTATCAGATGAATTTGATGTGACCGAGGAAAAATCAACTATTCGAGTTGATACTGATTGGGGCGAAGTACCTGTAACAATCATCAAAATTCCAGAAGGTACAGTTGCAGTTATTGACAGGCACCATTCGTCAGAGGGAAAAAGAACCCCTCCTCACAAGATAGAACACAGGGCCAATATCATGGCCGTCAGTAGTCTACAAGTCGATTTGATAATTAGCATAAATTCAGTTGGTTCAATGAGGGATGATATGCCTCCGGGAACAATTGGAATAACTATTGATGTACTAGATTTAGCAGTCAAACCATGGACGTTTTTTGATGACCATGCCGTACACTTCGACAGAACATCACAATTCAACAAGGAAGCTATGGATATATGCATGAATTCACTTTCTAAGACCCAGGGAATATGTCCTAGTGACGTCATTGTTGCACAGTGCGTCGGCCCTCAGTTCGAGTCCCCCTCAGAGATTTCAGCTCTGGAGAGACTTGGTGCCGATACAGTGGGCATGACACTAGGGCCTGAGAGTAGATTAGTTTCTGAAATTGGAACCCCATATCTGGCTTTAGCGTGCTCATCAAATTGGGCCGCAGGAAGAGATCCCAATGACCCAGAAGCAAACATAGATCATAGCGCTGTAGATCATCTAGCTTCAACCATGAGGTCTCAAATCTCTACATGCATAGTATCTCTTCTCAGTGAGTTTCAAGACATCGAAGGTGAAAGTTGATTTCTCTCCTATCCGTGCGAATATCATGTCTAGGAAGATTAGTGTTAATGATTGGTTGTCTGACGAGATAAATTCAACTCCCGATGGATCGTGGGATACTATGATGGAAAGAGTAGCAAAATTTCACCATAAACATTCATTTGAATCACCTCAAAATAATGGGCATGATATGGGTTACAGGCTGGCACTGACTGTTGAAGAGCTGGGTGAATTATCAGCGGCCATAACAAAGGGCAAGCCCAAATCTGAGGCTTCGGAAGAGTTAGCAGATCTTCTAATACTAATTCTCGGACATTCTCTGGCTATGAAGGTGGATCTTGAATCCGAATTCCACAAGAAAATAGATAAAATCATGCAAAGAGAATCAAAAAAAGGAGGTCTCGGAATAAGAGTTACAGAATATAGGGACCAGAGCTAAACCTCGACCAGCTTCTCTAATTGAGGTGTACTCAGCTGAATGCCGTATTCATCCTGTAAGTCATAAGCTGCCATATTGATTGCATTCCTCACTAGTAACAGCTGGTAAGGTCTTTCCAATACGTATGTCAGCCTCCATATCGCAGCGTTGTTTGAGTTTTCCCTAATGGTTATTTTTGGCTCTCTTAGTGAGTCCAGTGAAGAGCTAGAATCTGAAACTGTTTTGTATACCGCATTTAGATAATTCTTGACATCTTCGCTAGGGACTCCATATCCTATGTTGAACTCAATGAAATCCTTGAACGGACCTCCTTTTGATTTTCTGAGATAATCGGTCCTGTATTGAAGAAGATTATAATTTGGGATCTCTATGTCGTGCCCTTGGGCCAAGTCTCTTATTCTTGTTTGAAGGCCCCTAATTTCTAGGATAATTCCAAGAATTCCCGCTTCAGGAATTGAGATTACATCCCCTCTCCTTGCACTGTTCCCACCAATAACCAGAATTCCACTAAGGAAATCCCTCAACCAGTAGTCCTTGGTTGTAAAAACTATCAATGCAAGGAATCCAATCACTCCAGTAGTTTCCAATAGGCCCGTAATGTCCCAGACATTTATGAGTCCGATAAGGACAGTCATCACGATGACTGAAAACGCCACTAATTCCAGAGTTCTCGAGGTCGGAGTCTCTACCTTTCTCGAAACCCCCATTACCTCAATATCTTCTCCGTATTTTGAAAGAAGAAGAGCCTCTATTGCGCTGAATACTAGATATGATGCGAGAAGGGTGAGAGATGTCCTACTCACCTCATCCGCTGGAAAACCCTCGTCCACCAATATCAGGGAAGCGATGAAAGAAACGAATACCAAAAGATTGAATCCGTGTAGTAGCCTAGTTCTGGATTTTATAGTATCCTCATCAATATCTCTGTGATGCGAAACAATACTGTTGGAGAAGAAAT
This sequence comes from Euryarchaeota archaeon UBA103, assembly GCA_002506825.1. Taxonomy (GTDB): domain Archaea; phylum Thermoplasmatota; class Poseidoniia; order Poseidoniales; family Thalassarchaeaceae; genus MGIIb-O5. The sequence continues at coordinate 29,375 of DAYH01000031.1, forward strand.
AAACGAAGATATTGAATGCGAATGTGAAATACTCAATCCCCGCAAGATCTGCAAATCTATCTGTGAGAATCCCGTATATGTCAGCCATAAACCAGCCATTGTATGTCAATGAATTAAGATATTGCCTAATTACTTGGTTATCGCCCTCTCTTAAGGGCATCAATGGAGACTCCAGAAATCCAAAGGCTGACCAAGATTCCAGCAATTTGTAGTAGTAATCTGACTACATGTCCAGTAGAAGACAAAGACTCTCCTCCTCCCAACTCAATATCATATATCCACATGTACAGATTAGCAGGGTATAAGATGACCAGAAGTACAGCACTCGAGATGCCAGCCCTTTCTCTGTAATATGTTCCAGAGTCAAAGATAATCTCTACGCCAGAAGCCATAAGTCCAATACCAACTAATATTTCTGCCACTCCACTGATTAAAACCCAAAATTTCGCATACCCTATTACTGATGGCACTATCGGCTCAAACCATTTAGTATCTGTGAAATGTAACACCCCGACATAGAAAAAGAATGCTCCACCCGAAATGGCACATATCCATTTGAGATGGATCAATTGATTCACAAAAACGTAAGAATCCATATTACTGCCGCTTCCATACGGAATAAGTCGTCCTAAACTCGTTCCTTTCATCAATTACCGTCTCTTCTACCTTTTCTTCAGTCCAATTATCTCGATTCCAATGTGGAAATCTTACACTTCCACTATCAGAAGTATGGACTGTAGTGACATGAATTTCGTTGACGTGTTCTAGAAACATCTCATAGATTTGTGCACCGCCAATAATCCAGCATTCTTCACAACCGTCCGCATAAGCTATTTCGATCGCTCTCCCGGGGTACAATGCATTTTCTGCGTTTTCATGTTCCCATCCAGTATTTCTAGACATCACGATATTGAGTCTTTCAGGCAGAGGTTGAAAGCTCTCAGGTAGTGAATCCCATGTTTTCCTACCCATAACTACCGCATTGAATCCGTCTCCCTCGGTGAGTTTCTTGAATCTGGATAAATCACCCGATAGTTTCCAAGGCAGTTCATTACCTAGTCCAATATATCCGTCTTCATCCATGGCTACTATCATAGATATGTTCAATTTATCACCTCAAACTGAAATCGGAGCAGGAATATGGGGATGATGCTCGTAGTTCAGTATTTTGATACTCGAGTAGTTGAAACCATCTATCGAATTAATATCCGTGTCCAACTCAAGCTCAGGTAGTGGGAGAGGCTCACGTCTAATCTGCTCCTTGGCCTGATTAATGTGATTACTGTAAAGATGACAGTCCCCTCCAGTCCATATGAACTCCCCCGGCTTAAGATTACAAACTTGAGCAATCATGCATGTCAATAGGCTGTATGAGGAGATATTGAACGGCACTCCAAGAAAAGCATCAGCACTTCTTTGGTAAAGTTGACAGGATAGTCTTCCCTCCCTAACATAAAACTGAAAGAAAGCATGACAAGGCATCAATGCCATCTTATCCAATTCCCCAACATTCCATGCTGAAACTATTATTCTGCGACTTTCTGGATTATCCTTTATCATCTCCACTGCATTACTAATCTGATCTACTACTCTCCCATCAGGAGTTTCCCACTTCCTCCATTGCTTTCCATAAACAGGACCTAGATCACCATTCTCATCCGCCCACTCATTCCAAATTCTAACTCCGTTATCCCTCAGATAACCTACATTGGTTTCGCCAGATAGGAACCAAAGAAGCTCGTGAATAACGCTGGGCCAATGCAACTTCTTTGTAGTCACGGCAGGTAAGCCATCAGATAGATCAAACCTCATCTGATGACCAAATAATGAGATGGTCCCTGTCCCTGTCCTATCTTCCTTCAACGAACCCTCTTCGAGGATACGTCGTAGGAAGTCCAGGTATTGCTCCATTATACCTACGTATAGTTGGCAGTCCTTCAAGGATGCGGCTATTCAGGGTGCTCCCATTTCTTTGATAGTACCCATCAATTGATCTGTGAACTTACGATATAGGGATTTCATAATGGAGCCTCTACCATGTTCGTCTATTGATTTTAGACTCTCCAATTGACTCTTCGAGAAGTCTCCCCCATCGGCCGAAACAAGCCATTCTCCGAATGTAACAGACTCTCCTATGTGGACATCTATTCTTTTCCAGAACCTAATAAAATTCGCACCCGGCGGCATCACTTCCCTAGACCCAATAATTGAGATTGGAAATACAGGCACTCCGGGAAAGCTGGCCGCGAGCCTAGCCACTCCGGTCTTTCCATCTTGGAGGTAGGGCGGCGCGTCATTTCTTGATCTGGTACCTTCGGGAAATATTCCCAATGCAAAGCCCGAACTCAACACATCATGAGCGCGAGATAGAGCATCTCTGCCTCCTTCCGACCTTAGTGTCTCTATCATTCCGTTACTTCTCATGATAAATCGGTTGGGTTGCTTCTGAAAGTGCCCCTCCTTAGCGAGATAAAATACCTGCCTTCTAGCCGCAAGGATTTTGAAGATAGGGTCCAAATTAGATACGTGGTTAGAAGTTATAATCATCGCTCCTTTTCTAGGAATTCTTTCTAGGCCGGTGTAGTTAACATTGAAAAAAAATCTAACAATTGGAGAAAGGAACCTTATCAAAAATCGGTAAATCAAAGGGACTGAGAATGACTCACCAGTACCGCCAATATCCGATAGATAAGAGAACGTACGTAAGTCCTCTGAAGTAAGTTCGGCCACATGTCTCCGAAAGAGAAAGGGATTTCACTCTTTGTGGTGCAATGGCAAATATTCTAGGCATTTGCCCCGTGCGAGTTACATGCCGGCACGTAAATCACTATCGCTAGCATTGGCATCATTATTTCTAATTCCAATAATTTCGCCTAGTGTAGCTGGAGAGTGGACGGATGATGGTTGGCTAACCAATCTTATTGGTCCCGAGAGGATGGAAAATGGAGATGAATTTGGCTGTCATGGATTTCAAGGAATAGATACCATCGAAGAAAACTGGGTCATAGATGCATGCAAAGACTACCTAGTCAGCCATACTGATTCTTCCAGATGGGGCAAGAACCCGGTTTCTTTCGGCATAGTCGGCGATTTCATAGATAATCAAACTACTAATTCGTTGGTAAACTCCGGCTTTCTAATCACGGGTGATATGATTGATACTCCACTAGAAGGACTTAGATCGTTCCCAAGGAATGGGGGTAGCATTGAGAAGAACTCAGCTAACATGGAACTACTTGAGTCCGCCGAAGAGGACTCTTTGGTGAGTATCTGGTGGAGGGCCAGGGTTGATGATATCAAGGTCAGGGAGGACAAGAGCCTAATCTCTTGGCTAGAGGACCAAGAAGTATGGTTTACTACATGGGGGGAATGGTATTTCCATGAAATATCGAGTAGCAGTATTGAAGTCAAAGTCGAAGGAAACAAGATAATAATATCCAATCCTACATCATCCGGAGAATGGGATGTGCCAGGGTCCGTCAGTGTTGAAATAGATGGAAATATCCTTGAAGTCTACAACGATAAAGGTGAGCAATTTCCAGATATCAGTTCCACAGAAAGGAAGCTAAAACAGGGTTGGAGAACACATGAATATGGAGCGTTTTTCACAGTAATGCCCGGAACCTCAGTTGAGGCAACTATCGATAAAAATAATGATAACGTTTCGTATAGTCCATTGGACACATTCAATAATTTGCATCATGCTGTTACTATTGTTGGCCATCATACAACTAATCTCTTCCACTGGTCTTCAGACTTTCAGGAGTCAATTTTGACATTCACATGGTTAGTTGAAAGGCCTTCCGAGGAGGAGATAAATTGGAGCCTCCCAATAATCGCATTATCAGTTTTGATAGCAGTTCCGATTATTGTGAAGAAGATTGTGGAAATGGATGACGGGGAATAATATCCCAAATAAATATCGAAATGTCCCATCATAGGGAGATATCAGGGCCGATGATTTCTACTCCATTACCGCGCATCATTTCGATAATCGATTTCATCACTGCTGTCGGAAGATGTTCAGGGGCATGAATGCCCGGCCCTAACATTTCGGGATCATCAATCCAGGCCTTGATGCACCCAACTGTTACGAGTCCAGTAGTACGAGCCATAGAAGATCCATCATCCCCTCCTGAGTCACTGACCACCCAATCCATTGTGTTTCCAAGATTATCTATGGCCGATACTCCCATCCATGTGAATTCAGAAGCCGTATGGTCAAACCTCCATTCATCAATCAACTCATCTATGTCCAATGAGCCTGTATCTCTCTCTCGAATGAACCTCTCTATATGACCCGGCCATCTGACAGTATACTCAGACATTTCTTCTGCTGGTATAGTGCTCATTATCGAACGTAATCCATCCGTCAGAAAAGCCTCCATACTGCCTCTTCCGGGAATATCTATTGTATGTCTCTCTGAGAGAGCAGGAAGAATTTCGACAATACCCCCTCTGACTACCCTGGCTGGACGGGTATACTCTGCTATTACGTCTCTAGGGGAGAAAGGGGCCATGTAGTTCCAGCCACCTTTTTTCTCAGCAGGGTTGCCTCCAACTTTTATTTCAGCCATCTTCAATCCTCCAGTCATTTTATGTGCTGCGGCGAGAAACATGTTTGACAGTCCCGGTGCTATTCCAACATCCCAGAGGACCTTAGTGCCAATGCCAATTCCTTCTTCGAGGCCCATATCAGGAGTTTTCTCGCTGAAACTCAGATCCACTATGTGTCTGCCTCCCTTACTTGCAAGCTTCTCTGTAAGTCTATGGCCAATATCTCCGGGAAGCATATTGACAAACATATCGTCATTTCCCAGCGCATCTAAATCACGATCAAAAACGTCTCCAATATGGAAAGTAATATTCTTCTCATCGCCAAACTTACTGTTATTCTGATTAATGTCATAGATATGCACTTGGTGCCCACTTTCAGCTAATTTTGTAGCCACATATGAGCCGACCAAGCCAGCACCAAAGCAATGTATCAATTTCATGAGTCGATCGAGTCGGCTATACTCTATTGCACCTTCGGTTAGCTATTTTTGACTCTTAAACAGCGATGACTTGATTGAGGGGGCTACATTCCAGCACTCATGAATGAGGACCTCGGTATTGATCCATGGTCTACCGATGGCGAAACAGATTACTCCAGAATCGTTAATCAATTCGGACTAGAAAAGGTTGATCATACTACTATTCCCGAACCCGGAATGCTACATCGTAGGGGCATTGTTTTCGCCCATAGAGATCTTGATGTAGCAGTCCGATCCATCAGGGACAAGTCACCATTGGGCGTACTTACTGGTTTAATGCCTAGTGGAAAGATGCATCTCGGACATAGTATGGTAATAGAGCAAGTTAAGTGGTTTCAAGACCATGGAGCCGATGTAACAGTTGCTGTTGCTGACCTCGAAGCATTAGCAACACGTGGGACCTCAATTTCTCAAGGACGTAAAACCGCCTTGGAGGAGTATGTCCTAAACTATGCCGCTCTGGGCTTAGATCCATCAGAGACAAAAGTATACTTTCAAAGTTCTAGGCCGGAAGTTCAGAGACTAGGATTCACATTAGGAAGAAGGACTAACCTATCTGAATTCGAGTCAATTTATGGTTTTTCAGGAGATACCAACTTAGCACACGTCCAAGCACCCTTGGTTCAGGTCGGAGATATTGTCCACCCACAATTAGATGATTTTGGTGGACTCAGGCCGATTGTCGTCCCAGTTGGTATTGATCAGGACCCACACCTCAGACTTACCAGAGATATTGTTGGCAAGACTAATTGGTTCAATATCAAGGAGAGAAAATCAGGTGGACTAACCGTTTCTCTTTCTATTCAGCCCGACAACTCTTCAATTTTTGGAATAGGGAGTAATGGTAGAATAGATCGTGATTCCAGAGAGGCCCTCTTCAGTAAAATAATTGACTCAATCACTCCACTGGGATTCGCCGATTTCACGGTAAATCCAAAGCATGGGACAATGGATATTCCTGGAGCAACTAAATCCGATAAACATCTGATAAGAATGAAGTTACTACAACTAGAGAGACATTTAGGGGGGCTTGGTCTAATGCCTCCCTGCTCAACATATCATAGATTCGCCCCCGGGATGACAGGGGGAAAGATGTCTTCTTCTAGACCAGAAACTACGATTTTCATGACCGACACTATCGAGTCGATGTCCAAGAAGGTCAATAGGGCAATTAGTGGGGGCAAAACTACAGTGGAGGAACACAGAAGGCTCGGAGGAGATTGTTCCAAAGATATTTCTTTCCAATATCTGCAGTACTTTTTCGAGCCAGACGACTCAGCAATTTCAGAAATTAGAAGAGACTATGAGAGTGGCAGAATGCTGGCCGGAGATATCAAGAAACTATGTGTCGATAAAGCCACTATTTGGCTAAATGAAATTGTAGAGAAAAGAGAATATTGGCGTGATAGGACCGATGAGTTCATCGCTAGCGACTCCACTTGATTTATTCGTTTGAAACATCAAAAACTGGATAAATTGGCCCCGGATCTAATTCTTTCGCATCTTCGTCTGAAATTTCCGACGATACCGCTTCTTCATGTAGAATTTGACTATGGCCCACCGGGTCAAGGAGCTGCAAAGTGACAACTAGCTCCCCACTCTTGACCATATCAATTTTAGATAGCAACTCATCGCATTTAGTTTTAGTATCTTCATCATTTTCTACGTCGGCCTGTCTTCTGATTGTTCCAATGGCACTTGCGAATCTATCTAAAACTCCCTCTACATTAGAGATATATCCAGTTGAACTTGACCCTGGGGTCACCTCTAGTCCGAGCTCAGCTATCCTAACAGTACACGAGGATGATCGAACTACTCTGGCACTAATATGTTCAGTAGAACTCACGATTAGTGTCCATGAACCTGCTTTCTTCCCCTCTGCAGGTATGAAATCAGTAACTCTCCAGCCGCAACTATTGCACGACATAGTGATCTGTGTATGTTCTCCAAAATATGGTATTTCAGAGCTATGGGCCATCATCTTTAGACTATTCTCATTACCACAAATAGGGCAGGATTGCTCAACACTACTCTCCATATTTATCCTCAACCATTAGATCCACTGGTAAAGTTAGAGGGTAGCAGAAGTAGACGCCTATCTCCTAACCTCACAACCTCGCCAGCTATATCGTCCTCTACAAATCTTTGAATTTTATTTACAGCAACATGTAATTCCAAATCATTTTTTATTATCTCCCCCATCTTGACTATTACCATGTCGCCATCTGAAATCCAATTCATCATTTCAGAAATTCCAGTTAGATCACTTAGCTCACATCTCCTGATTACAATATCGCCAATTACGCGTGGAACGGGCGCATCTGGGTATGATGTTCCAAGGTCATGGTAATCTTGACCAGGAGCCAGACTGTCTCTACTGGGTTCAGAGTTTCTCACTTCGATCCACTTTGGCTCCCCGCGCGTCCCTCTTGCCACAACGTCACAGAATACAGATGCCCCTTGATTTATCCGGTCCTTCTCCCTTAACATAACGTAATGTTGGGGGTTTTCTCAAACCGTGGTCCCGTCGGATTCATAAGGGGCTGTCGTGAGACGATACTGTCGGCACTCCCGGCGGTGACATTATGGATCCCACACTTGATGCAGTAAAGACAGGTACTAGTACCATTGGAATTACATTTGACGGCGGAGTTGTAGTTGGTGCTGATCATAGAGCAACAATGGGTCACTTCATCGCCAACAAGAGTGTTAAGAAACTATTCGATATTTCTGACTACGTTGCCCTCACCACAGCAGGGCTAGTTGGTCACGCACAATCCCTGTCTAGGACTCTATCCGCAGAATTGAAACTCTATGAGCTAAAACAGGGTAAGCACATGACTGTGAAGGGCGCCGCCACATTGACCGCCAATATCCTTGTTGGTAGGCCACACTATGTCCAACTTCTTATCGTGGGCGTAGATAGCTCTGGTTCCAGTGTTTACAGCATAGACTCCGCCGGAGGGTCAATTCCAGACGTCTACTGTGCGACCGGTTCAGGTAGCCCATACATGTATGGAGTTCTTGAAGACCAATTCAAACTTAATATGTCGGAGAAAGAAGCTCTCCGTGTCGCCGCAAAGGCTCTCTTAGCATCTGCACAAAGAGATGCTGCAAGTGGAAATGGCATGGATTTAGCTGTAATCACACCAGAATCTGGCTATCGCCAACTGTCAGAAGAAGAGGTTTCACGCCTCATCCAAGAAATTTGAAATTCACGTTTAGTGCACTTACCTGTATTTAGCAGGAAAGCTAGCGTGAGCAGGAAGTGAATAAATGAGGCTTACTTTCTCAGAAATTAAGAATAAGATTGGAAAAATTGTACCAGAAGGATTAGATTATGATGTTGATTTGGAAGCAGGATCAATTTCCATAATTACTAGAGAACCAGCTTCTTTTGGTGGTGCTGGAGGACAGAGTCTCACAGTCAAAATTGCCAAGGCCATTAGGCGAAGAGTAGTGATAAGACCTCATCCAGAGCTACTTTCAAGTGAAACCGAAGTAAACGACGCCGTATCTAGAATAATGCCTTCAGAAGCACAAATCAGAAGAATATGGCTAGATCCTGCTTTATCTGAAGTTACAATTGAAGCTGATGACCCTAAATCTGCAGTGGGACAGAAAGGAACTAACATCCAACAGCTTAGAAATGAGATTGGATGGTTAGTTAATGTTGTCAGAGCCCCGGCAAGAGAGAGTAGAACACAAACCGACATTAGAAGATTCAGAAAAGAATTGGCCGATGAGAGGAAAACACTTCTCAGAAAATTTGGCACTAGGATATACAGGCCACAAAGACCAGGTCCTTCATGGGCCAGAGTTACGGCTCTCGGTTCCTATAGAGAAGTTGGAAGGGCCATGCACTTGGTAACCACCAATGAATCTAAAGTTCTGGTAGACTGCGGTGCCAAGCCGACCAATAACAGAAGTGAGGTCCAGCCATTCTTCGCCGCCCCAGAGATGCTTCCCTTGGATAATATCGATGCCGTTGTAATCACTCACGCACATGTGGATCATATTGGAATGTTACCGGTTCTATTCAGATACGGATACAAGGGTCCTGTATACTGCACCCAACCAACTAGGGACCTCATGACCCTGTTACAGATGGATTACATCAAAGTAGCTCAGGCTGAAGGAAATGAGGCCCCATACTCAAAATCCGATATTCAGGAATGTATCAAACATGTGGTGGATGTTAATTGGGGTGAGAAAACAGACATAGCTCCTGACATCAAAATGACTATGGAAAATGCTGGACATATACTGGGCTCATCAAGTGTTTACATGCAAATAGGAGAAGGAAGAACAGAGCATAAACTGCTATTCTCAGGGGACATTAAGTATGAGAAATCATGGTTATTCGATGCCGCTACTGTTAGGTTCAATAAGGTAGATACCCTAGTTATAGAATCAACATACGGCGGTCCCCAAAGTATCCAGCCTACACGACAACAGGCCACTCAAGACTTACATGATTTGATTACCGATACACTGTCAAGGAAGGGGAAAATATTCTGCCCGGTTTTTGCAGTTGGCAGGTCGCAAGAGGTAATGATGGCAATAGATGAGCTTTTCAAATCTGAAAAAGTCACACCAGTAACTGTTTGGCTAGATGGAATGATCTCTGAGGCCACCGCAATCCACACAAGCCACCCTAATTACCTCAATAAAGATCTTAGGGGTAAGATGCTAAGAGGCGGGGCTGAGAATCCCTTCAATTCTAAATGGTTTAAACAGGTCGAGTCCAGAGAACAAAGAGAATCGATACTTCTCGACCCTACTCCTTGTATTGTCCTGGCTACAAGCGGGATGATGACAGGAGGACCTATAGTTGAATATTTTAAACACTGGGCACCTGAGCCAGGAAATACACTTTGTTTTGTCGGCTATCAAGCTTCAGGAACTCTTGGGAGGAGGCTGCAAGACGGCCATTCGCAAGTTCCCTTAGTAGACAAAGGACAGACACTAATGGTCGATATACGTTGTAATATGGTGATAATAGATGGATTCAGCGGTCACTCAGATAGAAATCAATTAATGGATTATGTCAAGGCACTAAATCCCACTCCAAGGAAAATAATTTGTCATCACGGAGATCCACAAACATGTAACGCATTCAGAAAAGGCTTGAGAGAGATATTCAAAGTACAAACTTACGCGCCCGACAATCTGGAAACACTACGTCTGGTGTGATCACAGAACCGGTGTATCGAAGCCAAAATCACCCGGTTTCATGGCACTGTCATCATCTGTTTTTTCCTCATCCTTCCATTCTTCAGAGATATTTACAGGTGCGGGCTTATTATCTCCAGATGATAAGACCAATGCTACAGAAAACGGCATTAATAGAAGAAATATCCATGACTGATATCCTATCTCTCCAGAAGTAAGGATGTTAAACAATGATAGCATCACTAAGGCTATGGTAAGGACCCATCCAGTTGCTCGGCGAACAGTGCTCATGATACCCTGCCTAGGTCTGGATTAATCAGTCAACCTCTTGTACCTCGCCTTTCATCTTAGTTCATGCAGGGAAGATGGGTAATGCTCAGGTGTGAATGCGGGAGAAATTTTGGCTCCAGAGTCAATTCAAATGCCAATTGTCCAAAATGCAACGGGAAAACATCCCTGACCACAGTGAAAATATTCTCGTCCTCTTCCGAACTGAGAGAAGCGGTCTCCAAAGCAAACGTCCCGGGCGAGATTGTCAGTGAATTATCATTCAAACTGGCCGCCTATGAAAAATCAGAACGAAGCAAAGAGAATTTAACCAGTAGTGATATACAGAAAATTCTGTCCCATGCACTGCTTGCAGATAATTCAATTACACTGAACTCGATTGAAGAATCTATGGCATCACTAAAACTCAAGAAAATGAGTGCGGAGCAATTGATCGAGCTCCTTGAAGTATCGTCAATGGTCCTTAGAAATACAAATAACTCTTGGTCGATTCTCCAGTAACGTTCATTCAAGAGATGCCTTGCGAAACCATAGGGGCCCGTGGGTTAGTCTGGTCTATGCTAGATGCTTTGGGAGCATTTGACCCTGGTTCAAATCCAGGCGGGCCCACCATTTATCCTACTCTACTAAGTGCCTCGATGTCAAATATTGATACTGCATTATCCAAAGCTTCTGAGACATTGAACCACATGGCATCTTCTATCTCATCATCTTTAGGAGTAATTTCATCAAGACTAATGTCTGAATGACATCTATACGTAAATGAAATCCAATTAATCCCATCTTCTGTAAAAATCTCCTCGCGTATAAACGCTCCATCATCATTCCCAAATGAACTACCAGTCTCTCCCTTCGGGTCATCAATAACAATATCAATCCCAAGCTCTTCTTTGGCTTCTCTTACAGCGGCTTCCCTAGGGTGCTCACCATAATCAACAAACCCTCCCGGCAGTGTCCAACAGCCAGTGAAAAAACCTCTTGATACTTTGGCCATTAGAACCTCTCCTTTAGAATTCATAATCAATACCTTGCTTACTACTCTGTGTATCGTTCTATATACTGATTCTCTTACTACAGGATCAACAGCATTGTCACTGATCACAGAGTCTTTCCACGCCCATTCTCCGGGCCAATCGATAATTGGTCTTCCGTGTATGACTACATGTTCTTCTTGTGCAAGTCTAAACTTGTTTGTCCTTATCTTTTCCCATGGTATTCTAAATCCTTCTAGCTCTGTAGCAGTTGGTAAGCGTATTAAGTCTGAATTCGGGTCATACTCAACTCTGCCCATCTGGGGTATTGCTGGACCTGTGCCGTCATTGTGTACCAACAGTAGTTTACCATCCGATTCAAGGTACACATGTTCTCCCATTAATACACCTATCTATTTTCCCAAGAGCTCGCTTACTGCATCTCGTTCTTCCAAAAGAACAGCAATGTTCTCATCTATCTTCATCTGTGCAAATGAATCGATAGGAAGATTATCTACCACAATCACATCACCATTTTCACATCTACATGGAAAACTAAACACTAATCCTTCAGGAACCCCATACCAACCTTCAGAAGGTAGGGCCATGGATACTATACGACCATCCGTACCTTGCCACCAGTCACGCATATGATCTATTGCAGCAGAGGCTGCCGATGCCGCAGATGATGCCCCACGTGCAACGATAATAGCTTTCCCACGTGTTGCTACCGTATCCAAGAAATCACCCTGTAACCATTCTCTGTCGAATAGCTCAGTTGCACTTTTGCCATCAACCATGGCGAAACGGGGGTCTGGGTACATAGTGTTAGCATGGTTTCCCCAGATGAATAAATCATTTATCTTCGATGCGGGTACGCCTGAGCGCTCGGCCATCTGTCCAACGGCCCGATTCTGGTCGAGCCTAGTCATAGCAGTAAATTGCCGAGGAGGTATTCTGGGTGCATTTGCACACGCTATTAGGGCATTGGTATTACACGGGTTACCGACGGTAATAATCTTCACTTTTGACGAGGCAACAGCATCAATTGCCTTTCCCTGTCCGACGAATATTGGGCCATTTGCCGCCACGAGATCAGATCGATCCATGTCTTTAGTCCTAGGTCGCGAGCCAACTAGAAAAATCACATCGGCTTCTTTGAATGCCACATTTGGGTCATCTGTACCTAATATCCCACGTACAAGTGGAAACGCAGAGTCATTCAACTCCATCATTACTCCCTCTAGGCGTTGCATTCCAGGTGGTATTTCTAGTAGCTGCAATGTAACTGGTTGGTTCATTCCGAAACAATCCCCACTCGCTATCCTCCACAATAGTGCATATCCAATATTGCCCGCGGCCCCAGTGACAGCAACACGAATTGATTTTTTCATCCCGTCATTCGCCATACCAACGATTGCAATTTCATTAGAATCTGTGGACACTATCTCTCCTCGTGCTAGCGGTAGTGATTGGAGTATTAGCACTTTGCGACAAAACAATCTGTAAAGCACAACAGAATATCCTCTTGAGACAATGAGATTAGTGAGCCGACGGCTTCAATAAGCGCCAACATCTCGGAAGTTTAACTTGGTCTTCGACTAAACGAGTGATACTATGCGACTAGGTGTTCTCAAAGAGCCACAGGGGGAGATGAGGGTTGCTATAGTCCCCAATTCCTTACTCAAACTATCGAAGTCTGGATTTGAAGTATTCATAGAAAAAGATGCTGGAATCAATGCAAACCATTCGGATGAAGAGTATGAAGGTAGGGGCGGTACAATATGCTCTAGAGAAGAGGTGTTGGCCTGTGATGCGATAGTCTCGATCAGGTCCCCAGAATTATCAAGCATCGCGGAAGGCTCAGTACTGATTTGCGTCGCCGATCCATTTAGGAATCCCGATACAGTAAACGAAGCAATCTCTTCAGGTATTACTTTGATCAGTATGGATATGATTCCAAGAAGGCTATCCAGGGCCCAGTCCATGGATGTAAATTCTAGCCAAGACAACCTCTCCGGATACAAAGCAGTATTGCTGGGTGCTTCAAATGTCTCCAAAGCCATACCAATGATGACTACTAGTGCAGGTACAGTAAAACCTGCGAAGTTCGTTATTATGGGTAGTGGAGTTGCAGGGCTACAGGCCATAGCTACGGCCAAGCGTATTGGTGCGATTGTATATGCTTCTGATGTTAGAAAATCTGCAGCAGAACAAATTGAGTCTGTTGGTGGCAGGTTCATTGAGGTGGAGGGAATGGATGATTTCGAAGACGAGTCAGGTTATGCTAAGCCCCTGACCCCCGAGTTTATTCAGAAAGTCAATGATACAGTATGTGAAGTTGCCAGTGATGCCGACGTGATAGTAACCACAGCTCGAATTTTCGGTAGACCAGCCCCTATTACAATCCCTGAATCTGCCGTACGCTCTTTCAAGACCGGCTCAGTAATTGTGGATATGAATGCCGATGTTGGTGGAAACTGTGAGCTCACATCCCCTGGGGAAACAGTGGTCAAACATGGAGTTAAAATTATTGGAATTAATAATCTTGCAGGAACGATCCCTTCTTCAGCGAGTATGCTGTACTCCAATAATATTACTAATTTCGTCATCTCAATATCGGGGGATGACGGTCTAATATTGGATTCTGAAGATGATATCCTAGTAGGGCCGCCCGAAGGCTCTGACTTCTTCGTAGATGGCATGGGTGGTGTTCTGATTTGTCGTGATGGAAAGTTACATCAAAACCAAACTAGATTGGGAGGGATATTGTAGTGTCACTTACACTTACAGCTCTCATCGGTAGCATTACCGTATTCGTGCTTGCTATTTTCCTGGGTTTTGAATTAATTAGTAAAGTTCCTCCCACACTACATACGCCTCTGATGTCAGGTGCGAACGCTATATCTGGGATTACCATAGTCGGGGCACTTATTCTATCTAACGAAATTTTCAGCGGAATAGACACCTCATTTGCAGCTATTCTAGCGTTTCTCGCCCTAGTGATGGCAACGATCAACGTAGTAGGTGGCTTCATGGTCACAAATAAGATGCTGGAAATGATAGCAGGTAAGAAGAGAAAGGGAGGGAACTGAATGGTCGACCCCGTCGTCTGGGATATTGGATACCTGATTTCTGCATCCATGTTCATCATCGGCATAAAGAGACTTTCTAGTCCGAGAACCGCTCCTTCTGGAAACAGACTGGGAGCCCAGGGAATGCTTCTTGCAGTCATCATTACTCTATTAAAACTTCAATCTGAGGGGATAATCGGTTGGGAACTCATAGTTGGAGGGCTCGCTATAGGGTCTCTCATTGGATATCTGATGGCAACTCGTGTTGAGATGACAGGGATGCCAGAACTGGTTGCTCTGTTCAATGGCTTCGGTGGTGCCGCCTCCGCTTTAGTTGGATTGTCTGAGGCATTAAAGAGAATTTCTGAGGGTGTTCCCGAACCGGGCGTCGAACTGTATGCAACATGGACCGCTATTGGACTATCGGCTTTGGTCGGCTGGATTACACTATCTGGAAGTCTAGTAGCGATGATGAAACTAAAGGGTGGCTTTTACATCCCATTTAGCAAGAAAGATGACAGGGGAAGAAGTAAATGGTTCTCCTTCCCTACTTGGGGTCCACCTTGGTTAAATTATGTTAAGGTACTACTACTATTATGTTCTATAATGCTAATTGCTATGACTATCCAGGAGCCAGAAAATAAGACATGGATCTATTCTTTGGTAGCCACATCTACTATTCTCGG
Organism: Euryarchaeota archaeon UBA103; assembly: GCA_002506825.1. Lineage (GTDB taxonomy): Archaea > Thermoplasmatota > Poseidoniia > Poseidoniales > Thalassarchaeaceae > MGIIb-O5. Next base: position 44,605 of record DAYH01000031.1, read on the forward strand.
GATACTATTTGTTATGCCGATTGGTGGTGCAGATATGCCCGTAGTAGTCAGCCTCCTCAATTCACTTTCTGGTATAGCGGCAGCGTTTACTGGTTTTGTCATAGGAAATAACGTACTAATCATCGCTGGTTCCATGGTTGGTGCGGCAGGTCTAATTCTGACTTTCATTATGTGTAAGGCCATGAATAGGGAACTCTATGATGTTCTCTTCAAGGCTTTCGGAGGATCAGGCGAGAGAGATCAATTAACAAGGACAAAAGTCGGAAGTGATCCAGAGGAGGTCGCAATGGTACTCGATGGTGCTCAGAAGGTCATCGTTGTACCGGGCTACGGCATGGCAGTCAGCCAGAGTCAGCATGCAGTCAAGGAGTTTGCAGACTTGATGGAATCAATGGATTGCGAAGTACTCTATGGTATTCACCCTGTGGCAGGTAGGATGCCAGGTCACATGAACGTCTTATTGGCAGAAGCGAACGTTCCTTATGAGAAATTAATTGAGATGGACGATATAAATTCCGAGTTCCCAGATTGCGATGTAGCAGTTGTTATAGGCGCTAATGATACTACCAACCCAGCCGCAAGATCGGGAGAGGGCCCTCTTGCTGGAATGCCAATATTAGATGTTGATAAATCATCTATTGTAGTAATAATCAAGAGAAGCCTTTCTGTAGGCTATGCAGGTGTAGATAACGATTTATTCTACATGGATAAAACCATGATGCTGTTTGGTGATGGAAAGAAGATGATGAATCAACTGAATGCGGCTGTTAAGGAACTATAATTGGAGGACATGGTAATGACTCCGAGCAATGGTTATTTGTCACACGCACCCGATAGTCATATGGGGACGCGTATGATCAAGAGTTTCAAGAGGGCCTTTGCGGTAATTCTGGTGATATCCATAATGTCAATTCCTGCCATGGGAATGAGCTCAGGCCCAGGTTATGAGAATTCTGATGGGGATCCAACAGTGAAGTATGGGTGCTCATGCCATAACAACGGTGCCGCTTCGACTAGGGCCGTAGTTATGGTCACCGGAGTTCCTGTGATGTATGAATTGGGTGAGTCCTATGATATGACAATCAAGGTCGCTGACTCACTTACTCTTTCGGGAGGCGATGGCAATACAGAAGGGGGGTTCTTGATGACTTCTGATGGAATAGGGGAATTCTCGTGGCTTGAAGATGAGGATATCAGAGTGGCCGACGGGGCACCATCGGATATTTCACATTCAGATGTTGATTCTGATGGTATTTGGGACATAACATGGACTGCTCCATTGAATGATTCCGGACATGTATATTTCTGGTTGGCTGGAAACTCTGTCAATGGGGACGGAGCACCAGGAGATGAGGATTGGTGGAATATCCTGTCCTTTACAATAAATGCTCCAGATACAATTCAATCTGGCGACTCAGGGGCTACTTTAGAGACTCGGACGGTTTCAGTGGGTGACTATGATACCTTATTCCTAATAGAAGAGTCTGAAGCTCAGAAAGAAGCAGAGAGGCAAGAGGCTCTCTCAAACAGAGTTTTCAGCCAAGGTAATCTGTTTTTCTGGACCAGCCTCACAGCTCTACTAGTTGGCGCGTTAGTGCAGAGAGAGATTCTAGAGAGAAAGTATGACGATGGTCCAGAATTCTTGGCTAACGAACTCGCCTACCCACAAGCATTGAGAAGAGGCCTGATGAGTATTGTCTCATTCATAATTGCAATTAGGTGGGCTTCATCGGAGACGCCCATCTATTTCCCCCCGCCGGCAGTAGTTGAAGAAGGTACTAAGGTTACTGATCTAACAGTCTTCCTAACGGGCTGCGCCTTCCTCGCTAGCGCACTATTTGCTTATGGCGTCTATCGAACTATTTTGGCGGCCAGAGTCTCCCCTGATGTCAAGGATCGTCTATAGATGTCAGAAAATAACTCTCTTTCTCTTCCTAAGCCAGTGTTCTATCATCTACAGGATCTTTACTCAATAATTAGATCAACCGTAATTTTAGTTGCTTTGTGTGCCATATTTTGGTCTTTCACTTCGGCCAGTATTTTGACTGAATGGATATCATCTTTCAATTTCGGCGCCGATTCTCAAAATATGGCTATATATTCTCCCTTTGAATGGATAGAAATTAAATGGTCATTTTCAATATTAATGTCCATGATTAGTGTAATTCCGGTCACATCATATTTGCTACTGAGATTTGCAAAACCCGGGCTATATCCTCAGGAGTATAGTTGGTTGAGATTTGTATTTCTGATAAATTCTCTTCTTCTTCCCGTACTGATTTTTATTATATGGTTCTGGTTAATGCCCGAGATGGTTAATGCAGTATCCTCGATATCTGAATTGAACAACGTTAGCCCGAGATATGATATTGCAGAGATATCAAGGCTCTCGCTAGGAATAACATGGATTGCCATCGTATCATTAATCCTCATCAATTCACTCACAATAGCAAGGTCTACAAACAGTCAGATCGGGATATATTCTTGGGTTAGGCCCAGGCTAATCCTTATGTGCGCAGGTATACTAATTTTAACCATCCCCGCAACATTTGATGGTTTGAGGATAGTTATTTCTATCTCAATTATTATTGTATGTGATAATCTTTCTAGAATAGTGCCATTGACTAACTATGACGCTTAATTAATCCAGATTGTCACTGCATTCAAAGCTCACGCATTGTACCGATACATGTGAAAACCATCAGGGTTGCCATAGCTGTGCTAATCTTAATGGGTGGTATCTTTGTCAATTTGAATCCAGATTTGTTGGACTCACGTTATGACTTTGAAGAATCTGATGAAACTTCAAATCTACTTGGACTACAAATAGATGAGAGGTGGCTTGTACTTAGGGTCGCCTTCCCTGATTCTCCTCATTCAGAGGCATTGACTTCCTCGCTGTTGAAGGGCCAAGGATCAGCAGAGGAATATGTACAACAGCTATCGGGAGGATCGTCAACGTTACAAGTTACAATCTCAGAAGAAGTCTGGTTTTCTGAGTTCGAAGAATCCTATTGGGGCGCCGATTCGGAAGGAGAGAGGGACGTTGGCAATAATGGCATGGGAGTAGATAAATTAGTAGAGGAATCCGCTAAAAATTTACTCTCGGACATGGATCTCTCGGAATGGGATTTAGATGGTGATGGTATTGTGGACAGGCTTCTAATCTTACATTCAGGGAATGCTCAAGAGTCAGGGGGCGCCCCCGATTCCATTTGGAGTCATTTCTCTACATTATCATCACCAATAGAAATAGGCCAATGGGAGATTAATCACTACACTATTTCCTCTCTTGATTCTGGTTTGGGGACCTTAGTTCATGAGATGATTCATCAAATGGGTGCCTATGATCTATATGATGTAAATTCAGAACTACCATCCAGAACTTGGAATGGGTTGGGCGATTGGGATATCATGGCTAGCGGAAACTGGAATGGTAATGCCATGACTCCTGCTATGCCAGGCGGCGCGACACTTCTGACTATCAATGGTCCAGGGGTGGAATCAATCAATCCTCAAATAAGGCAAAATATTACGTTATTTCCAATGAGCTCTACTGAAAATAGAACCAGGGTCGTATCAATCGACACAGCTCCAGATGAGTTTGTTCTAATTACATACAGGGCTGATTTAGGATTTGACTCTGAGCTTCCTGGTGCTGGAGTAATTATAGAGTACTTAGATAGAAATAATGGAAATTTGGATGATAATACAGTCAACAAAGATCCGAATAATCCATGGGTAATGATTATCGAAGCTGACGGAGACCAAGCTCTACTGAGAAATCGTGATAGTGGTAGTAGCGGCGATGCATTTCAAACCGGAGATTATTTCGGTTCTGATGGTCACCTGATAAGAGATAATAGAGGCAGACTAGTTCCTTGGAAAATTTCGATTACTAACATCGAGCAATCAAACGCATCAATTGAGATTACTCCCGATGACGAGTTCACAAGCAGGGTACTCACACCCAGATCCCCGATACAACTTATTGAGGGCGAGAGCGCATATGCGACCATCTCCACCGAGTTACCATGTACTTTGGTAATCAACACCAGTATCGATCTGACAACTCCCGAACCAACTGAGATTGAGATACCAGCTGGAAATACTATTGTTCCGCTTGTCAGATTTTCTGACACTAATTTAGACATGGGAATGCTAAATGGCAATATTGGCTGTAAAGGTAAAACACCTGAAAACATCAGAATCGATTGGCAGGCCATAGGGCATAGAATTTCTGATCAGGAAATAGAGCATATAATTGACTGGGACCAACCATCAACCATCTCTGTCCCGATTTCAATGATTGGATCAGGCTCAAGGAATTATGATATTGCTCTGGAGGGAGCGGTTAGTAGGATTGCATCTTCTGATACGCAGGGGGAGCTATTATCTGGAGATGATATTGTTCTTAGAATTCAACCAGATGGTCTACTGACACCAGGGATGTATGCAAGGGGAGAGATTGTTTTTCAAGATGAATATTCCGTCGAGCAGAGAATAGATATTACTTTGATTGCAGAGTCTTCCTTTACAGGAGATGGTGTATTGGGCTGGATTTCACAGCCATCTAACGGACTACTCGTCATATCAATACTGTTAGCTTTCAGCGTAATTGTTGGAAGAGACTCAGAAAACTAGCGCGGGCTACTCCACCTTGAATCCGCTGGTGGCCTAGATATGGAAATGTAAGAAATCGCTTCTCCGATGAAAATTGGCATTATCCATATTTTATTTACCCCAGATGCTAACCTAGAAGCTAAACAGGCTTCATTCCAGTCACTCGGTATATTTTCAGGATCCGCTACTAGCCACGGGGCATGGGATTCTCCGACATCTCCTTCATAGCATCTCCATTTCGTTCCATACTTAAATCCAGATTTCGGGTTCAGGCCTCTATTCAATAAATCCTGAAGAACAGTGGCACTACTGTCCTTATCTCCATTTATCAGAGTTCTAAAGGCAGAATTTGTTATTCCCCCTCTTAAGAATGGTTCAGACATCCTTACATCGATACCATCTGAGATATCTATGAAATAGCCTCCACTGGATATCTCAAATAAGGACTCTCGATTAATTTCCACTAGGTTGAATTTCCCTAGTTTTCCCATTGGATCTTCAGTAGATATTCTATAAGTAACGGCTGAACATTCTTCATCGACAACAATAACTTCTGGAATCAATCCCTTAAGTTGTATATTCTGGCACCATCTATACAATTCATTTGGACTAATGGCGTCATTGGAATTATACAGTAGTAATTCTGAAACAGGCTCAGTTTCTCTAGGATGCGAGTTAGAAGGCCACCTCATTGCCCAACTATTTTTTTCGAAATTATAATCACTGTTCCACTGCTCCGTGTTTAGAATAACTTTGTTACCAGGAACTCTCAGTGCCTCCATAGCTGAATACTCAGAGAGAAAATTGGTGTTATCGACCAACTCATCTATGATCACGTTTCTACTTGGGGCCTTGATGTGCCTATGATTGATACAGAAGAGTAGCTCTACCGTACTCATTAGGATTCCTCCGCCTTCGGCAGGCTTCCCAATTGCCGACTTATGCCACAATCTATCAGCAGACTTTTCATCAAAGTGCCAAAGCCCGTCAATCCTCTCCATGGTAACGCTAAAGGGTATGTAATTTCATCCCCTCGGTCCAGAAATATCATTTCCTAATGCCTACTCGAACGGCTGTGTCTGTGTACAATGAGGCTGAGTCGCTACAAACCCTAATCACCCTGCTAAGAGAAGTTGAAGGAACAAGAGTGACCCTAATAGGTGATGTAATGCTAGATAGATACCATCATGGATATGCAAATAATCTCAATTCCACTGCTCCTGTTCCTGCTCTGAGAGTAATATATTCAGAGGAATCTCCAGGAGCGGCAGCTCACATCGCCAGAGGCCTCAGCTCATTGGGACTAACTGTCGATCTACATAGCTCGGTTGGTGATGATAATGAGGGCAAAAGCATCATCAGTACTCTAGATGGAGATGGAATCGATACCTCTGGAATAATTGAAGTCGAGGGGAGGAATACATTGACGAAGATAAGATTCTACGGAAGTAGAGAGAATTTACTAGACCAAGTGCAAATATTACTCCAAGCAGATCGTGGCCCTTTAGAAGACTTAGATCCTAGTGTCAGTGTTTCTCTTACGAAGTCTTCGTTGGACTCAATGTCAGAAAGTCAAGCATTAGTAATATCAGACTATAACAAGGGAGTTATTACAGAGGATGGCTCAGAGATATTAATTTCAGCGGCTAAGAAACTTGGAATTCCATGTATTGTTGATCCTAAGTTAACTGGATTATCTAGGAGCAGGGGGGCAGACATTGTGATTTTTGGTATGAGGGGGCTAGAGTTACAAAATAAGAGGCTGATGACTTCTTCTTTGGACGAAGCTGCTAGGCAACTTATCGATACATACGATTGGGGTGCTTTGTTGGTACTTGGCGGGGTGAACGGAGTTACGCTACATTCATCAGATGGCAGTAGGGTTTTCTTCCCCTGCAGGGCAGATGCTCCAAAGCAACTAATCGGACTCAACGACGCTGCCGCAACAGCCTTAGCGGCCGCATTGGGAAATGGTTTGGATGTAGTAGATGCGGCCGCGCTATCTGCCGCTGCCTGTGAATGTATACTGTCTGCTGAGGCTAGTCAAGAGTTTGTGGATAGTGCCACATTACAGCTGTGGCTAGAAGAGCTATCTTGGAAATTAAGAATTTCAGATAGATAATCAATTTTCCAAGAAGTTCAAATCACGTTCCTATTAGCGAATGACATGAGACGCAATCTGGCGATGCTATTTTCATTAGTCATCATTCTCTCATTACTCCCAACTAAACCGCTCGATGGTATAGATAATGTAGATTTTTTCTCAGATGAGGGCAGTTTTTCCGATCCTCCTCTAATTAGCTTCGATCAAGACTTAGGAATTAGCATCGCCGGTAATACAACAATATCTGGATTTATTGTCTCAGCTAGTGCCCCCGATACCTCCACATGGCAAATAACCAGGCTTTCGGAAGAAGGCGCTTTGACAAATATCACTAATGTAATTCCTATGGAAATATTCCCTTCATTATCCAATCAAGATGACGGACTATCGAGATGGGTATGGGATTTTACTATTGACCCATCTTCAATACCTAATTGTACCTGCTTTGTTACTGTAACTGTGGCTTCTAACTCACTATATTCTAAAATATCCACTATTTTCTTTACTGGAGTTAGTAATGTGCCAGCACTAGTTTTGGATAATCATGTAGATATCACTGAACAGTATAGTACTTACAGCGAACAGATAGATATTTCTGGTTGGGCATATTCTCAGGATGGCCTCCCAGTAAGGGTGTATACTATGGCAATAAACTCAGAGAATTCTGCCAATGCCTGCTCAGATTTCCTTTCAATCTCATCTTTAGATGACCTATCTGGACTAGATTTTGATGCCTCAAGCGAATATGCTTCTTTTGGTTATTTTACTGACTATTTTGACTCCTCTATGCTAGAAGATGGTTGGTATTCATTATGGACCTTTACTTCATCCTTTGATAATTCCTCCATAATACAATCTTTATGCACCGTTTCAAAGATAGATAATTCTGACCCTATCGCAATTATTGAAGGAGAAATAAGTTCTGTCGAGGGAGATGGGAACTTAATTTTCGATGCAGGCTCATCATATGACTATTACTGGGGGAAGGAAGATCTGAATTATGTATGGACGCTAATTAGAATGGATGCTTCTGGTGATTCGCTACAAGAAACAAAGGAAGGTAGAGAATTTAGCTATTTTACAGTACAAGACGATGTTTCAGGTAATTTCGTACTATCACTTCTCGTAGTAGATTACCAGGGCAATACTGATTTCACTAGTATCGAATTCTCGATACAAAATCTAGATCCAGTAGCTAAATTGATAGTTTCAGATAATTCCCTATCGGACGGGGACAGTTATCAGCTACCCGATCTGGCTGAATGGACTCTTGATGCATCTGACTCTATCGACACTACGAATGACATAGATGGACTTAGATGTGTATGGAAAATCAACTTTAAGACAATTTACGAAGGTTGTGAAAGGAAGTTCTCATGGCCCGAAGGAGATTCCAACAACAGTCTTTTCCTGACACTGGAAGTCATTGACGATGATGATGACTTTTCCGTGATAACTGTAGAATTATCTCGTTCGGATCAAACAAATGAATTACCAATTCCAATAATTGTCTTATTGGTATCGATCTTATTTTTCATCTCTTCTATTCTCTACTCTAGGAGACATGACGATATGCAAATACCAAAATGGAATGACTAGAAATAATATAATACACCCTCATCACTAAGTATGAATATATTAGGTGACACACATGGAAGATACCATAGCAAGCAAGTCAGAGTACTTCCACCGACAAGATAGGCTAATGTCCAGAATTCTACCAAATTCCCTAGTCATTATTCCGAATAATCGGCCCTCAATTAGATCTAATGACACAAAGTACCCATACAGAGCAAATTCGTATATGCTGTATCTGTCAGATTGGCAAGAGCCCAATTCAGTATTGACAATCAGTAATCTAAATGCGGCTCGAGAATCTACATTACATGTTAAACCAAGGGATACCGAGAAAGAGATTTGGGAAGGCAGGATAATCGGTCCCGATGGTGCTCTGATTAACTGGCCTGTTGACAAGTCTAATTCAATATTGGATTTCGAAAACTATCTTAAAATAGAATTAAAAAATCACTCAAATTTATACCTAATAACTGGGATTAATCCAGAAATAGACGATATAGTACAAAATTTTTGGAACAAGGATATCTTAGATCCTCGTATCTACTTGGATGAAATGAGGATGATTAAATCCTTGTCTGAGATAGAATTAATGAAGAGAGCATCGTCAATCGCTTCTGAAGCTCATGTTAAGGCAATGTCTATTTCCAGACCAGGGATAGGCGAATGGGAGATACAGGCATCTATCGAGAGTCATTTCACGATGTGTAGGAGTACGAATAGCTACAACCCCATTGTTGGAGGTGGTGACAACTCAACAATCCTACACTATAGCTCAAATTCAGATAATATTCGGGGGACAGATTTAGTTTTGGTAGATGCAGGATGTGAGGTCAATGGTTATGCTTCTGATATTACCAGAACTTGGCCGGTTTCAGGCATGTTTAGTGAAGCACAGAGGGAGATCTATGAATTAGTCCTGAGAGCTGAGCTTTCTGCTATAGAGGCCTGTCAGGTTGGCTCTCCCTGGGAAAATATGCATAGGGCCGCATCCGAGGTTCTAGCTAGAGGACTCATAGATCTGGGGATTCTTCAATGCTCTTATGAAGATGCGATAGGGGATAACTTAGACGGCGACTATCGAAAATTTTTCATGCATGGCACCGGACACATGCTTGGGCTGGACGTTCATGATGTTGGAGGAGGCAGGCAAGGAGGAAAAAAAGGCCCAATACTAAAGTCCGGCATGATAGTAACAATTGAGCCAGGTTTGTATTTTGCATCATGGAGGGACGATATTTCAGTCCCTGAGAAATACTCCGGTATAGGAGTGCGTATTGAAGATGACGTTTTGATTACTGAAGATGGTCCTGTAGTACTAACGGAAATGTGCCCCAAGACAATCGATGAAATAGAATCAATTGTCGGAAGTGCTTTGTAAATGGGTCACAAGGAAATATTGGAATCTCAATTGAGTAGCAATCCACTGAGGATTACCGTTGATGAAGCAATCGAGATCTATCAAAATGCTAGTTTAAACGACCTAATGTATGTAGCTTCAATGGTTAGAAAGAGAATTGTACCAGGTAACCAAGTAACATACCTGGTCGATAGAAATATCAATTATACTAACGCTTGCACAATTAATTGTCAATTCTGTTCATTCTACAGGCCGCCGGGGCATAAGGATGCATACACTCAAACCTTCGAACAGATAAGCTCTAGGATTTCGGAATTGGAAGAAATTGGTGGCTCTAGAATTTTAATGCAGGGAGGAGTTAATCCGGAACTGCAATTAGAATGGTACACTAGTATCATTGCACAAATTCACGATGCGCATCCAAATATAGATCTAGACTGTTTTTCACCCATCGAGATAGAAGGTATTGCCGAAGTATGTAATTTGTCTACATTAGATGTACTAAAGCACCTTAAGGATGCTGGAATGCATGGTTTGCCAGGAGGCGGTGCAGAAATGTTGGTCGACTCGGTTAGGATGGACATATCTCCAAAAAAAGGCTCCGCAGATAACTGGATTAGAGTAATGAGTGAAGCGCAGGAGATCGGTCTAACCACATCAGCTACCAATGTCATTGGATTCGGCGAAAGTAGAGCTGATAGAATTCTACATATGGATAGGATTAGAGTTGCTCAAGATCAGGCTATTACATCTGGAAATTTAGGGTTTACATCCTTCATATCATGGCCAGTTCAATTGGAGAATAATGTCTTCGGATCTAGAAATAGGGGTGAAAATAGAATCCGATTGGGCGCGTCATCTACAGAATATCTGAGGCATGTAGCAGTATCTAGAATCTTCTTTGATAATATTTTACATATTCAGGCTTCATGGCCAACAATGGGACTCGAGATAGCTCAATTGGCACTATCAGGAGGTGCGGACGATGCTGGTTCTACTATGATGGAAGAGAATGTAGTTTCAGCTTCTGGAACTAACAAGACAATGGCATCTGAGATTGAGCTTCAGAAGATAATTATTAGGTCGGGGCACGTTCCAATTAAGAGAGATTCAGACTATGTCTTAATGGATACCCCAATATACGATAACTCTGAACTCTTCGCACAAACTCCGATTCAGTAATATCAAGATTCTGTCCGTCCGCTCCTGACTGGAACTTCTTCGATGAGTATCTTCTGACTCAAGGACTTGATATTGATCGGCCTTACCCATTTCATTCTAGTGCCATCGATTTTATGGGCCTCGATGACCACTTCCCAGTGAATTGCTATCATCGCAGAATAAATCGTACTGGGCCACGAGTTAATCGGACCCATAAGAATTATTTTTTCTGAATCTATTTCCGTCCAAGGTCCAAAATCTTGAACTCTCATTGGCTCCAAAAGCAATAATCTACCTCTGCTAACTGGCATTGGAACCGACTCTCCAACACCAGTTCCATGCTCATCCGCTGTAGAAATCCTCCTTTCAGGAAGTTCTGTTGACATCCCCGGCGCAGGTTGTCCGAATCTAGTTCTTCCAATAGCACCCAGTAATACGTCTCTTTTCGGTACGGCTATGCCGACTTGAACTCGAGCCCTCTTTGGAATTATTCCTTCAGGGAATGATATTTTGCTTATTTCTACCCTATCATTTGTATTAGATGATATTTCAATTTCTGGAGATGCAAGTGGATTAGAAATATACTCATTTTGTCTTCTAATATCCATAATATTCGCTACTACTCTGAGTAGTATTGGAATAATAAAAATCGGGAATGCAACCAATATCATTAGAGGATAATCAAGCGGGCCGAAATTTACAGGAGTGAAAATAAACTCTGGAATGAATCCAATATTTATCAAAGCCGGCTCCAGAGCGTGTAGCATTAAGGCGATGATCAGTACTACTACGCCGGGAAAAATCATACTTCTTGCCTTCGCATGCAATGGATCGGGCTCTATGTACCACCCATTTCTTGTTCTCATGAGAAATGGCAAGGTTTCGTATGTTACTTCCGTATTTATCACTGGCAATGACGCATCCTTTTCCGTTTCACCCCTCCACTCAATTAACCACGATTCGTCATTCCCTATTCTAAAATCAGCCGGTATAGCCTTATCTGATTCCAATATTACTTCTACTAGAGGAATTCCTTTTGGATCACTGTTTTCGTGATCGAAGGGAGGATATCTTACTCTCTGCACCGATCTATACATATTATCCCCATATTACTGCTACTGCCGCCCTAGTGGCCAATGATCTGAACTCCGGAACTTCCTTCAGCAACCTTAATCCTAAAGGTATTGGATTATCAATTTCACCAGACTGATTAATTATCTCAGTCACATCAGGTCTAGACCACACTTTGAAAACTTCATCCAATTCATCGTCACTAGCCCCTGTCAAAAATGCATTTCTTAGTGCTCTAATTCTCTCTAGCTTCCTTCTCAATGGATCTAGTAACTTGCTAATCTTTAGCATCGTTTCTTCTGATAAATCTCCCTTTACAATAGATTCAGAAAGTCTTGGAACAAGTATATCCACTTGATCGAAACCCGTACCTATTCCTCCACCGGTTGTGGGTTTGCACGAGCCAGATGCATCTCCAAACAAAGCTACCCTTTCCTTAAGAGGATTCTTAATCAATCCACTAGGCACCGGTCCACCAAACCTACCTATGATAGTACAATTTTGAAACCTACTCTTCCACTTTGAGTCATTCATTAGATTACTAATCAACATCTCACATGACTTTCCTGAGAGTAACTCAGCTTTACTCCACATGCCGATTCTTGTTGTGTCTCCAGATGGTATGGCCCAAGCAAAAAATCCAGGTGCTATATCGGATCCTGTGAACATGTCCAGCTTGCCCGACTCGTTTCTGTATCCCGTTACCTCTACCTGATATCCAATCATCATTTCTTTAGGTCTTCCCATTCTCATGTATCTTCGTACCCAAGAATGAGCCCCATCACAACCACAAACCAGTGCACACCTTATCTTTCTTTCAGAATTTCTAGACTTAAGTACAACCTCTGCATAATCATCAAAATTTGTGATACTGATAGGTCTCGATTCTAGTAATAATTCAGCTCCACTATCTATGGCTAGCTTTACTACTCCTTCGTCGAATTTCTTCCTACAAACAGACCAAGTTCGTATTCTATCAGAAGATCCAATATCTACTGTAATTCCATTTGGACTGTTTATTCTAGCTCCCCATATGGGGGATAGTACACTTTCTTTCATTGGAACCCTGTCCATAGCTCCCGGATTAATTAAACCAGCACACTGAAATGGCCTACCAATTTCTAAATGCTCCTCGACAATTAGTACTGAATGGCCCCGCTGTCTAAGCTTCCATCCTAGATATCCTCCGATGGGCCCAGCTCCAATGATTACTACATCATAGAATTCCACTGATGGAGCCCCCATGTGTCCTCGCCACGCACTCTACTTTTTTCTACTCTTCTTTCTTAGTGATTTTAGATTAGTAATTATTTTGCTTGCATCTGATTTACTTACTTCACTTATTTCTGCTAGATCTGCCATTGCTAGCACATCAGCGATCGGGATACCTAGTTTTTCAGACATATTTGTTATGAGATTTATCTGGGCTTCTGAGGCTGGTAATGACTCATTTACTTCCTTCATTAATCCAATTAACTCACTTGCACTTCCATTCCTACCTCCAGTCAGATCATTGAAGTCACCCAATCCCAATAATGCAAGAGCCTCTTCCTCAGTCATATTTGATTTTTCAATTAACGACATAAGATAGCTCATTTGCTTCTCACTTGGTTTTGTGATTATTTTTCCTTCTTTGGCCATCTCCTTTAGCCTCTCGATTATTTCACCCGCCTCCTTTCCAGATATTTCCGATATGAGTTTACCATTCATGATTGCTTTCTTTTCAGCGTCTTCCATACCAGAAATCTGGTTTTCAATAGAATATCTCTGCCTAGGAGTAGGGGTTCTACCCTTAATTTCTATAGCCTTCTGATGAGCTTCTTTGAATGATGTTGAGAACCTTAACCACATTTCAGATCCAGCGGCTACGCCATCCTCTACGGAGTCAAGCTGTTGCTCCATGTCCGAAGTAAATTCCGATGAGAAAAGATCCACTTCACTTTCTTGATCATTGTATATTGGAGCTACTTCTGTCCACAACAACATCCCGTTATCTGTAGGGGTCAGGGAACCGTTATCATTTGTAATATACTTCCTGTCAGATAGTTTTAGAACAGTACTAACATAAGTTGATGGGCGCCCTATTCCCGCATTCTTCATCTTCTTCACTATCGAACTTTCTGTATACCTTCTAGGTGGTTTTGTCTCATCTGTAGTCATATTAGGATTCTCATCCAACTCATCAATTAACCAAATAGAACCTTCTGATAACGCATACTGAGGCTCCTCGATCCTAGGTTTTGCAAGGAATTCAGAAGATGCAGACTCCCATCCAGGATGTATTCTCCATGATGCAGTACCAGAAACGTGTAGACCCGTTCCGTCTACTGAAGCTATTATCTCCCTTCTTTCCCTAATAGAGTCCGACATTTGACTAGACAAAAATCTACTTCTAATTAGCCTGTATAGTTTGATGGCGTCATTCTCTAAGTCTGACGGCTCTGATAATCGAGGATCAGTAGGCCTAATTGCTTCGTGAGCATCTTGTACATTACCTGTATTTTTCTTAGCATCAGGGCCAAGGGAGCCACTGCCAAGATGATCTTCACCGTATTCTTCTAGAATAATCTCTCTAGCAATTTTTCTTGCTCCGGAACTAGTCCTTGTTGAGTCAGTCCTGATGTATGTGATGAAACCCTTATTGTATAGGTCCGAAGCAATCTTACTTGTTTTAGACATAGACCATCCCAAAGAGCTACTTGAAGACTGAAGCAATGTATCAGTAGTGAATGGAGGGGATGGTTTACGATTTGTTTTCCCATCTTTAACATTCAGAACCTTCATATTTCTTGAATCGCTTAATGCACTGAATGCTTCTTCTGCTAGCTCATGATCAAATGTCCTATCGGAGAAAAACTTGCCATTATCGTCTCTCCATGCATCATCATCTTTACTTTCGTGGAATCTAAATTTAAATGTGTATCCATCACTAATCATATGAACAGTGTGATATGGAATTGGGACGTGGGCATTCCTCTCATTCTCCCTATCTACAATATATCCCAAAGTTGGAGTCTGCACTCTGCCCATTGATCTTAGATTCCAGCTTTTAGCAAACTTGGAGCATCTAAATCCAACCAGCCTATCCATAAATCTTCTTACCTTAGCAGCATCAACTAGGCCTTGATCTATATCTCCATGATTTTGTAGGGCGCTTTCAACTGCTTCTTTGGTTATTTCATTGAACGTGACACGTGTTACGAATGGGAACTCTGAGAACAACTCCATTAATCTCCATGCAATGAATTCTCCTTCTCTATCTGGATCTGTAGCGATATATACCTCGCTAACATTTTTGCTTCTGGCCTTAGTTAGTAACTTTGTTACTACCCTCTCAGATCTTTCTGTCCATTCCCAAGGTGGTTCGGGGAGCTTTCCCTTTTCTGAAGCCCACATGGCTTTGTTGCCCTGAGATCCGCTTCTTGGAAGGTCCTGAACGTGGCCAAAACACGCTTCAACTATCCATCCCTTGCCCAGGTACTTCTTGACAGTCTTCCCCTTGGCGCCAGACTCTAATATCATTAGCTTCATGATTACACCCTACGCGACTTAAGATAATTGAACCCCACAATATTACCCGTATAAACATGAGTAAAGGAAGAGCATTACAACGCGCGCGCACGCGTGCACACGCGAGCCATCAATAATTTCTCAATGTGACCTCGTCCCATAATTCTTCAGAACCGGGGCCTCCACAACCAATACATCCTGGATACCCAGCTGTTGCTAATTCAATTACCATCATAGTAAAATCAATCCAAGGTTCGCCACTGTCGGACTTGAGGGATTTAACCCAGCAATAATCTAATGATTTCTCCTTTACGCCGATGCTGAAATTATTTTCTAAAGACTCGAAAACAACTTCCTCTGAATCCGTATAGATTATCTTGGGTGAGTCTAACTTTGATGGAACCATGTCCGATATTTTCAACATCAATTCACTCACACTATCTAACTTATTTCTATTGATATACAGAATCCCCCCCTGAGATCTTAATATTCTCCTTGCGGCTTCTCTTAGAGAGTCGCCATAACTGCCCATGTTCACCCGAGGTACACGTAACTATTGAAGGGTACTTTGCTCCCCGCATGTCATGGGATTGGGATGGAAGATTTTCGCAAGGCCATTAATTTCAAGGTTGGACTCAGAGAGATCTCATGATTTGGCTCTATCTACATTAAGTAAATTCGATAAATCCCAATATGGAAAGTCATTACTGAGTGGGATGTTTCAATCGCCAGAGCTTCCCATACATGTTCTTGGAAAATTATTTCATCATCCTTTAGGATTAGCCGCCGGTATGGATAAGGGGGCAAAGGCCCTTTCCACATGGCCCGCACTCGGTTTTTCTTGGATTGAATACGGAGGAGTCACTAGGTTTCCACAAGAAGGTAATCCTAAACCTCGAATGTTCAGAGCAAATTCTGAAAGGGCTTTAGTAAATAGCATGGGATTCAATAATCCTGGCGCCTCTTCTATTAGGGACTCTTTGATTTCTAGACATTCATCAGGTAATTGGCCTAATGTCCCAGTAGCTGCGAACATAGGTAGATCAAAGAAAGTTAACAATGAGCAGGCACCGGCAGATTATGCATCTACTCTGGATACGCTTTGGAATCATGCAGATATCTTTGTCCTAAATGTTTCTTCTCCCAATACGCCAGGCCTCAGGGACTTACAACATGAAGACACTCTTTCTAGTGTACTTCGAGAATGCACTTCAATCAGAAATAGATACCAATCAGATAAGCCAATTCTACTGAAGCTATCTCCTGACTGTACTGATGAGCAAGTTTTACAAATCGCTGACATAGCAATGAGTAGTGGATTGGATGGAATTGTAGCTACTAATACTACAATTACAAGACCAGAGCCTAGTAACACTCAATCCAGAATTGCATTTTCACAGAATGGGGGGGTATCTGGAAGGCCCCTCCAGAAGAGATCTCTAGAAGTTATTTCTAATCTTTATGACTATACCGACGGAAAGATGACAATAGTAGGGGTCGGAGGCATAGACTCCCCAGATAGCGCTTGGAATGCTATAACATCTGGTGCTAGCCTAATTCAATTATATTCTGGATTGGTTTTCAATGGTCCCGGTGTAACTTCAGGTATTGTCAGGGGCCTCAAGAGAAAAGTCTCAGAAAACGGCTTTAGTGGCATTTCCGAAGCAATAGGTTACTCCCATCAGTGATGTTTGTTCAGAAACTGTCTTCAAGTAAGCTGTAGTGCAATATTCATGGCCCTGACACGTAGCAATAGGCTCCTAGCCGTTGGCGGGTCAATATTGGTTCTAGTAGTTATGATGTTGGCCACGGTCGATCCTCAGACCCAATACTTCGTAGACGAAGTGATGGAAAACCCTGATGATTTCATTGGTGAAGTCCACATCAGGGGAGAAATCGCTAACGGTTCTATCGATTCTGAAAATTATACATTCACACTAATGGGCATCAATCATAGTTTATTCGTAGACTTTTCTGGAACCGCAGTACCGGATGGATTCAATGAGGGCAAGACAATCGCAGTGAAAGGACTGTTGATAAATGATTCAGGAAATTGGATTCTAGAAGCCAAGGAAATCCAAACTGGCTGCCCTTCGAAGTATGTATCAGCGGAATAATCTCCCGATTCGTTGAAATGGGTACTCTCGCCCCGACATATGGGCTAGGGGGGGTGTTGACGTACTCTATTTTTCACAAATCGTCGAAAATGGTGACCTGAAGTCCGAGGGCGGCGTAGACGAGCCATTACGGACTCGCCGGTTAACTACGACGCCTCGCCCCCAAGAGATGCAGGTTGTTGGAATGATGATCCGGAGGGATCACCAGACCATCCTATGCCCGGGAACCAGGTCAGGCGCGGAAGCGAGCAGCCCGACCGGGGATGCTGGATGCCTTGGGGATGCGGGGCTGAGAAGACCGGTGTAGAAACGTGTTGGTGACGAACGTCCACCGAGGACATGCCCATCATATGACATTTGGAATTTTATCCAGACCACCCATATTGCATACTATGGAAAAATGAGTTTCTGAGACAGGCTGAACTGACAGCCTCTGCCCTTTCCTTAGAAGGGCCATCTCTTCCAATGCGGCATTCATGCGCATTGCTGGCAAATCGACGGGACTCAGGTCACACACTGGCTCTATATCGACCATCATCCACCTCGGATTATCCGGCGAGGCCTTAGGATCGAAATATTTCGAACCGGGGTCCTGTGCAGTATGGTCCGGATACGCTTCCTTCGAAACCCTAGCTATACCTGCAATGTGAGGGGGTTTACAATTAGAGTGATAGAATAATACTAAATCGCCCACCGACATTTCGTCCCTCATTATATTTCTAGCCTGATAGTTTCTAACTCCATCCCAGTGAGTTCCTCCATCTATTTTCAATTGATTCCATGGGTAAACATGAGGTTCACTCTTCATCAGCCAGTAACAGTTCATGATTTACCGTGAGGGTGCCGACAAATCAACATTTCACCATGCGTCATCTGCTGAACCAAGTATTATGGCCGCATCAATTGTATCTGCTTCATCTCTTGCTATTGCTCTCCTAAGTCCAGCGGTTTTAACCATCGTACTAACTCCCCCTGTAAGTCCTAGATTGGCCTTTATCATAGCAGTAAATATCGCTGGCAATAAGATAAGTGCCGCAATTGCCGCAACAAGTAATAGTAGAATAATTACTGTAATGAATGGCTTAATGGCTTCAATTGGTATAAGATAAGCACAGGTAAGTCCACCAGCAGTTACAGTCGTTGCCTCAAATAAGCTCAATCCAGTACTGGCACAAGCCGTCTGTATCGCCTCTATTGTTCCACCCTGCTCTTTAATTCTGTTAGCTATGTGAATTGAAAAATCAACACCCACGCCAACCAGTATGGAACCAATCATTACAGTTATCAGGGATAAATCCACATCAAGGCCATCCATTGCCAGCCATTGCATCATTACCGTAAAACCAACAGGAAGGGTTGTCAGAATTGCATATCTAACATCTCTGAATACCAATGCCAGGGTCAATACTGTGAATAATAGTGCGAATCCAAGTGATGACCACTGTGAATCTACGATTAGATTGTTTACTTCTATAGTGATTGAAGCTACTCCTATTAATGTACTTGAAGTTACAGCCCCATCTTTCTCTTCCTCGGCATATCGATTTACTTCATCTACGGCCAGAGTAGTGCTCTGGACATCCATAAATGGCATATCTATGTATATCAGACTCTTGTCATAACCTGGAGCGATAAACAATTCCCTCATCTCCAAGGTCATACTTTCATAGAAAACGTAAATTAAGAAATTCTGAGATTGTACCCCGCCCGTATCTTGAAGATCAAGATAATTTAGCGCACTCCAGAATGATAAGTTTCCAGTTTGCTCCCTGTCGAAAATTAATTCTGCTACATCTTTAATTGGCTGTGGGGCTTGATCGGGTATAA
This sequence comes from Euryarchaeota archaeon UBA103, assembly GCA_002506825.1. Classification (GTDB taxonomy): domain Archaea; phylum Thermoplasmatota; class Poseidoniia; order Poseidoniales; family Thalassarchaeaceae; genus MGIIb-O5. The sequence continues at coordinate 63,953 of DAYH01000031.1, forward strand.
GATCACTAACCGGTGAACCAGATACATTGACACCCACTCCTATTGCCTTCATTAGGAAGACAATGGATACCGCTGTAGTATTTTCAACAGAATTACATTTGGTTTCCAGTTGCTCAATACCTTTGAGATTTGAAAATGGATCCTTCTGAGCACCGGCTTCAGGAATGGGGTCTGGATCTGCAAATATATCTGATTCGATTAAGAGGAAGCCTGGTTGTCCAGCATTAAACTCATCAGAGTAAATGCCCATTTTATCTACTGCATCTACACCTGCTGGAGCCATCTTAAGCAAGTCGATATTTTCCTCAACGTTGGGTCTGTTGTATCCAGCAGATATTACCATTGCCATCATGAAAACCACTAGTGTCACTCTAGTCCATTTTATTGGCACTCCTACCGCACCTTGGAAAATCTTTGGAGGGGGATGCGATGGTTTCTTTAAATCGAGCATCATAGTTAGATTAGGCACCATCAACATCGTCATCAGGTACACTACAACTATCCCACCAGATAATGCAAAACCTATGGTCTGAATAGGCTTCATTGGAACGAAAACTAGAGAAATAAATCCGATAATTGTGGTTAATGCAGATAGTAGTACTGCTCTTCCAGTAGAGCTTATGGCCTCAGACATTTTCTCTCTCGGAGAACCCTTTGCTTCAGCATAACGATTAGTGATATGGAGTCCATAGGATACTCCTAGCGCCAGTACTATAGGACCAACAATTATCACCGTCATAGTCACCTCATAGTCTGTATATCCAATGAAACCGAGAGTTATCCAAACGGAGCATAGTGTAGGCAGTCCAGAAATAATTAATGTCTTGACTCCCTGAACCCACCTAATCCTCCCTGTCTGTAATAGATCACAATGAAAAAGGAATAAACCAAATGCCACTATGACCACTCCAACTGGAAAAACTTGCCAGAACAATTGGAACGATTTCTCTGTAATTGCATTAGTTAGTGGTACTGGTCCTGTCAGGGTCATCTTAAGGCCGAGCTCTGAACCATCGCATATCTCTGACCCCTCATCTGACTCAGGATCTACTTCATTTCCATCAGAATCTTTACAAATCCAATTATTTTCCTCAGAAATAGTATCGATTGTAGCCTGTGTTTCCTCTATGATGTTGGAGATTGTGGTATCATCCTCCCCGTCCCCATTGAGATCAAGATTACTACTGATTCCAATAATTATAACCGCTCTATTCCAATAGCCAGCTTCTACTGTATTTCCCTTACCTACGTCTCTTACTAATTTATCCAGGGCATTTTGAGGCATCTCTCCAAGAATTTGATCAACCCTCTCCTGCTCATCTGGAATCGAATAATCTCCGATTAAATTCGATTGTTCATCCACCAATTCATCGATTTGTTGTGAGAAGTCATCGCTTCCAGTAGCCTCAGCAATACCGGAAAAGAAAGCCTTCACAACTCTGCCGCCACTGGAATTCACTTCCTTTACTACTGTTGACACTGATAAGACGTATATGACGAAATCCTCCTCTCCCTTGTCATCTCTTACTGTATTCAAGGCACTCTCCACTTTGTCTAATTGTTTGAGTATTGGCAATTCATCGACGCCGGTTTTTTCAGATTCAACGTATATCACCATGACATTGGTTGTCCAATTTTTCTCGACATTTTCAATATCTCTCTGCACATCGGACCCAACGGGCAAATATACCGCCATGTCTCCATTGACATTCAGTGCGCCCTCCTCGTCACAATAGTCATTCTCAAAGCCATCTCTACAATCAAGAATGCCTGAATGCCTACCCAGTAATGCTGTAACTGTAAGACAAAGAATAACGGTGATCACGGGTACTTTTGTTATCAGATCGCTAATTGTAGAGTCTACCAAAGCTCTTTTTATTGATACGGGGGACCTTCTTATAGAATTAAGTGCTTTTTTAGAGTCAAAATCGGATACTTTACCGCGTAAATATGATACAGATGATACTGGCGCTCCTGCGAGGTTCCCAAGTACTTCGCGTAAAGAGGAACTAGAATCCTTATCCGGCTCTGTCATGATACGTACCTGTGCGATAACCGACGGGACTTCAACCCCACGCTGTTTAGTTATTCGCAAATCCAATATTATTACTTCGGAATGATTCGGCAACAGTGAATAATGAGTGTTCTCAGGAGCTTACCAGAGTGGGATTATGGGAGACCCAAAAATAACTGATAAGAGGTGGACCATTGATCTCGAAAAGAGGATTCAAGAGTCCCATTATGAGGCCAACCCGTCTAGATACTCATTCGATCCAAAAAGTGATAAGGAGCTTTTCGTAATAGATACCCCTCCACCTTACCCTAGTGGAACATGGCACATAGGTGCTGTCGCCCAGTATAGCATGATTGATGTGATTGCAAGAAGTCAGAGATTGATTGGCAAAGAAGTATTATTTCCTTGGGGCGTAGATAGAAATGGAATAAATATTGAATTTACCGTAGAAAAAAAGACTGGTAAGAAAATGCGGACATATGACAGAGGGGATTTCATTGATCTCTGTAAAGAAACTATTGAGGTCTATACTCAGGAAATGAGACACACAGCAAAAAGAGTGGGGTTATCTTGTGATTATGAAAATGAGTATCTTACAGATGACCCAAAATATAGGTCAGTAACACAATCGATTTTTGTAGATCTATTCAAGAGAGGAGACATTATTGAAGATCTTAGGCCAAATATATACGACCCCGTAGAAGGCACAACTATAGCAGATGCTGAGGTTCAGAGAGTATCCAGAGAGACCCTATTGTGTGATGTTACGTGGATTACGGAAGACGGTGAAGAATTAGTGATTTCCACTACTAGGCCAGAGTTAATTTGTGCGTGTGGCGTAGTGATGGTTCATCCTGAGGACGAGCGATACCGGCATTTAGTAGGTAAGAGAGTAATTCTTCCTATTGATGTCCATGGAAGATCCGAATCAGTAGAGATTATGACTCATCCTTCGGTTAAATCTGATTTTGGCAGTGGAATCCTGATGGTATGCTCTTTTGGAGATCAAAATGACGTCTCGATATTTAGGGAACTTTCCTTAAGCCCATTTGTTGCTATCGGCCTCGACGGAAAATTAACGGAAATCTCAGGACCATTACAGGGGTTGAACGTACTAGAAGCAAGAGTCCTTGCAATAGAGATCCTAGAGCAAACGGGAAGACTCAATTCAAAGAGTACAAGGATGCAAGAAATCCCTGTTAGCGAAAGGGGTGGCAACCCAGTAGAAATCATTCTTCTGAAAGAATGGTATGTCAGACAGACACATGTAATTGACAGGCTCTCTGAAATATCTGACTACTGTAATTTCATCCCTGAAAGAAATAAGCAGTTTCTACATGATTGGATGGACGGAATATCCATCGATTGGCCTATTAGCAGAAGAAGGTGGTATCATACTGAGGTCCCCATTTGGTATTCAGAGGACCTAACCAAGGTAGTTGTTCCACCAGAGGGAAGCTATGTCCAGCCATGGAGGGACATGCCTCCTGGCGGTTCTGAAGTCCTAGACAGAGTTTCAAGGGAATTTATCGGATTATATGATGACATTTCTGACTCCCTGGGCGCACTAACAGGCGAGACTAAGGTATTCGATACGTGGATGGACTCTTCTAATTCTAACCTGTACGTTAGTGGATACATTAGCAATCCGGATATGTTTGGGAGAGCATTTCCCACAGCACTAAGGCCGCAGGGTAAGGAAATTGTCAGAACATGGCTATACTATACAATGCTAAAGAGCGCTCTGCTATTCGATAAGCCAGCATTTCAGAATATCTGGATTGACGGACTTGGAATGGATCCGTGGGGGAGAAAAATGTCTAAATCCCTAGGTAATGGAATTGATGCAGACTCTGTTCTGGAATGTGGAGCCGGCGGACGTACTGGTTCTTGGAAAATTAAAGGTCCAGAAGGTAAGCAGGTCGCACTGAAGGCCAACAAAATTGGCAGTGAGTGTTTCAGGTTATGGAAAGCATGTGACGCACAAGTTGGGGACGACTTCCACATTAACCCCGAAGAGATTGAATCAAAGTACTATGGGGTGTTGACAAAAATGTTCAATATTGCTAGATTCGCCAGCCAATTTGAAGTCCCACAATCTCTTGAAGACACTCCCGAGGAGTTATCCTTCGAAGATATATGGATCCTATCTGAATTCGATAAAATGATGGATAGTGTTAGATTATCATGGGAAAAGATGGATATCTACAATGCTTCACAGTCAATTAAGGCATTCGGGACTGGCATATTTCCCGGCCACTGGCTTGAGATGTCTAAATATAGGCTGTATAATGAGAATCCATCAGCAATATGGACATTGCACAGGATTGTGAGAGATTTACTAACGGCTTTCTCACCAATATGTCCATTTTTCTCTGATTACCTATCCACTACACTATATGGAAAAAGTGCTGTCGACGAAAGATCATTCCCTACTTTGTCTGTAAAAAATGATTATGATGCAACTCCATATTTATCAATTACAGATGACCTAATTGACTTCAATTCTGAAATATGGAAAATGAAGAAGGACCAGGGATTGTCCCTAAAGTCAGATATATCCAATATCACGATTCCTGAATCTTTAACGAACTTGAAAACATCATTGAGAATAATGCATAGCATTACCATCGATGATTAATTAATATTATTTGTTTAAACATGTCAAAGGAACTATCCCCTTACTATGGGACTCTACTATGCCAATTATTTCTTCGCCAATACGCCTTTGCGCCTCATATGTTGAAGCTCCTATATGCGGCGTCGCTTGGAATCCATCTAATTGTAACAATGAGGATTTAATCGCTGGCTCAATCTCAAATACGTCTAATGATGCGGTAGAAAGTACACCACTTTCTAATGCATCATGTAAATCGCTTTCATTGATTATCCCACCTCTGGCACAATTAACTATATGATTCCCACATTCAATTCCATTATTATCCTTCTTTGGCATGAATGAAATCATTCTTAGATCCACTAAGTGTTTAGTTTCATCGGACAAAAAGCAGTGTATGGATACATGTGTACATGATCTAAATAATGACTCCACAGAATCATGGAATATGCACTTAGAATTATTAGAATTTACATAGGGATCATAGGCGTGAATATTCATGCCCATTGATCTGGCGACATCAGCCACTCCCCTAGCAATTCTTCCATATCCCAATAAGCCCAGATTTTTGCCTCGTAATTCAGAACCTCGAAGCTCTTTCTTTGCCCAGGATCCATCTTTCATCTTTTGGTCTCCTCTAGCTATATTCCTGCAACTAGAAATTAGATGCCCAATAGTGAGCTCAACAACTGCATTAGTTGAGGCATTAGGCGTATTGCATACAGAAATTGAGTAATCACTAGCTGATGACAAATCGATATTATCAACTCCAACACCGGCTCTAATTATCAGGGATAGCTTGCCATTAATCCCAGCATTGGCTTTAATAATATTCGAATTTAATTTCGTCGCACTTCTAATTATCACTATGTCAAAGTCAGAAATACATCCACTAATCAGCTCATCATTACTGTAGTGCCTCTCAATAACTGAATGGCCCAAACTCTCCAAGCTCGACTTTGCATTGGGATCAATTCCATCTGTTACAGCAATTCTCATAGTCACCCGAGTACGATAGTTACAATGAAGTTTGCCAGAAGTAGTATTGATATTAGAGCGCCTCTTCGGTTATACGATAACATGACATTTCAACTACCCGAATTATCGTATGACTATGATGCACTAGAGCCACACATTGACTCCCTAACCATGGAAATTCACCATAGTAAACATCATGCTGGATATACGTCAAAGCTCAATGCAGCAATTAAGGATACTGAAATGGAAGGCAAAACTATTGAAGACCTGCTGGAGAACTACAGCGATAACCCGGCCGTTAGGAATAATGGTGGCGGTTTCTGGAATCATAGGTTCTTCTGGAATCTAATGTGTCCTGGAGGCGACGGCTCCCCAGGTTCAGAATTACTAGTTGCTATTGAGTCTGCTTTTGGCTCATTTGATAATATGAAGTCGGAATTTGCCAAAGCGGCTATGACAAGGTTCGGTAGCGGATGGGCTTGGTTGTGCGTCGATTCTGGAGGTAGTTTGTTCATTTGTTCAACCGCTAATCAGGATAATCCATTAATGGATAAGTCAGGAACTCCCATACTTGGAATTGATGTTTGGGAACACGCTTACTACAAGAAGTACGGGCCCGGTCGAGGAGACTACATCAACGCATGGTGGAATGTAGTAGATTGGCCAGCTGTAACCACTCTGTTTAATTCGGCAAACTGATATTCTCTAAATTTGGAGTGCTATTGCCGTATTAAGACCGGTTTCTTCTAAGGCTGATATTGATGCCATAGACTGTGGCCGAACCAGTCGAAGGACTAACAACAGGTCTTCTCATACTATTTCTCCCCGTCCTCCTCACTCTTCCGCTTAGATTTGGCTGGAAGTGGTGGGTTGGAATGGAGCCGGAGCATGAGCACTACAGAGAGAAGGTCCGTAGGGTACTGGACTCAGGTATTCCGATCAAGAGATACAGAACTGAGTTAGATTCGGAAGCCAGGAGACTCCTGATAGACAAAGAAAGACAATCCAGAATAGAGTCCGATCTACTAAGGCCACTCGGGCCCCAGCATTTCCTCTTATTGCCAGCTCTGATATTCTCCCCCCTACTGGGAATATTTGCTTTTTTCGTTACCATTATTCTCTTACCCATGTTTAGGCCAATTGAGTGGGTGCTCATAGACAAGGGCTTACTCTCATATGTAGCTAATATCATCAGGAGAGTCACTAGATGGGAAATTATAGGTATACCTAGACTAGATGATGGGACTGGAACTCTTGATAGGGTCCTAGATTCTACACATAGGATGCCAATCACAGTTTTTCTTGGCATATTTGCCTTCCTAATTGTTCTTTATCTACCTATTGAGCCCAGGCAAGTGATGATTTTGAGTGCGGCTTTCTACATCTTTTTAGTATCTGTAATATCTGTAATTAGGGCGGCCACTATGACATCTCTAGTTTTTGCTGACCCCACTAAAAGGAGGTTGATTCCCATGCATTCCCTTGTCGACGATGCACTGGGTCCCTCAGTGGGAATAGGTCTTGTATTTCTTCTTTCAAGACAGCTTATCTATGGCAGCCAGCTAAGATCTGGAGATCTACTAGGAGATCCAGTAGTATTCTCCATATCTGTTTTGTTGGTGTTGTATACAGCGACAATTATCGGTGTTGCTGTAGAGTTTGCATTCTTCGACTCAAGGAGTGACAGGATCAAATCACTATTCCAAATGCAAATTGTAGAGAGGCATGATCCAATGGTCTATCTATTTACTAGGCACCTAGGTACACTTAGAATTTCACCACTAATGACAATGCGTGAATGGATTGACAATGACGAGGAGATAACAGTAGTCGACTCCAACTTCTTTGAAAATTAAATCACAATAATGTTAGTTTTGAATCTACATCTTCAATAATTAGCTTAGCATCATTGGAGACATCGACAGAACATATCCCCAATGACAAATGTAAATTTTCTGTCTTACTTTTTGATGTTATCTTAACAGTACTGCCATCGGATAAGGAATATTTTCCAAATTCTAAACCAATATTTGTACTTAACATTACAATTCTCTTTTTCGGGCTTCCTCTACTGTCCAATCTTGCATGAATTTCTTGTCCCGGATAGCATCCCTTATTCAGCGATACTAGTTTACCCATGCCAATGTCATGTGGCAGATATTTGGCATTAGCCTCATTTCCCCCGGGAAATCCAATTTTTATCCTAGCAGCATCCCAGTCTTCCTTTTTCGATATTTCAAAATCGCTTTCTTCGACTCTACTGAAGAAGTCTGTATTGCCGCTCCTGGTAATTACATCGATAACTTGGTATCCATTATGGTTTCCCGTTGAGAACATTACATTTGCATACTCTGAATACTCATTTTCAGATAATTTTGTCAACTCAGGATATAATTTCTCTAGTAAATATGATGATTTCTCTCCGATGATCTTGAAATGTTCTAATGCTCCATTCCCATCTAATAGTGAAATTTCTTTATTCCATGGAATGCCCTTAGTCAGTAATTCCCTGGTTGAATGCGTGTTTAGTCCCAGACCAGTAATTAATATTCCCTGACCCATATGATAGCAACTAATAATATCGGCAACCCTGCCATTGGAATCGCAGATTAGTCCATCAATTCTACCGCCCCTAACCAAAGACGTAATATCCGTAGATAAGATATTATTCAAGTGACTCACAGTTTCTTGTCCTTCCATGACTGAAATACTGGAATTAACAGGGTAAATGTTAGTGTGTGATTCTGGAGATATGCTCATTGTATCAACTGAAAGATTGCCCACAACCACAAGACTTGCTAGCATTAGGATTCTCTATTTGGAACCCACCGCCCATTAGGGAGTCTTTGTAGTCTACACGAATACCGTTTAGCATTGTACTATCTTTGTCGTGGATAAATATCCTTATTCCATCATACACAATCTTCTGAAAACCGGTGTTTTCTGGCTCTTCGACTATTGCCATATCGTACATATATCCAGAGCACCCTCCTGATTGTGCGCTGATTAACAGGACATGTGTATCCTCATCTCCAGACATGGATGCCGAAAGGGCGGCCTTGGCAGTTTCAGTGAGTTCTATATTGACATCTACCACGTCCACTTTAGAAACGACAGGTAATGAGAAGCCCCCTCCACCTAGTATGCCCATACCCCTCGCTTGCACCCGGTGTATTTGAACAGTTGCGATAGTCATCGTCACGTATGAATACTTGAATGGGGCAGGGCATGCATGGACAAAATTGTTGAAGTTGATATTAGGAAAATATCTGGTGGCCGCAATTCCCATGAAACTGATGATATTGCGGTAGAACGTGCAATGAGTATCAGAATAATGCATATGGATGTGCAACACTCATTGGGCATTCTGATGAGAACGCCTGGGAATGACGTTGAGCTAGTGTACGGTTTCCTATACTGCGAGGGAGTAATAGGCAGTTCGAGAGATATTTTAGAAGTAAATATAGAAGACGATGATTGTTTGGTTTTAGTAACGGATGAGTGCGGATTCGATCCTGCTGAACACATCAGGAAGACATCGGTTTCGTCTGCTTGTGGATTGTGTGGTCGTGAATCGATATCTAATCTAATTCACATACACGGACCTCCGATACCCAATGACAAAAATATTCATTCAACAGCTATTTCGAGCTCTGTTGAGATACTCAGAAGTAGACAGTCGATATTTTCGAGGACGGGTGGCACTCATGCCGCCGGGATCATAGACTATGATGGTAATATAATCGCCATATCTGAAGATGTTGGAAGGCATAATGCCCTAGATAAACTGATGGGGACATTTGTAATGGAAGATAGAATGCCTATTACTGAAGGATATCTTGTAGTTTCTGGGAGGGCTTCATTTGAGCTTGCATACAAGGCCATTAGATGCGGAATACCAATTTTCATTGCAGTGGGGGCACCAAGTTCAATGGCAATAGAAATGTCAATTGAACATGGTATGACATTGATCGGCTTTGTCAAGAATAGTACCGCATCTGTGTACAGTTGCCCAAGCAGGATAATTAACGATTAGACCTTTTAGCTTGCTCTTTAGCAAGTATTTTGCATCTACTTAGTTGTTTTTTACATAGATCCCTGTCATTTTCATCTAGGCCCCTGTCTATAGCTTGAATAAAGCATTTTACAGCATCCTGGAAAAGTTCTAGAGACGCATATGAGGAACCCATATTGTAGAGAAGCTTGCCGCTAACAGCTTCTGGATCCATAGAAATGGCAGTGTGGTATGATCGAATACTATCTCCGTATTTTCCCATTTGGTATAGGGCGTGACCCCTGCCAGCTTGTGCTTTGACTCGAAGCTCCAACTCTTCTCGAGGAGCCCCTCCGATGGCTTTTTCGAAAGAGCTTAGTGCATCGGAGCCCCTGCCTTCAGCTAACAGATTTATTCCTTTATTATACCACTCGATAGATACATTTGCATCAATTTCGGGCGAATTATCCATATTTTCTATTATTTCTTTGGCCTCTATTCCGGCCGCGATCAAATCTGCCTCTTGGACGATTTCAGTATCTATTTCAATGGAGTTTTCTAACTCTAGAGAAGTGGCTTTCTGCCTACACTGCAGGGCCCTATCGACGTGACCTGCGGCTGAAAGTGAATCTGCCATACCATTCCAAATCTCTGGCATCTCCCTATTATCCTCCAGAAGCTGCTTCCATGCCTTTACTGAATTGATATGGTCACCTTTGATTGTGAGTTCTTTGGCTAATGCTATTTTATTCTCTAGAGATACTACAAGCGACTGCTCCCCAATTTCAAATTCGTTATCCCGATTCATGTTTTCTTTGGCTTCATTTATTCGGCTCAAAACTTCAACATCAGGCGTGATATCGTGTGCCTTTTGCCAAAACGATACGGCTTCATCAAAATCGTCCGATTGAAACTTAATTTCTCCCATAGATATCAAACTATTTACGTGTTCGGGGTCAGAAATTAAGGCATTTGCAATGGATTGTTCTGATTCTTCGATCTTACCCATATCTTTCAGAATTCTAGAATGGTTGAAGTGAGTTTTTGCTCTGTCATCCCCTATGGCAATAGCGTATTCAATAGCTTCTAAAGCTTCATTATTATGACCTATCATGTACAATGTGGTTGCACATAAGGACCACAGTTCAAAGCTCATTGATCCGTCAGTTTCCAATCTCGGTTTAATTGTTGAAAGAGCCTCATTAGACCTGTTCTTAGTTAGCATTTCCTTGGCTTTTTCAATGATTTCTTCCAGTGTATGTACTGGCCTTGATTCCAAGATAATATCTTCTTCATCCGCGACTTCACGACTTTCAATTAATGGGGCCTCTTCTAATTGTTGTAATTCATCATCTACCGCCCTGCTCTCCAGTAACGGATAGCCCTCGTCTTTGTCGGTGTCTTCTGATGTATCGTCATTGTCTCTAAAACTCAACTCTTTTTGCCTTTCGATAATTCCTGATAATTGTTGAATATTTCCTAATTTTTCTACTGCCATTAATGCTAGCTGAAATGATCTATCGGGATCGATATTCTCTAGCAATACAGCAAGATTGGCCGCTGTTGGGGCATGTTCCGAATCTAACGAGTTTGCCTTTTCAAATGCATGTACCGACTCATCTGGAAATCCTCTGGAGATTTGAACCACGCCAAGCCCGTACCATGCAGCCGCATTTTCAGGATCGATTTCTGTTGCCCTCGTGTAGAGTTGGCTGGCTAACAGCATATCTCCCACGTCTGCATGAGACTTTGCATCTGAAAGCAACTGCCTAACTCTGCCCCCATCCATAGCCTCTCGCTGAACAAATGAAAAATAAGCGTTCTCTAGTCAGGTGCTCCTTTGAGTCAATGTTTCGATACCTACACCTTGAAGATGGGAACCTTCTTCCAGAGACATGGGCCAACCTATTCGTGTCATGGGGATTTGCGGAACTTATGATTTGGAATCGGCTAATGGAAGAATATTAGAAATTATACTAGAACAGTGCAGAGATCTCGGTGCAGATGTATCAATTTGGGACAACGGAGCATATCCTTTGCCCCTTGTAGGCGCCCCAGGTTCGTGGGATGATGAAAATGTAAAGAAGTTTCAAGCTATGGCTACTGAATCAGATGCCTTTATTTTATCAAGTCCGGAATATCACGGAACAATGAGTGGAGTAATGAAAAATAATCTAGATTGGCTTTACTCCAAGCACACCTCTGGAAAAATTTTCGGACTGATCTCCACATTGGGCGGACAATCTAGCAATAATACACTCAATCACATGAGAATTGCGGCAAGATGGATTCATGGTTGGGTAGCACCAGAACAGGTCGCTGTGCCGCATATCAAGGAGGCTTTAGGCGAGGAGGGAGGAATTAATGATGAGTCCATCAGGGATAGAATCTCTGCACTTTCGTCTTCAGTAGTAGAAAATTCGAGGAAGTTGAGGAGATAATTTGGAATTACTCCCACAGGGTAGTGAGATCCTATTGTTTCTAACATCTTTCTTTGGATTTCTTACATGGTATTCAAAAAACGTGCTAAGATCGATTAATCTCACAAGGGCCTCAGCTATAGCAGGAGTGTGCTTCATGATCAGCTTATTCACGTGGGTTGTGTTCTGATGGGTTTACAGCTAGATGTGGATTGTATTCCAACCAAAGCTCCCTGTATATGGGAACATAGCGATACATATGGAACGTTAAATCCAATTTTAGAGAGTTATGGAATTTCAGATAAGCAGGTAGTTATACACATAGAGAAGCGCTTCAACTACTTTGAAGCTTTTATAGCCAAATTCACAAGAGCCCCTAAATTACTGAGGAGGCCACTGGATAAATTAAATTCAGCATTATGGGATCTTTTAGATGGAAAGAGGACTTTATATCAAATTTCACAAATAATGGAGGAATGTTATGGGGAAGATATTATTCCTGCGAATGAGAGGTGTACAGCATCGATCTCAAAATTCATTGAATTAAATCTCGTGATTATAAAATAGATTCTAATTGCCCAAAGATGGTGCTCCTAACCTTGTGGCTTCATCTTTCTTTGCTTTATAGATTGCAGAGAAATATACTATCAAAGGTAGGATCAACATCAGGCTGAAACAACCAATTAATGTGGCGAGGCTGTATACCGACTCTTCTATAGGATCAATTTCAAACTCATTGATTTCAATTAGCTCATGCGTAGTAATATTAACTTCAATATCTATTCCAGAAGATGCAATAGAGTTTCCTTCCCCATCATAAATTCCAATCCTCCAAGTAATTATAGTGGCTTCCCCAGAAATTAGGTCATTCGCCTTCTCACCTGCCTCATCTAAGTTGTCGGCCTGAAGATAGCCCAATCCCTCAATGGGCAAAATTGATGATACTATTCCTCTCAATACACTCTCTTCTTGGGTTGAGTAGATTTCATGTGTTGTAGAAAAATCACAGGTCTCTACCAGATCCGAATAGTCTCCGTCTCCCTCACAATTAAATGGATAGTCCTGGTTTTCTCCTAAGAATGGGGAGTGATACCAAGAAGTCCCTTCGGCTTGGACCCTAAGTATAGAATCCTCAGGAGCGCCAAATTCTGATACATTTATCCAAGTAATTGGCATGTCGGTCGATACATACCACTCTGCAACATCAGGATCGTCCTGACTGAGTTCTATTGACTCTGAAATATTCGTCGTTTCATAGCCGTAATACTCCGACTCCACGGTATTCGAGTAGACTGCGTATCCCAAAACAAAAATCAAAGTTAGGCCAATACCAATCATGGTCCTAAGCATGTTAGGATTCTGTGACATCGTCTTCCTCATACATGTCCGTGATGACAAGGTAATTTCAATCCTTGTAGGCTGATGTAACTCTTTCAGCAACACCAGATTTTGATTAACGTGTCATCACGGTTAAATAGGAACTGTCAGACGGGCGGCTGCTTGGTGTGGCTATGACTACGTATCACGATGTTCCGGCGGACCTTCTGATAGGTGAGCTTTCAGCACGTTTATCAGAAGTTGATTCGATAAATCCACCAGAATGGTCTAAAATCGTTAAAACCGGTACACACAGAGAGAGGCCCCCTGCCCAGGATAATTGGTGGTACATCCGATCTGCCGCTGTTCTGAGGAAGGTCGGCAAGCTAGGTCCCATTGGGGCTAACCACATGGCCCAGCACTTTGGCGGGCCCAAAGACAGAGGTGTAAAGCCAAACAGGGCTGTCGCAGGATCGAGAAATATTTCAAGAACCGTTATGCAACAACTTACCACCGCGGGACTAATCCAGAGTAAGATGAGTCTTTCTGGTACTGTTAATCATGGTAAGGTACTAACTCCAGCAGGTCAGAAGATGTTAGATTCAGTTGCCCACGCAGTTAGAGATGAAGCAATTGAAAGGCATCCTGGACTTTCGAATTACTAGGTGATAATATGGCAAGAAACAAGCCCAATGCTAAGAAAAGGCGCTTGATGAAAGTCACAAAACAGAACAGAAGAGTTCCAGTATGGGTAATGTTGCGGACCAATCGAAATACCACAACTCATCCTAAGCGTCACATGTGGCGTAGAAGCAAGCTACAGAGGTGATCATATGGCTGAAATTAAGGAGATGACTATTCCGTTAAGAGCCGCCTGGAGCGTCCCTAGAACAAGAAGGGCAAATAGGGCTATGGCTGAGATAAAGATACATGTTGCCAGGCATATGAAGAAGAGGGAGGACGAAGATATCTGGATTGACGAGGCAGTGAACCATTATATCTGGTCCAGGGGAATGCAAAAACCTCCAAGGAAAATAACGGTTGTTTGTACAAGGGAAGAGGGGTTCCCCCTTGAGGTAAAACTATTGGAGGATTAATATGGGCAATATCAGACCTTCATTTATTAAAATTAGGGCGATAAGGCTAATTGAACTATATCCGGACCAATTCACAGACGATTTCGATCATAACAAGCATCTAGTTAGCGAATATTCTGATGTAGGCAATAAAAGGATGAGGAATTGGATAGCTGGCTACATTACAAGGTATAAGCAAAGACGCGTGGATTAGCGTATTGCTCATCAATGCGAAACTGTTCGGGTAACTATGGGCGGGAGGCTGGAAGTTGACCTTCCTTACGAATCAGATAATATTACAATTATTCTAGTGAGGCCTAAATACGATGGAAACATAGGCGCAGTAGCTAGAACAGTACTAAATTTTGGGATTAAAGATTTGAGAATAGTTGGAACTACTGGCGACTGGAGTGAAGAAGCCAGGAATAGGGCAAAGCATGCACAAGATGTTTTGGACTCCTGTAAGATATACGAAAATCTCAACGAAGCAATACATGATTGCTCTTTAGTAATAGGGACTTCAGGAAAGAGAGAAATTGGAGATAGGATATCATTTAGACATTTTATTCCACCGGAAGAGCTTCCAAAAAGACTAGTCTCTGTCGAAGGTAGGGTGGCATTTGTTTTTGGTCCGGAAGATATTGGCCTAACAAATGAAGAGCTTCATGATTGTGATTTATTGGTAACGATACCGACATGGGAAGGATATCCAATACTGAATCTGAGTCATGCGGTATCTATTATCTGTTACACATGGTATGTCAATATTTCGAGCTCCAAAAAGAGAGAGTCCGAACAACAAAGACTTCTCAATCCATTTCTTAGAGATAGGTTAAGATTTGAAATATCTAGGCTATCAAAATCTATGCCTACTAAGGATCATAAGAGAACCGGTATCGAAGAGACATTGAATAGAATCATAATGAGGGGGTTACCTAAGGATGATGAGATTCATAGGATTCTTTCTGTAATTACCGAAGCTGCAGACTCATTTGAGAGAGATAGAGCTTCTTCGGACTGAGTTTCACACTTACGGAATCTCCTAACTACGAACTTTGTAACTAGGTAGTTCTCATACATGTAGCACTATTTGCACCATGTTCACGTACAGTGACGCTTTCAACCCAGCATCTATCGTCAGTAATATTCTGAATCAAAACTTTTGCATGATTCATGGCCATTTTTGCGAACATTTCACAACCCGTTCCTTCGACAGTGACCATATCGATGATGCCATTTACATGCATCTCTTCAAAGGCAGTATACATTGGATCATCGGAAGCAACCAGTGTCTTGTGGTCGAAATTTAATCTAAGCCATGACTCTAGATTTTTTAGGCTTCCAAAATCAACAACCCATTTATTATCATCTAATTCATCTGTACCAAAAACAAACTCAAACTCTAAAGAATATCCGTGCATAAATCTACAGTGACTCGTGGCCCTCCATTGTCTGAATGCAGCCGATAGTCCCCTTTCGTGTCCATATTTCTTAGAAGAAAGGAATCTAGTCATTTTTTCGCCTCCGTGATAAAGTCTAGACAAACAGAATTAATGCAATATCTCTCACCGCCGTATTCCTTGGGACCGTCTTCGAATACATGGCCCAAATGGGCATCACATTTACCGCACTTGACTTCTATTCTACGCATCCCATGGCTTAGATCTACAATTCGTCTGATCCCTGCTTCTTTGTGCTCTGTATGAAAAGCAGGCCAGCCACAACCTGAATGATACTTCATTTCAGATGTGAATAAGAGGTGGTTACAACATATACAGAAGTAGTTACCATTTCTTTCTTCTAGATAATGTTCTCCTGAGTATGGCCTTTCCGTGCCACCGTTTCTTGTCACCCTGTAGGCAAGGCTGCTTAATCGATCTCTCCACTCATTGTCTTGATCTACCATACTTATTCACCAATTTTATGCTTTAATTTTAGTGCGTTATCTAATACAGATTCCCAGGAAGAAGTATATTCAATGGGGTCCACATGACCTATTTCGTGAAATGCTAGGATCCGTTCAACGTCAGAACCTGATTTGCCACTCGATCGACCTAATTTATCTGGGTTGTATGAAGTTATGGTACTGCCCATTATTTCATTAAAATTGAGATTTAGAATTTCACAGGAATTAAGAGCATCTTTCAGGATAGTTGACTTATCGCCTTTAATGTATGGTAATTCAAAGCTAATTCTTTCTGAATCCCAATTTCCTATTGAGAATGCGGTAGACAGAGCATTGTAGAATTCAGGCCTACAATCTGGATAAATAGCATGGTCCCCACTATGGACCCCTAAAGCAATGATTACATCAGAATCCTCAATTAAAGATATGCTTAAGCCCATTCCGTACAAAATGGATGAGAATATAGCATTCCTATTGGGTACCACAGTCTGCTTCATCTGTACTTCTTCATAATGGCCTTCGGGGACCTCAAAGTTATCATCAGTTAAAGCAGAGTGAAAAGAACCCATTGCAGAACTTAAGTCGATGATTTTGTGATCTATTGTAAATCCTTTAGACTGTAATCTTTGGATGTTTTCAGTTGCTTTTTCTATCTCAATAGAGTGTTTTTGACCGTATAAGTAACTAACACAAGTTACAGAATACCCCTCTCTTAATAGATGGAGAAGTAATGATGTCGAATCCATGCCTCCGGATAGAGCCATTATAGCTCTTAATGGCATTATAATACACCTATCCATTTGTGAGTCTGTAATGATAATCTCCATCCAGGGGATTTCTTGACTAGTTCCTCTACAATTTGGAAGCCAATCCCATTAGATTCAACACTTTCATTTTCCAAGTAAAGGGGTTGAATATAATGATGATCAAACCCCGATTTTAATTCATCATACATAGAAAGATCCTGTCCACAATATACAATCTTTAATTCGTCACCTCTTACTTGCTTTATTGTTACATTGGGGTAAATCTGATCTTTAGGACTCACGCATATCCAATCTATAATTGGATCAATTTCTATTGTTCCGTTTGTCTCTATGGATAATGATATTCCGAATTCTTTGAGTCTACTACCAATAGTCGTTAAATCTTGTAATGCGGGCTCCCCTCCTGTGAATATTACTTTCTTACAGCCGAATGATAGTACCTTTTCGATAATTTCATCTAACGATAATTCCTCGTATTTCAGGAAATCAGTATCGCACCACTCGCATCTTAGGTTACAGTTCCCAAATCTGATGAACACATGCGGCACTCCCGCATGGTATCCCTCTCCTTGTACCGAATGAAAGATTTCTACTATGGGATATTTTATCATGATATCATCCGATTAGTTATTGATCAATTGGAACAGCTCATTTCTGGCATCTGGATTGTCAAAGAAGGCGCCCCTCATGGAACTGGTGGTCATAGAGGCATTCTGCTTTGAGACGCCCCTACACCTCATACAGCCATGCTTAGCCTCCACTATTACAGCGCAACCAAGTGGATTTAGGTGTTCCATGATATCATCTGCTATGGATTTTGTAATTCTTTCCTGATTCTGCAGCCTTTTACTGTGGCAATCTAGTAGTCTCGCTAATTTACTAATTCCGACAATTCTTTTAATTGGAATATATGCAATATGAGCCCTTCCATTAAACGGCTGGAGATGATGTTCGCAGGTACTGTGAAACTCGATATCCTTTAGGAGAACTATTCCATTGTAGTCCTCTCCATTGAATGTCGAGTCCAAAATTTCACTGGGTTCCAATGAATATCCTGAATATATTTCTTCATAGGATTTTATCACTCTTTCAGGCGTATCGATAAGCCCTTCTCTCAATTCCCCACTGGCAGATTCAACATATCTAACCAATTTTTCAACCGCATCCACGGCATCTTCCCTAGTTGTCATTCTCAAACCTCCCATGTCTTTCGTCTATTGAATCGAGTTGATCCAACAATTTCCTACATGCAGTCCTAATCGCATCGGCAACACTAACAAATTTCCTATCGTCCCCCACATGTCGCTTGATATCAACTAATATCTCATTCGGCATGTCAAGACTGACCTTTGGCATATTATCATCCGACGACTGATTATATTAAATATTACTGGAGTATTACTAAGATAATATTAAAATTAATTAAAATAGTAGATATCATTACGACATTTGGGGATGTCATTGGAATCAAGAAATTCGAATAATACATTCATTTTAGGTCTGGGATTCCAAAAATGCGGTACGAGTTGGCTTTACAGTTATCTACAACAATCAACAAAGTTCGATGGAGGAGATCTGAAAGAGTATCATATTTGGGATGCAATTGACATACCATTATTAGGTTATAATAGAGTTAAAAGGCCTGGAATTTTAAGAAGTATGTACGATAAGAGTAATACTTTGAGGTACAGGATGCAATCAAACAGCTCAACATATTTTGATTATTTTGAGGGGTTATATTCAGATACGGTATCAATTACAGGAGATATCACTCCATCATACAGCGGCTTACAGAAATCTAGGTTAGAGAACATCATTTCTGAGTTCAATGAAAGGGGCATACGATGTAAATCTGTATTATTGATGAGAGATCCTGTTGACAGGATAAAGAGTGCAGTAAGATACAACCTGGACAGGGGTAACTATGACGAAGGCATAAAATTGGGAGAGGATAATTTCATCGATGCTTTAGAACAGTATTACATGACAGATCATTGTAAAATAAGAACAAGATATGATAAGACAATAGAGACAATTAGGGAAGTTTTTGATGAAGAAGACGTCTATTTAGGGATCTATGAGAATATGTTTGATTCTGATCAGATTGATAAAATTTCAAATTATGTTGGAGTCAGCTCGGAATATAGTTTCGCGAGTGTTAGAGTAAATAAAACAAAATCACCTACAGTATCTAGTGAAAATATCGAGTCTGATATAAGAGATTACTACTCTGAAGTGTATGAATATTGCAATGAAAAAATCCCAGAAACCAAGATTCTTTGGAGATAGCTATCTCTTACTTTCAATTTTTTCATCCAGTTTTGGATGCTTTTCGCATATTGATTGTGCTCTTTGCTTCAGAGAAGAGATTTGAACCTCTAGCTCATCTGTTTTTGCACCGTTCGTTATCATAGCAGATAGTAAGTTAAGACCGCCCTGAATAGATCCCGCTTCAAGAAACTCATCATTGGAAATTTCTTCCGAGTCCCTTAGTAGGCTAAGTGTAGTGGACAGAAATTCTACTTCGTCAGAAATCTGACTAGATAGTTGTGTTTCGGTACTCGTGACTCTGTCTATTGAGGTAATCATATTACTCGGACCATACAGCTCCTTTTGATGATTTTCAAACGTACTCGACTAGTTCTACTAGTACCCCGCCTGAAGATGAGGGGTGCACAAAAGCAATTTTGTTTCCTCCGTGTCCGGTTTGTGGCTCGGTATTAATCATCCTAATCCCCATACTCAAAAGTTTTGAAATAGTTTCTGAGATATCATCGACTGAAATTGCTAACTGCTGAATACCAACGCCTCTTCTATCTATGAATCTACCAACTGGAGTATCTGTCGATATTGGCTCTAGTAGCTCAATCCTAGTCTCGGAATCATTAACCATATATCTTACTTTGACTCCTTGATCATCAACTATTCCTCCGCCGGATGAAGAAAATCCTAATGCCTCCCAGAATGATTTGGAGTCCTCAATAGATTCTGTTGCTATCCCAATATGATCTATCTTAGTCATCTAAACACCACTTGGAGACACCCATGTGCCAAACGAATCACTCAATACTTGATTTATCTCTCCCACAGTACAATAGGATTTGACAGAATCAATGATAAAATCCATCAGATTATCATCGGTTTGACAGGCCTTTCTGAGTTTATCAAGGGATATTTTGACCATGTCTTCATCCCTTTCTAATCTCATCTTAGATAGGGACAATACTTGATTCTTGGCCAGTAATGGATCTAGTATTTGTCCTTCGATAGGGTCTTCCTCTTGCTGATTAACATTAACACCAATCACCCTCATAGAGCCATCCTCTATTGAGTTTAGATGCTTCCATGCACTTTCATGTATCATCCTCTGCTGTACTCCTGATCTTATGCATGATAGGGCTCCTCCCTTGGACTCTATAGAATCGATTAATTCTAAGGATTTTTTAATGATTTCAGAAGTCATCTCCTCAATAACATATGAACCAGCAAGAGGGTCAATATGATCTGTAATTCCAGTCTCCGATGCTAAAATTTGTTGCGTCCTTAAAGCAATTGTTACTGCTTCATCAGTTGGCAGACCTATGGCTTCGTCGTAGCTATTTGTATGGAGGGATTGTGTACCGCCCAATACTGACGATAGTGCTTGGTACGATACTCTGACTATATTGTTGAACGGTTGCTGCGCAGTTAGGCTGGCTCCTGCTGTTTGAGTATGGAATCTAAGCATTGCTGATTTAGGATTTTTTGGATTAAACCTAGTAGTCATGAGCTCGTACCAAATCTTTCTAGCTGCCCTGAATTTAGAAACTTCTTCTAGAATGTTATTCTGACAGGCGAAAAAGAATGAAATCCTGGGAGCGAAGTCATCTACAGACATACCCGCTTCTATAGCAGATCTTACGTATTCAATGCCGTTTAGTATAGTTAGGGCTACTTCCTCTACTGCTGTACATCCCGCTTCTCTCATGTGGTATCCACTGACTGAAACAGTATTCCATGAAGGTGCATTTATCGAGCACCATTTCATCAAATCAGATGTTAACCTCATTGATGCCTCGGGAGGATAGATGTACAACCCTCTGGCGATATATTCTTTCAGAATATCATTTTGAACTGTGCCTCGGAGCTCTGTCCTATCAACACCCTGTTCATCGGCAATAGCCACATAAAGGGCCAATAAGGTAGTGGCTGGTGCATTGATGGTCATTGATGTAGATACATTTGAAAGATCAATACCATCGAATAATATTCTCATATCGGAAATAGAGTCAATTGGCACACCTACCTTTCCGACCTCACCTAGGGATCTTGGGTGATCTGAATCAAGTCCAAGTTGAGTCGGTAGATCGAAGGCTACGGATAGCCCGGTTTGGCCTTGCTCAAGTAGTAATCTGAATCTATCATTTGTATGTTTAGCAGTAGAAAAACCCGCATACTGCCTCATAGTCCAGAGTCTTGATTTGTACATATTGGGATATATGCCCCTAGTATAAGGCGGCTTACCAGGTTCTGATTCATCATTCATTAGCAGTTCCCCGGATACAGGCCCAATACATTCCACTAAGGAGGGGGAAATGAATTATCCGTATTCAACGTCTAACAGTATATGAATCTACAATCTTACTTAGTGTCTCTAGTTGCCCTTCATCTATCACTCCCTCAGAGTGCTTAGAAATTAGGAATTCTTTAGCGTCTGTGACTGTTTGCCTCTCTCCCTTGGCCCATATAGTGCCCAATAAGCTAGAGCGGTGTTCCTCATCAACATTTAATTCCACTAAGAGTCTCCTAACTTCGTATTTATATTCCATATGCCTACTTCTATCGAGTCTCCTCTTTCTTTCGGCGGGTTGGAAAGAGTTCTTTGTCTTCCTGCCCCTTCTCTTGGGAGTGGTAGTTACTGTTGGCTTATCTTTAGCTACATCTGTTTTGGCCTTCTTAGCTAAAGATTCCATCGCTCTAGCACGACTCTTATCTATAATATCTTGAGCTCTTTGACTGGTGGCATTGTCTTTAGTTTCTGGATCTGAAGATTTGGTTTTACTCCTTAAACCAATAGTTTTCCTTGATTCTCCTAAAATATTACTTTGAGTTATATCTATGGATTTATCTAATTCCTGATTTGTAATATCTTCTGAATCTTTATTCTTCGAAGTAGGATTAGTAGTGGTTTTTTTGGGTGACTGCTTAGATGGTAAAGGCTTGGCCGGAGGTTTCGCCATAGGCTTTTTACTATCCTTGGGAGGGATATTTTTGGAGGTTTTACTAGGGGCGGAAGGGGAACTGCTGAACACATCACGAGGTTTCGCCCTCGGCTTTCTCCTTCTCTGCACTACACTATCTCCATACTTCCGCTATGAGGGGCTCTCATAAGACTTGGTGCGCTTAGGTCCATGCAATAGTGGAAGAGTCAGTCCTCAATGTAGGGTCGATCGCACTATTGTCTAATTCGGTAGTTCTACCGGACTGGAATTCTCTTCTACCTAGTTCAGCAATCATAGTTCCATTATCAATGCAATACTGTTTTTCCGGCCAGAATGACTGCCCTCCTCTTTCTTCGCACATTATAGAGCTCATCTCCCTTAGCCTTCCATTACACGCAACTCCTCCTCCTAGGAGTAGTTCTGACTTTCCGGTGTGAGCCATGGCCCTTTCAGCGACTTCTATGCAACTGGAGAATGCATGCTCTTGAAGAGAGTAACAGACCTGTTCCAATGGTAGCTTCTTGGAATGTAGGATAGCTGAGGTTAGTAAACCAGAAAAGGCCAAATCAGTTCCATGTACGCCATAAGGGAGTGCTAGCAACTCAGGATTATTTACAGAGCTTTCAATCCATTTTTTTGATAGCTTCTCCACCGCGGGCCCTCCTGGAAAGGGGATACCGTGGTTGCGTGCGAATTTATCCAACATATTTCCAATCCCTATATCTAGAGTCTCACCAATGACTCTGTACCTATCACCAGACCTCGCTATTACCTGTGTATTTCCGCCACTTGCATAAAGTAATACAGGATCTTCGCATCCAGTCTGATTTCTACCTACCTCAATATGAGCAACACAGTGATTGACGCCGATTAGAGGGGATTTCCAGTATGAGGAAAGAGACCTGGCCACTGAAGCTCCTATACGTAGACAGGGCCCAAGGCCTGGCCCCTGGCTAAACGAAACAGCAACGATATCGTCTTGATTGAAATCCTCTCTAGCCAATAAAGAAGATATTAGGGCAGGTGCAACAACAGAGTGGTGATCGGCGGCCTCCCTTGGGTGTATTCCACCCTCCTCTGGTTTGAATAGTGCGGATTCTGATGAGAATAATTTTCCTTCCTCATCTACGAAGCCTATAGATAGTGTATGAGCAGTGCTTTCAACACCAACAATTAGGCCTGTCACGTATCCGGGAGTAGGGTAGGGCTTTCAAGCATCACTACTGTGGAGAGTCGTGCGGACACTAGTGGTTAATGCTGGCGAAATCGCCCATATGTCTCATGGCGATATATCAAAACCGCTAATAGGCGAAGATATGGGGGATAAAGATCTGAATATCTTCTCCAAAGGATTAGGAATCTTAATTGAAGGAGGGCTGATAACAAGTATTGCAGATTCAGAAGAGTTAGTTTCTGAGTACTTCCCATCATGGGACGGAGATAGTGAAAAATCAGTTAATAAGGACATCATAGACGCCAAGGGAGGGGCAATAATTCCTGGTTTTGTTGATTCACACACGCATCTTATTTGGAGTGGGGATAGGAGTAATGAAATGGCACTTAGGCAGAAGGGGCTCTCATACTCGGAAATTTCAAAATTAGGAGGAGGAATTTCGAAAACTGTTGAAAGTACTAGGAATTGCTCTATATCAGAATTAGTCAATCTCGGCCTAAGAAGAGTTACAATGGCACTAAAACTTGGTACAACAACAATGGAAGCAAAAAGTGGATACGGGTTGAACGCTGAGTCTGAACTCGCATTACTAGAGGCTACTTCACAGGTAAATCAACGATCACTATGTGACATACATGCAACGTGGTTGGGCGCACATGATATTCCAAAAGAAAAGTCGAAGGAAGATTATATTGATGAAATGATCAATTTACAATTACCAATGGTTGTAGACCAGGGAATAGCAAAATGGGCAGATGTATTTTGTGAGCCTGGTTGGTTCACTACAGAAGAAACAATAGAAATTATTAGTGCTTCGAGAAAGATGGGATTAAGATCGAGGATTCATGTTGATGAGTTCGTAGATTCTGGGGGGCTTGGCGTAGCCGCAGAACTGGGCTCCATTAGCGCGGATCATGTAGCTAAGTCAAACGATGAGTCGCGAGCAATTGCTAATGAGTCTGGAGTAATGCAGACATTTCTCCCGGGAACACAGTATGTGATGGGAATGACTGATTTTCCCCCAATAAAAAAATGTTTAGATAATTCATGGGCATTTTCTATAGCAACTGACTTCAATCCTAATTGTAATTCTATATCCATGCCGTTTGTTGGTTCCCTCGCCACTCACAGATGCGGCATAGATCCAATATCCGCATTAGCCGCCAGTACAAGGAATCCCTCTACAACAATAACAAATGGGGGAAGCACTAGATGTGGAATAATTTCAGAGAACAACCCAGCTTCATTTAATATTCTAAATAATGGAAATGTAGAGTCGTGGTGTCAATCACCAGGAATGAATCCCATATCCCAAACAATTGCTAATGGGCTTATTGTAAAATAGTTTAAATAACTATGAAGTTACTAATCATTTATAATAAATTTAAGTTTATTTGCATAATTTTACAATAGAGGAATTTGAGATTTTTATTTTAACAATTATTTATTGGAGCATGAGAAGATGTTTTTTTCTTGATCTTAGAAATATCATAGAAATATTAGCAACGCGTTTAACTGATAATCCGGGTTATCAGAAAATAAATTTTCTAATTTAGATAGGGCATTAGCTCAGTACAACGTTTTTGCAAAAAATCATATATTTTGACCAAAACCCCCTTATCTGAAGTAACTTTAGTTGGGTGTAGTGACAGCATGAGTAGGAAGGTCAGTGGTTTCTGTTTAACATGTAAAACATACGGGGAAATTGTTGATTGCCAACTTGATCTGATGAAAAATGGTCGTACTAGGGCTCACGGATTCTGTAGCCAGGAAGGGTGTACTGGAAAGATTTCTAAAATTGTGTCATAGTAATGGAATCATTCATTGGGTAGAACGCAGTCGCGTAATTACTGGGCTCGTGGTCTAGGGGTTATGACGTCGCCTTGACATGGCGAAGATCGCAGGTTCAATTCCTGCCGAGCCCACCAGTAACTTGGAATCTAGTATTGCGAGAATTCAAGAATAGGTAACTCTGAGTTTACCAGCGCCCTTTGATTTGACATTCTCAATCGTGATATTTGGTATTTGTGAGATATTACTAACATGTGTTCCCCCACACGGACACAGGTCTATATCCTCAATTTCTACTACCCTGAGTATATTTATCGACGATGGTATTCTATCCATGAAATTTGTATGTCTCATATTCTCATGACTTAGAATTTCATCTCTAGACCACTCATGAATTAGGACATTCGCACCTGTATTCATTATATCATTAACTTGTGATGAGATTTCTTCGGGGTCAAAGAGATCTCTATCTGGAAACAATAGATCGATTCTAGTATTTTTTTCACTAATCTGATTTCCTACTGTTTCGGCTTTGTACATATCATTAGCAATGGCAGAAAATACATGTTGAGCTGTGTGCATCATTGTGTTTCTATTCCTCCACAATGGATCTATCTGACAAATTATTTTGGTACCTTCTGTAAAGCTGTCTAGATTTTCTAATGGGTGTAGGATTTTCTCCCCTGGTTTGACTTCACTCATGTTAGAAATATTATTGTCACTGGATATTGAGCCCCTATCGCCGGGCTGTCCGCCCCCCCTCGGGTAGCAAAATGTTCTATCGAGGAAAATTCCGTCATCAACAATTTCTGTTATTGTGGCTTCGAAAGATGGAGGGTTGAGACCCGGGTGTTGGGTTAGATGTAATTTTTCTTGCATAAGATCACATGAATATCCTAGTTAGATCTCCATTTAGCAATGATTCGGTTAGATTCTTAGTATCCTCAGATAATGCCCTATCGCCCTCGAAAGGCATGACAATACCCCTAGACCATTCCAAAACTCTGGAGACGCCATCGCCCGGTTTTTCTTCGATTCTATGTAGGGCTTCGGAGGCGCAGATAATCTCATTTGAGATTACATTGGCCAGTAATCTTGTTGCGATCATAGTTCTATGGGCACCGGTTGCACCCATTGATGCGTGATCTTCTTTACCCATGCTTACTGGGGTATTGGATGTGGTTGCTGAGTTTGATAGAAGATGTAGCTCTGCTAAAACTGCAGCCGAAGAATACTGAATTATCATAAGTCCACTTTCGAGACCTTCGTCATTAGCTAGAAAGGCACTATGGCCACTCCATTTTGGATCTAAAATCTGATTTATTCTTCTCTCGGATATACTAGCTAATTCATGACATGCTATGGATATTGAGTCACTGCTCAATGCTATGTATTGTCCATGGAAATTACCTCCTGAAATAACCTCAATTTTATCTCCTTCAATGAAGACCAGTGGGTTGTCCGTGGAGCTGTTTATCTCAATTTCCAAGATTCTTCTAGATTCCCTAAGCATGTCAATTACTGGCCCATGTACCTGAGGTGAACATCTTATGGAGTAAGCGTCCTGAACTTTGTCACAATCTACATGTGATAGTTTGATTTCAGAGTTATTTAGTAACGATGAAATTCTAGCAGCAGAGGTACTTTGCCCTGGGTGTGGCCTAGATGCGTGTATCCTTGGATCGAAGGGCTTGTGAGAGCCTTTGATGGCTTCTACAGTACATGCTGCGGATGCATCAGAAGCAAAACAAAGAATATCTAAATTGTATAATGCCTCACACATAAATGCACACATCTGACTAGTACCATTGATGAGTGAAAGTCCTTCTTTAGCTGCAGGAACTATGGGTTCTATTCCATTTCTCTTTAGGGCTAAATCGGAAGAAGTCGTTTCCCAATTATTCAGGTCAATTCTGATATTGCAGTTTCCCTCTCCCATCATACCCAGTGCCAAGTGGGAAAGAGGAGCTAGGTCTCCTGATGCTCCAAGTGAGCCTATTCTTGGTATTACAGGACATACTCCATTATTAATCATTGAAATCAGTGTATCTACTAGTATGGGACGTGCTCCTGAATTGCCCCTACAAAGCGTATTTGCCCTAATCAACATCATCATCAATGTGTGCGAATTTTCCATAGGATCTCCTATGCCACAGGCATGACTTCTAATTAGATTCGCTTGAAGCTGTTCCAATTTATCGGATTCAATGGAAACAGAAGAGAGGGCGCCGAATCCGGTATTTATGCCATAAGTAACGGTTTTATTATTGAGTATCTCAGTAATTGCTTCTCTAGAAATAATCATTTTTTCTCTAGCTGACTGTGATAGAACAACCTTAGTTAGTCCCAAACCAGTATCTACAACATCACGAATATTGAGTGAGTTACCGTCTATCACAAGCTCTCTCATGGAATCCGGTAAGGGCAATAGCAAATAGACTCATCGAGAATCAAAAAGCTCACTCAAAAGATTATCATCTACTATGTTTGGCATTGTGACAAGTAGATTGGGATCATTGTCCATAGCCCTATTTATTGTCCACATTGCCTCGTCATTCCTAGCCCATGACCTTCTAGCAACGCCATTTTCAACATCCCATGGTATCATTGATTCAATTGCTTTACTTGATTTCTCAGAGCCATCAATGAACAATCCAAATCCTCCATTAATCACCTCACCCCAACCAACTCCTCCACCGTTGTGAAGACTAACCCATGTAGCTCCCCTAAATGAGTCTCCTACGAAGTTCTGAACCGCCATATCTGCTGTGAACATCGATCCGTCCCTGATGTTGGCAGTCTCCCTGTATGGGCTGTCTGTACCACTGACATCGTGATGGTCCCTACCTAGAACGATTGGTGCAGAAATACTCCCATTCCTTATGGCATCGTTGAATGCTAGAGCAATTGACTTTCTTCCGATAGAATCAGCATAAAGAATCCTAGCTTTACTTCCTACAACCAAATCATTTTTTGACGCTTCTTCTATCCACCTAAGATTATCTGAGTATTGTTGCCTGATTCTTTCAGGAGCCTGCGCATGGAGCTCAGAGAGGACATTGTAGGCGATTGAATCGGTTGTATCTAGATCTTTTTGAGAGCCTGAAGTACACACCCACCTGAATGGCCCAAATCCATAATCGAAACACATGGGGCCCATTATATCTTCAACATATGATGGATACTTGAATTGTCCTTGATTATCTATGATATCTGCTCCAGACCTGCTAGCCTCCAGTAGGAACGCGTTTCCATAATCCCAGAACTTCATTCCCCTGGATGAAAGTGTGTTTATCATATCTGCATGTTTTCTGAGAGACTCCTTAACGTGATTCTTGAATTCTTCAGGATCGTTAGAAAGTACGCTCTTTGCCTCGTCGTATGTTAATCCTGACGGGGTATAACCTCCGAGCCATGGATTGTGTAGGCTCGTCTGATCGCTACCAAGGTCAGGAGTTAGGTTATTTTCGATGAGTGCCTCTAGTAAATCTACAATATTTCCGACATATCCTATTGAAACTGCTTCACCATTGTTTACGGCTTCACGAGCTCGAAGAATGACGTTATGTAAATCGTAGTGTAGTTCCGACAGCCAACCCTGCTGGTGCCTCTTTACAGCTGCATGAGAATCTACTTCTGCAATGATACAAACAGCTCCAGCTATAACTGCGGCTTTTGCCTGGGCACCAGACATCCCACCCAAACCTGAAGTGATAAAAAGAATACCAGAAAGATTTGAGTCATTATTTAGCTCAAGATATTTTCTCGCTGCATTTAGTAATGTGATTGTAGTTCCATGGACGATTCCTTGTGGGCCGATATACATGTATGAGCCTGCTGTCATTTGTCCAAATTGAGTTACTCCTAATGCATTCATCCTCTCATAATCTAATTGAGTGGAGTAATTCGGTATTACCAATCCATTGGATATGACAACTCTTGGAGAGTCAGGATTTGAGGGGAAGAGTCCGAGAGGATGCCCCGAATTGATTACTAGTGTCTGGTTCTCATTCATCTTAGAGAGTAGCTCCATAGCGATAAGGTACTGCGCCCAATTTTGGAAAACGGAACCATTGCCCCCATATGTAACGAGCTCATGTGGAAACTGGGCTATGGATGGATCCAGATTATTCTGGATCATCAACATAACAGAAGCCGCAGAGAGACAATTAGAGGGATATTCATCGATGGGCCTTGCAAATATCTCATAGTCTGGTCTGAACCTGTGCATGTAGATATGTCCAAGTTCTTCTAGCTCTTGTAGAAACTCTGGGGCTAAAGTGCTATGCCACTCCGTAGGAAAGTATCTGAGTGAGTTTTGTATTGCTAGTATCTTCTCAGATTCGCTAAGTACTTGCGGCCTTATTGGGGCATGAGGTACAGAATCATCTAATGATTTTGGAGAAGGTAGATCGTCTGGAATACCAGCTAATAGGCACTCTTTGAACGTTAATGCCATTTTAGTCTCTCCCGAATAATAGATTCAATCAGTGAAGATTTTTCTGCGGAAAGCGTTAGAAGTGTTTCCATTTCTTGTGAGATGTTTCTCTTTTCCAAGCTATCTTCCAATGAGTCCAAGTTAATTTTGACGTTTAATGAAGCTATTTTAGATGATGTTTGGGATAAATAGCATGAGCCGAGGAGATCGGTTAAAGCGTTAGAGTTTCCAGTTCTCGATAATCCCATTATAGATTCCAGAAAGTCTGATGACGCCCTCATAATCTTTAGGGGTACAATGGCGGCATTAATTGTCGAGGAGACAATTGACTCGGATCTGAATGTTTTCTGATCATCATTTTCTCTAGGGAGTCTGTATGAGTCCATGACCAAATCGAAAGCTGAGGCATCTTCGTCTGCCAGAATCAAAGAATATTCGAGACCGGTAGTCGATGATTCGATTACTTCTGAAGCGGTTTTATGTCCAGTTAACCACTTTTCCTTGCCAAGTGTTAACCTAGAAACCATCAGTGCTAGAGAATGTGCATGAGCTAATGTCATAGCTGCTACGGAACCCCCGCCGGGCGTTGGAGAAGATGAGGATATTTTTGATAAGACATCAATGTAGCCATCGTTCATTGTCCGCTCCTCCGTACTGCTAATTCTATAATAGAGGCATTGACATCAAACTCATGTAAGCCTTCTAAGCCTAAACCGTGTACTGCATGTTGTAAAATTTTGTTTTCATTAGACTCCTCAGTATTCGGACAATAATGATTCCCGGCTTGAATCATGGCCTGCTTGGGTACCAGTCCTACTAATTCGCTAGAGGTTACTTCGAGGCCTAATTTGTTGGCCTCCACCCTGATAGCTTCAATAACATCATGAAGACCCGTAGTTGTATGATCTAGTAAGTTCATAGAAACCTGAGCTGTTTCATCGTCATACATCCAACCGGCGGCTTGTAAAGCTTTGAATTTTCCATGATTCCTAACAGTTTTACCATCAGAATCTACAATTTTATTACCCTTTTCATCTCTCATGATAACGCCACTAGTACGAATTTTTCCTGCAATTATATTTGCTAGGGATTTGTCATGTGTGTTTAGATTAACATTGAATGCAATCAGAACTTGTCTAGCCCCGGTGGCGGTAACGCCAGATCGAGGGATAAAGTCTGAAGGCCCAAAATCAGGCTTCCACTCGGGCTTGGATAATTTTTCTTCAAGTGCTTCATATTCGCCTTTCCTGATATCTGGAAGCTTAACACGACTTACATTTGTTGCTGATTCGGCGTAAAGAAATATTGGAATCCCATAATTCTCAGACACATACTTTGCATAGCGTTTCGAGAGAGAAATACATTCGGCCATAGAGGAGTTGCTAAGTGGTATAAACGGGACAACATCGACAGCGCCCATCCTAGCGTGTTCACCAGAGTGCTTAGTCATGTCAATTAGATCCAATGCCACCCCAGTAGATTTAATCGCGGCCTTGAGAACTGCTTCGGGGTTGCCTACCATTGTAACTACAGTTCGATTGAAGTCGGCCCCCATATCTACATCGAGTAAACTTACTCCATCTACACTTGTAATTGAGTTGATTATGGCATCAATGGTGTCTTTATCCCTGCCTTCACTGAAGTTGGGAACGCACTCAATCAGCGGTTCGCCCATGCCCTCGCATGGAGATTAAGAGATTAGGATTACTCATCAGTCGTAGAGTCCGGAAGAGTTGTCGTTTCTTCCTTTCTCATTATTTTGTGTCAGCTTCTCCAATGAATTAAGAAAATCAGATTTTGTAATCTTTTTATGGCCCTTAGAGATTGCACTCACACCAGCTTCAACAACTAAAGACTTAATTTCTGCTCCACTAAAACCTTCTGTTTTCGATGCGATTTCATCCAATTTAATAGAATTGGAGATTGGTGTCTTCTTTGTATGGACCTTTAGTATGGAAAGTCTACCCTCTTCATCGGGAAGGGGGATTTCAACGATCCTATCAAATCTCCCTGGCCTCAATAATGCATTATCAAGAAGCTCGGGCCTATTCGTTGCGGCAATAATTTTTACGTCCTCCAACGGCGCGAAACCATCTAATTCAGATAGTAGTTGCATCAGAGTTCTTTGTACTTCTCTATCTCCCGAAGTCGCACTGTCAAGTCTCTTGGAGCCAATGGCGTCGAGTTCATCGATGAAAACAATAGCAGGTGCCCTCTTTCTAGCGAGATCAAATATTTCCCTCACTAATCTCCCGCCCTCACCGATATACTTCTGAGCTAATTCAGAGGCGACCAACCCTAAGAAAACTGCATTAGTTGAATTTGCTACGGCTTTGGCAAGCATGGTCTTTCCAGTTCCAGGTGGTCCGGTCAATAGGACGCCTTTTGGAGGATCAATAGAAAACTTCTCGAAGTCGTCTCGATTAGTGAATGATAACTCTACCGCCTCACGAATTTGAACAATCTGTTCATCTAAGCCTCCAACATCATCGAAAGTTACAGTTGGCTTCTCAATAATTTCAGACGTCACAACTAGCGGGTCCCAAGAGTCAGATAAAACTTCAATCACAGAAAGATTATCCTGGTTCAACGCTACTCTTGAGCCGGGGGCGAGAAGAGATGAATCGATTCGAGGATTGACGGATACTAGGAACACTGTGCCGTTAGAACTTCTGACAATTGCCCCCTCGTCTGTCAGGTCTTGTATATGTCCAATTACCATAGGTGGAGTTCTGAGGTTTCGAATCTCTTCCTCAAGACGACTGGTACGCTTCTTAGCTTGGGTTATCTCATTCTCCAGTAGTAACTTATCTGTGAGTAGTTGCTGTGCAGTTTCGGTAAGTCCCTTTATCTCAGATTGTAGATTAGAAACAGAAGATATGTTTGAGGAGTCTTCCTGACGATGAGCGTCCGAACCAGTAGCCATGTCGCGCGAAAGGGGTATTTGATTTCAAATAACCCCAACCCATATGGTCGGGTACTTGTTGGGATAAGCATGGCAACTTGTGAAATGTGTGGAACGGACAGGGTCACAACATTTCTCTCAGAGATTTCAGGAGCAAAATTGAGATGTTGTACGAGATGTATTGAATCGAATAATCTAACGGTCTTAGAAAGAAGGATCCCTGTACAAACAGAAGTTAGGCCTGTACTAGCAAAATCTAAGGTGTATACAAAAAATATCGGTAAAATGGAGAAAGAGATAGCATCAGATTTTCATATCAGGATAAAAAGGGCAAGAGAAAATAAGGGTTGGAGCGCCCGTGATCTGGCCAAAAGGACAAATCTAAGACTTAATGACATACAAAAGGCAGAAGCTGGCGTCCAACCTGCAGACAATGTCCTAGAGAAGCTTGCAAAAGCTCTGGACATATCCTTGTTTGAAGAAGCAATTTCTGATCCCGAGAGGACTATCAAATCACCCAGCAGCAGAAGTATGACAATAGGAGATGCACTTGATGAGTTCCTCGGAAAAAATTGACGTCTACGATGTCCCATTGCATGTCATACATCTAGATCAGGATGACCCTAAGAAATGCAGTGCTAGGAGAATGTCGAAGCATGGACATGCCATATTGCACAAAAATACACGAGCCGCGCCGAAGAGAGGTTTTCTGCTTGACCCCTCAAGCGGGATTCTGATGGGCCCGGATGACATGAAATCAATATCCAGAGGTGGAGCGATTGTTGCACTCGACTGCTCATGGAAGAGACTGGATGAATCCTTAGAATCAATTTCTAGACATACGAGGCTGGAAGGTCGGACGCTACCGGTACTCTTGGCCGCAAATCCGATATCATGGGGAAAGCCGGGGAGGCTTTCAACTGCGGAAGCCTTCGCATCATCACTCTATATTCTTGGTAGAAAGGAGCAAGCTGAGAGGATTCTATCCTGTCTCCCATATGGCCCGGCGTTTCTTGAATTAAATCAAATGCCACTTGAAGCTTATTCAGATGCGAAGACAAATGAAGAGCTGGCTGAAGTACAGTGGGAATTCTTCGATAGGCCAGAGTGAAGCACTACTCACTTTCTTCGATTCTTTGTTTGGCTAGCTCCCTCATATCTTCGTGATGTGAGCCTTCATCAATAGCCAACTGATCAGATTCATCCACTATTTCTACACCAAGGAGAGTTTCAATAACATCTTCCATGGTTACTAATCCCTCTGTACCGCCGAACTCATCCTTGACGATTAGAATCTGAGATTTAGTCTCCAAGAGTATGTCCAAAGCCCTATCCACAGAATCATTATGATTGCAAACATCTACGGGCATGGAGATTTCGGACATCTTCTTTTCGTAATCATCTACAGCGGCCCTTCGAAGTATTTCGCTCCTAAGAACAACTCCTGTAACATCATCGATATTTCCACCAGTCACAGGCATTCGTCCGTGTACCATTATCGGGATCCTCTCTAATACATCTGATACGGTATCGTTTACAGATAATGATGTAACGACTACTCTTGGAGTCATGATATCACTAACCATAATTTCTCTGAGTCTCAGTAGATTCTGAATTACTGCCTCTTCGTCTTCTTCTATTACATCCGTCTCCTCGGCAATATCGGCCAATACTGATAGCTCGTTCCTAGTAACCGTCTCCGTCTCTACTGCTGGGAGTAGCGACCTAGTGATCTCAATAGGCTTGACAATAATCCACAGTGCGAACATCATGGCCTTCATTATCCTAGCTGATGGGATAGTGAGCTTCCTCCAGTAAAGTGCGCCGATAGTTTTAGGCAGAATTTCACTCAGTAATAGAATTGCCAATGTTAACACTGCTGCGGCCACATGTACAATTGTACCACCGCCGAACTGTGTTTGTACTTCAGCGCCTACGCCCAATGCTCCAACCGTGTGCGCAATGGTGTTAAGAGTCAATATTGCTGTTAGCGGCCTTTCGGGATCGTCTTTCCATTGTGACCACAAATCACTGACCTTTGGGTGGGTATCTTTGAGAGCGGCTATGTGACCATGACTCGTGGAAAGCAATACAGCTTCAAGAATACTGCATAAGAAGGATGCTCCCAGAGCTAGTCCTGAATAAGCTATTATTAGCGTGTAGTCTACCAACTATCTTTCCTCACTTTTGAGCGAAAATTAAACATGTGCGCGACACGAATGACTGCTCCTGATTGCCTTACGACCGATTGCGACATAAATAGGTGACTGACCGCTCACTATGTGCCGGAGCCGGAATATGTCACTATTTTCATGGCCTGGCCATATGTCAATGCGCCTTTACACCTAGGTCATGTGGCTGGGAATTGTCTTCCAGCTGATATACAGTATAGGTACGAAAGGGCGAGGGGGCGCAGGGTATTGATGTGTAGTGGATCTGACGAGCATGGGACCCCTATCACCATTACAGCCGAGCAACAGGGTGTAACGCCGCAAGAAATAGTAGACAAATACCACGAGATGGCTCTTAAATCCCTAAGTGAGCTTGGTTGTGCATGGCCACAGAACATTGATTCCAGAGGAGTAGAGTATGGTGGAGCACTATACAATAGAACATCTGATTCAAGACATAAGGAATTGGTTAGCGAGGTTTTCACAAAATTATTGGACTCCGATCTATTAGAGAAGCAGACTATGAAGCAATACTGCTCTATTGCAGAAGATAAAATAAGATTTCTGCCAGATAGATATGTAGAAGGTACTTGTCCGGTTTGTGGTCAAGATGAAGCGAGAGGTGACCAATGCGATGAATGTGGTTCAACGTATGAGGCACATGAATTACTAAATCCCATTTCTAAATTGGATCCGGGGGCCGCTATTGAGGTCAGGGATACTGATCATTTCTTCTTCAAGTTAGATAAGTTTCAAGAGAGCCTCGAGAAGCACGCATTGAGTAGACAGGGAATTTGGAAACCTAATGTTCGCTCAATGACGAAAAACTGGCTAAACATGGGACTCAGGCCACGGGCTGTGACTAGGGATATAGAGTGGGGAATTGATATTCCACTAGAAGGACCTGAATGGTCATCAAAGAGTGTTTATGTATGGTTTGAAGCCGTGCAAGGGTACTACACCTGTGCAAGGATATGGTCAGAGAGATACGCAACTAGCAACAATCATCCAGATGGTGAAGAAGCGTGGGAAAACTGGTGGAGAATGGACGATGAGGGGAGGTCCCCGAAGCATATCTACTTCATGGGCAAGGACAACATCCCATTTCACACAATTATTTGGCCGGCACTAATTATGGGAATTAATGCATCAGAAAAGGGAAAATCAATCACTCATGAGATAACAGAAGGCGATTTAACACTAGAATCCAATGTTTCTTCTAATGAATATCTGATGCTCCAGGGAGGTCAATTTAGCAAGAGCAGGAAACATGCCGTATGGCTGCCTTCTTTCTTGGAGAGATATGATGCTGATTGCCTGAGATATTACCTATCTATCAATATGCCAGAAACACATGATACCGATTTCAGGTGGGAGGAATTCGTAGATAGGGTAAACAATGAGCTTATTGGAACCTATGGGAACTTTGTACATAGAGTAATGACACTATCTCACAGATTAGCTAGTGGAGATGGGAATCCACTATCTGTTTATGATGAAATAGGGAATCACTCTGAAATTATCTCGCAGTGTGATGATTTGGTTCGATCAGCTATGGATTCAATGGAAAGGCAGAGGTTCAAAGAGGCACTAAGATCACTGATGTCAATTGCACAGATTGGCAACCAACTACTGCAAAGATGCGCCCCCTGGAAGTATCTAAATTCTGAAGAATCACAGGAAAGGTCTGACTCACTCTCCGGCCTCTCCCTATCATGGAGACTATGTAGAACTCTGGCGATATGCATGAGGCCGTTTATGCCATTTCAATCTGAAAGACTATGGAAAATGCTCGGTGAGGATAGTGAATTGGATATTCAACTATGGGATGATTCGATGGATTATTCTGGAGATCTTCTGTGGAACGAACAAAAACCAGAGCCACTATTCTCTAGGCTAGACCTCGATGAAATATTATCATATGAAATGTCACTAGCCAATGATATTAATGATGACCCCGTCGAGGATTCTGAAGAAGGAGTTGATTACATAGATTTTGATGATTTCATGAAGGTTGAGATGAAGACTGGGAAGGTAATATCTGTCGAAGAGCACCCCAACGCTGACAAACTGTATGTAGTAACAATCCAAGATGGCCCGAATTCTACTAGAACTGTGTGTGCAGGGCTAAAGGAATATTACGATCCCACAGATTTAGAAGGTATGAACGTCGTATTTGTAGCTAACTTGGAGCCGAGAAAACTCAGAGGGGTGATGTCCGAGGGAATGCTACTTGCCGCAGATGACGGTGAAGGGAATGTATGTATTCTGACTACCAAAGGCGACATTGACTCTGGCTCAAGAGTTAGGTAATTACCTAGCTATCATCTGAGTCATCATCAAGATCTACGCGCGACTCTGCATATTCTGCCATTGACTCTAGCCTTTGCATAAACCTTGATTTGGAGTTTGCATCTGCGGATGTGGTAGTCTTGACTAGCCAAATACCTCCGAACGCAACTTCCCACAGGCCAAGAGAATCCGCCCTAGTCCTTCTAAAGATATAGTCCATTAGTGGAATCAGTATCGATGAGAGGCATATTGCAATGAACGCATTCATGAAGTCTCCTCCTTCAATACCGGAACTGTCTCCGAGCATAGAGATTCCAAAAAATACGCCAAGAAGGAAGATGAAGTATGATGCTATAGTAGTATTCTTGAGAGAGTGATAAATGAAAGTGGCGTTATCTCCTCTTGAATTAATGAATTGTGTACGGGATATTACATTCCCCATAGAGCGTTTGAACCTGATGGGCATTACTAACAAATTGAAGACGGAGAGAAGTAACGCTACGGAGAGGAACAGTGTCGTAGGAATCTCAACGAGAGCGAATGCGACGAATATTGCTATTATGATACCGAAGTTTACTGCGAAGTCTATGAATAACCTCAGAGATGACCGCGCACTACCTACTTCCTCATATCCTTCTGGTATGACTTTTGGTTCCGCCTTGGGTCTTTTCTGCCGGGGGGCCCTTGACTTCCTGGGCTCATTCTTCTTTGACGCCTTAGCTTCCTTCTTCTTTGACGCCTTAGCTTCCTTCTTTTGGGCGCGCCTTGATTTGGCAACTACTGGAGCTGGTTCGGCCTTGACAGGGGTTGGTTTGGTAACCACTTCTTCTTTCTTGTCTTCTTCTGAAATTTTTCCTGCCTTTTCCAATAGCCCCATATTCGCACCTCAATAATCTAATCTATGTATAAATCTCGCCCATCTCTTGATAGATTGCAAATCCTGGTGAAGCCACGAAGTCTCCTATCTTTTCCTCGGGGAGCTCCCCCAAAACTCTGTTTATCATAGAGAAGAATTCTTCTTTTGTGTCATCATCGCAATTGGTAGGGCTCTCACCGACGCTCTGGAAGAGGGGGAAGTCATCCGATGAGACAAATGAATCAATGAAATCTTCATCCATATCTCCGAGAAGATTATTCACGATTTCAAAGAATCTCGGGAATATGTCCTCATGATCATCCTCAGAATCAATATCATCTTCATCTTCAAATTCATCATCGGGTCCTGAAATTAGCTCTACTGTTGGCTTTATTGAAAGAAGATCTTGCTGTTGCTTCTTTCTAAGAACAATAATCTCCCTGTCCAATTCTGATCCAAATCTATCTGAGAACCTGTCCATTAGAGAACCTACTTGGCCAGATGAGATCCTATCTATGTGACCATACATGCTATCCCTGCTATCCGCAGGGGTTGCATCGCCCTCGGTTTTTCTCTTCTCCCAGTGAGAATGAAAGTCATTCATTGATTCCTCAACGGAGGATGGCTCTGCATCATTTCCAGTTTTATCAGCAGGGGGGTTATCGACAGCTGAAGGAGGTGGTGGTGGAGGCGGGGGCATTGGTGGCGGCGGGGGCAAATTAATCCCAGGAGGTGGTGGGGGCAAGGGCATTCCATTGGGCCCTACCAAGGATTCGTCATCGTCCGGCATACTCGTCTCAGTTGATTTCCGGGACTCTACACTATTCAACATTCTGTGATTAAGTATGTCTAAGTGCCTGCATTAGTGCATGATTGCCCAACCTTTGAGCCCCAAGAAAGTTGCCATTGATTCGTGAACCTCGAACAAATCTCCAGAAGAACCGGAAACCTCCTGTCCTGATATCCTAGTAGTCACATCATCTACGATTAACTCAACTTTACAACTATTCTGAGTACTAAAAACAGAAGATTCTGACATAGCGTCAAATGAGTTGCTCCTTCCAGGCTCCAGTCTAGAAAGAGGGAACTCGGTAACTCTCAATCCAGATTTACCATGTAGGCTTCCAATCCATCTGATTACCCTCTTGACATCGACTGTAACATTTTCATCAGTCTCTCCAACAGCTAGTGGGGCCCCTTTCACTAGTTCCCAAAAGGCCTCATTGAGTCTTTTAGTTGTGAAAACAAGTCTGGCATTATCCTCTCTTAATCTATCTATTCTGCCTCCGGCGATTGATTCGGATGCTAATTTCTTAATCTGATCCTTGGAACAAGAAAAATTTCTAGATTTCAAACTAGAATGTAACTCATTTATTGATTCGGTGGAGTTTTCACCGGTAGAGATATTTGCAAGGGAGTTCACTACTTTATCGAAACCGAGATCAATTCTCTCAGACCATCCGATATTTGGACCGGACATTACTGATTGAACGTCTATTCCTACACCCGTGATATAATTCACTAGTTCCCTCCTAGCATTAGAATCTAGATGCATTAGAGATGGGTCCCTGACATGGATGTGGAAACCTCTATGCCCAGAGAATGTTGTCTGCACATACTTTTCATCAAATCCGAACTCAGGCTCAAGGAAGTCTGACCATAGGCTCCAAGCCTGTTCCTGAATTTTCTCCATCATTCCAGGAAAGTCATTATCGGAAACGCCGGGCAGATGATCCCCGTCCAAATCAAAAATCAAATCTGCACCTAACCAACCCTTCTCCATCATTTTTCTTTGACTAGGGTCGTTGTAATATGCAGTGCTGTGGAAGCATGAATGGGGCGATCTTGTTTGCAGATACCTGAGTAAATCATCTTTAGTTGGTAACGCTCGATGCCTATCTGGGGGTTTGGACCCCCATGGGATGAACATCCATTCTCTAGAGCGAAGTCTCGGTGGCGTCCATAAATCACTAGTGGATAAGGAACGATAGTAGTCCCCAAATCTAAGTGCGTACCTACTCCATCCAACGGCCACGTTACCTAGGGGAGACTGTTATTCAAGAAGGTGCCCATCATTCCAAGGGAAGCTTGGAGGGGACTTCGCGTGAATCGGTAGCTGAACCCTGACCGATTAATTCGACATATGCCTCATAGCAGACATATTTGTCATCTACAACTATAGCTTCTGCAAAAGTGATTGGCTTTCCGGTTACAGAGCAAATTGGACCAAGTTGGCCAGTGGCTATGGATAGCTTATCGGGATCAGGCATGATTGTACGTTAAGGTGGTGATTATTCACTCTTGCTACAGAGAGTTTTGACACGGAGGAATTTTGAATCGGCTTGCATGCGACGGCACATGAGTGATACGCCCCCGTACAAGGTTGGACATTCCCCGGACCCCGATGATGCATTCATGTTTCATGCCATGACAACGGGTGCAATAGATACTGGCGGTAGGAAATATGAACACGTTCTACTTGATATTGAGACGCTAAACAAGCATGCCATGAATGGGGATTACGAGGTTTCTGCAGTCAGTATACACTCATTTCCAGATATTTCTGATAATTATCACTTAATGAATTGCGGCGCTTCTATGGGAGAGGGTTATGGGCCAATGATAATTTCCAGAGAAGATATGACTATTGAAGAAGCAAAGAGCAAAGTTTTCGCCATACCTGGTATTGGAACAAGCGCATACCTGTCTCTAAGATTAGCTCTGGGAGATGTTGAGTATCGAGTCGTGCCATTTGACGAAATTATGCCATCCGTGAAAAGGGGTGATTATGACGTAGGAGTAATAATTCATGAAGGTCAACTAACATGGAAAGACGAAGGGGTTAATCTTGTATTAGATCTGGGAATTTGGTGGAACGAAAAGACAGGTTTGCCATTGCCATTGGGTGGCAATGTAGTAAGGAAAGATCTCGGGATAGATATGTGTCAAAAAATCACTGAAGATGTGAAAAATAGCATTGAGCACTCCCTCTCAAATCCCAAAGATGCATTAAAATTCGCTAAAAAATGGGGCAGAGGGATAGATGACGATACAAATGAAGAGTTTGTCGGAATGTACGTGAATGATAGGACTCTTGATTATGGGGAGGATGGAAGGGACGCTATTCGATTATTCCTCAGGAAGGGGCAGGAGATTGGTATGGTTAGATCAGATTTGGACGTAGACTCGATTGTTTTTGTTGGTTCGGGTGAATGAGATGAATGAAAAGAGGCCCGAAGTTAGTGAGTTTGATTCTGTTGATCCGGCACCTCCGAGTTCAATCATTGATGTCTCCAAACTTAGAGTCACAATATGTGATGAAGAGGAGAAGATGTTTCAGAGGATGAGGGCATTATTCGCACTCAGAAATATTGGAGGAAGAGATTCCGTTGAAGCCTTAGCGGCTGCCTTTTCATCATCATCTGCACTGTTGAAGCACGAAATAGCATATGTCATGGGGCAAATGCAAGATTCTGCTGCGGTACCGTTTTTGATAGATAGGTTGGAAGACTATGACGAGGATGTCATGGTAAGGCACGAAGCCGCAGAGGCACTAGGAGCGATAGGAGATAGGGCGGCTCTAGGAGTCCTAGAGAGGTTCAAAGATGACAAAGATGTTGTTGTTGCAGAGTCATGCGAAGTTGCGCTAGATCTTCTCGAATGGGTGTCTAGTAAAAAGCTGAATTATACTGAGTGAGGATTGAGCCATACTGGAGGCTCGACCATTCCACAGGCTTCTTCTAGGAATAATAAGAGTCCATCGATATCATCTTGAGACATTCTATTTCTTACTTCAGATCTAAAATAGTCTGCGACCCTGTCTTCTGGAAATCCAAGTTTTTTAGCAGTTCGGGATATTACTGAAGACCTCCAGATTTGATCGTTTTCAAACAGTTCTACTTGCTTTATCATTTCAGAATGTGCACGCCTTAAGATGTCCTTAGAAGAGTCCCTTCTAGCTACAAATACTCCAAACACCATTGGGAGTCCGGTTACTTTAGTCCATTCAGCCCCTAGATCCATTCTCACAAGCTCTGGATGGGAAATAGAAGCTAGAATAGCTCTATCTCCGATGAGGAGGGCTCCATCACATTTTTCCAACATAGAATTTATGTCTGGTCCGGTCTCGATGAACTTAGGATCTAACCCACGATTCTTGACTATCCAACTTAGTAATACCTTGGAAGTTGATGAGTCTGTAGGTAGTGCGATGTCCCTCATATTTTCTATAGGTCGGTTTCCAAATAACAGAACGGAGCCAACCTTTCCATTACTAACAATGCCAATATCTGGGAGTAGCATTAGTTCATCACTGTTGGATGCATAGTCGGCAGAGGGAATTGGAGCGGCTATACAGTCCCTCCTCATTATGTGACCAGTTAACCACGCAGGAGGAGCTGATAGTATAGTCCATTTGGGATCTATGCCATCGAAAATAGGATCACAATTAGAAAATGATACCCGGCCAATTACGTCCATCCAGCTCATCTAGGAAACCTCGGGGACGATGACTGGGAGAATACGAGATCTACTTGATTCTGAAATATTGACTATTTCAAATACTGAGTAAGATGAGTTTCTCTTTACGGGGGTGGCACCAGCAGAAATAATCATTCTAGCCATTTGCTCGGAGCTAGTAGTGAGACTTGTCTTACTGCCTGCTTCATGCATTATTTCTTCATGTCCAACTGTACCATCAACATCATCCGCACCACAGTTAATGGCGTATGAGGCCAACTTATCTCCAATATTCATTCTGTATGCCTTAATGTGAGGAATATTATCCAACATAAGCCTGGATACTGAAATCATGCGAATTACCTCTTGGCCGGTGGCGAGCTGTGCTTCTGGGAGTCTGGACTTATCGGGTAAGAAAGGGTATGGGACAAAACACTGAAATCCAGATGATTTGTCTTGTTGCTCTCTGAGCCTCAATAAATGATTGATCCTATCATCCACAGATTCAACCGTACCGAATAACATTGTACAGTTTGTAGAG
This sequence comes from Euryarchaeota archaeon UBA103, assembly GCA_002506825.1. GTDB lineage: Archaea > Thermoplasmatota > Poseidoniia > Poseidoniales > Thalassarchaeaceae > MGIIb-O5. The sequence goes on from DAYH01000031.1 coordinate 106,869, forward strand.
ATTCCCAATGAATGGGCGGCATCATGAATTTCTAGATACTCATCTGAAGATTCTTTTCCCATGCAGATACGATCCCTGACGCTATCGACCAGAATCTCTGCACCACCGCCCGGAAGTGAGTTGAGCCCAGCCTCAGAGAGTCTAGAAAGCGTATCCGAGATGGAAAGAGAAGACCTAGATGAAAGATGCTTTATCTCTACTGCAGTGAGGGCTTTAATGTGGATATGCGGATATTCATTTTTCAGATTTGAGAATAGTTCGCAATACTCAGAGACAGTCCATTTAGGGTGTAAACCACCTACTGTATGGACTTCATCGATTCTTGATGAGAATGGCCTGATTCTCTCTAGGTATTCGTCAACATTCAGGGAATAAGCATCTGGATGCCTCGGACCTTTTCTGAAAGCACAGAATCTACAAGCTAATACACATACATTTGTGGAGTTGACATGAAGATTCTCATTGAAGAATATATAGTCATTAAATCTAGCTCTCTTTACCATATCAGCCAATGAGGTGATAGAGTTTAAGCTTGGATTGTGCATCAATTTTACACCTTGTTCGAAGGTAAGTCGCCCTGTTGTGATCAGAGTGTTGAGGCAATCTAAAGCTACTAAATTTGATTTAACCGCCAGAGGGATTTCCATCGTTGAAAGCCTATTTCTCCAGTTCGAATGAGAAACTGCGGTGGCGTCGAGTGGCATTGTAACGTTTGGTGGTCGGGTATCGACATCATAAGAATTCGTCTATCATCATAGAGGACTCCTCCGGAAAGCATCATTAGTTAGATTTTCTAGCAGGCATGTGAATTCCGTTAGGCGTACTTCATCGATGGGCATTGTTCAGTTACAGGAGTTGGCTCGTCAGTGCCGACGCCATATAGTCAGAATGATTCATTCTGCTGGTGCTGGTCATCCCGGAGGTTCGCTTTCAGCAATTGACCTTTTAGTTGCATTATATGGAAATAAATTACGATTCGACGTCGAAAATCCTGAATGGAATGACAGGGACAGATTTGTCATGAGTAAGGGTCACGCAAGTCCGGCGGTTTATTCTATACTCCATGAAGTTGGATTCATTTCTGAAGCTGATATGATGTCATTCAGAAAAATGGGTTCTGTTTGTCAGGGGCATGTTGACATGAAGTGGACGGATGGAGTTGATTTTTCAGCTGGTAGTTTGGGTATGGGACTGTCTTTCGGACTTGGTTGTGCCTTGGCCGCGAGAATGGATTCTAGCGATAGAGACATCTGGGTTATGGTAGGAGATGGTGAGATACAGGAAGGCCAGTTCTGGGAAGCGGCTATGGCCGCAGATTTCCATTCTGCTGGAAGATTGAATTTAATAGTCGATAGGAATAGAATACAGAATGATGATTTCGTTGAGCTACAAATGGAAGTTGGAAACGTCGCGAATAAGCTTTCATCCTTTGGCTGGGAAGTAATGGAAATTGACGGCCATTCTATGGAAGAAATCGTTTCTGCCTTGGAGTGGTCTTCGACAAACATTAGTGCGCCAACAGCCATTATTGCACATACGACCAAAGGGAAAGGAGTATCATTCATGGAGGATAACCCGTCATTTCACGGGAAGGCGCCGAGTGATGAAGAGTTGGAGATATCATTGGAGGAATTATCATGAGTGCGCCGTCTGGAGGTGGTGCTTCTCGAGATGGATATGGATCTGCTCTTTTACGGATGTCGAGTGACTCAAGAGTTGTTGTTCTAGAAGCCGATCTTGGAAAATCAACAAAATCGTGTCATTTCAGAGAAGCACACCCTGACAGGACAATATCTTTGGGAATAGCAGAACAAAATATGATCTTAGTAGCTTCTGGAATGGCCTCGTCTGGTAAAATTCCATTTGCAAGTACATTTGCTATATTCACTGAGAGAGGTTTCGAACAAGTTAGGAATGGGGTTGCGAGGCCCGGTTTGGTTGTTCATTTGTGTGGAAGTCATGGAGGAGTACATACTGGCACTGATGGAAGTAGCGCACAATCGATAGAAGATTTAGCTCTTTATCGGACCATTCCGGGTATGACTGTGATGCATCCATGCGATGATCTTTCAGCCGAAGAGCTCACTGTACAACTTCTCAATCACGATAAGCCATCCTATACAAGAACTGCTAGGAATAAGACTCCGCGAATGTATGATCAAAAAACCAGTAAAGATTTGCGAATAGGGAAAGGTTCAGTTCTAAGAAGCGGAGACGATGTCGCAATTATTTCATGCGGTGTGATGGTCTCTGAATCCATGAAGGCCGCTGAATATCTATCATCTAATGGCATTGAGGCCACAGTAGTAGATATGCATACAATCAAACCACTTGACACGAATCTTATTGATGAGTTGGCTAACAAGTGCAAGGGAATTGTAACAGCAGAGGATCATTCAGTCATAGGGGGATTGGGAGCGGCAATTGCAGAGCATATCTCATACAGCGGAGGAGTACCTCTGAGAATGGTTGGAGTTTCGGATAGATTCGGAGAGAGTGGGACTCCCCGAGAGCTGATGGAAATCATGGGTTTGACCTACATGGACATAGTCGGTTCGTGTGAGTCACTAATGTCCTGAATTACGGGTAATTTCAGTATGACTGGGGTTTCATTCATGAAGTATCTATGGGACCGCTCGTCATGGATGCCTCTGAGAGGATAAAAGGAGTCCTGGATGGTTCGATACATCCTTCTGAAATCAGTGGTGATGAAGAGCTCTACTACATGGCAGAAAGAATCTACGGCAGAGATGCATTAGAGAAGATGGGAGTAGAACCCCCAGTAACTCCACACGAGCTTGGGGCTATTTCACCTAATGGAAATGGCGGAGTTGAGATTCCTAAACCTGATGGTCGCGCGACCATAGATGATAGCCAGAAAACCGATGAGAAGGGGAGGAGGGTATTGATACCTCTGATTATGTTTCTGTGCCTGATTATTTCTTCATATAACGTGTCTCTAGGATTGGGTTCTGTAATTACAAGGTGTGTTGAGGATGAACCTGCCCAGGAATTAGAAATGGAGTCTTCTTCTCATATTAACGAAAATAGTACACTGTATGTTGTTTGGAACATGTATGGCCTGAATAACTATTCAGAGTATAGACTAGAATGGAGTGTATCGCAGAATGGCTCTAGTGACGTTATTGAGACAGGAAATACTACATGGAACTCCTCTGAATCTGCTAGGATAAACTCTCGGAATTGGATTATCGAAAGCCCTCCTTACTCCTACTTGTCGACATTGTATGAAGATGATGTTATTGTGTCATACTCTAATGGCTCGGGGGAACAGGTAATTACCGTACTTTCCGATAACACTGAACAGAGTACTTACTGTGAAGATAATACAAGACTGATCTGGACTGAATACTCGGATTTAGAGAGTAAAGATGCTTGGGGAGAGGCCGGAACTGGGGACATAATCGATGGTGCATTGATAATGATGTTCGCAGGTCTGATGATAATTTCTGCTAGAAAAAGGACCTAGTACATTCTAGCCAAATGATGCTTATTTGTGGTTGGAATTCCAGTAATAATACATTTTCTTGGCTCTGGATAATTTTCAACACATTCGCCGAGCATGGTGAGTCCAGAAAGTTTCTCTAAGGCCTCGGCATCAGAGTCATTTCCACAGAAAGGAAATGAGTAGACTGTACCATCGGATAGGGGTGAAGAGAACTGATAATCACTACCTGAAGAGATGATGTCTGGTAGTTCTAAGACAAGACTGGAGAATACGTTATTCGCCCTGTACCTAAGCTCATCGGCTACTGACTTCAATGCGGCAGATACAGTATCCTCAAGAGTTTCTAGCTTGACATCATACTTCTTACCGGTCCTCTCAGTAATGACACAGTTTCCTGAGTCGATATCTCGTGGACCGAGTTCCAGCCTAATAGGCGCCCCCTTAATCTCCCAATCAAAATGTTTCACGCCTGGCCTGACATCTCTATCATCCAAATAAGTTCTAATTCCTAGTTTACTGAGTCGATCTTTAATTGTTGAAATCTCACTCATTACGTCTTCACGTACATGTGCAGCGATAGGCAGGAGGATTACCTGAAATGGAGCTATTGCAGGGGGCATGATTAGTCCTTGGTCATCTCCATGCATCCCAACTACAGAACCCAATAATCTCTCAGACATCCCAAATGTAGTCTGATGGCAGAATTTAGTTTCACCATGTGGATCTTCATACTTCAAATCAAAGGCTTTGGCCCACTGATCTCGATAATGGTGGTAAGTAGCCACCTGCAACGTCCTGCCATTGGGCATTACAACATCGGCGGCCATCGTATACCAAGCCCCAGGAAAAGTATCCCATATGGGTCTCTTAGAAACTAGATTGGGGAGGCAGAGGTCATGTAGGATAGCCTGTACCATATTAGCATCCTCAGAAATTTGATCTGTTGCGCCTTTCTCATCTGAGTGGACGGTATGGGCCTCGAAGAAGTGAATTTCTCTAACTCTAATGAAAGACCTGGTCTGCTTGGTCTCATAGCGGAAGGTATTAACAATCTGGAATGTCTTTAGAGGAAGATCCGTATGGCTCCTGACCCATAGTGAGAACATTGTATACATGGGAGTCTCTGAAGTTGGTCTGAGAAACATAGGGGAGTCAAGCTCATTTTCACCACCATGTGTGACCCAGTATACCTCTTTCTTGAAGCCAGAGTCTACATCTTCCATTCTCAGTTCGGAAGGGTCAACTCCCGCCTCCCTGGCCGCCTTTAATCTAGAAACTAGTTTATTCTCCTTATCTAACAAATTTTCCGGTACAAGCAGGGGGAATCTATGTTCATGATGATTAGTTACTGACATTTGGTCCCTAGCAAGAGTGTCAATGAGGGACATTGCCTTCAGGCCGTATGGCTTCCATACGTCCATTCCCTTTATTGGATATCTTTTGTCCACTAGATCGGCAATCTCTACAATGGAGGGGTACCATGAGTTGAATTCAGACTTTGGAGGTATTCCCCTCTTAGCCTTCTTTGGGTCGCCCATGTATCGCCGTGTGCGAGACTGGTTTGAATAATTCGTATCATAGAGCTCTTAATTTGCCAATAAGGACTCAATTTTATGACAAAGAGATGTAAGATTTGGTATTTCGATGGTTTTTCCACTAGAGTCTACTAACCACGCCCTAGGGGTACTGGGATTTTCCAGATCCTCCAACCTATTGGCAAAAACTATGTCCATAGAGTATCGGGATATTTGTGTAGAGGCACTTTCTAGCAGGTCCTGTATGTTTACGTTGCTTTCGAGTTTGAAGCCAATGGAGTAGCATTCACCTGTTGCCTCGATAACTCTGGGAATATGCTTCTGAGAAGGGGTCAATTTAATTTGGATTTCATCCTTTGAACTTGGAATCTTTGCTGGTACCTGAACTGGTAAGTAATCGAGTACCGCTGCAGAGAAAATCCATACTTCAGGAGAGAAAGATGCAGCTATTTTCAATGCTTCATCTAGCATATCTTCTGGGTGCTCTGCGTCTATTACTTTGGGCATGGTGAAACTAGGATAGGTACTCGTTCGACCGGCCAAGCAAAAAACATCGTGTCCCATTCTGTACAGATATTCAGAGATGCTCCATCCGGTAATTCCCGATGAATAGTTGATAATGCTACGAACATGGTCAATAGGGGCGAGGTTGGAACCCAATGTGATAGCCACTCTCTTTCTACCAGGAAGCTCTGAGTTGATGATATGACTGAATTCTGCCACTATTCTGAAGTGACTTGGTTGCTTTCTTTTTCCTTCTATTTCATGATCGGTAATGACATGTGATCCTTCGGCGGATAATTGAGATAATATCTCACCTGTAACTGGGTCATCAAAAAGATCGGAATGCATAGAGGGGACGAATATTATCGGAGTATTACTGCCTCTAGCCGCTGAAAGTGCCATCATGACGGGAGAGTCGATAATTCCATTCAGGTGCTTGGCGATGGTATTCCTTGTTGCTGGAGCGACAATGATTCCATCATAACCGTCTAATTGTGACATATCAGGGTCCCAATCAGAAACGATATCACTACCCGAACCCCATGAAAGAGCGAGTGGGGTGATTACCTTTGTCGCTTCTTTAGTCATCATTGGAAATACTAGTGCACCGTGTCTCCTAAGCTCTCGACACAGTTTGATTGATTCTACGGCTGCGATTCCCCCTGTGACAGCCAGTATCACCCTGCGGCCTGCCAGAGAATTGCTAAGTTGGCTGACGCCAGTGTCTCCGACCATGACTGCCGATTGCCGAGTGATTCATGAGTGCGTCGCTCCCGTGTAAGCATGAGAATATGAGTAGGGGCATGGTTTCCGTCACTCGACATGTGTCTTTTCTACTTGTTATACTTGCAATAGTGCAACTTCTCGTTATCGTTAGTTTACCGTATGATAGAACTGTATTTTTTATATTTCCAATGATATTTGGACTCATATCACTACCTATTTCGATCATTGGAGCAATATTACTACGACTTCGAAAGAGCCCTGGGATATTCATTTGTACAATTTCTCTTGGATCATTAGGAATTTGCTTCATGTTCGAGGGTTTCCTAATCATGATTATGGGCCCTTCTGCTATTGTGGGGGCGTTGTACGTGCTTCTTGGAATTTCATCGACAAGAAGAATCAGGCCACTCAATAGTACGTCATTTAGGGCCTGGTTCAATGGAACAAGTATTATTGACAGCTCCGAATTGGGCGATGAGGAGATTATGGCCATATGCCCACATTGCTCGAGCATCTTAGCAGTAATACCGTCCCTATTGAACGAAAGTGATACGTGTCCAGAATGCAATGGCAATCTTGTTCTCTAGTACCTCTCAAGTGCAATCGAAATTCCCATCCCACCGCCAATACACATGGTTGCTATGGCCTTGCGTGAATTGGTCCTATGAAGAATTGATGCGGCCTTTCCTACAATTCTTGCCCCAGACGCTCCGAGAGGGTGCCCAATTGAGATTGCACCTCCATCGATGTTTATCTTTTCATAGTCAATAGATAGGTCATTAATTACAGCAATACTCTGTGAAGAGAATGCTTCATTGATTTCAAAAATATCGACATCATCTATATTCCAATCTGAACGTTCGAGTAATTTTTGTGTCGCTGAAACAGGACCTATTCCCATCGCATCTGGAGAGCACCCGGTAACTGCACTAGTGACTATTCTTGCTAGAGGCTCTAATCCATTCTTTTCCGCGAAATCTGAACTACAAACCAGCATGCAAACCGCCCCATCAGTAAGAGGGGAAGATGTGGCAGCTGTAACTGAACCGTCTTCTCTGAATACCGGCCTCAGTTTAGACATCGACTCGAGGCTCGTATCCCTTATACATCCATCTTCGGCTATAGAGCCGTCTTGTGTAATGATGGGGCAAATCTCAGATTCAAAGTGCCCGTTATCTCTTGCATGAATTGATTTCATATGTGAATTGAGAGCGAATTCCTCTTGAGAAATTCGGGAAATTCCCCATCTATCTGCAACGTTTTCAGCAGTCAATCCCATGTTAATGTAAGCATCTGGAAATTCCTTTTCGAGAATGGGATGTGGACTCCAATTGAATCCTCTTCTCTTGATCCTACTCATTGACTCTATTCCTCCGCATAGAAAGCAATCCCCCCATCCAGACTCAATATTTGATGCGGCCACAAGTATGGCCTGCATTGATGAACCGCATAATCTATTGATGGTCATTCCGGGAACCTTGTCAGGGATTTCACCAAGGAACGTCAATAATCTACCAATATTGTATCCCTGCTCCCCCTCAGGATATGCGCAACCGACTATAATATCATCAATATCATTGGGATCAATGGAATTCCTACTTAGCAGAGACTTGGTAACCTGTCTTAGCAATTCATCAGGCCTTATTTCTGACAGCATTCCCTTGTGTGCTCGATGGAATGGGCTCCTCATCCAATCAACAATTACGGCCCTCACATGCTCCGGGTGGTGTGGAGGAAAATAACCCTTGGCGGTGGAATCGTGGGAACATTACTGACCGAGAGGTTCATGAGAAGGCTTCAACTGGCACGACTGATAATATGATTAGAGAGTGCAGTACACATGGATATTTCTCAGATGATGACCTATGCCCAGCTTGTAATTCGGAAGGAAAATTCATCATGAGAGGGAATGAGAGAGATTCACTGGCCAGAAGATTGGCATTGGCACTTAGACATGCCCCGGAAAAGTTTGATCTGGAGATGGATATCAATGGATGGATAGACATCAAGGATATTATTCGACAGTTTAAGAAGTCAAACGAACGAAGGTATCACTGGTTGAGGCCCCATCATTTTAGAGCTATCTCAGAGACTGATCCAAAGGGACGTTACGAGGTTAGAGGAAATGTGATTAGGGCTACTTACGGACACAGCCTAGAGATTGAGCTAGACCTTCCAACGGACAATATTCCTACGTCCCTATTCTATCCCTGCTCTCCTGAAGAGGCTGAAAACCTGCTCGAAGTTGGGATTTCCCCTAGCGGGAGATCGCATGTGCATCTTTCAGCTACTGTAAGATCAGCAGCTGAGGCTGGGAAAGTACATCACAGCAGACCTACCATTCTGGAAGTAGATACCGCATCTATGGTCGCCTCCGGAGAAACTGTTTGGCATGCTGGAGTTACAGTATATTTGGCAGATTCAGTAGCAGGGGAGTACTTGACCGTACTGCCAGATGACGATCCTGAGTTCGTATTAGCTAGGGCCAAATGGGATGAAGAAGAGTAGTTAATTCTCCTCTCCACAAATCGGGCAGAAACTGAGATCTTCTACTAGATCGGAAGAACATTTGACGCACTTCTTTCCGTCCTTAGTCGAGACTGCATGTTCATTGTTATCTATCGACCTAACAGCTGAGCTCCTCTCAATGAATGGAGCTGGAGATTCCAGGGACTCTAATTTCTCCAGAGACTCTCTGAAGAATATTGCTTCTGATATCGCTGACTCTATGTGTGTTCTTCTTCGATCTCTCTCGACGGGGTCTTCAATATGCTGAGTAGCGGCTAGCTTAGACTGTAGCCACCGTTGGAAGATTTCAATCTCACCGGCGTCGGACATATCTCTTCCAAACCACAATAAGAAATGAACCTTTCAATAATTTGATAGGAGAACCCAAATCTAACTAATGCCTCAGACCTCCATGGTTGCGAAGGTAGTGATGAAGTTAGGAGGGGGGCTTATCACAGATAAATCGTCATTTAAAGTGCCTAAGAAAGGAGTTATTGACTCCATATGCAAAGAGATTTCCAAAATAATTTCAAATGGACATTCGGTTACTTTGATCCATGGTGCGGGTTCATTCGGGCATCTACTTGCCAAGGAGTGGTCCTTGGCTGGTGGCCTGGATCCTGAAATCTCTGAACAGCAAAGGGACGCTGTTTTGAGAGTTAGATCGGATATGCTAGAGCTATGTGGATACGTGACTAATTCTTTGAGTCATCATGGTATCAAATGTGAGGTTTTTCCACCATCCGAGTGGGTAATGGGCACAGGGAGTAGCTTTGATGGTGATTTAGGTATCTTTGAAGACGTACCTAAAGGTACGGTTCCAGTATCATTCGGGGACGTTGTCAGAGTTGGGGGTGAAGCAGAATTTGGCATTCTATCAGGGGATGATTTAATGGCCAGAATATCCCTTGAGTTACCATCGGTTTCTCATTGTATATTTCTTCTCGGAGACGTAGATGGGATGATGGACTTGCCACCAAATGTGGAGGGGTCTAAACTGATACCAATATGGAGTGCTGGAGAACGTATCGAGACCACTCATAATGCCGAACAGGATGTTACTGGGGGAATTGAACTGAAGGCGGCCAGAGCATCGCAGATATCAGGGGGCGTCGACGAGGTTTGGTTCATCAATGGAAATCATCCAGAGAGGATTAGTCAGCTGATAGAAGAGGGGACTACCATTGGTACCAAAATACTTGGTTGATTGGATTCTGTTATATGTCGAGGGTTTCTCGGAATGACATGGTCGAAGATGCCAACGCTCTTTCGGGACATGACAACTCACAGGCCGAGATGATGGCTGAGCGTTGTATTCTAGTCGATCTTGAAGACAATATGATAGGATCTGAGAGTAAATTATTGTGCCACAATGAAGATGGTTTTCTCCATAGGGCCTTCAGCGTCCTAATATTCGACTCAGAGAATAGATTACTGATCCAACAGAGATCGTATGATAAGATAACGTTTCCAGGGATTTGGGCAAATAGCTGTTGCAGCCATCCACTTGATATTGATGGAGAGAATGGAGATTCGAAAGAGGGTTGTATCAATGCGGCAAAGAGAAAGTTGCCCCAAGAGTTAGGAATAGATCAAGAAGTTGCTAACTCAATGGAGTTCTCTCACCTAGGCTCCTTCCAGTATAAATGCAGATGGGACGATGAATGGTTAGAGAATGAAGTAGACCATGTTTTGATGACTAGAGTGGATTCTTTGCACTTAAACCCCAATGAGAATGAGATTTCAAATCATAAGTGGATTGGACCGGAGGAAATTAGCGAGGTCATGGAAGGAACTGGTCAATGGAAAGAACAGATAGTAGCCCCGTGGTTTAGACTTCTTTGGAAGGAGTTTCTTGAAGACGAATATCCCAATCTTGAGAATATTGTCGATAGAAGCGGGGTTGTTGTCTTCGGAGAGGTCGGGATAAATGCGGATGTTATCTCACCTGGATCTTCATTGATGGGCGCTTTAGGAGAGCATAGGGAAGTTGTTGAAAAGGAGATACTTACGAGCTTGTCTAAGATAAAACAGGAGAGGCTTCATGGAGCGATGAAGCATCTTTTTACAGGAGGTGGAAAGAGACTCAGGGCAATTATGCCCAAACTTGTCGGTGACGCCGTGGGAGGGTCTAATCCAGGCCACAATACACTTGGTGCTTCCATAGAAATAATTCATAATTTCACCTTGGTACATGATGATATCATGGATCAAGATCCCATTAGAAGGGGTTTGGAAGCTGTCCATGTAGCCTATGACGATGCTACTGCGATAAATGCTGGCGATGCTATGCTGGCCGTGGCATTTGAGATTCTAGCTGAGTCTGAACATATAGCTTCTGATGATCTTGTATTCCTGGTTAAATCGATCGGCGAGATGGTCAGAAGAGTTGCTGAAGGACAGATGATAGACATGGAGTTTGAGAAGAGGGAGGTTGTCTCTGAAGACGAATATATTGAGATGATCGCTGGGAAGACCTCCGCGATGTTCGAGACATGTGCAATGACTGGAGCGAAGCTTTCTGGTGCTTCGGAGGAAGTGGTAAGTTCTTTGGCGGAATGGGGCCTTAATATGGGACTGTGCTTCCAACTAATGGATGATTTAATTGATATCACAGGCGATACTGAAACTCTTGGAAAGCCAGCAGGATCAGATATCATACAGGGAAAAAGAACGCTTATCGCAATTCATGCTCTTGATTCTGGAAACCCCATGCCTTCTTTCGAAGAGGCCTATGGATCAGGAGAATGTTCACCAGATTTACTAGCCAGTGCTGTTCAAGAGCTTTATGATAACGGCTCCATAAAATACGCCAAAGACAGGGCTATGTTTCATCATGCTAAGGCCCATTCATGTCTGAATATACTTGATGATTCGGAATCATTGACCATATTGAGGGAAATGACTGATTTCCAACTAGTCAGAATAAACTGATTAGTCCTGATAGTGCGTCTCACCGGGTATTTCTGGCTTAAGCCCCTTTCTTTCCCTGATCTCTCCTGTGACCTTCTCATAGAGATTGGGAGGCAGGTGGACGAATCCGGCGTTTTCCATATTCCAAATTGCTCGACCCTGACTAGCGGCACGAATATCATTGGAGAATCCGAATGTTTCTGCAACGGGAATAGTTCCAATTACCTTAGTAACACCATCTTCAACAGGCATATCCTCTATTATTCCCCTTCTTGTTGAGACTTCTCTGGTCACTCCACCGATTACATCGTTGGGCGAGTCTATCTGAATCTTCTGTATAGGTTCAAAGATGACTGGTCTTGACCTCATGAAAGCTCCTTTTACGGCGTTCCTCACAGCCGGGATAGTTTGAGCCGGTCCTCTGTGAATGGCATCTTCATGCAGTTTGGCATCCACTAGTCTGACCATCACTCCCATTAGTGGCTCATCTGCCACCGGTCCTTTCTTGCAGACATCATTGAATCCATCAATAATCAACTCCTTTGTTTCATGGAGATTCTGTATTCCTTTCGTGTCGTTTACCAGGACATTGGTGCCATTAATAGCGTATATCTTCCTCATCAGATCTTTATCCATTCCTAGTTCTGAGAATTGATCGCCGATTTCCTTGGCGTCCTTAGGCCTCACTGTACCGTCTCTGAATTCGCCGGCTCTGAGTTTATCGACTACATTATCTGGAAGTGGTTCGGTCTCAACATAGAATCTATTATGCCTGTTAGGTGACTTTCCTTCGAAAGGCCTTCCTTTGTTATCAGTCTGAACTGATTCCCTATACACGACAATTGGCTCGCTAACCTTGACCTTGATTCCTTGTTCTTCCTCTAATCTGTATACAGTAATCTCGAGATGTAACTCTCCCATTCCTGCTAGTAAAGCCTCTCCGGTTTCCTGGTTTGTCGATACCTCGAGAGAAGCGTCTGCCTTAGCGAGCCCCCTTAGAGCATCGATGAACTTTGGGAGGTCCTTCATGGACTTGGGCTCTACTGCTACGGTTACAACAGGCTCTGAAATGTGCCTGATGGCTTCGAATGGCGGTGCATCTTTTTCTCTTGCAATTGTAACTCCTGCGGCCGCACTTCTAATTCCTGTGATTGCCGCGATATTTCCTGATGTTACCTCTGGAGTAGAGATTCTATCTCCGCCGACCATCATACCTACCTGTTGAACCCTCTCAGCCTTGGCGGCACCAATTGCCCAGACTGACTCTCCATGCTTAATTCGTCCTGAGTATACCCTTCCTACAGCCACCTCTCCAGCATGAGGGTCCATCCAGATCTTAGTAATCATGAGTGAAAGGGGACCATCTGGATCGCAATCCATCATAGCCTTACCAACACCCGACTCCAAGTCCCCCTGCCAGATATTCGGTATTCTATACTTCTGGGCCACTACGGGAGAAGGATGCTTCTCAACAGTCATATCGAGTAAAACAGTATGAACTGGTGCGAGCTTTGCCAACTCTTTCTGATTGTCATCATAGCAATATTCGAAAATCTGCTTGAAGTTGATGTTGCTCTTCTGCATGTATGGTATCGACATTCCCCAATTGTAGTAAGCCGAACCAAATGCCACTGTGCCCTTCTGCACGGAAACCTGCCATTCCTTACCAAGATCCTCTGGGGCATAAGTAGAAATTAACCTGTTAACTTTAGAGATTATCTTCTCAAACCTAGCCATCATCTCAGGTCCATCGATTTGTAACTCATTGATTAGCCGGTCTACCTTATTGATGAAAAGTACTGGTCTGACCTTTTCCTTCAATGCTTGGCGAACAACTGTCTCGGTCTGTGGCATTGTACCCTCTACCGCGCATGCTAATATGATACAACCATCGACCGCCCTCATTGCCCTAGTTACGTCTCCTCCGAAATCCACGTGACCGGGAGTATCAATCAGATTGATGAGGTAGTCCTGCCCACCCACATTGTGAACCATAGATGCGCTAGCTGCATTGATGGTAATTCCTCGAGCGCTTTCTTGCTCGTCGAAATCTAAGACCCTAGACTTTCCAGCTAGATCTTCTGACATCATTCCCGCGCCTGCAATCAGGTTGTCTGAAAGGGTGGTCTTTCCATGATCGATATGGGCGGCGATAGCAATGTTTCTGATATGATCGCGATCATGCATTATCTCTGTAGCTCTCTTGATGTTGTCTTCCTTGCGACCCATCTTAATTCCTCAATTGTTCCGTCCACCTGACTATGGTTCATAAATCCGATTGTAGAGAGAAGTAAAACATGACTGTAAGAGTGCAGAAGGATTACCTTGCTGAAGCGGCGACACGTTCAATTTCTTCCCTCTTTCCTATGGAGTAAGCCGCTACATCTCCCTCCGCGGCTTTGGTAATTTCACTAACGATTCCCTGGACTAGAGTTCTCTTGCTTCCAGCTGTAGCAGACGTACAACCTATGGCTAGATTTCTCAGTGCTATGTCTAGTCTCCTGCTGGGAGAGGAATCTACTGCCTTTGGAGTACTGACTGCTCCCTGCTTAATTCTAGTTATTTCCTCACAGGGGGATGCCTCCACAATGGCATCGATAAAGGACTGTAGAGGATTCTCCCCCGTCCTACTGTTGATTGAATCTAATGCGGCCTCGTATGCCTTGGCGCAATGTTGCTTCTTTCCTGAGAATTTACCTGTTCTCATTAGATTGTTGATGAACCTTTCAACCACAGAGAGCTTTGACTTACCAAACCATGCGTTAGCGTGTCGCCCACCACTGTGAGGAGTACCTATGGTTGTGAGATTAATGTAGGGTGCAAGTCCGGGATCTGAACAAGTAACTTCTGAGGCGTCCCACTTTCCAAAGACCATGGTCCCAATACCTGCGATTGGTGCTTCGACCCTGGAATCTGCTTGGATTGTTTCATCAGACATCTCAATACCTACCTGATTGGCTTCTCTTTGCGGCCCCTTACCATTTCGTCTAAGGATACGCCGTTGACCTTAATGACCTTGTATCTGACACCGGGGATATCTCCGTATGACCTTCCTTTGCTACCGCCTATGCCCTCTACCAGAACCTCGTCATGCTCGTCGATAAATGAAATTGCACCATCTCCTGGAGCGAATGCAGTAAGTCTGTTACCGGTTTTTATTAGGCTTATCTTGACTGCCTTTCTGATGCCAGAATTAGGTTGTTTAGCCTCAAAACCGACTTTTTCAACTACGATTCCCTTGGCCTGTGTACTGCCCATAAGAGGATCGTGCTTGAGAACACCACCTCTCTGTTGCTTGAATTGTCTGTCCCTAAACTTACGCTCCTTCCAGCGATATCTCTTCCTATCGGACTTCATCTTCTGTCCGGAGAAAAGACCTTTACCCAAAGTGACACCTCAGAATGACGCCTTGCCGACCCTCATGGGGTATAAGAGCGTGACGGGATAGCCCCGACTTAGTGGGCCCTAGAGGGGGGTAATGTCACTAACATTCAAGCATGTATTGACACCGCCCCCCGATATGGCCTTCCGTGACATGCTGAATGGCGTCCATAACGTACGAGAATCTACTAGCGTTTTGCATGGTATGATTGAAACTTCGAACAAGCTAGGAGATATCCCCTTAGTATTCAATGACATAAGTGAGGCCCCTGGACATAGAGCGGCTCTAAACGTCTTAGAGAAGTCTAGATTGTGTGAAATGTTTGACATATCTCCAGGAGATTTGATTGATGTGCTTGCATGGGCCATGGAGAATCCTTCTGAGCCTGAGATTGTAGATTATACTGATGCGCCCGTAATGCAATCTGGCCAGGAAGATGTCGATCTGTCAAAAATTCCCATTCCCTGGCACTTTGAGGAAGATGGGGGGAGGTATCAATCAGCATCAATTATTGTTGCACAGTATTCCGGAGTTAGGAATGTATCTTTCCATCGTCAATTACTAAGGGACAGTAAACACACTGTTGCTAGGCTCGTTCCAAGGCATCTGAGGACCATCAGCTCTGAAGCTGCAGAGGCAGGAGATGATGTTCCGATTGCCGTGGTGAATGGTGCAGATCCCACTGTCCTTCTTGCGGCCGCGATGTCATTCTCCGACTATGTTGATGAGTTAACTGTCGCCTCATCCTTACACACGAAGCTTCACGGTACACCTCTGAAAGTCGTAATACTCCCTAACGGGGTCATGGTCCCCGCTAATGCTGAGTATGCTATGGAAGCCAGGATAACTACTGAGAGAGATGATGAGGGCCCGTATGTAGATATCACCGGAACCGTGGACGATATTAGGCAGGAGCACGTGATTGAGTACGATTGTGTACACCATCGTATTAACCCTATATTCCATGCGCTGATACCTACTGGAATTGAACATAGAACATTAATGGGAATGCCAAGAGCACCTACAATAAAGAATTCAGTATCCAAGGTAGTTGATTGTGTGGATGTGCACATGACTGATGGGGGATGTGGATGGTTATCCTCGGTGGTTCAAATAATTCCAAAGAATGACGGCGACGGGATGCTGGCTATTGAGGCGGCTTTCAGGGGCCATCCCTCTATGAAACAGGTTGTAGTGGTTGACAAAGACATAGACATCTCGGATCCAAAAAGGGTGGAGTGGGCATTGATGACAAGGTGGCAACCAGACAAAGATACCATAATTCTGAGCGGGCAGAGAGGATCCAGTCTCGATCCCAGTAGGACCGAAGACGGAGTGACGAGTAAAATCGGCATGGACGCCACTCTTACTCCTGGCATGGACAGGTCTCCTTTCGAGTCAGTTTTGTGAGGTCATTATGTCGGATTCAGATATTGCAGATAGTCTGCAGCACCCCCGGAGGAGTCTCGGAGATAGGCATAGAAGTCAAGCTGAGAAGTATCTCAACCTCGCTATAGATGAGGAAGGGAGGTTGATTCAAGAACGACTTGTCAATCTAGAGTGGGGAGAGCAAAGTGCTCGACAGGCTGTTCTATACGATTTTACTAATCCTGAGAATTGGAAAGCTCTGGTTAGAGTGAAGACCCTCCTTGGCGATTCAGAGGGTATTCGATCTGTTCTAGAAGACTTATTCTCAGTTTTAGGTAGGAAGCCAGAGCAGCTAACTCAACTAGAGGGAGTAGATTTTTTGACCTCTGGTTACCGTTTGCTTCTTGCTTCTTTGGAGGCCGACCCACTGGATACTAACCAGTGGTGGAAGATGGTCTCTAATTCTCAGGATGTTCTCACGGACTTCCTCGATAGGACTAGCAAGCTGGATCTAAGAGACAGGCGGGCGAATACTCTGTTCTCGAGAAGGATAGAAAGAATAAGGGACTCTGGCGATGAAGACCAATTTATGCGTTTATCGAAAATTATTTTGGCTCAGAGACCAACTAATCATGAAGCATGGGCATCACTTGGGAGAATGCATGAAAGAAGGGGTGAATATAGTGATGCATGGCTTTGCTATGACCAAGCTCAGTTGTGCTTCCCGGGGAATCCCGTCAGGGACGAGTTCAAATCTAGGATGGAAGATGAGCTCGATGGAAATCAAAGAAAGAAGTGGAAGTCACCCGGAATAGAACAGAGAGTTGATTTCCTGAGTAAGATGGAAGATATGGCGGCCCCTGATAATGAGATTGAAGTCAAGGAGGATCAGATTGCTGAAAATCCAATGGGAGAAGTGGAGGAAATGATCAATGAAGGGAGGCTGTCTAAAGCTTTCTTCATGACGAGAAGAATGGCCGCCCGAGGAATTGAGGGGGCACTTGAAATTAATGAAGAATTGCGGAAAAAAATGGAGGGAGAGTGATGTTTGTATTGTGTTGGACATATTCCAGTAAAGGAGAGGAGTCGGGCAATCCCTGGATTATGGTATTGCACAAAGAGAGAGGTTGGGAGCTTCCCGGCGGGGAGGTCCATGACGAAGAAGAATGGGACGTTGCGGCCTTGAGAGAACTCTATGAGGAAACTGGATTACTGGGAACTGCGATATCTTACGAGGAGGATCTAGTAGATGGCGGCGTGGTTGTTCTCATAGAAGTGAATGATGTTCCATTTCCAGAGCCTTGGGGATCTAATGATGGTTCTATTGAGGAAGTTGGATGGTGTGTAGAAGTTCCATCTAGGCTTTCTTGGGATGAAGGAGAGATTATCAAGATCAAGAATCACGATTGGAATTCTTCCAAAAGATTGGGGTCCTGAATCTCCCCCTTCCTTGATTCTAGGGCATCCCTCCATACACGTCTATCTATTTTCTCGGACGCCTCAATAATTAATCCAATGTCTATTCTCGACGAACCTGACAAATCGTGGGTTAAAATTGGGAATAGGTAATCTACGACCGAGGCGATATCATCGGGATTGGAGGGAGTGGTGGTATTGCCGGGCCCCTGACGGGGTTTTGCATCATCAATTATTGAGGCCATGGTTGGGGAGTCTTTACTAATATCATCAAGGGCCAAATCAAGCCATTCCAAGGATGTGGCTATTGACTCTGGAACCATCTCTAATTCCATGAATCCCAATCTTGCCGACCATAGGTGCCTCATAGCGGGACCGTAGTCACTCATTGAGCTGAGGATTCTGCCAACCTCTAATCTAGATAGTGAATTTATGTCCAGAGGATGTCCATTATTGATTGAAATTTCAGAATGTGTGGCTAAGGACATCATTAACTCACCTCTGTTCGCATGCCACGTAGCTAGATTTAGCAAAGCAAGTCCGTGTACGGAAGATCCGCTGGATATGGCATTCAATCTGTCTACGCACCACCTTAGTTCGGATCCAATTTCCTCCTCCTTTACCGCTCCGATAAGTGCCCTCTCTAACCTGACTCTGGCCTCAATATCGTGATTTCTTTCTGAAGGTGATCTAGATCTCTCCAAAAGCGAGTCTGAGATTTCCATAGCATCGCTTGTCTTACCTTCAGAGAGTAAATCGAGCATGAACTTTAGATCATCGCCGAGTTCATTTTGTTCGGATTCTATTCCTGACATAATCTCACTGCGATTCATAGGCCCTAACTAGGCCATCATATTTTTCTCTGAGCTCTTTCTCTTTGGAGGATAGCCTATCCATGTGCTCTTGAAATGAGTTCATGGCTAGTGCTAGGTCATTCTTCAGTGATTCTCTGTCTTCGACCTCGAGAAGGAGGCTTCCAATTGCTCTGTAAACTGGCTTAGAGGGATGCTGACTAGATAGTGCGTCGATTGTTATCGTCAATTCGCTTAGTTGAGTGGTGACATTTTGCATCTGGGCCAGAGTGGCCTGTAACTCTTGGGCTACCGCTTTCAAGGTCTCTGCGATGTCATTATTTGCGTTCATACTAGTCACCTGATTCTCTGATTGCATTCAAAGCTTGCTCAGAGGCGATTATCCCTCTCATTGTGGAATTCCATATGGCCCTTGTATCTGAGAAATTACTCGCAGTTATTGAAATAGAGATTTTTCCATTATTCTCGGTAAAGTCTGATTCGGTTTTCAGTCCGCTGGCTATGTGCTCCGCTTCAGCATGTAGAAAATTGAGAGATAGAGAGATTGTTCTCTCATTCTTCCTCTGAGTCGGCAATTTCGTCTGCCTCCGCTAATTTTCTCTCAAAGTCAACTGCAGCTTGTTGAGCGATGACAGCCATATCGGTGGCTGTAGCACCTTCCATTGATCTCCTGACTACCCTGTTGTTAGCGTCAGATGCTCTCGTGAAAGGCTCCCAAACTCCGCCAGAGAAGGTATAATCGCACTTTTTGCAATGCCAAATGCCAGCTGACTTCCTTCTTACTTTGACATAATGACATTTTGGACAGGTGTATAACTTTGATTTCTTCTTTATGGCTGAACCAGCTCTCCTTCTAACGCTAACTCCGTACCGTGATCCGAAACGTGCTGTAAGACCTGCTTTCTGTGTTCTCTTTGCCATCCAAATCACCTATCAGTCTACAATTTCTCTTAATTCGGCACACCTAGCTTTGGCGTGCTCCATTATCTCTTCAAACTCGTCTGCCGTGAAGATTCCCTTTAGACCCTTCTGGAGAGAGTGTACATGATCATCGTCACCTAGGGTGATATGAATTCTCTCGTCGCCTCCAAGTTCTTCCCTGTACGAAGCATCGTACACAAACCTGCCACCCACCTTGTGATAAGAGCACATTATTGGCTTTTTAGAGACTTTTAGAGGTGAGTCTTCGCCTACTTCGAACCGTTCTGCAGGAATTATGGCGCTCCTTAGGGCCGCGATACCTGCTAATGCGAATGCGTCGAAAAGATTTCCGTCATCGGATATGGCATGAAGGTCCAAGATGACTTGCCATGCCTTTTCTCCGGGTATGATGCATAGATCGTCAACATCGATACATCCAGATTCTCTAATTCCACGATCTACCACTCTTCCAAGCTCTATTGCTTCGGGACTGGGTGGGCCTGCCTCCCAATGCCTTCCCGCTATTGGCCTTACTTCGCAGGAACACATTAGTCCTCCCTGGTTTGGCCTGTCTGGATATGGCGTCATTAGCTGAAACTTTACTCCGGCCAATACTATGGTATTACCCATGGTGACCTTTGCGGACCCCTCAGCTCTTGGTAGGATTCCGGTCTCTAGCTTGAGATCTCTTCCTTCGAATTGATCTCTTCCATCTAATCTTGAGTCATTTAGAGCGAGATCTGTGAGGTGGTCCCTGAGTAGGTTGGGAACTGTGGGGGCTGACATCAGTTATCCCCTCCCTTGAGTGCTTCTACCATGAGTTTGTGAACCTCCATAGCCGCATCTACGTTGTAGTCCCAAGCTTGCTTGAATTCAGCGGGAGATAAATCGCCATCCATTTGGAGGAAGACTAGCTCACCTGTATTGGGAAGTACACCCATTGGAAGATCCGCCTCACCGTAGTTATCTTCCTCTTTGTTTAAGTCGCACACTACGACATCGTTAATCTTACCACTCGCTACACTGACTACCATATCTGTCATTGGAATGCCTGCATCGGCGAGAGCGACCGAGGCCGCAGTAAGCCCGACACACCTGGTTCCAGCTTCCGCGGAGACTATTTCGATGCTTACCCTTATCTTGGACCTAGGATATAGCTCTAGAAGGACTACGCTCTCCAACGCGTCCTTTGTTACTTTGCTAATCTCCCTGCTCCTACGATTGAAGCCCGGTCTGATCCTATCTGTCGTGGAAAAGGGTGCCATGTTGTATGCAACATCGATGACTGCCCTATCTTGTCGTTGGATCTTCCTTGGGTGTGCCTCCATTGGCCCGTAAACTGCAACTATGGCCTCGTTGGTCCCCCACGTCATTCTGCAAGAGCCGTCAGCTACAGGAATTACGCCTGTTTCGATTGTTATGGGCCTGACATCACCTGGCTTTCTGCCATCCATCCTCAGTCCGTTTTCATCTATCATCTGAACATCTCCGTAACCACCCATTATGCATCAACTCCTATCATTCTGGCCTCTGAAGATATACTATTAATCTTCTTTCTGACCTCTAATATATTCTCAAGCTCCCCATCAATCCAGAGACGCCCATTGTCAGCAACGACTATCCTGCAGTCTGTCTGCATCTTCATTTCCCTAAGGAAGGCGCCTCCTTTGCCTATGAGCTTGCCTAAGAGATGCGGATCTAATTCATCCAAAGCGCCTGAGCGGATCTTTCTGAGTCCCATTCCCTTCATTGTCACAACGCTTTGGTGAGTCTCTTCGACCTCTTGGACCCTGCATAGAATGGAGTCGCCTATGTCTAGAATTTTCCTGGTTCCTCCGAACTCGACCTTGGCTGGCCCGAGGCTCATTGGGAGTATTGAGTTGAATGGGGCACCTATGTCTACAAACCATATATTGTTCGTGCATCCCTCTATATGCCCTATTACCAGATCTCCTGGCCTGGGCATGTATCTCGTGTGCAGTGGACTAACTGAAATTGTGTTTCCCTTTCTGCTCATTCTTCCTTGTTTCGTTGAAATGACTCTGTCACCGACGACTAAAACGCCATGTCCAGCTTCAATCCCCTCTGATGATCCAAGGTCCTCCCCTGGTACGACGACGAGGGTGCGTCGTGTGTCTCGCGGTCCGTCCGCGCTGCTCTCAATACTCATGTTATCGGGCTGCCCGACCGGCCTACTATTCATAACCGTTGATGTCGACACCTACGGTGGGAAGTCAGTCAAGCTCCTTGACTTCAGCCTCTGATGCCCTACTTGCGACTTTACTGATTAGATCATTCTTCATCCCACCCGGGACCTCTACCACACAGGCCCACGTCCCATCAGTGAGCCATTCTTGACGTGTTACTAGGTCTCGAAGGATTTGATTGACAGCCCCGTATGAGGACCCGGGAATCTTGAAAGCTAGGCGCATGGTGATGAATTGGAGGGGAATTAGTGGCTTCAGTACCTTTACCGCATCTGAAACCTGACTCTCGAGGGATTTGAACGGGTCGACAGAGAAGCGAGCCTCTTCAAGAGCGTTCTCTATCCTAGTTCTGGGATGTGGCATCCTAGTTTTGGGATCGGTAGCAGTGGTCGCTATCTCGTTTATGATCTGAAGTTTCTTCTCTTCGACCATTTTCTTTCTCTGGGCGGTTGTTAGTTGGATAGACCCCTTTCTCAAAATAATTTCTACACAGTGTTGTAGGTCGTTACTTCCGAAAACGCTTTCCAGAGCATCGGATGTGGGCCTCTCACCGTTTCTTGAGTCCGTCCAAACCTCATTGACCGCCAGAAGTTCATCCAAATCCACAGATGAAGGATCTTCTTTCCATGTATCTACTAGATCCGGATCCACCAGAATCTCATATCTTGAACCGCCCTTTTCGAGTCTAGCAATTACTGCATCATCAAGACTAACCATGTAAGTCGTAGATGCTACAAGCATAAGGACATAGTGGAGTTATTTGCATTTCTAGAGTTTTGAAATGTGCTTCTCCAGTTCTGGAGCGGCGAGTTCTCTGTATCCCTCGGAGTTGATAACGCAGATTTCTACAGATTCCTCCGATAGCCCATCTTCAAAGGTCCGTGAAAGTGCCTCTAATCCAATTTTGATGGCCGCATTTTCGGTCATTCCTGACTTCCATTTATCCTCGAAGTAGGAAATAACCTCACTTCGACCGCTTCCAATAGCTCCGGCCTGATATGAGCCATACGCTCCAGAAGGATCTGTTTCGTAAAGATGTGGTCCCTCAGAATCGACCCCTGCTATCAACAATGCAGTACCGAAAGGCCTGGCGCCCCCGTACTGTGTGAATGACTGCTTGTAGTCACACATTTTCTTGACTAAGGTCGTCACATCGATGGAGTCTCCATATGTCATCTTATTAATTTGGCATTGCACCCTGGCCCTATCGACCAATTGTCTTGCATCGGCAACCAAACCAGAAGTTGTAATTCCGATATGATCGTCAATCTTGTACATTTTCTCTATTGACTCTGGGATTACTAACTTGCTAGGTATTCTCTTAGCTACTATCAGTATGACCCCGTCTCTGAATTTTACCCCCACGGTGGTAGACCCTCTCTTCACCGATTCACGAGCATACTCAACTTGGTGAAGTCGTCCATCTGGTGAGAAAGTTCCTACTGAAGAATCGTATCCGCGTCCGCTCGGTTGCATCGTAATCAACACTCATGCATCAACGGCCTCTTATCAAGGTTGGTTGCAAAGAACGTCTTCCTTCGTTGCATTCAAGCGGAATGGTTGGTTCGTGGATGCATGCGTGTAGCTGTGTTGTGCTCTGGAGGGAAGGACTCGACATATGCCACTTGGTGGTCAATAATGAGAGGTTGGGATGTTAGAGCATTAGTGACTCTTTGTGTCACTGGGGACGATTCGATGATGTTTCAGACGGGAGGAGTCTGTGTAGCAGGCCTTCAGTCAGCTTCCTCCGAAATTCCATGGCTTCCGATTATCAGTGATGGCATTGAAGAAGAGGAAGTGCTAGATTTACAGAGGGGGTTATCTGGCGAAACAGAGCCTGCAAAAGATTTCATGTCATTCTGGCCAGATAATTGGGACAGTGAAGGCATAGTATTGCATGAAGGTAAGCTAGAAATTGACGCCCTGGTCTCAGGTGCGCTCAGATCTGACTATCAGAGAACAAGGATCGAGAGAATGTGCTCTCGTCTAGGAATCAAATCGTTCTCTCCGTTATGGCACCATGACCCTGATGATCACATCAGATCATTGCCAAGTCACGGTTTCGATGTCAGGCTTTCCTCCGTCTCGTCGGATGGCCTCGATAGTAAGTGGCTAGGTAGAAAATTAGGATTTTCAGAGGTGGAAGAGCTGATTGGCGTTTCATCTGAATTTAGATTCAATGCAGATGGCGAGGGCGGGGAATATGAAACTCTAGTTCTTGACTCTCCGCATATGAAAAGAAGGATTGTTCTGGAAGGGGAAATGTCTTGGGAAAGGGACAGGGGGAGCTGGAATATCTCCTCGGGGCGTTTGTCTTCTAATCGCTAGACTCAAACCGGAGGTGCCAGTCGCGTGTTTGGGGATACAGTGTCGGTTTCACCTCTAGACTACAGATATGGACGAGAAGAGGCCAAAGCTATTTGGTCGAGAGAGGGACGTCATTCTAGGCAATTGGAAGTCGAGAGGGCACTTGTATGGGCTCATTGTAAGATGGGCAGAGTTAGTGCTGAGCACTACGATATCGTTGCAGATATATCCGATCCCGGAATAGTCACTGCCGACAGGGTAGAGGAAATAGAGGCTGAGACCAAACATGATATCATGGCACTTACCAAGGCTATGGCTGAGGCTGCAGGAGAAGCAGGTTGGTGCATTCACCTAGGTGCGACCAGTAATGACATAGTTGACTCTGCAGTTGCCTTGCAGATAAAAGATAGCGTAGATTTGCAACTATCCTCATTGAAATCTCTCATGGGTACGCTGTGCGATATAGCTGTGAGGGAAAGGGACACTATTATGATAGGGAGAACTCATGGTCAGGCCGCTGTACCAATAACCTTCGGAATCAAAGTTGCAGTATGGGTGGATGAGTTCAGGAGGCACTTGGAGAGGCTTGAGTCGATGAAGTCGAGAATAATCGTTGGCAAGTTCTTGGGAGCGGTTGGAACCGGGGCAGCCCAAGGGGAGAATGCTCTGGAATTGCAGAGTCTTATCCTAGGAGAGTTAGGCCTAGAAGTTCCAGTAGCTACTACACAGGTCGTTGGAAGGGATCGCTACATTGAGTGGGTAGGATGGATGGCTAACGTATCGACTACGGTTGAAAAGATACTCCAAGAGGTCAGGAACCTCCAAAGAAGCGAGATTGCTGAGGTTGCTGAGGCATTTGATGTAGAAAAGCAGGTTGGATCTTCGACCATGGCTCACAAAAGGAATCCAATTACAGCTGAGAATGCATGTGGACTGGCTCGAATCGTCAGATCAATGATAATACCATCCTATGAGAATGCTCTACTTTGGCATGAAAGGGATCTCGCAAACTCCTCATCCGAAAGATTCACACTTTCTCATTCCATGATTTTGCTTGATGATATCATTGCGAAATGCGATAGGGTAATGTCAAGGCTAGTAGTAGACAGAGATAGGATGATGCATAATATTGACTCACAGAAGGGACTAGTAATGGCTGAGAAGGTCATGTTGTCATTAGTGGATAGTGGAATGCCTAGGGACGAGGCGCATGAGGTCCTCAGAGGTTGCTCAATGGAGGCATTGAAATCGGGGGCGCATCTGAAGGACGTGTGTTCGGAGAATGAAGAAATTAATTCTGTCTTCGACGGAGAAGAGTTGGATTATCTATTCTCTCCTGAGAGTCATCTAGGTGTTTCGGGGGAAATCGTAGACAACGCGGTTTCTATTGCGCGGAAACTCATTTAGGAAAATGCATCTTTTTATGCTGGGCGATAGATTAGTCACCCAATAATCTGAACCTCGATTGCAATATAGATGCTACAAGCAGTAATGCGATGGCCCCTGCAGAGAGCATTGGATCAATCATGGCCAAACCAAGGACAGACCCTGTTATGACTGAGACGATTCCAAGCAACACAATCATTGCATGTGGGCCGTACTGATTGGCATCATCGAGGGCAACGTTAAGGAAGCCGTCTTCTATTATTGAGGATATTAGGCCGTCTTCAGAGTCTCGGAAATCGGGCGCCTCTCGCCTGGGTATTCGCTCATTCATGGGACTCTCGGATACCTGACGAGGAAGGAGATTGATTATATTTCTCTGAAAAATACCTCAGTAATCCTCTTTGACTATGTCACATACGGTTGTTCATGATTGACTTTGAGGGACGGGCAATGCATGTTTCCGCGTCACCCGGAGCGGGCAAAACGACTCTTTGTCTTGGCATCGCATCTGATATAATACTCAATGGCGGAAGGGTAATCTGGGCCTGCAGAAATATTCCTGATGCAGATAGATTCAGAGAAATTCTCTATAAAATTGATCAATCCGGACTTGGAAGAATTTCGATTTTAAATTTCTCGTCAAGCCTAGCGGGAGAATTAGATATCATAATCAAAAAGGCAGGGGACTTTGGAAGAAGGGATATTGTGATTGTGGACGATTGGTGCGAAAATCACGGCAGGGCAAAGAAGCAGGACGTCTCGGCTGCAAAGAAGCTGTCGATGTTAATCCAGAGTACAAATATCATAATTACCTCCTCTTCATACGAAGATGCTTCGGGGTCTTCTGACAATGTTTGGCTGACGAGGGGAGGCAGTAGTATCAAAGATTCATATGTGACGGTTTTGCTGCTTAAGCATCATATTAAGCAGGGATTAAGGAGTATTTCATGGGAGGGCAATGAGAAGCTAGCCAGGATGACTTCTAAGGGGCTTGAGGAAATAGTTAGTTGAGCTTAGAGATTAGTTCTTCCATCTCTGATATGGCCTCATCTGATGGAAGGTAGAGTTCCTCCGGGGATCTGGCTAATCCTGAATATTTGGGCTTCTCAATTTTAGAATATGATGTGATATTACGAACTAAGAAATATAGTAGAATAATTGCAGTTGCTATGAGGACCGTCTGGATTACTACTTCAGTGTCCATGTCTGTCTGACAATAATATCAGATAAATACCCACCTAAGCTGGAATACCATGTTCCAATGGCATTGAAAGATGCCTTCTTTGAGATGGGGGCGGCTGAGTCCAACCGTCGAAGGTAATAGTGACATCGGGCGACCATTCTTCCGAAAGCCAATATTTTGGGGTTTTTCTCTTACATTTATCGCATGAGAGATCTTGATTTCTCCCCTTACTTCTCATAGTCTTCCCACAACATGTCGGCCTAGAAGTGATTCTAGGGGACGCTGAGACTATCTTCAATTTTTCAAGGTGAATTGATTCGTCTGGCGACCTAAGGCCCATCCAAGAAACTAAATCGCCTGGAGAGAGTTGTCTAAGGAGTCTATTTACAGGCCCTCCTTCACTGAAGGCAACCAGGGTCTCCCCGGACCCTTCTGAAATTACCCTTAGGCTGGCGTGGGCCCCCTTTGTCACACTAGGTTCAGAAATTACTGTGCCTCTTGATGGTCCGGAAAGGTGATCGTCGGAGAGTTGGTTGGACAAGTGGGACGCCCATAAATCACACTTCTCATTAGAGGCAATATCTTGCAACCATGAATGAGCAGCTTCGATTGCTTCTTGATTCGCTCCCCGTATGCCGTAAAGCACTGGACAAGGAGTCCTAGGAGCGATAATTCCCTTATCGACAGTTGGATCTCTATTCAGGAATGTGTCAGGGAATAATTCAGACAGCTTCATCACAGAGTTCTTGGAAACTATTCTTTTTGAGCCGATTAGTTCTGTCTTTCTCCATGCGACGAGCTCCCATGAGTGATTTCTTGGAGGTCTCCAAGAGATCGCAGCACTTGCCCCTATAATTCCCCATTTGTTGGGATGAGATAGTACTGTGATTCCAGAGGCTGTTACTTCTTCTTCTCTGTGTTCGAGTCTAACTTGGCCCCTGACTGCTTCCCAATACCATTTCTCAGGCACCTTTCCGAAAGAAATCAAGAGAGCGGGAGATGGTGAGTTTTGATCATCGGGAAGATTGGAAATGTCTGACATAAGCTCGTCGAACCATGCGGAGCATGTGAACATGAACTCCTCTTTTGAGGTGCTGGGAATATCTAATCTAGCCGATAAAGCGCCATTGCCCCTAGTTCTCCTCGCTGCGTATGGCCAGAGACGTACGAGCATTCTTTCTCGGACAATAACTCCTTCGATTTTTGATAGCTCCTTCAGCAACGAGTCGAATGAATAAGTTGTGCATCCTGAATCTGGGTGATCGGTGTCATCTAGGCCTATTCTGACGACCATGGATTCTTTTTTCATTTTCTACTCACCAGTATTTCAGTGATTACATCACTCAATCCCTTATCTGGATGACATCTAAATCCCCTAACGCCGTGGGATTTTGCGGCTTCCATGTCTACGTTCCTGTCGCCGACCATGACAGAGGATGATTCGGAGGGACGGGGATTCCAATCTTCTCCAAATTTTATGTCTCCCTCGGCTAGTATAATTCCCGATTCAGCGGCATCAATTATCTGTCTGCCCGCTTCAAGCATACCTGGATTGGGCTTCCTAGCCCATGAGTTGTGCCATGGTGCGTAGGGGCTATGTAAGGTCAAATCTAGGATAGCATCATTATCTGCTGATGATATCTCTGAGCGTACCCTGTCATGTATTAGAGCGAGATTGTCCCTAGTCCAGATTCCCCTGCCTACGGGAGACTGGTTTGTGACAATACATATCCTAAATCCTTGTCTTCTCAGATCTCCGATTGCCTTGGGCGCCCCATTTAGCACTTCGACCTCGTCTGGAGAGTTGACGTAGTCTTCAAACCCCCTGATTATGACTCCGTCCCTGTCCAGATATGCTATCTTACCTTGCCAATCCCCTTTTATCGGCAATGGTTGCAATTTTAATGGAGAGTGCAGACTTTCCCTATCCCTCATCGGTGGGAACATATTATCACTACTCACGGTTTGATTTTACGGCCTCTTTGATGATATGGTTAATCACCAATTGAACGTCCTCGATTCTTTCCATTGAAGTACTGGGAACTACAATAGCCAAATCTACTAAATTTACTATTTTTCCCCCTCCCATTCCATTATAGTTACCAGTAATTGCTACAGTTGTACACCCGACTTCTCTGGCATAGGCTACACCGTTGATTACATTCTCAGAATTTCCTGAGCCGGAATATGCTATGAGTAAATCGCCACTCTCCGCGAATGTAGAAAGCTGTCCTACGAATACTTGTGAATAGCCCTCATCGTTTGCCCATGCAGAGAAAGAAGACGTATTGTCAGTGTGGGACATGGTCTTCAGACCCAGTTCCTTCGACCAATCACCGGCACTATGAGAAGGAGTGGCGGCGCTTCCTCCGTTTCCTATGAAATGAACTGTTGCTCCTTCATTGGAAGCCTTCAATACCATCGAATAAAGCTTCGAAATATCTGCAATTGGCAAATTTTCCAGAGTCTTCTTCAGATCGTCCAGATAGTTGTTTGTAAACTCGGCGAAGTCGCTAGCCATGTGATTACCCGGCTATCGGTTGAGGGCATCATATTTACGGGTTGATGGCTCGTTAACACCATGGAAGACCCAATCGTGGCCTTAGTGGGTGGCTTCGCGGGCGCTGTGGGAGTGCCAGAATTCTCGCTCTGGCTATCTTTCTGCTGGGTTGGCGCATTATCCCTTGGATTCTCGTTCCATCGGGGAGATTCCTCCCTAGCTGCTTACTCTGCGGCGCTTGGATGGTCGTTACTTGGGCTATTTTTCTACATGCAATCAGGGTACTTCGTAGAGATCGAGGATCCGTTACTAGTCCTGATGACGGCTGGGGCGCTTCCAGCTGGCATCGCACTAGGGATATGGGAGGTAAAGAACTGGGAGCTTGAGAACGAGTCCCTAATATGGCTCAGAGGAGCGGTAGCTTGGTCGGTGATTCCATACTATGCTGTTTACAGCATACCCGTTCTGAATATGCAGTTTGTAGAGATGACCGCGCATAGTACGGAGTGGTTATTGGAATTCTGTGGCTTGGGGTCGTTTGAAGTTGGGGAAATAATGGTTGATCTGCCTGGGGGGGTGGTCGCGGCTTCCCAATGGGAGGGTAGCAGATATTTTCTGACAGAACCTCTTGGTGACAAGGGATTTTTTGCCCCCTTCAATTACTCGGATGGGACTCCAGTAAGTGTTAGTTTCATACTGGCGTGCTCAGCTTTGCAATCAATGATTATATTTGTAGGAGCGATTGTAGCACTGAGAGGGGTTTCTTGGAGGCGTAAGACCAGAGGGCTACTGATTGCATTGCCTACAATACATGTACTCAATGTATTCAGAAATGCCGGAATTGTGTGGCTTAGTGATACTTATTCAAGCTGGTCGCTATTTCCCGGATCTGATATCGATATGTTTGATTTCACGCATAGTTATGTTGCCAAGGCGGCTAGTCTGTTCGCAATGTTCCTACTGGCTACAGCACTTTTCGATCTTCTCCCTGAGTTGCATCGGCACATTGTAAGAATCTCTAAGCCGGTTACCAAGATATTCACCAAAACTAGCACTGGGTCATCTTGATCTTAATTTCTCATACAGATCGCCAGTCAGGGGCATTTGATGCTCCCATGCAAATTCCTTCATTACTCTGAGGGCCTCCTTCTCGAGCTCTGAATCGCCTACGAAGTCCGTAACATCAATTGTAGAGTTTCTAGTATTAGCCTTGAACGCAGCTATGGGCTCTTCCTTGTGGAAAACTAGGTATGCTGAGCCAAATCCAAATCTTTCCCTGAGAATTCCTCCAAAGTAGTGAATCAGCGGATCCGAAGGTGGTATTACCAAATCCCTGGTTTTTGGAATTGCTTTGGAATCTAATATTTCCTTCCTTCCCCAGCTAATATCTTGCTGATCATCCACGAGGAATCCTTTGATCAGCGTCTCATCCTCTTCGAATTCATGAAGAACGTCACTAATCTCTTCGGGAGAGAATGGCGTACCTGCTAGCCTCTCCAGTTGCTTCATCGAAATTACCGGGTATTCCTCCACTAGTTCCCTTAGGTATTGCCTTTTTATGGACCATAAATCGGAACTCTTGAGCGCCTCGACAGTCTTGAATCCTCCTCTGTAGTCTTGGACTAGATGACCACTTCTAACTAGGGGCGAGATAAGCTTTCTGAATTCGGCTCTCCGCATGGCTAGCCTCTCCATGAACACTGAGGGGTCGTTGTGGTTCCTGAAGAATTCCAAGACGCCGAAGTCATCTTCATTTGCAGGGGCGTTTCTGATTGCAAGAAGCCTTTGGAAGTGTGGTAGTCTGGCCCATACTTGGTGCCCCCTCAGATTAGTACCCTGGTGGAGTTGTTCTGTCGCTGCCATTGACTGTAGATCAACTCTGAACATTTCACATCGGCCTCTCAGTGCGAAGTCGTCCCTCAGCTCATCAATCTCCTTCAGAGCATAGGTCTCGTTCTCCCATCTGCTTATTTGATGTATGTTATGTGTATGGAATAGAAGTCTGTTAACCTCATTTCTCGGTCTTGGCTCTACGATTCCTCCTCGAATATATCTCTCTCCGTCTCCCATCGATATGAAGCCGAGCTCTGATAGGATTCCTTGGATATTATCGTCACAGTCGTGAACGGGAACGCCATTGAAAGAGTGCATTA
This sequence comes from Euryarchaeota archaeon UBA103, assembly GCA_002506825.1. Taxonomy (GTDB): domain Archaea; phylum Thermoplasmatota; class Poseidoniia; order Poseidoniales; family Thalassarchaeaceae; genus MGIIb-O5. The sequence continues at coordinate 138,159 of DAYH01000031.1, forward strand.
CAGATACGTCTACTAATCTGTCACGATAGTTATCCAGAAGCTCGTTGAATGTCTCCTTGAACTCATCCAAGTACGAATGAGGGATATTCACATCCTTAATCTCCAGATAGTCATTGACTACGAACATCAGGATTCTGCCAATTGGGTCTACTCCTTTGAAGACGGGATGGTACCAACCCTGTTTCAGTATCATCCTTACTTCTTGGATGAATCGACTGCAAAATGGATCAGATTGTGCTAGAATACGCATCTTCCTGTCCTCGGATAGCGGAGAGAGTAGCTTCTCCGCGTCCCCATGGGACGAGTAGTAATCAGTAGGGTCCGGTTGAAGAGCCACGACCCTGCAGATTGTACCTTCAGTTTCCAATTCCCTAAGAACCTCGGCTAGTTCTTCCACGGGCCTACTGACGAAGAATCTGAGCGTATGCAGTCTAACTGGCCCTATTTTTGATATTAATTGAGCCAGGGCTTCTGGGAAGTCAAGTGGTTTGACAACACCATGAATTCTCCTGAAGAGGGCTATTGACCTCTTTCTATTGGGGACATCCAAGTACTGCTTGGCGACGACTAGTTGGCGCTCTAAGTTGGAAATCGCCCTCTTGATGCTCTTCTGAATGTGTTGATTTTCCTTGCCTCTCGGATATTCTGAAAGAAGTTCCGTCCTTGTTATTCCTTCTTCGGGTATTTTCTCCAGTATTTCTTCTTCTAGGGAACCAATCCAAGGCTCTGAACGAAGTCCCAGAAGCATTGGTATCTGATCAAGAGTTGTGTACCCGACTCGGTTATGGAGTAGTCTGCCATTATAGACGTCTGAGTCATGTTTGAAGTCCTTCCAATCTCTGAATCTGAAGTTCTTGACTCTGTGAAGTAGTTCATCCCGTCTCTGAATCAGGGCTAGTGATTTGATCGCCTCAGAAGGTTCTGAGAACTCCGTGAAGGATTTCTGAAGAAGAAGTGTCTGAAGTGTACGATAGTCCACTACCTCGACACTGCCCCCTGTTATTCGGTATTCGTCGACCCTGAGAATAAACTCCCCCTCGTCTGTTTGAGTGAAGAAACCTATCGAGACTAAGTTCCTCATCTCTAATTCCTGAAGAACTGATTCTACTTGACCGAGAGGGAAAGGTAGTCTATCGCTGAGTTGATCCAGGGTCTGGGGGCCTTCGGAGCCAAGCATGTCCAGTAGCTTCAGTCTGAGACAGTCCAATGGGTCTGAAAGACTCGAAGAAACCCACTTTTCAGGGGTTGCCCCAGTGAAGCCCTCCGCAATCTCATAGTTCAAACCTCCAGTATACAGGGCGCGTAGATCTTCCATCTCTGACGCTCCGGCAACAGCAAGACAGCCAAGAGTCCCATGAACTCCTGCCATCCTCATAGAGAACCACTTATCGTCGATTTGCTCGTGATTTGTATTCCTGACCTTGGTAATTAATCCCCTTTCAGCTAATTCATGTACCCATTCCCTAATCACTGGGATATCTATTTCGCTCAGTTTAGAGTTGTAGAGCGGATTAGTGAGGCCGCGCTCTAGGCCTCCTCCCATGTCCATCAGTCTGAGGAGATCAATAGCATTCTTTGGAGTAGCTACCTTTGACTGATAGTATTCAGATATCATCTGCTTGTCGAGATCGGTGGCTAGTGACCTGGCCCCCAATAGGCGTCTGAGAATCTCCGGATCTACGTCTTTGATTAGGTAAGCTCTAGTTCTGAGACTGAGAAGATCTTCGAATGCAGACATGAATAGGGTCATTCCGAGAGGCGAGGGCATTTTCACTCGCCTGTGTACAATTCTGACATCCTCGCTATCCATCCTAGAAATGAAGTTACGTAATTGCTCCATATCCAAATCGCCATTGAGAATCTCACTCATCGCCTCTCTAATTATCACTGAACCATCCATTTGACGATGCTTTGTCATTATGGCTTCTCCCTTCTGTTGGAATTGCTTGGGGCTTACTTCCTCAGCACCTATTCTCCTAGGGTTCAGCATGCTTCTGGATGAAACTTCCCTAAATCTCTTTGAGAACAGTTGTGAATCCATCATATATCTCTGGAGTATTTCCTCACTAGTGTCATTTCTGAAAACTTCTGGAATTTTGGAGATCTCAACCTCATGACTCAATTTTGCCATGAATCCGTTCTCATCGAACGAGAGCTCGTGAACGATTATGTTTTCTTTGGATGCAATCCCGGCGAAGAGGTATCCTAGAGCGAGATTGAAAGCCCTCCCCCTGCATGTAGTCACAACATAAGTCGGCAGGGGGGATTCCACCTGCTCAATGAGTATCCTGTCGTTTGAAGGAACCTGGAAGGTAGTAGCCACGTGCTCGTCTAAGAATTGTTTTAATGCCAGGGCTACTGGTCTATTGAGCTGTAATGCTTCTGTCAAGATTGGCTCATAATCAGTACCCATTCGAGCGCCTACAGAAATCTTACTCAATAGCCTCAGGACCGCTTGGCTGAGCTCATGTGTACGGCTGTTAGCCTCGCCCGTCCACGATGGAATTGTAGGCCTGTATCCCGTAGCAGGAGTAACATTTACTCTGGTTCCCCTGATACTAGCGACTCTGTAAGTAGAGCCCCCCAATAGGAATACGTCTCCGTTTCTCAGACTTGAAACGAAAGATGAAGAAAGCTGACCGACTAGTGTTCCGTCCCCTGTGAAGACTAAGTAGCTGTTATCTGGTGCGATTGTGCCAATATTGGTGTAGTAAATCATTTGTGCGAATCCACGCTTTCCGAATCTATTGTCTTCCCAGTCAAGCCAAACCCTCCTTTCTTCATCCAGCATATCCAGGACTTCTATGTAGTCATCATAAGGAAGTGATTTGTATGGCCAAGAGGATGTCACAAGAGCGTAGGCATCATCTATATCCCATTCCTTGATTATAGTTAGTCCGATTAGGAATTGTGCGAGTACATCGAGTGAATTCTGAGGGAATTTTAGCAAATCCATTTCTCCCTCGAGTATTGCCATTTGTAATGCTACGAGTTCCATCAGGTCATGAGGAGAAGTTGGGAGGAATCTGGCCCTGGGTAAGCCACCTACCTGGTGCCCGGCCCTGCCAATTCTCTGAAGAGCAGTGGCAATTGACCCCGGTGAGCCGACTTGAATAACCAAGTCCACGGATCCTATATCTATGCCCATCTCTAGGCTAGATGATGAAACGACGCATCTTAGTAATCCGTTCTTGAGTTTGCTCTCTACATCTAGTCTGATGGCCTTATCCATGGAACCATGGTGCCCCTCGACACCCTCCATCCCAGATATCTTCAGCCTCTGTACTACGGTCTCGGTCATGTTCCTCGTATTCACGAAAACCAATGTCGTGGTGTGAGCCTCGGCTAATTCTTTGATTCTGTCTACGTTATGGTCCAATATTTCCTTAACGGGAATAGAGCTGAATCTAGGTGTCGGGAGAATTATGTCCAAATCAAGCTCCCTGTCTCCTGAGATTTTTGCGATGGCGACCTTTTGTGGCTTTGCATCGGTCTCCCTTGAGTCGCTAGCAACTAGAAACTCAGCTACCGCATCTAAAGGCTCCATGGTAGCACTAATTCCAATTCTCTGAACATCGGAAGAGACCACAGTATCCATCAATGCCATACTGAGTGAGAGGTGAGTACCTCTCTTCGTTGGGACCAATGAGTGCATTTCGTCAATTATGAACCATTTCATTTGATCTAAAATTGGCCTGAATCTCTTCGAAGCTAGTCCCAATCCTAGCGACTCAGGCGTTGTTATCAGTATATGAGGGGGTTTTCTGAGCATTTTTTGTCTTTCACTCTGAGGGGTGTCTCCCGTCCTGAGTCCAACCTTGATTTCCTTGGCCCTGCTTGGAAGATACCTCTCTTTTATTTCCCCCAGGGGACCAAGCAGATTCTTCTCAATATCATTAGCAAGTGCCTTGATCGGGGAGATATATACGCATTGGACCGAATCTGGTAGTGTCCCATCCAGAGAGCCACGAACTAAGTCATCTATGATGGTGAGGAAAGCCGTTAGGGTTTTTCCCGATCCTGTGGGGGAACAAAGTAGAAGATGTTCCCCATTGAGAATCCTTGGAATTGCAACCTTCTGTGGCTCTGTGAAGTCTGGAAACTTGTCCATGAACCAATTTCTGACTGGTGGGCATAGCCTCTCTAGGAGCTCTTCTGTCTCCATCCTATCATGTACGTACTCAATTTCAGGCATTTTTTGCTGCACCTATCACTCGGTTCGGCTTCCTATGAGTACATCAATGCTTCTCTAAGAACCTCATTAATGGACGTTGATGGCATTACGAATAACCCTACGGTCTATGCATCAACAGGCATTTCTCAAGGATGGCTTGAAAGATGGGTGGGTGGGTCGGAGATACAATGCCCGAATCAAGGAGGCTGGATAGACTCACGTCAATGATGAGGAGGCGTGGCATAGTTTTCCCTTCCTTTGAGATATATGGGGGAGTTGCAGGATTAGTGGATTATGGCCCGGTGGGGGCTACAATCAAACGCAAGGTGGTGGAGTGTTGGATAGATCATTGGACTTCTGAGGGAGACATAGTAGAGATTGATTCCCCCACTATTACTCCGAAGTCGGTCTTGGTCGCCAGTGGCCATGTAGGAGAATTTAATGATTACATGTCCGAATGTAGGACATGCGATTCAGCATTTAGAAGTGATCACTTAATCGAGGGTATGCATGAAAACCCAGACTCCCTTGATGGGGGGGAGCTAGACTCTATTATTTCGTCTAACAATATACCTTGCCCTAATTGTGATGACCCTGAGTGGGCTGAAGCAAGGCCGATGAATCTGATGTTCCCCACTACTATTGGCGCCATGGGCGGCGGCAGGGAAGCTTACATGAGGCCTGAAACAGCACAGGGGATGTTCATGCTTTATCCTTCACTATACCGGCATTTCAAGCAGAAGCTGCCATTCGGGGCGGTTCAAACTGGCAGGGGATACAGGAATGAAATCAGCCCTAGGCAGGGAATGATTAGGCTAAGGGAGTTCAATATGGCAGAGCTAGAGTACTTTATTGATCCTGAAAACCCACCTGGCAAGAGTGGCCTGGATCAAACTCATGGCGAAATAGTGGAGATGATCTCAGACCCAGAAGGAGAAAGTCCAGGAAATCATAGAATCTCTATCCAGAGTGCTCTGAATGATGGGATTGTTAAGCATCCGACAGTTGCCTCATTTCTAGCGAGGACATATGAATTTCTTGTCAAAATTGGTATTGATGGAGAGAGGATTAGATTCAGGCAACACGCTGGATCGGAGATGGCCCACTATGCATCGGATTGCTGGGATTGCGAAATTCATGGAGAGTATGGTTGGATAGAGTGTGTTGGTATTGCGAACAGAACATGTCATGACCTAGAATCTCATGAGGCATATTCTGGGACTAACCTCTTGCGGGCATGGAGGCAGTTTGAATCTCCACGCAAGGTTTCGAAGGAAGTTCTGTCTCCTAATGGATCTGTAATTGGACCAATATTTAGGCAGAAGGCAGGAGAAGTGGCATCGGCAATCAGTGGATTGGAAGGGACTCCGCCCCCTACGCCCTTCAAGCTAGCACTAGAAGATGGTTCAGAAGTTGAGATCACGTCCGAGATGGTTACGTTGAAGAAGGAAGAAGGGAATGTTCATGGAGAGTGGTTCACACCTCATGTAATCGAACCTGCCTTCGGCATAGACAGGATAATCTGGCATGTTCTCGATCATGCGTTTACTGAGGATGGCAAAGACTCCGAGGATTATGTTACTCTTAGGCTGAATGAGAGAGTTTGCCCTTATGACCTCTCTATTCTGCCCCTTTTTGACAAGGACGGTATGGACGAACTGGCTAACTCCCTACTTTCCGAAATATTATCCATAAGAGGAGTTCAAGTCAATCTTGACTCTACTGGATCCATTGGAAAAAGATATGCCAGAGCTGATGAGATTGGAGTCCCATGGGCCGTTACCGTTGACCACTCTAGCTTGGTCGATGGAACTGTCACCATAAGGAACAGGGATAATCAACAACAGATTCGAGTCGGGACTGAGAAGTTGATTAGTCACATAGAAAGTGGGGATATATCGTCTCTTTTCTGACTCCCAATCTTCATGGAGTCCCAGTTAGACGGATGGATGTGTCAGTGGCGCAAGAGAGTGATGATTGGGCTGAGAAGTATCGGCCGACCAGCATCAGGGAGATGGAAGGGAACGAGTCACAGATAAGATCCATCAGGCAATGGCTGGATACTTGGTCAATGGGAAAAATTCCTAAAAAAAGAGGGGTGTTACTTTCTGGGCCACCCGGAGTGGGAAAAACAACGATCGCCAAGGCTGTGGCCAAGGAGATGGGATGGGCAATAATCGAGCTCAATGCCTCTGAGGAAAGGAATGCGGCCTCAATAAGAAAGGCCGCGACAAGAGGGTCCCAACATGTCTCCCTAGACATGTTCTCAGGCGATTCGAAACCGGATGGGAAGACAATAATTCTCCTGGACGAAGTGGATCATCTGGCAGGTGGTTTTTCTAAGGTCTCAGAAGACAGGATTGGCAAGTCAATCTCCTCCGAAGACGAGTCAAAGAGCATCTCCGGAGACTCAGGCGGTAAGGCAGAGTTGATGCATCTCCTGAAGGTCTCAATGCAACCGGTAATCATGACCTGTAATGATCCAATGCGCCTCTGGGGGGGCGGGAGGGCCTGGAGAATGAACAGAGACAGGGTCCTTAGATTGGCCGATATGGTACAATTCAAGAGGGCGAATAATGGAGATATGCGGAAAATTGCCTACAGGATTCTTGATGGAGAGGACCTATCAATCGATCCAGGGGCTTTAGAAGAGTTAATTTCTGGCAATCCGGGGGACCTCCGGGCTCTAGCGAGAGACCTACAAGCGGTTTCTTCGCTAGTAGATGGGCATGTCAACTTAGGACATATTAGAGGACTGAGGGACGTTTCTGAAAGAGATTCGCAGATTGATGTATTCAGAGCCATGAAAGAGATATACTCTAGCAGCGATGGTTCTAAAGCGTCCGAAATTCTCAGAAATAGTGACAAAGATCCGGATCAGATGCTAGCTTGGTTCTCTTGGAACAACCAATCTGTATTTGATTCGGCGGGCCTTGCTTCGATTAGCGCGGCTATGGAGATGGCTGACAGGTCCCTGGCTACCAAGTTCACGAATCGTGCATTCAGATCTTGGTATTGGGGATCTGCCCTAACCTCGCAAGCTGCGGTTTCCCAGTCTCCAATCACATCTGACCCCTATCTTGGTTACCCAGACTTTCTTAGAAGAGGTGCAGAGTCTTGGAGGAGCGTCAATGTCGTCTCCACTATGTCAGAGAATGTTTCTACAAGTAAGTCATCATTCAGAGAAGAATTGTGGCCACTTTTGCTGGCTGTACATGATGAGTCCCTGGGAGGAGAGCCTGATGACTTCAGTATCTCTAAGAGAATGGGGCTTGCAGTAGAAGAGCATCTGTCGCTACATGGCATAGCTAAGACTAGTAGAAAGGGAAAGTCGATTATCAACAAATACGAGGAGCAAGAGAAATTGTCAGAGCCACTGCCTGAGCTGCCCCTCGAAAATAATGTTGATAATGAAAATTCAGAGAGTAGCGATAAGCAATTCACACTTGACTCATTCTAGCTAGATGTCACTTCTCCAGGTCTTGGGATGCAGCAGCACCAACACGGTCAGTAGCTCTAGCCTCCCTAGCCACATCAATAGTGATGCCACTACCAATGATGGCTCGCCTAGTGCCGCCCATGTCGCAGTGGGCCCAAATGCGCCTAGCGCTGGCCCGGTATTACCAAGGAGAGAAAGGGAAACGGAGAGAACGTCAGTCATATCCAAGGATGGCTCCAATAGAGAGAATACTAGTATGGATGCAGTAACAAGAACTGTCCAAGAACTTAGCATTCCCAAAACGGTCCATATCCTCTTCTCGTCGATGACCTCATCATTGAATCTTATCGCTACTACCTTCCTAGGCTGGATAATCTTCAATATCTCTCTTTTTGAAAGTTCGAAAGCGATTCTTATTCTCAGTACTTTGAGGCCCCCTCCTGTGGAGCCGGCTGTTGCCCCTATGATCATCAACAATAGCAATACGAACTGACTGAAAAGAGGCCAAGTAGCGAAATCTGCAGAGGAGTAACCAGTACTCGATATGGAAATAGCTTGGAACATCGAGTGCCTGATAGTTTCTAAGAAGCCCAGATCTTGCGGGCCTGAGCTGTAAATATTGAAAGCCATGGACACCCATGCAACTAGTAGGATGAAGAGGTAGCTCCTGACTTCACCATCTTTGAATGCCTCCTTTGATCTCCCTGCGAGAATTAAATGAAGGAGGCTGAAGTTGATGCAAGTGAGAACCATAAAGATCATGAGAATCACCTCTATTCTGGCTGAGCTGAATGCCATAACCCCTCCATCAGTAGTACCAAAGCCACCGGATGAGAGGGTTGTTAGGGCATAATTTACAGAGTCGAATAAGCTCATTTCACCTATGAATCTGAGAAGTGCCATCTCAATTACTGTGAGTATGATATAAATTGACCATAGCCTCCTTGCGGTAGACTGCAACGAGGGGCCCAATCTGGAAAGTGATGGGCCTGTCAGTTCGGCTCTTGCCAATGACATGCCTCCTCCTAAGGCCTGAGAAAGTATGAGAAGTCCCAGCATTATCACACCCATTCCACCAAGCCACTGAGTGAGTGACCTCCAGAGTATCAGACTCTGTGGCTGGGAACTGATACAATCCGCTCCCTCTACACATAGGGGGCTTGTCGAATGGTCTATCACAGTGGATCCTGTTGTGGTAAAACCTGACATTGACTCGAACCATGAGTGAATGGCTCCTGAGAAGACATCGGCTACTGCGACAGTGTCCATGGAAAGCTCGGCAGGCCCGTAGAAGACCCCTCCTAGCCAGTAGGGTAATGCCCCCAGAACCACAACAGGAATCCATCCGAGAGCTACAGAGGCGAATGCTTCACGATCCCTCAGTCTAGAAGCGGTATCGGCCCCCTTGGCCAATGAAACTAGGCTTTGTCCTACAAATGCGGCCAGGATAAGAGGGATCAGGTAGGTTCTAGCGGCGAACTCATATCCCTCGGAATCCAAATAGCAACTATAAGCGGCTACCAAAGCAAGAGGTAGGGCGACTAGTCTAATCGTCCATCCTAAGACAAAACCGACAACGTCCCAGCGCATGATTAGCTCCCAAGAGTCTTCTCAAGCTTCTTCAAATCGTCCTTTAGCAAAAGAATGTACAGCCTATCTCCTAGCAATATAGTTTCCACCTGGCTAGGATCGAGAACGGAAACCTTTCCGTCAAAGTCCTCTCTGTCTATCATGGCTATTCTTGCTCCAAATTTGGACTCAACCTTTGAGATCGGCCATCCCTCTATGCCTTGTTCTGCTTTTACTTCGGCTGAAATTGATATTACCTCTGGAACGTTCGGTATCACTTGGAATGTTCCTGGGACATTCATATGAATGGATTTTAGTATACCAGTTACGACCACTTGCCTCCTACTTACGGGGTTAATCGAGCCAATCCTATGGACTGCATCGACAAGTGCCCTGTCTCCAAGGACAAGGCCTGTTCTCAAGACGCCCTTGTCCTTGGCCCTCATGGAAATAGCGATGTTTAGGTTGTCGTCCTCCAGAGCGGCAACGGCGATGTCATGGCTATGGATGTCAAGCTCCCTGAGAAGATCCTCGTCTTGGGGATCTCCATGGATTACATCGAGCCTCTTACTATTTCCCACGCTAGATCCCACTAGTTCATTCGCCAAATCTAATTCTGGCTCAATGACAACGACACTGTGACCCCTTCTTAGGTAGTAATCTGACAGCCTCACTCCGAACTGACTGGCGCCGAAAACAGCTATCTGTGCCTTCTCTTTCAAATCGGGGTCAGACTTTCCGACGCTTCTAGTTATCTGGGCGAACTGATCTGTTGAGTTAGAGACGAAAACTAGAATATCGCCAGACTCGATTATTTCGTCGCCCTTACTAAGTGAGCCTTTTTCATCGATCTTTTTTATTGAATAGATAGATGGCATTCCTGCAAAAATACCGCCGACTTCACCTGTAGTGGTCCCTATTAATGCCGAGGAATTTGTAACTTCAGTAGACGCTATCCACGATGACTCGCCGAGAGGTAGTATCTCATCTATTGAAGGAGCGAGAAGGCTAGCGGCTAGTTGACCGACGATCTCATCGGCGGCACTCACAATGTGGTCTGCCCTAGTCCAGTCACTGAGAGGGCCCGCGCCCCTAGAAGGGTGCTCGAGCCCGGGGTCATTGATATTGGCGATTGTTCTGAGTCCGGTGGCGTTCCTCTCCCCTACGAGTTCGCTGTAGACTTTCTTAGCGAATGAGCACCCAAGTAGGTTGATCATATCATCATTAGTAGCCATTATGAAGATTTCAGCATCACTAATTCCCGCACGCATCAGAGAATCTCTCGATAGTGCACTTCCTGTTATCAAAAGGCAGTCCAAGTATTGGGACTCGTTTATCGCTGATGGGTCAGGGTCAATCAAAGCTACGCTTCTACGCTCTTGACGGAGTGCGGCGGCAACCCCTCTGCCGACCTCTCCTGCACCGGCAATTATGACTCTCATTGAACCTCACCCTTGGACGGATGAATATAATCATGCGCCATACGCATACCGATAAATCCTCAATCTAGGGTTTATTGGCTATTCTTCCTCACTGATCATATGCCCTCTGGTTCTGGACGTTGAAGCGATTCTATGCCTCTCTGACTGTCTTGTTGTTCTTCGGTAAGCTTGTCTAGCCGCTGGCGTGAGTCCAGAGGGCAGCCATATCTCTTGTGACGGGGCCCACGCGGCTACAATCGCAGTTAGCGGTGCGACTAAAATCAGAGGCGTGTATATGGAAAGAATGAGTGAAAGGAGCAACGCGGCCCTGAGTATTGACGTAGAGAAGAATGGCCCCAACCTTCTTGGCTCTAGGATCATCGCACCTTGATATGCCGACAATACAGCATGTCCGGTGCAGGCAGTAACAGAAATGAGAAGACATATCATAATCGAATAGGGAGAGAATCCAGAGAAGGATGAGTTCAGTTCTTCATCGAATAGCCTGAATGCCAGTACCGATGATTGCATAGCCCCTATTCCTAGGCCCAGAGTCCAGCCAAATGGTGGAGATGCCCTTAATGCGACGTTCCTCGGTCGTCCAAGGAGGAAAAGCACGAATGCAGACTCGGCGATTGCTATCAAAAGAGCGTATGAGCCCGCGGTGATGATGTTGACTTGCTCGGTAATTATTCCAGATAGTATTAGGGTATCAGCGGCAGAGGCCAGTAACATACCTGATACGATTCCGTAGAGTAGGTATTTGACGGAGCCAGATAGGTCGAAGAAACCTGTCATCTTGGCTATAGAACCCCTCCAACCGATGAAAACGCCGATTATGCCGATAGCGAAAGCGGCCTGGGTTTGCCACATGCCGGTAGCCATGCTACGCCATGGCACAGGGCATTTGAGTCCATCTGCCTCGGACAATGTTCAAACCACCCTATCGGGACCCACGTACATGGCGCTGGACGGCTTGAAGAGACGTATTCTCGGTTCGGCTGGACTTCTGAAAGGTAAGAGGGAAATTGATGAAGACACGCTCAAGGAGCTCAGTAAGTCATTACGAAGGGCCCTTTTGGAGGCAGACTTCAATGTCAGACAGACAAAGGAGCTTACTGAGAAAGTGGAGAGGCGCGTTGTTGAGGAGGATCCTCGGCCGGGCACTAAGTTAGAGACTCATGCAATGAATATTATCTACACAGAGTTGGTTAGAATGCTTGGCCCCCCCAGGGACATTAGGCCACATAATGAGACGATATTGATGGTTGGCCTGTATGGCCAGGGGAAGACTACCACTACTGCCAAGGTTGCAGATTGGTGGAGAAGACACCATGGAGTCAGAGTTTCGGTGATAGAGGCGGACACCCACAGACCGGGGGCTTATCAGCAGCTTTGTCAGCTACTAGAGGGCACAGGAGTAGGGGTATATGGTGAGCCAGACGAAAGTGACGCCACCAAGATCGTGAGAAACGGGCTGAAGGAGTTTAGTAACTCTGATGTAGTGATTATCGATACTGCCGGCAGGGACAGCCTCGATGACTCCCTGAGGGAGGAGCTAGTTTCCATTGCTGATATTGCAAATGCGACGGAGAGGTTCCTCGTCATAGACGCGCAGGTGGGACAGGCAGCCGGCCCTGTAGCTCAAACATTCCATGATCTAGTGGGTGTAACGGGAACGGTCGTTACCAAGCTAGATGGTACTGCGAGAGGAGGAGGGGCACTGAGTGCAGTGTCCGCTACTGGAGCGCCCATAGTTTTCGTAGGAGAGGGAGAAAGGATCCAGGATCTTGAGAAGTTTGAGTCGGATCGCTTCATATCCAGATTACTCGGCATGGGCGACATCAAGGGACTGATCGATCTTGCTCCAGAAGATTTGGATCAGGACGAAGCAATGAGGATTACTCAGAGGATGATGTCAGGTAGATTCACTCTGACTGACATGTACTCACAGATGGAGATGATGAGCAAGATTGGCACCATGGATAAGCTACTGTCCCATCTTCCTGACAGTATGTTTGGAGGCATGGGGAATCTCAGCACGGGACAGAAAAGGCAGATGCAGAGTAATCTTGAGAAATTCAGGATAATCATGGATTCAATGACCCAACAGGAGAAGGATGAGCCTATGTTGCTAAAATCTAGTAGGATAAGGAGAATTGCTAGAGGCTCCGGCGCGACAGAGAAAAATGTCAAAGAGCTCCTCGCGCAGTGGAACAGGAGTAAGAAAATGATGCGCGGAATGAAGGGAGATAGGCGGTTCCGCAGACAGATGCAGTCAATGATGGACTTCGATGATTCCGAGCTCGGCATGGGGTGATTCCTTGGACAGAAGATTTGCCATAGTGGGCAACAGGACTCCCAGCAGAGGGAAGCTTAACCTAAACGACTTACCAGGGGATGGTGGACGTATGGACGTCTTAGTAAGAGCGATTAATTCTGCACTTTTCATATCACATGGCATAAGAAAGAATAGTCAGATAGTGGTCCACTTAATGGGGGGTGGCTTACCTAGAAGAGTTTTCTTCGATGGGTGCGAACTTAGGGGAGTCAGGCCTGATGAGAGGTCGATTGCAGGGCATTTTAAGTCCTTGATGAAGACTCCAATTCCACCTGTAGGTCACTTCACTGAGGTTTCCAAAGGCATCAGACAGTCAGGAGGGGATATTTTTCAAACTCTAAAGGAGTGGAGCTTGGAAGGCATAAATTGCTATGCCCTAGATGCCAATGGGAGCTCATTCGAGAGCGTCGAGCTCGCTGGGAAATGTGGATTTATACTTTCAGATGACTTGGAGTTAGAACTAGGTGATGCCGAGATCCCCATTGGCTCATTATCCCTGGGAGGGACTTGGCTTCAGGGGCACTCATGCATCTCCGTTATGCATCACATCTTAGACTCTCAGATCCAGTAGGGGAGCCCATCTAGAGACTCACCGATCGATGACTCGAGCAGTCTTTGACTAATTCCAAGAGGGTGGTTAGAAGGCCAGCTTCCGAGTGGAGTTATGGAAGCCTTTCCATTGTTTATGGCATTGCAGTCGGTGCGAGGGATGTCTTCCTCTACTATTGTAGCGGCTCCAACCTCAAATTCGATACCCTTGGTAGGCGCTTGTTCCATGTCTGAGGCACTTCTGTACCACCTAGCCCCCAGGGACACGGTGGAAATATCTCCACTCCACTTCTCTGGCGCGTTAACATTGAGGAATATATCCCCATGGAGGAACGATGATCTCAACAAGGCTCCTTCGTCGGCCCCGGACGGCTTGTTTCCAGTACCTTTTGGCCTGAGTAAATTAGGAAGGGTGTTTGGCAATAACTTTTCACACTTGGCGATGAGTGTCATCACTACTTCGAGGGCGTCCTTGAAGTTTCTATGCTTGTAGGTTGCTAGGCTAGTGGCTATTGCTGGCATCCCGTATAGAGAGGCCTCTCTTGCTGCCGAAACGGTACCAGAGTGAAGTACGTCAACAGAAAGATTGGGGCCATGATTAATTCCAGAGATACAGAGCATGGGATTTATCTCAGGGGCCCAAGATTTCAACCCCCCCTCGAGAGCGACGATTACGCAATCGCAGGGACTGCCATCCAGTGAGAACATTCTGAGTGGGGGCCCTCCCTTCACTCTGATCGACTCAGCGATATCCTTTCTCTCATTGAAACTCATCCCGCTGGAAAGTGTCAGTTTCATTCCTGTGGCGGACTGCTCGTTCTGTGGGGCGAGAACTACTACTGGGTGGCCCTCTTGGTGAAGTCTTGAAACTAATGCTATTAGCCCTTCAGCATCTATTCCATCGTCGTTCGTAACCAAAAGGTGTGCTTTCTCCACATATGCGCGACGGGTATGCAGTTCATGAATGCGTGTCTGGATTTTGTGGCTTTCTGCTCTCTTCCAGAGTGACCATTATTGCCCCTACTAGCATCAAAGGCCCGCCTATCAGCGTCCATGTCCCAAGATAAGCATCCCCTGTTATCGCCCATCCAATTACCCCTCCAATTACTGGCTCGAAAATCAAGGCGACTGATACTACAATTGGAGAGATCCAACGTAATGCAGTGTTGATAACAGTGTGACCACAGAGGCCGGGGCCTAGGGAGAGATATGCTACCCAAGGAAGCCACAGGGCGTCAGTCCAACCGAAGGCACTGAGTTCTGGGGTGGTGGAACTTAGATATGTCCCTTCTAGTGAGATGGAGCCTATCGTGAGCATCAATCCAGCCAATAGAGTGACAGGGAACGCATAAATGAACACGGGAGTGGCTCTTGAAGATCTGAGGTGCCTTCCAATCATCAGATACCCCACAACTGTGATGGCCCCTAGGAATGCCGCGGCGTCCCCGATCAATGTGACCTCGTTGTTTCCCTCAATCTCCAGAAGTGCTATGGATGCACCTAGGAAACCTATGATTGCACCATAGACATGCCCCCTTCTAACCGACGCACCGATGACTGGCATCAAAGCTACTACTACTAGTGGGTGACTAGTCACGAAGAGTAGGCTGTGCACGAGGCTAGTATGGTCTAGAGACCATATCCAACTACCGAAATGGAGGGCTAGGAAAACTGCTGAGGAAAAAATCAGCATCCAGTCCCTCTTATCCATAGACCACTCGGTGTTCCTGAACAACTGGTAGATGAATCCTGGAAGTAGAACTAATGAGGTCCCATACATCCTCCATGAGGCTTTTAGGATGGGAGGAACCCCCTCCATCTGCTGAAGAACGGCTCCCGCACTTGAGACCGCTATTAGGGCGATTCCAAGGAGGGCGTAGTGGCTAGGTTTGGCGGATTCTTCCATATGCATGTAATCACGCCAACTCTGCATCCATTACCTTGCCCTCCGGGCCCTCGGGCCCGTTGCTAGGACCGATTATTCCGGCTTTGCTGAATAGCACGTATATCGCGGCCCCCAGAATGGCATTCAGCATTATGAATCCAGCGAGTCTGATTGCAGGCCAGTTCGATAGGCTGGTTCCTATCTGGTCATCGAGAACGGCAAGGATTGCCGCTTCAACGCCGTAGAACGCCTCTCCTGTCAGTGCCCCCGCGGCTATCATGAATGTGTAGAGTAGCATCAATGCCCTTCCTCTCTCTGCCTCTTGTGCCCCCTTCTCAATTCTGATTGAGTCCACCTTGGGCTGTAGTCTCCTCTTCTCCCACCAGTCCCTTGCGGCTCCACCGAGAAGCATTGGGAAGGTCGCAGGGGTTGGCAGGTACATGCCGAGGCCGAATGACGTACCCATTCCCGTGGCCCACTCGACGAAGGCCCCCAGGGCGAACCCTAGGGCCAATGCGCCCCAGTCGCCCTGTCCCTCGGCCAGAATGGTGGTGAAGTATGCGAATGCGTTGGCTTGGGGAGCTAGCAGATCGATGGTTCCGTCTGCGAGTAGTTTGGACAGGAATATGGCTACCGCCGCCCCAAGAATGGCCCCTGGGACCACTCCCATGATGTTGCCTTTGGAAATATGATAAGGCCTGTTACCGATATAGAGGCTATTTTTGTAATCGCCTACAACGGTCCCGCTCATACTGATGGCCGAACCGAAAACAGTGGTGCCGACAAGGGCAATGAGGACAGATTCCTCCTTGTCCAGTCCCACGTCCAGATTAAGGAAAATTAGGAGTAGCATTAGGAGAACTATGAAAGACGTACCTGAGACTGGCTCTATTCCTGTTTCTCCCATCACCCTTACAGCAATCGCACCCAATAGGAAAGTGGTGAAAATTAGGACTATTGCGAATATTGCAGAGGGGAGTAGCGGGAATCCCCCTACGATGAATGTCATGATCATCGCGAAGAATGAGATTACCATGAATACTGGGATATGAGTGAGTGGCCATTCATACCATCCCTTGTTCTCGATGAACTCATCCCCCCTCTCCCCAGTGAATGCTGAGGAGATGTCGCCGAAGATTGAGATGAATGTTGGAGCCATCTTGATCAGCCCGAACATACCCCCTCCGAGGATGGCCCCGATTGCTATTGTCCTAACTACAGATGAGAATGCCTTCCACTGTATGGTTGGATAGAATATGCCAGAGGATGGTTCTGAGTACTCGGTGATACTCACATATGATCCGAGAGAGGGATCGTACACTGGTACGTCTTGGATGACAACTAGGGGAACCAAGAAGAACCATGCGACAATGGACCCTAGGTTGACAAGGAATGCGACCCTGAATTTCATGAACCAGCCAATCGCCAGAAGCGTGGGGCTCAGTTCGATACCCAGGAAGGTGTATGAGAAGGGGTTTGAGCTGGAGTAGGGGGTAATGCCGTTATATGGTGCGAATCCATTCTCTAGCTTACTGGGCTGATGTATCCACCTCTCTGTGTATACCGATGCCAGTCCCCAGTCTTGGCCGGAGAGGGTCATTGCCACCCAGTCTGCGATACTGCTGGGAGCTCCAGCTAGTTTCTTTCCCCAGCGTATTGGGTAGTCGATAACGAACATGAATGCCATAGTTGCTACTGTCCAAACCCCTACTGTTTTCAAGGAGTCGCGGGCCGCGTCAGCCGCGCCCGTACTGACATCAGATGCAATGTCCAGCATCTTCAATGTAGCCTCAAAACCAGGCATTGGCAGAGGGTCCTCAACCAGCCAGACCCTTCTGAAAATTATGAAGTACATTACACCAAGAAAACCAGCAAACATGGATGCTATTATCCCAATGAAGGCAAGTTGTAGCGTATCGACGGAAGATATCAGGAAGCCGTCTCCGACACGGTATGAATCAGAATACGCCAGAAGGAATATGGCAGGGAATGTGAAGATGAAGCCTGTTGAGGCGTGTGTAGCTCCCGTGGTGGCACTGGTGGCTATATTGACCTCGGAGGGAGACCACTTCAGTGCCATTCCCAGTAAGTATGCCACATACCATGCGGCAGAAACAGCCATTCCTATCTTCAATCCGATATATGCTGTGACCCCACTGAAAAGAGCGCCAATGAGTACTCCGATCAGGACCTTTCTGGTGTTCCAGTGGCTAATCTCGAATGATTCTTCCAGGTTCTTCTCTTCCAGGTATTGTTCGAGTACCCCTGTGTTGAGGTTGTTGTACATGTCCTCGTCGAGCCATGTGAGAGTTCCCTTCTCGATAGCCTCTAAGCCTGAGGCCGTTACTGGTTGCCTGTAGGCTGATTTCTCAACATCGCCCATACTATCGCCTAGACTTGGCTTGGGGTGAGTCGCTTATACATTCACGGTGAATACGGCCTTGAGATGTGATTTTGTGACTCAGTGATCTCTAGTCACCTTGTAACGTCCCATTGCTTCCATCCACTGGACCTCTCCCCCTGCGACTAGGTTGAGTCCCGGGTCCATAGGAAGGATTAGTGTCTCATACGTCTTGTTATCCATGGCATGTACCTCATTACCCTGGATGTGGGTGACGATAGCCGAACCTTTCTCTATCATCGGGACATGAATGGTATCAGTGACAGTTCCAACATGGCTTTTCTTCTGCCCTGTGAAGATGTCTTCTAACTCTATTCTGGCTTTTGCAGAACCGTGCTTTCCGGGCTTTGACTTACTCATGCTGAGTATTTTGTAGGCATTCTCCTCGAGAGCGACGTACCTTCCAACCTTCAATGTCCTAATCTCAACTCTCGTAGTTCCCGGCATAATATCATCTGCTCCTGATTGAGTCGACTTATCAGCATTGCCAGTGAAGTCGGTCCCTTTGGCTAATGAAGGTGATTTTGGCCCGACCCGGAGGGTGACCCCCCGGGCCGGGTTTCGTTGACTGATTGCTCAGTCTTCCTTTCTGCGACCAACAAGGGCGGCGCCGACTAGTGCGATAGCGGCTAGCAGAGCAGGGAATCCTGGCACTGCGTTCGTCCAACCAAGCTCGGTCTCGGAATCTCCGTCACCGGCTGTGTCGTCGGTATCGTCTAGTGCATCACAAAGATCGTCGCCGTCGAAGTCAGATGGCACGGAGTTCGCATCAAGCGAATCTGTCCCGCAGGATATCTCGTACGCGTCTGTGTAATCGTCGCCGTCGTCGTTGTCATCGGCGTTGTCGCCAGTTCCGTCTCCGTCCGTGTCGAGCCACTCTGTCGCGTCCATTGGAGCCCAGTCGTTCGAATCAGCGTATCCATCGCCATCGTCGTCATTGTCTCCGTTGTCTCCAATGCCATCGCCGTCAAAGTCAGCCGACTCTCCTGGGTTGTATGGGAAAGCGTCGTCCGTATCTTCGACTCCGTCTCCGTCGTCGTCGGCATCTGCATTGTTGCCGATACCATCGGCGTCTAGGTCGGAGGTCTCGCTCGGATCTGTTGGGAACGCATCTATTCCGTCATTGACGCCGTCGCCGTCATCGTCGGCATCTGAGTTGTCACCCAGACCATCGCCGTCAAGGTCGGCGGACTCGCTTGGGTCCATTGGGAACGCATCGTCGACATCGTCGACTCCGTCTCCGTCATCGTCGGCATCTGCATTGTTGCCGATTCCGTCGCCGTCGTCATCTGCGGATTCGTTCGGATCCATTGGGAATGGATCAGCTACGTCAGCTACTCCGTCTCCGTCATCGTCTGGATCGACATTGTCGCCAAGGCCGTCGCCGTCTGTGTCCACACACTCGTTGATGTTGTATGGGAATGCATCACTTGCATCGTCACAGCCATCACCGTCATCGTCGGTGTCCGCGTTGTCGCCGATACCGTCTCCGTCATAGTCCGAAGTCTCGCTAGAATCTAGTGGGAACGCATCCAATCCGTCTGTTACTCCGTCGTTATCGTCGTCGGTGTCGTTATTGTCACCTGTTCCGTCTCCGTCGTTGTCCGAGAACTCGCTGGAGTCCATTGGGAACGCGTCGTTAGCATCGAGTACGCCGTCATTGTCGTCATCGTCATCCATGCCGTCGCAGATTCCATCTACGTCGTTGTCAGGCGACATCGACGTAGCATCCAGTGTATCTGTTCCACAGGCAATCTCCTCGGCATCTGTCCAGCCGTCGTTGTCGTCATCGTCATCGATGGTGTACAGAGAGGCGTCGCAGGCGGTTCCGTTGAACATGAAGCCCAAGGCATCCGAAAGTCCGTCGCCATCGGAGTCCAGTCCGACGCATGGATCCAAGCTGTCGATATCGATTGCGTCATTTGTGCCGTCATTATCATCATCTAGGTCATAGTTGGAAGATACCAACACGCTTGGAAGGACCAAGTTGTCTATCCATGCTGTGCTGGAACCTCCTGAGGCCCCTGTTCCGAAGTCGAATACGAAGTCCACTGTGGAGTTTCCAGGGGACATGGTCCATTGCATGCTTCCCGAGTTTTCCCCGCACCACTCGCCGTTGATGCAACCGCCGTACTGGGATGCGTCAATCTGCACCCCGTCGACGAATACCTTCAGGCCATCTGTGTATCCAGTGGTTGTAGTCCTTAGGTAGGAGCTGACCTTCCAGTCCCATGACATTGTTCCTCCGCTTGAGAAGAACGTGATGGAGGCCGTGACCTCACCGTATGATCCACTGCCTAGCTGACCGGACATCAGGGAGTACGTTCCTGCGATCGGGGTCGTGGATGTGACTGACCAGTCGTCGTGTATCGTACTTGGGACACACGCGGCTGGTGCTGTGAACCCTTGCCCTCCGGTGCATTGCGCGAACGCCCATGTCGAGGATGTGTTGGTTGGTACTGCCCCTCCCTCGAAGTCATAGGAGTCGCCTGCAGTGACGTTGTTTCGGAAGTCGGCTAGACCGTCTCCATCTGTGTCTGTGCTCTGCGAATTATCCAGTGGCCAGACATCCAGGTCATCTGGAACTCCGTCGTTGTCGTCATCCGTATCGATGTTGTCGCCCACGAAGTCTCCATCGACGTCTGAGTCCTCAGAAGGATCGTTCGGGAAAGCGTCCGATGTGTCTGGAGTTCCGTCGTTGTCGTCATCCAGGTCAGCGTTGTCGCCGATTCCGTCGCCGTCCGCGTCAGAAGTCTCGGTTGGATCTAGTGGGTACAGGTCGTTCCAGTCGTATACCCCGTCCCCATCGTCATCGGTGTCCTGTATGTTACAGTAACCGTCACCATCGGTATCTAGGTACTCTGTAGCGTCGTACGGACAGTCGTCATTTACGTCTAGGTATCCGTCGTCGTCATCGTCTAGATCTAGGTCAAGACCATCAGAGTAGAACATTATGTTGTCCAAGTAGATGGATTCGGTCGCGGCGTTCGAGGAGAACTCCACGACTAGGTAACCCGTACCTGCGACAGCTCCTGATACGCTAGTCCATGCTCCCTCGTATGTTGGGAAGTCCAGATCGATGTCATATCCATTGGTGTCCAGAAGTACCGTTGTTGTGGTTCCGACGAAGCTCACAGTGATGTAGTCCGTGGATTCCCAGCTTGTGCTCTGGACATACAGGTCCATCGAGACGCTATCCACGTCCGATACTGTGCCAGTGGTCAACGTGGTTATTCCGTCTGTGTCTGACATCTGGTATCCCTGTACCCCCTCTGTGAAGGCTCCGACGGTTGTCGCGAAGCTAGTGACTCCGAAGTAGTCACCGTCCGAGAGTCCTGTCGAGTTGGTGGTCGTGTACGAAGCCTCGTAGCTGACATCGCTACCCGTTACCGAGGCAGAGAACGCCATACCAGACAGGGTTGCGTAGTTAGCGATGTTACTTTGGCTGTATGTGTAGGTTCCAGTCTCATAGAATGGCCCGTATGTTCCAGTAAGTGATGAGCCTGAGTCGAAAGCGTCTGCAGACATCAGCAGGTGCCCAGAAGGACCTGTCAATGTTACCGCCCCTAATACAATGGTGTAGTAGGAGTAGGAGTTGACGGTCAATGACTCACCAGCGTTAACTGTGAAGCTGCATGTGAAGTCGCCACTTACGTATCCGAACGCTCCTGTGCTCGTAATGGTCTGGCAGACATTCCTGGATGCGCTATTGTAGGACACCGCAGACTCACCAGCGTTGTTGGTGAGCGTGTGGTTCAGAGACTCGTTGCCTGTATCCGTGTATATGGTTCCGGTGGAGGCGGCCTCGAATCCTATCGAGGCTACTGCTGGCATGCATCCGGCCACTAGTGTGTCCGGGTTTCCATCGCCATCGAAGTCACTGCTCGCACATGCGTTCAGTGGCCATACGTCGGTTGTGTCGATCACCCCATCGCCGTCATCATCAGTGTCGGCGTTGTTACCAGTGCCGTCACCGTCTGTATCGATAGCCTCAGTACTATCCAGTGGGAACGCGTCATCTGCGTCCACAATAGAGTCGCCGTCATCATCGATGTCGAGGACGAGTGTGGATGTGCAACCAGCTGTCATGGTGTCTGGCTGTCCGTCACTGTCGGTGTCGGTGTCTGCGCAGACGTCGTATGCGAATGCATCGTTGACGTCCAGTGTTCCATCGGCGTCATCGTCAGGATCAGCGTTATCACCAGTTCCGTCGGCATCAAAGTCGACCCACTCAGTGGAGTCATCTGGGAACACGTCAGCCGTATTGCTGTACGAGTCTCCATCCCTATCAGCATCTAGCGCGTCACAAGTGTAGTCTCCGTCCATATCGGCAGGGGTGCTTGTGCTGTCCAGCGAGTTGCTGGATGATGCGTATGCACCGCCGTCGTTGCACAGGGCCGTAGTTGCCGTATCGTAAGCGTCTCCCTCGTGTAGGTCGGAGTAACCATCGCCGTCATCGTCAAAGTCCTGTGGGGTTCCTGCTGTTGTAACAGCTGGGTACCCAATGGTCTGAGAGGTAGGCAGTGATATGTCATCGACTGCAACGAAGTCGTTAACTCCGACACAAGAGCTACCGGCTGAGCACCACGAGGAGTCTCTCGTGTATGTCCATGTCAATGCGTGTGATCCTGCGGTCAGAGTGTGGGTGTAGGATTCCCATCCAGCACTTGTACCACAGTCCCTGGTTACGATTGTCCCATCGACTGAGAAGGTCATGTAGTCATATCCATCACAGCCAGAGTCGTACTCAGTCTGAGTCAGGTAGGCGAAGCTCATGTCGCCAGCGTAGGTCGTAACAGTCAGAGTCATTGTATATGTCCTTGAGTGTTGGTCAGTAGGACCTGCGATCATTGAGTAAGTACCTGAATTGGCGTAGTCAGTTGCTATCGCCCAGTCATAGGTACCGCTGTTAACGAATGAAAGTCCAGCAGAACCGCTATCGAAGTTCTCGACGTTGTTGGAAGTAACAACATCCGCCCTAACAATGTCTGCCCTGCCATCGCCGTCTGTGTCGACCCATGCATCGTAATCGAAATCGAACGCATCAACAGCGTCCAGATAGCCGTCATTGTCATCATCAGTGTCTACTGAGTTACACATGTTGGTTGCTGTAGTCTGTCCGCCTGTACCTGGGTAGGTTAGCTTGACTGTGTCGCCGTCATAGTCCGACGGTGTCGAGCTTGCACTTGCCTTGTCGGTGCCACAGGCATCCTCGTACACATCGTCCCAGCCGTCATTGTCTCCGTCCAGTGGGTATGTGTCGGTTCCGTCAGGGGTTCCGTCATTGTCGTCATCGGCGTCTGCTGTGTTGGGGATTCCGTCGCCGTCTGTGTCCCACCACTCGTTAGAGTCGAGGGGCGCGACGTCATCCACGTCAGCGTAACCGTCGCCGTCGTCGTCGGTATCTGCGTTATTTCCAATCAGGTCGCCGTCCGTGTCAGTAGTCTCGCTGGCATCCGTTGGGAATGCGTCGTAGGTATCCATGACACCGTCATTGTCGTCGTCGACGTCCTCTGTGAGGGTGGTTGTGCAACCGCTGACTAGCGTGTCTGGCTGACCGTCACCGTCTGTGTCGACGTTCGCGCAGGCATCCGTTGGGAACGCATCGCTGTTGTCACCGTATCCGGTTCCGTCTGATCCAGATGGTGCGTCACCGTCCGTGTCATCCCACTCTGCAGAGTTCAATGGGAACTGGTCAGTGTCATCGTTATCGCCGTCTGCGTCACAATCTGCTAGTAGTGAGCATCCTGCGTTCTCGTTGACGTCGAGCACGTTGTCGTCATCGTCATCCATGTCCAGTACTGTTCCAGCTGTGCTGGTCGAAGGCGTTGTGGATGTCTGATAGGCCACTGTTGCGGCCTGACCGCCATCGCTCCATGAATCTGTGATCACTAGGGTGTAAGTCCCTGCGGTTAGCGAGGCAGATACTGTCTGACCACTACCATAGTAGGAAGAATGCGTGTAGCTTGATCCGCCTACGGTCATGGTCCCCTCACCGGCATAGTAGTCAGTTGCGGTCATTGTTGCCGTTGCTGTGATCCCTGATGGCACTGTGAATGTACAAGTAGCTGAGCCACCAGTGTTTGTGATGTCACAAAGAGTTGTGGTCACTGTAACAACTGCATTCGGGAAGTCGTCTGCCTTGCCGTCACCGTCTGTGTCAGTCCATGCGTCTATGTCGTTGTCGAAAGCATCTGTGGCATCGTCTACTCCGTCGGCGTCGTCGTCAGTATCTGCGTTGTCCCCTATTGTGTCGCCGTCGTAGTCGACCCACTCAGTGGAGTCGAGCGGGAAGGCGTCGTTCGAGTCATCATAACCATCACCATCGTCATCGCTGTCTAGTTCGTCACAGCTCAGGTCTCCGTCTGTATCCAGAGGCGTGCTAGTAGCATCCAGTGGATCGGAGGCAGTACCACAGTTGGTTGTCTCGTC
>DAYH01000021.1:0-656 GCA_002506825.1 Euryarchaeota archaeon UBA103
CCTCTTCTTGAGCATGACGCTATGTACATGATGCAACACTACGACAAAGCCAGGCAGAGACTCATGGAGATCAGGGCTAGGGACGAGAGAAGAATCAAGCTTGCCAAGGAGAGTGGACTTACTCCCGAAGAGCTCGAGCTATTGGAGCAAGAGGCCGCCAGAAGGATGCAAGAGGGAGAGTCTGAGGAACCAGCTTCCGTGTCTGCCAAGGCCCCATCCAAGATGATGGCCTTCGACACAAAGGAAGACGACGACGACCTATTCTAGAATAGCTTCTGTTGGGTACTCGAGGAACTCTTCGCCTTTCGCTTCCTAGGTCTTCGTCGACTTCCATGAGTCTTCAAAACCTCCTTGCTAATCCTTCTAGCTTCTTCGCCCCCTCTTGCTGAATAGCTCCTGCTGATTCCGGACTTTCTACTCTCTGACTCGTCAACCACAGGGGAAGGATAGCTATCTCCAATGACGCATGACAATGCTTCTTGGAGCTCAATCGGCATCTTCCATGGCTCATGGATAAATTTTGTTGGGACCATGGAAAGCTCTGGGACCCATTTCCTGATGTAGTTCCCCTCGGGGTCTTGGTCCCTCCCCTGTTTCGTCATGGAGTATGCTCTGATCGTGTTTATCCCGGTTGTTCCGGACTGCATCCCGATTTG
>DAYH01000021.1:1043-12278 GCA_002506825.1 Euryarchaeota archaeon UBA103
AGCCACAAATTGTATGATGCGGCTGACATCATCATCGCCCTCATTCTGAAGTTTATCCATCCTGTAGACCTCAGTTGCCTCATACAGGCATCGAAGAATGACCATCCTGTCTTTCCCGTCTTCCACTTTGCAAACCTAACGGCATCGAGTTTTCTTCCCATATTCTGGTCTATTACGGGATTTTGCGCGACCAAGTCTAAGTCGGGCTCCATTTCCATTTTTTGAATAAAGTGGCATCTCCAAGCCAATCTCCTCCTGAATGATGAAAGACTCTTGATCCAATCTACATGTCCGTCAACTTGAGATTTATTTTTCCTTATCCAATCAATCCTCGAATTTGTTCTCTGGACCGCTCTCCTCATGGAGAGGGACCCAGAGGAGAAGTAGGGCGACAAGCCAGATCCATACTTTACGGAAAGGACGGGACTCGATATGGCCCATCTATACTCCTTGCTATTTTCTCCTAGGAAGGTATCGAGTCTTCTGATAGCGGCCCTTTCTCCTGGTTCGGGCCTATCTGTCAATACTCTCGGAGTGAATCCAATATCCTCCAATCTGGGCACCAATCCATCAAAGTGTATCGCTTCCTTGAAAATCGGAGGGGAGCTCAGTGAATCACGCATCCTCTTGTCTCGCTCCCTCTTCCAGACATCCCTATTCCCCAGTCTCCTGACAACCCCGTTATTCGGATATTCAATCCATTTAATCCCTCTCGATTTACAAAATTTCGATACCTTTAGATCCCTCTCGTATGACCATGAATTTCCGGTTTCTTCATGTGAAAGCAGCCTTTCAATGCCATAGTTTGCGTGTATTTCTTCCAGTACCTCAACGGCATCCCCCAAGCCATAGTGCAGGGATGCACCAGTATCGCGAAGGGTACTAGATAGGTCAATTGCACAATCAAGCTCCCATTGGATGTGTATGGGGTCTGTATCGTCCTGCTCCAGTCTCTCAGGTTCTAGGATGTACAAGCAGATTACCGGTCTCCCTGACAGCGAGGCGCTGAGCAGGGGAACATGGTCCCTCGTTCGCAAGTCTCTCTTGAACCAGACCACGTCCATGGACATGTTCGTACAATAGATAGTACAAGTATAAACCCCAGTTTACCATCGATTCGTAACTGAAAATACCTATTTCTCTCTACTGGCCTTGAACCGAATCAGATTTTCCTTCCTACTCTGTTTTCTGTCTACAATTGGCAGCGGATAATCGTCCCCAATCATACATCCTGCCGACTTCTGAATAGAAATCGGGGCCAAGTGAGGCTCGAAGATGTATTTCGAGGGAAATGATCGAAGCTCTGGGACCCAGTATCGAATGAACTCTGCATTCACAGTCTCCACATTCAAACTAGACTTGGAATCAGGGCAGGGATTGTATATTCGATAATATGGCATGGAGAAGGGAGCCACTCCTGCAAGCCAAAGCCAATTTCCATTATTCAGCGCCCAGTCGCTATCGACCAGTTTCCTTTCGAAGACGTCCCTCCCATGAGTCCAGTTCTGCCACAGCTGCCCCCTCGTTAGGAAGCACGATACCGCGTGTCTTCCCAAGTGATGCATCCATCCAGTTTCATCCAGTTGCCTCATCATGGCATCAATGTAGGGGTATCCGGTACTCCCCGTTTCCCAGGCCATTATTTTCTCTCTGTCGAAATCATCCCATGCCACCTCGATGCAGCTATCATTTCCTACGTCGCTATCCCAGTTCTCGACCGACCTCGATAGTAGATAGAACATCTCTCTGAACATCATCTGTCCGTGTAACGACTCAGGAGGCTTGGTATGACTCCCACTCAAGTAGGAGCTCTCACACTCTCTCCATAGCATCCTGATCGATAGGCAACCACTGCTCAAATATGCCGATAGCCCAGTTGTGCTAGGCTCCCGGGGGTCATCTTCAGAATTTGTTGATATGGTATTTGGCTTCCTAAATTCATTCACGAATTGCCTCCTATCTGTGACCTTATTTCTCAGTCTTTCCAATGCTTCAGTTTCCCCTCCTGGGAAGTATTGGGTATTATCGCTACGTTCAGGGTAAGTTTCCATAATGATCCTCTCTAGATCAGAGATTTCCAAGCAATTGACAGATGAATATGCGTCAGTCAATGGTTTCGAATTATTTGGTACTGGGAGAGGGTCCCCTACCTCATAGAACCCCATTGAGTTGACATCAAAATGCCTCCTGAAGATTCTCTCCATATCCTTCATGGAATTAGGCTTCTTGTAATCCTTGGAGCCGACCACCTCCTCTATGTCGAGGAGCGTGTGCCTAGCTGGAAATGAGATAGTTCTGAAACTCTCCGAAATACCGAACCAGTCTTTGAGAGCATCTTCAGCATCCCTAATCCTAGGCTCAGAACAGTATTCATATGCTAAGCATACCCTCTCCCCGCCTATCCCAGTGACAATTTTTTTCAATACTTCCTGATAATCACCAGAGAATATTTTCAGACATATCCCCAGCTCCTTCCTCAATCCGCTATCCAGATCCTTCAGAGCCTGTTCAGTGAACTTAATTCTGTTGAAGCCGAGAGCCTCTCCTCCCCCATCTATCTCCCCTTCGTCAAAGATGTATATCGGGAGGATACTGTCCACTTCATCGGAGCTACAGGCCCAAGTCAGAGCCTCATTATCGTGGAGTCTCAGTGATTTTCTAAACCACAGTACCGCAACAGTCACGTATTGTAGACTAAATTTACTCTTTTATGCTATTGTTTTGGAAAAATACTGGTGCCACTGAAATCTCCCGACTCTAGGAAGACTTGAAGCCATGACCATTGTGGCAAGGTTGCTACGGGACTGTAGCTCAGCTGGGAGAGCGCCGCACTGAAGATGCGGAGGCCGCTGGTTCAAGTCCGGCCAGTCCCACCAATCTGACTCTTGTCGTAGACTTTGTTCAATTTCCGTTGAGGCTCTCGACCTGCATTCGATGGAGCCTCTCCAATCCAACTTCGGCCATATCCATTAGGGAATCAAACTGCTTCCGCGAGTATGTCGCCTCCTCTCCGGTCCCCTGTACCTCGACCAGCATTCCATCACTGGTCCCAACTACATTCATGTCCACGTCAGCATTACTGTCCAGAACATAATCCAAATCGAGGTAAACCTCGCCATCTACGAGACCGACACTGATTGCCGATACATCATTGGGCATCACCAGATTTTCATGGGCGAGCTTCTCCTCATCAGTCAGCTTAGGTGCAGTCCAACCATTGGAGATATCCTCTCTAGACGGCCTCAGCTCCTTTGGCAGACACTCCCCTGATTCTATGAGGCGGCGAACTGCAAGTCGAAGTCCCATACACGCGGCAGTGATAGACGCACATCTTGTCCCACCATCCGCATTCAATATGTCACAGTCAACGGTCAGAGCTACTGGTCCAAGAGCTTCTAGATCTACGGCCCCTCTTAGTGACCTCGCCACCAGTCTTTCGATCTCCATTGTCCTTCCCTTGGCACCATTCCTCTCTCTTCTGAATCTAGAATCTGTTGATCCTGGAAGTAGTGAATACTCAGCGTGAACCCACCCTCTGTCAGAGTTCTTAGGGAACCACCGTGGAAGTGAGGGTGCCTTGGTCACACAAATCAAGACAATCGTGTCTCCCTGTTTGTATAGCAATGAAGACAGAGCATTGGGCGTGAAGTCCAAAGTCACATCCATTTCACGTAGTTCGTCGTTCTCTCTGTCGCTACTAATGTCTCCAGACTTCATCTTCGCCATGACTCTCCGAGTGGCCATCACATGTTCAATCATTCGCGTCTTGCATGAGCTGGACGGAATGCCTCTACTACTGATGAATCGGTAGTAATGTAAGGGCCTCCAATCAAATCCACGCAGTATGGAACCGCTGAGAACACTTCGTCCAGAATCTCCCTGATTGACTTGGGTGAGCCGGGAAGATTGATTATCAGAGACTCCCCTCTAATTCCTGCGACCTGCCTGGATAAAACTGCCGTAGGTACGTAATTCAATGAAATAGAACGCATCTTCTCAGCAAAACCAGGGAGCATCTTGTCACATACCGCGGCTGTCGCCTCTGGAGTGACATCCCTTGGAGATGGGCCAGTCCCGCCCGTAGTAACAACCACCGAGCATCCTCGATTATCTATCATATCGATCAATGAGGAGACTATCCGCTGCTCGTCGTCTGGAACTACTACTCTCTCTACCTCCCAAGGAGAAGTCAGAGTCTCTTCTAGAAATTCCTCAATTGAAGGCCCACTCAGGTCTTCGTACTCTCCCGAGCTAGCCCTATCCGATGCAGTCAGAATTCCAAACCTGCAATACTCGCCCGCGCCCATGGCCGGGAGAGGGGGTCATTCCGATTAATCACGTCGGTTTCAGTATCTCCTCCGATGAACACCTTCATGTACCGCCGATGAAAACCTCTGTAACCTGAGGTGATGAAGTGCTGAGTCTTCCCCAAACCGCACGTTGCAGTATCACCCTTGAATCACTGCCAGTTCCCGATAAATCGGAAATTGCCAATTCGGGCCAGTTAGACTCAGCCTTCCTCACGTAGGAGGCAGAGAAATGACCGTTGAAGGGAAGTACGCAAACCTAGTAGCCACTGTTAAGCAAGAATGTAAGGACGCCGATGAGAAAGATATTGTTGAGGAATTTAGGAGATATGAGGAAGAGTTCCTCATCCCACCAGAAGATGCTTTGAGATCCGTTATCAGGAAGTTCCAAACAGCCGCTGGAATCGAATTGACTGGGTCCACTTCCGCCAGATCGCCTTCTTCGGAGATAAAGAAAATCGATCGATTCTCAGAGCTAGGGTCTGATGATAGGAACGTTACTGTGGAAGTTGCAGTGGTCTCTTACACCCCTAGGGTGCAGAAAATGAAGAACGGAGAAGAGAGGCAGATTGCTTTCGGATGGATAGAAGACAATCCCTGGGAGCCAGGAGACAAGAGAGAGCGATGGGACTACAAGGATTGGGGCGGTCATAGTCAGAATCTAGCTCCCGGTTCGGTAGTAAGGCTAGAGGGCGTATCGGTAAACGAGTGGAACGATAAGAAATCAATCAATATCAACAGAACTTCGAGGATTTCTGTTTTGAGGGAGGGGGGACAGGCTAACCTGCAGCCATCCGATGAGCCAATCAGTATTGAGAAGGCGTCTCAGTCAGAAGGTTTCGTAAACATAGTCGCTAGGGTACTATCGACTAAGCCAGATGTAATCGTGAAGAGGGACGGGTCAGGGCATTTGAATGTCGTCAGAGGGCGCTTGGCGGACGGATCTGGAAGTATCTCAATGCTGTCTTGGGCCGATTTCGATCATGAACCAGGGACCCTGCTCAAGATAGAGGGGGCATCAATAAGAAGATTCAGAGATACCCCCGAGGTGAATATCAGTGACTCATCTAGGGTAGAGGTCTTCCATGACAGCTCCTTCGCCAGTCTAGAAGATCTGGCACCAACCACCAGAAGCACCATATCCGGTCTGAGAAACGGCATGAGGGATGTAGAAATCACACTTCAGGTTGAATCTTGGTATCAGAGAACGTTCACATCCAAAGATGGTACTGAGAAAGTCGTCCGAAGCGGTGACGTAATGGATCCAACTGGAAGATGCAGGCTAACTGCATGGTGCGACTTCGACCCAAAGCCTGGTGACTTCATCCATCTGACCGAGGCTAGGGTCCAGTCATGGCAGGGATCGCCGGATCTAGTCATAGACGATGACACACAGGCAAAAAGCTTGGAGAGCCCTACATGGGAGAAGATAGATCCAGAGGATCATTGGGTAGATGTGGGACTCACTGAACTGATTGGAGGAGGCACCAGGAGAGGAGTCAGAACCAATGGAACGATCGTTCTAGTTACCGGTGACTCAGGGATAATCGAGAGGTGTCCCGTTCAATTACCAGACAGGGACAGAAAGTGTAGAAAGAGGCTCAGAGATGGAAATTGCATAGATTGCGGACCACAGAGGGGAGACGAGGATCTACGAATCAGAATGGTTCTCGATGACGGGGTCTCCAACGTATCCCTACTGCTCTCCAAGGATCCAGCAGAGAAGTTCTTGGGAATGACCCAGGCAGAGGTAGCGGAAACAATATCCAAGGATGGCCAAGAAGCATTCCTCACATCAGTGAGAGAGAAGTCTCTCGGAAGAGGTGTTTCAGTCAACGGCCTCGCCCTCATAGATGATCAGGGTGCGATGCTTCTCGCAGACAGTGTACAGGACGATGGTTTGGATGCATCCAAGGCCGCTGAAATGGTCATCGAAAAGTGGGAGGTGGCAATGTGATGGAAGCACAGAGGAGAGTTCGTCAGACTGCGATCAGGATGCTGGCCCAGGAATATTCTGATGCGTCCCTGACCGAGATGGGAGTGGGCGAATATGACCCATCTTTCGTCATTACCAAGCTTGGCGCCAGAGTGAATAGGGCACTAGTGGCAGGTGTGATTGACAGGATGGAGAGAAGAGAAGGAGATAGTGGACCAAGCTACTCCGGACACATCAGAGATCCAACTGGTAATCACGTATTCAATATCGCCCCATTCCAAGATGAGATGCACGCAGAGGCTGAAGAGCTACTCGCTAGGTTCGAGTCAGGAGATAGATTTCTGATGGCCCTCGCCGGTAAGTCAAGATGGTTCGAGACCGAGGACGGTGGAGTTTTCACATCCCTCAGGGTCGAGCAGATTGCAATAATCGACAAAGAGAGGTACTCTCGATGGCTAGTCGAAGCCGCAGAGGCCACGCTAAGGAGAATAAAAGCCTATGATGACTCATCTGGAGTCGAGGTCACTTCGGATTCCCTCGAAGAAGCAGGGGTGCCTTCGGATCTTCTCAATGGAATGGTACAGGCAAGGTCCCACTACCCCGAATTCGACTCTGAGAATTACAGGGTGGGTGTCTTGCAGGCACTGTCTATAGCTTCTGGAAGATCTAGCATGGCCGAAGTAGCAACAGTTAGCACGCCCTCGGAGGACGAGTCCCCGGAGGCCAAAGAAAATCCTACTACTCAGCCACCGATAGAGCCTGTGGGGGATATTTCCTCCACCATAATAAGTGCCATAAAGTCAGCAGACAGAGGAGAGGGTGCAGAGTACGACTCGATTATCCTGTCATGTATTCAATCTGGATTCTCAAGAGAAGTAGCAGAGGACGCTCTAGAGGGAATGAGGGACGTAGATGGCACAATTATAGAGCCAAGGTTTGGATTCTTCCAAGTCCTCTAGCTCTTGCTATCTTGTAGAATGGAGTCTACTGCGGCCAGTTTCTGACCTATCCTATTCCTCGAGCTCTCAGAGGTGACTTGGTCCCTCAAGAAGGTGTTTCCATTAACTTTCCCGAATTCTCCTATCTTAGCACCTTTTATTTCTGCAATATCGGTAGCGACACGAGTTACTCTGGACTTCACGACTTCCTCATTAACAGGCCATCCTCTTCGCTTGGATAACCTCAGTAAAAGCTCTTTTTGAGATTCTCCCCAGGCCCCCCCACTACCTCTTAGAATAGTGCCTATGATTCTGTCAAGATCCTCGACGAACGAAGAAACTACTCTCAGGTCCTCTTGGACCATGGGATCTAGGGTGTCTAAACCCAGTAAAAGTGAGTCATGTGCATCCTCTATCACCGCAATGGGGGAATCAGAATGGAAATCTACATCTAAGGGCTCGAATACTTCATCAGCATTAGCCAAAACCTCGCTTTCCATAGTTCCTAGTGAGAAATTAATACCATTCCTCTTCAGACTCTTCTTTATTCTCCCCCAGCCATTCAACTGGTTTGTCAAAACTCCAGCCACCCTTCCCATCAGAACGGTTCTGTTTCCAGTTAGGGGGGCCTCCAGTCTCACACACAACTCATGTAGATCGTCCCTATCCATCTCTGCAAGTCTTTCGATCGTCATTCTTCGAGAGTCGAAGTTTAGATGTAGCCAGAGCCTCTGCCTCCTCTCTCTTTGAGAACCAGAAGACTTGATTCCGAAAATCTTGAGTGTCTCTCCTAGCTCGTTATGGCTCATTGCCTGAATGCCATCCCACGAGAGGTCCAAATCAGGCAAAACTAGATTCTGAATTAGTCGCGCCCTCAATACCTCCACGGAACCCCCCTTAGAAATCCCCCGTGACTCAGCTAACTCTCGTAGCTCAACAAGCCTCCCTCTGTAAAGAGAATCCAATGATGAAGGATCGTAATTCATTCGCCCACCAGCTTCCCGGCAACCTACAACGGTCATATCCATTGCGTGCCCATATCTGGAAAAACACTCATTTGAAGGGGCAGAATTCAATGCCACTATTCATCTGTCAAAATGAAAGGAGGACTCTCAGGATCCGTGTGGAAGTCCTTGGGCACATCTCTGGAAACTTCTTTGATCATGGTTTCCCAATCCCTTAGGGATGCAATAGTGGCCCTCTCATGATCAGAGTGCCTGATTACTCTATGCAAGCCAACCGTCCTAGTCCCATCTTTGGAGACAAACTCTAATCTTATTTCGACATGCACCTCTTCTTCTATTACTTCCCCATCGGGGTCTAAGCAGACCTGCTCTAGGGTGAGGTCCCGGGTGGCTTCAGCCTGCTTAATCAGAGATCTAACCTGCCTATGCCTGACTAGGGCCCCTATTTTCTCTAGCATTTCTAAGTCCAGCGAGCCGAGCATAGAGTTCTGAACCCACCAACACGTTTCGCCCTCTTTTTCTGATATCTCCTTCGAGATACTATTTGGAAACCGATTCCTAGCCAGTAGTACGATTAAATCCGAGTAAGCTGGAGGTAGAAAATCTGGATCCCCTTCATTCAGTCCATCTGGAAGTAGTGAGTGCCTCCTGCCAACAAGATTGGCTCTATCGTACACCCCTCTAGAAATTACAAAGCCATCTATTTCTCCCATGCCCCTCAGGTCCTCCATCCATTTCGCCCTTAGGACGGGGTCAGATGGAACATCTCCCTTCTCCTCTATGGAAGCAAACGCCTCAGGATCAAGTACCCTCAGCCCTCTTCTAGACCTTCTTAATTGTCTTCTAGTCAACTTGTTGCTACAGAGCAGTATTGCAGATTTTGGCTGGTACTGGATCTTGTTATCTGAGACCAATACTGGATATGGCCTGACAGGAGTTCTAGCGCCCACAACCTTGCATCCAGATTTTAGTATCTCCATCATATTGCCATGAATGAGCTCGGCGGGCAAAGCAAAAACATCAGCATCTCCCGATTCAAGAAGCGCCAGTCCCTTGCTCAGATTATGTGTGACTGTACTAGCTATATCCAGCTCAGAAGAGGCCCTCGAGGCGATGAATGATCCTATCCTATCCCCTACGGGACAGCCCGGAGAATCCAGTGTCGCTATTGTCAGCCGTTCATCCATCGCATCCACCTCAAGGGAGGGAGCACCCACTGTGCCCGACCAAGCGCACGCACACTCGTTGATATATGCGACCCTATCCCTAACGCCTGATAGTCATGGTATCGAAGCTGTCCGTTAAGCGCGGTATCCAGAAGCGCTTGAATGTATTCGAAGAAGAGTTGGAGGCCCTAGTCCAAGAGGCCATCTCCTCCAAGGGGGCTCCGGCAATGGACCTAGCCAGGGATGTTTTACTTGCCGGGGGAAAGAGACTCAGGCCTCTTTTGGCCATTCTGACATATGAGGCCACAGGAGGGCGAGATATTCACGAAGTAATGGACCTGGCTCTCTCTTCAGAGTTGATACACACCGCTACACTGATTCATGATGATATCTATGATCAGGCTCGATTCAGGAGAGGGAGGCCCACAATCCACTCTTCTCACGGCCTAGCACATGCAATTATCGCAGGTGACTACCTCTTTGCCTTGGGATTCTCCAAGGGCGGGCGCTATGACTTGGACGTAGTAGACATGATTGCTAGCTCATGTACTAACATTGCAAGGGGGGAGCTCCAACAATTCAACCACATTGGGGACCTAACTACGACGCCTGAGGACTACTACTCAATTATTGACGGCAAGACAGTGGGGCCGTTCGCTACAGGTACGGCGTCTGCAGCTTTGGTCGCCGGGGCTTCAAAGGAAGTTTCGGAGATGATGTATGACTTTGGAACAGAATTTGGCAGAGCATTCCAACTTGTTGATGATCTACTCGATCTCACAGGTGATCCAGAAATGGGGAAGCCAAGAGGTACTGACGTACATGAGGGAAAGATGACGCTCCCCCTAATTCACGCCCTAACTATACTACACGGCTCCGAGAGAGAGCATCTCGCAGATGTCCTGAACAACTTCAGCGATGATAGATGGAATGAACTCACTTCCCTCCTGGAGCTATCGGGCTCCTTCTCTTACACTAGGCAATTGATTCAGAATCATGTCGATCGTGCCTTGGAAATTCTGTCGAAGCTCCCCCCCTCAAATGCGAAGGATCTAATCTCAGAGGTGGCCTTAATCTCCAGAAATAGGAGAGTGTAATCTCGAGGCCACCATGGAAGAAGAATCTGAGATTTGGGATGTCATAGTAATCGGAGGAGGGCCAGCAGGCTCGACGACCGCCCGATACGTTGCAGAGGGCGGCAAGAGAGTTCTGGTAATTGATGGTCGAGACTCCATAGGATCGCCGCTCCAATGCGGAGAGTTGGTC
Source organism: Euryarchaeota archaeon UBA103 (assembly GCA_002506825.1). Classification (GTDB taxonomy): domain Archaea; phylum Thermoplasmatota; class Poseidoniia; order Poseidoniales; family Thalassarchaeaceae; genus MGIIb-O5. The sequence goes on from DAYH01000021.1 coordinate 11,622, forward strand.
CCAACAAATAACGAGATGAGGAGACTATGTCCCGACGTTCCGGATATCGACGATCTCCTCCAGACTCCAGAAGTTGCAATATCCCGAAGGACGTCAGAAATGCACATAGTGCCGCCATCCGGTAGGCCACTAAGGTACCCATTCGAAGGCATGATGCTGAACAGAGTCCTGCATGATGAGTGGCTGGTCGAGCTCGCCGCCTCTAAGGGCGCCAAATTCCTCACGGGAGCTAGAGTTGAGTCTGTCAATGACGAAACAGTATACCTCAGGGATGGACGAAAATTCCACGGTAAAATAATAGTGGGAGCAGGAGGTCATAATGATCCTCTGAGGAAAGGAAGATGGTCTGAGTCCTCACTAAAGATACCAATAAAATTTGTACTTATGAAAGGTGAATTCGGAGACGCTGTTGAGCTACACTTTGGCTCCATGGCTCCCGGGGGTTATGCATGGGTCTTCCCCAAAGCAAATGGAGCAAACATAGGACTTGGAATACAGAACAAGCTCTCCAAAGGAAGTTCTCTGAATTCTCTCGCTGATGGATTTATCTCTAAGTACGAAGGAGAGGTCACTTTCAGAGGAGCTGGCTCGCTTCCAATGTCTGGGTCGATAAAGGAGTTCGTCAAGGATAACCATCTACTTGTTGGCGACTCGGCC
>DAYH01000022.1:0-17432 GCA_002506825.1 Euryarchaeota archaeon UBA103
GGGTCAGTTGGTACAGCATCTTGAAGGAGAGCTGGCTGAGACGGTTAGGTCGGAGGGCATGACGGCCAAGGCGCAACTGCAGTCAAGGAAGCTGGGAGTAGTGAGGACGGCGGTTAAGGACCTGACAAGAAACAGGCTGAATGCTTTCACACAACATGCAGTCCTGACTAATTTGGTTCGATCTTCCGACGAGGGGTCGGTTTCTGCTGGAGTGAGGCCTGACGCCATTGAATGGGACAAGCATGATCCCTCGGAGAGGGTGTACTACACGGGAATTGGCCATCTTGTTGACAAGTACAAACATGAGGTCTCTTGGAATGCACTTCTGAGCAATAATTGGGATACCCCCGCACCACCTCCAATGAGTTCTGTCCACACCCCCCTTACCGAATTCGTACCCGATTCTAAGGAGGAGGTCGTGGAGAGCGTGGTGTCCGTGGTGTCCGAGCCTGTATCTCACTGGGAAGATCCGGAATATGATGAAGAGGATAGGATTAGGGAGATTGATGAGTTTCCTGAGATAACCCCTGTGGGAAGTGGGTCTTTAGGAAACTCCTCGTCGGACCAGCAGAAAGATCCTGATATGAGGAGGATTCTGATTCTACAAGACCTTGAAGACCCGATAATCACTGAAGGGGGAGAGGAAATTACTCTAACGACGGGGGATATAGAATTCTGTCCTTCGATAATTGCTGATACCCTAATAGCGGCGGGGATTGCTGAGGCCGCGGACCTCTGAGAGAGGCAATGACTTAGGTTCGTCATCATTGATGGGTAGCCATCAGAGGTGGAGCAATGCCAGGCGAGATAACAAAAAAACAAATTGAGGATATGAGGAAGGAATTCAGTAGTGATTCGTCGGCCAAGGTTGCACAGAATGCTGTTACCAGCAATAATCTATCAACGGTGGCCCTCAGAAGGGATTTGGTTCAGGAGGTCGACTTCACATTCAGCACGAAGCTGGATGAGTGGAAGGCCACTAATCAGAAGAGTAGTGGACGGTGCTGGTTATTTGCTACCTTGAATCTCTTCAGACCTGGCGCTATGAAGAAGATGAATGTTAAGGAGTTCGAGTTTAGTCAAGCTCACATTCATTTCTGGGATAAGTTCGAGCGTTCTAATCACTTCTTAGAGGCCATAATTGAGACCTCTGATAGGCCCGTTGATGATAGGACGATCCACTTCCTACTGTCTGACCCCATTGGCGATGGAGGGCAGTGGAATATGGCCATGAATCTAATCAGGAAGCATGGACTGGTTCCCAAATCAGCATACCCGGAGTCCAATAGTAGTAGCTCCACTAGGTGGATGAATTCTATTCTGAAAGATATGCTCAGGAGCAGTGCAAGCGAGATAAGGGGGATCATCGAGTCGGGAGGTGGCGAGAAAGAGGCTAGATCCCATAAGGAGAGCAGAATGAAGGATATTTGGAGGGTTCTATGCATTCACTTGGGTACTCCACCAGAGAGCTTTGACTGGCAGTGGAGAGACAAGGACAAGGAGTTCCATCGAAGGGGAAAGGTGACTCCTCAGGAGTTCGCAGAGGAGTTCGTTGACGTGGATTGGGAGGAATACGTATGCATCGTTAACGATCCTAGGAATGAATACTATCAGACGTACACCGTCGACTATCTCCAGAATGTCTCTGGAGGGCCGCCTGTAGTCTACTTGAATGTTCCAAGCGATGAAATGAAATCGATAACTCAGGAAATACTGGAGGACGGGATGCCGGTCTGGATGGGATGTGATGTGGGTAAGCAGATGGACAGGAAGAGGGGGCTCTGGGATGCTAATCTTTTCGAAACCAACGAGCTATATGGTGTAGAATATGGAATGGCAAAGGCAGACAGGCTGAGATATGGACAGACGATGATGACTCATGCCATGCTTTTCACAGGCGTGGATGTCTATGAAGGAAGGCCGAGGAGATGGAGGGTTGAGAACTCATGGGGCGATGACTCTGGTCAGAAGGGATTCTACACGATGAACGACAATTGGTACGATGAGCATATGTTTGAGATTGCCTCCCCTAAGAAGTACCTCACAGAGAAGATGCTAGAAGGACTGGAGACAAATCCAGTCGTCTTGGAAGCTTGGGACCCGATGGGTTCTCTGGCCTAGTTAACCTAGGTTTCTTAGTGAGAGCTCGATAGTCACTGAGTCTGGGATTGGTATCCTCAGAACCTTCCTAAGTGCCTTCTCGTCCCTGGAAGTGTTGGTTACTAGCTCCAAGAGTCTCTTGTGAACTCTCATCTCCCAGTGATCCCATGTCTCGGCGCCCTCTCCGTCTGGACTCTTCCTGCATGGAACGACTATTCTCCTAGTCGGAAGTGGAATCGGTCCTCGAAGCTTGACTCCGGTCTCATCAGAGATTGACTTGATTTGGTTACACACCTCATTGACATCGGAGTGGTTCTCTCCCGTCAGCCTGATTGTAGTGACGACGGGCATTGATTCTCACCTTGTGTCTATGCCTTCTTGTCGATTGCGATACACATTCCAGCTGCGACGGTCTTGCCCATGTCACGGATTGCGAACCTGCAAAGCTCTGGGAAGTCATCCTTGACCTCTATCGCCATTGGCTTGGTAGGCTGGAACCTAACTGTTGCTGCATCTCCAGACTTGAGGAACGCTGGTGTCTCACCGGTCTTTAGGTTCTTGATGAGCTCGACGAATCGAACAGCTACCTGAGCGGTGTGAGCGTGGAATACTGGTGTGTATCCTACTCCGATTGCCTTTGGTATCTCCATCATCTGGATGTTTCCAACGAAAGTCTCGTCATGACGGACGAAGACTGGCTCGCTCTCGCCATATCCAGCTACGTCTCCTCTGCGGATGTCAACTGCAGCTAGGCCACGTACGTTGAATCCAACGTTATCGCCTGGCTCGGCCTTGTCGACCATGGTGTGATGCATCTCAATGCTCTTGACCTCAGCAGACTTCTGGCTGGGGTTGAAGATGACTGTCTTTCCAGTGTTAAGGACACCAGTCTCGATCTTGCCGACTGGAACGGTTCCAATTCCGCTGATCTTGTAAACGTCCTGAATTGGCAGGCGGAGAGGCCTGTCAGTTGGCTTTGGAGGCATGTTGATTGCATCGATTGCCTCGAACAGAGTAGGTCCGCTGTACCATGATGTGTTCTCACTCTTGTTGTACACGTTGTCGCCATGGAAGGCGCTGCAAGGTACGAATGTGATTTCATCAGGCTTGTATCCAGCGCCCTTCAATAGGGTACTGACCTCTGCCACAGTGCTGTTGTACTTGTCTTGTGACCAGTCGACACCGCTGATATCCATCTTGTTGACGTTGACGATTAGCTGACTAACACCGAGGACTCTTGCTAGGAAAGCGTGTTCTCTAGTCTGAGCGTTGACACCGTCGTTTGCTGCTACATTCAGTACTGCGGCGTCTGCCTGGCTTGTTCCAGTGATCATGTTCTTGACGAAATCACGGTGACCAGGAGCGTCGATGATTGTGAAGTAGTAGTTAGGAGTGTAGAACTCTTTGTGAGCTACATCGATGGTTATCCCACGTGCACGCTCTTCCTTCAGGCCATCCATGACGTAGGCCAGACCGAATCCGGCCTTCCCTGCCTCGGCAGCTAGCTTCTCATTCTTCTCAATTACGTGCGCTTCGATGTGACCGCTGTCCAGAAGCAAACGACCTACTGTCGTCGACTTTCCGTGATCTACGTGCCCTACGAACACGATATTCAGATGCGGCTTACTCTTGTCTTCCCACTGTGAACCCATATTATAACACCTCTAAGTGATGGCCCGCCGACCGAAGGGGCGTATATGAATCGTTCCCCCTTGCCGATTTCCACTACCTATTACCTAAGTGTAGAGCAGTGAGCCGTTCAGGCTATCTATATTGAAGCTCCACTATGAAATAGTTAACCTTCGTCGTGTGCGTCTCTTCGTTGACGAGGTCGGCAGACCACTCTCCTGGTAGGAAGCCCCTAACCGTGGATGCTCCAATCACCAGCCATACACAATAGTCGTCCGAGCCACAGTCTCCCGCGTTACGATTATCATTAGACAGACCTGTAGAGTTGGCAATCTCATCCTCGGTACTGTTGTACAGGTAGATATCTAATTTATTATCGGTAGTGGTGACTGGCCCTCCCCCTAGTCCTCCGCCTGCTTGATCGTCATCTTGCTGAGGGTAGTCAACTTTGGTTCTGAGATACCGGATTCTATCCTTCGTGTCCTCGTCGTAGGTCACCGGGAAGTCCCAAGTCATGGTAATCGGATCTTGTATTCTCCTGTCCATCTCAAAGTCGCTCCACTTGCCCTGATAGTTGATGTAGACCGTAGAGTCGTCATAGTGGGTGAGTCCATTATTATCCGTAACTTTCAGCCTAATGTCCCAAGCTCCAGCTGGCATTTCTTCCCACTGGACTATATCCCCCGTGGCATCGACATCATTGTCCTTGATACCATCCTCATCCGAGTCGGTGTTCCTATCTAGATCCCATTCGTAGCTTACGATGTACTCTTCTGCGTAGCAGTCTGAGTCATCGGGATCACAACCAGCCCATGACCCTGAGCCATCCAATGAGACTGTGGTGGAGACAGAAATCTGCCTGTCGTCAATTTCTCTCTCTTCACATACCCATACCATGACGAAGTCACCATTGGGAGGGGTGTCACCATCACAATTGTCATCCTTATTAGAGGTGATTTCTGCATGGGGCTCCCTTGCAGTGGAGTCAATTACAGTGATCAGTAGACTGGTGGTGACCTCATGGGTGCCATCACTAACAGCAAGCTTTGCCGAATACTCTCCTGGCTGGGCGTAGGAATGGCTGGTCGTCAGTCCGGATCCGGTATTGCCATCCCCGAAGGTCCATGAGAATGTCATTGGGTCCGCATCGGGATCAGAGGAGCCCACTGCGCTGAACGTGATACTGTCTCCAGCCCTTACTGAGCCTGACGGGTCAACTGACATATTCGCGCTGGGTGGACTGTTGCCCCCTAATACGTCCATACAGCCGGCCAGTGCAGTGAAAATCATCAGCATCGTGAACAGTAATGCCGTCGCCTTCCTGTCTCTCATCGGCATTCGCTGGGACCGGTATGAAATCAACCCTGCGATTACATGTTAGAACTCAAATATCGATTTCTGGCGGGTTCCTCTGAGTAATTCGTCGGCATCCCAGCCGAACGCTTCTGTTATCCTGCCAAGTGCAGTTGCCATTCTCTTGGCGTAGTATTCTGGGTCATAAGAGGGGGGTTTGTCATCTGTCTCCTCCACCAGCCATGCGCTTACTTCCATTGGGCTGACGCTGGCGTCTGTGACGATATATCCAACTTTCATCCCTGGAGTGAACTGCAATCCTCGTGATATTCTCTCCTTGGCGGCCCTAACATATGGAAGTCCATTTTCATTCTTGTACACGCTGAAGTCCCATTCGCCCTTTCTCTTGTTCCACTTCCCCTTACAAGATCGGCTTATGACTAGCTTTGACGCATCTACATCAGTTGCCCTTAGATTATCGATAGCTGTTTTTGTCATTTCTACAGAAGACCAAGCGTCACCATTCAGAATTAGCTCGAACATTTCTGTCATTGTATCCGTCAGAAGCTGGAATGAATCAGTCCTACGGACTTCATATCCACGAATCAGCATCTCCTCCCTGGGCCAAACCACCCTCCCCACGTATCTTTTTTTGGCGCCGTGACTGAAGAAGGCTGACAGCGCGGTCTCGAACTCTAGCTCAGCGCCCTCCTTTGTGAATTGATCAGCTAGCGAGTTTCCGAACTCGATTGCCCTATCCTTGGCGTTCGACCACAAGTCGAGGGCATCGCCCCCATCGGGCTTACTAGTAGGGGCCTCGGCTCCAACTGGTGATTTCACAAATATCGAGTCTGTATCTGAATATACCACTGGGTGTCCACTATTGTCCAACTCCGAAATAATCGCCCTGATGTTGTGCCTCGCCCACTCGGTTATACTGGCTCCGAGATCTGGGTGGGTGAATCTGTAGAAGCTGGAGGCGAATACCCCATAGAATGAGTTCATCAGAATCTTCACGGCATACTGCAATTGATCCAGCAGAAATGCCTCAGTGGTGTCCTGTCTGGCATGAGCACTGGACATTTCCTGTTTGTACTGATCTCTCTTGGACATGAGTTCCTGAAGTAGCTGAGGGACGAGGCCCACTCTTTCCGACTTGGAGACATACCTGGTCTCGGTTACAGGCGATGAAGCGAAAGATTCGTCTCTTTTGTCATCGCGGACGAGGGTCGTGGAGCAAATGTTGTTCGATATCATGATCGAGGGGTACATCGACTTGAAATCCAATACGACTACCCACGGCTCCACTCCTGCCTCAACTTCGTGGACATACCCTCCTGCTATCTGGTCACGCTTCCTAGGTCCTTGGTTTGTCATCGGTACTGCGACCGGTGGATCTGACCTGTCTGCGATCCTAATCACGAGAGAGTCTATCCACTGACTAGTGGTGCCATTGGAAGCCATCTCGACAGGCGTCAATGAAACCGAAGCAAGAGCTTCTTTTCTTGCTATTGATTTTAGTCGATCGAGGATGTCTAGGGGAAGATGTGTGTCCATCATGCAGTATTCCATTACTACGTCTGGCCTCTCGGCCCACTCCTCATCCATCCTACTTGCATCGACATCTAGCTTCCTCTTACTCTGATCGTCGGGCCAGAGTAACTGCGAAACATATCTCAGTGTCTCTCTCTGAGGTCTCAAAGTCTGCCTTGCCTGCCACCATGCGTCCATGGGAATCCTGCCTACTATTCTCCAAACCCTATTCTGCTGCCTCTGTGGAAAGACTCTCTTGCCCTCACCCTCTGACGCGGGGACCCTGCCCCATCCGAAAAGTGGAAGTCGGTCTATCTTGGGGCGAGGGCATATCACCTCAGCCCTCTCTTGCATTCTGGGAAGATCGAAATTATCAATGTTGTATCCGGTAATGAAGTCGGGGTCCTCGTCACGTACGAGTCTGGTTAGTCCCTCCATAATATCCCTCTCGGGACCCTTGAATTCGTACTCTGATCTGTCTCCGTCCCTGTCGACTACCGCCGCTGCGCAGAGTATCCTGTTAGTGGATATACTAGTCTCCAAGTCGAATGAAAAAGAGACGAATGGCGCAGGAAAGGTCTCGGTCTTCTCTAGATCTTCCAGTCCACATGATATTACCATGTCCACCGGGTACAAACCAGCCCCACCGGCGGCGATTATCGCCTTCTCTGAGTCTGAGCTAGATGTATTAGATTCGTCCTTTGAGTCATCGGGGGCCCTTCCGCCCGCCCAGAGGACGCTTCCGCCTGCGGAGATGTGCGGACCGAGGTCTAGATCTAGCATCAAACGGTTGACGAAGAGTATGTCTGCGCTTGTAATCTCCCAATTATCCAGCTTTTTACGGAGGTTCCTCACGGAATATGGTTGATTGGCGTATACTCTCCAGTGTCTCTTCATTCCATGTCTAGTCCACTTCATTACTGGATCTGATACTTCGACCACCTCGCTCATACCTACTACTGAGTCCAGATCAGGATTATGATCGGGTCTTGGAGCTCCTGGAATGGCGATATCAAAGTAGGGACGGAGTCCATGGACAAGTAATACCACTGAATGTCCCTCCTCTGCTCTGCACCACAGCTCTACCACTGTTTTTGGGGTCGTGGAGTCGATAGACTGGTACGAGCCAGAGACTATGCACATTCTCCCCCGCCACTCCACCAGCTCGCCTCACTATGAGCGGGTAACACACCGCCTTCAAACTATGTCCCAGAAGGGGGCCATAAGAGTACCGGGAGGGAATCCTTGCGTAATCGTTGAAAGCCGACTCGCTTCCGTCAAGATAGGGGACTGCTTATGCCAGACGATACTGAACCCGAAATCGACTGGGATTCACTGACCTTCAGCTTCACTGAAACAGACAGGATGTACATGGCGAAATGTGAGATTGGTGGCGAGTGGGAAAAAGGAGCGATGAAGGATTTCGAAGACTTAGTCATCTCTCCCGCGGCAGGTGTTCTGAACTATGGACAGGGACTGTTCGAGGGGCTAAAGGCACAGAGGGCTTCAGACGGTAGCATAGTGCTCTTCAGACCACAGCAGAATGCCAGACGGGCACAAGAGGGGGCACGCAGACTTGGGATGCCTCCAGTTCCTGAGGAAATATTCCTCGATGCGGTGATTAGCGCTGTTAGAGAGAACTCGAGATGGGTGCCTCCGATGGGCAAAGGAGCCTTGTACATCAGACCTCTCTTGATGGGTAGTGGTCCAATCCTAGGGGTAGCACCAGCGCCTGAGTATACTTTCCTTGTGTTCACATCCCCGGTGGGGCCGTACTTCAAGGGAGGCATCACGCCCACCTCTCTGAGAGTCTCTGATAAATTCCACAGGGCGGCCCCGGGGGGCTCTGGGGGAGTCAAGGCGATAGGAAATTATGCTCCTGGAATGATTCCATCAAAGATGGCCAAGAAGGAGGGGTATTCTGAGATTATCTATCTAGATGCAGTCAATCACAGGTACATAGAGGAGGTCGGGGCTGCGAATTTCTTCTGTGTGAAGGATGGCGTGGTATCTACTCCAGAACTGACTGGAACAATACTGCCCGGGGTCACTAGATCATCAATTATTGAGCTGGCTTCGGCGAGAGGATATGAAGTTAGAGAAGAGAAGGTTGACGTGGAGTATGCAATGGAGGCAGATGAGTGCTTTTGTGTTGGAACAGCCGCGGTTGTTTCCTCGATTGGGAAGATCGAGTATGGGGATAAGGTATCGGAATACAATGGTGGAGAGGTTGGTCCTGTAACTAGGCAATTGTATGAGGAGCTGACCGCCATTCAACAAAGACGATCTCCTGATGAATTTGGCTGGATTGTTGTGGTAGAGTGAGAGATTCTCACTGGGGCAACATAATTGTGTAACCTCTCAGCCGCGCTGAACATGAAGACCGGGTCAATGCTTGTCGTCGTGATGATGCTATCATTTTCAGGACTGGGTTGCATTCACACGAATAGTGGAGTTGGGGGGTCTGAAGTAAATGCAGATATCGATACTGGTATCTTCGTCACTGGCCCTGATGGGGAGTCAGTGGACATTCCTCCCCTCCCATTGGATTTCGTCTTCAGTGATGTGGGCGAAGAGGGTGCCGAGCCGAGTATCGGAATAACCTCTAGCGGTTGTATTTTCTTCATAGCGTTTGAGAAAGTAATGAGATCTTGCGACTTCGGACAGTCATGGGAGGAAGTAACTGGTCCCGAGTGCTCATTCACAACTAGTGACCCATATGGATGGGTTGATCCTGTCACTGATCGTATCTTTAATGTCCAGATGCAGGGCCTTGAGACATCTTGGATATGCTGGAGCGATGACGATGGAGAGAGCTGGTTGGGCAATCCTCACGATTCCGGGACCACCCCATTGAATGATCATATCAAGCTCGCGACGGGACCGTGGACTGGTAGCGGATATGGAATAGGTGGATCTCTATCCCAGTCGTTCTATGACCAGGCTGTCTACTATTGCTACAACAAGGGAATTGGCATTTTCTGCTTCACAAGCTTCGATGGCGGGGCCACATTTGAGGCAGGGGGACAGATATTCGGATTGGCTACCTCCAATGGTGGCCTGCATGGTGCAATCACAAGTGCACCCGATGGCACTGTATATGTCACACCTAGAGTTGAGACCCCCACTGTTATTGTATCCAAAGATAATGGATTCAGTTGGGATGAGTATACAATGGGGGAGGACGCAGGAACGCCATACCCAAGGAAGAACTCAGAGGTTGCTACGGATACGCAATCCAATGCATACCACATATGGACTGGGGCTGATGAGGGAGTTTACATGTCAAGGAGCATAGACTCTGGAGAGACATGGGAGCAGACCAGTATCCGAATAAGTCCTAAGGAAGTGATTTCCACAACATTCCCACAGGTGGATGCTGGAGACCCTGGTAAGATAGCCATTACCTATCTGGGGAGTGAGAACTCCAGTGAGCTGGGAGAGCCTGACATCGATGGAGAGAATTGGACTGGCAATGCTCACTTCGCCACGACTAACGTCAGCTACTACCTTTACATAACCTACAGCCTGAACGCACTTGACGAGTTTCCTGTTTTTCATACTGTAAGAGTGTCTCCTGACCCAGTTCAGATAGGTAGTATCTGTCTCAATAGCGGAGATTGCCGTGATATTGGCGGATCCAATAGGAATCTGCTGGACTTCAATGACCTGCATATAGACAGGGAGGGGAGGGTCTACGTAGCATTCGCAGATGGGTGCATAGACTCGTGTGCCTCTGATTTTAACTCGACCGCAGAGGACTCCCGAAGTAGACTGGGGTCCATGTACTACCTTGGTAGTGGCCCTAGCCTGTACGACTCGGTGGGTATGCTGGAGAGTCCTTTCTGATCAAGGATGAAACAAGAAAGCGGCTCCTAGGACTAGGTAAGTGCCGAGAAGCATGGCGCCCTCCAGCCAATTTGATTTACCGTCGGCCGCTATGATATTGACTATCAGAACAGCTAGGAATGCGGATACCGTCTCTAGCATACCAAACTCAAATGTCATAGGAACTCCTAGTATCCAAGCTACCACGACCATTAGGGGCGCTACGAAAACAGCGATCTGGGTCGAGGAGCCCATAGAAATGGCGAAGGAAAGATCCATCTTGTCCTTTCCTGCAACTACTACGGCAGTGAAGTGCTCTGCTGCATTGCCAAATAGAGGAAGCAGGATTACTCCTATGAACAAGTGAGGTAGTTCAAGGTCATCAGCCGCATACTCCACAGAATGAACCAGAATCTCCGCCATCCAAGATACTAGTACCGTAGCTAAAACCAAGAGGATAATTGCATCTCGCTTACTCATCTCTGGAGCCTCATGATGATGTGTTTCAGTAGCGAATAGGTCAACATGAGACCTGAATTGGAAGTAGAGGAATAGTCCGTATAGTGCCAATAGTACGATTGCTGCTACGTGACTTAGTTGCTCGACGCCCTCTTCACCATCGATTCCACCGACCGTTGAGTTGAATACGGCTGGAATAATCAGAACAATCATTGCCAACAACATTAGGGAGCCGTTTGAACTAACCTGGGAATCGGAGAACTTCTGCTCTGGGTAGTTTATTCCCCCCCATAAAAATGCTAAACCCATGACAAGAAGCAAGTTCCCGAGGATACTACCAATTAGGCTAGCTTGAACAAGGTTGACCATGAGTTCTTCGGTTGCAAGACCTTCAAGTGTTGAGGTGTCTGCTTGAGATGCCGCATAGATGGCAAGTAAAGCAATAATCATCTCAGCCGCATTTCCGAATGTAGCGTTGAGTAAGCCACCTAAGGATTCTGATGTGTAGAGCGCGATCTCCTCCGTTGCCCTGCCCATCAAGAATGCAAGAGGCATGATTGCTACCAACGAGGAGAAGAATGCAAGAGACTCATCCCCGGCGATATATGCGAAGTAGAAAGTGATTGGAATCGCCAGCAGTAGAACGTTTAGTTTACTATCTCGAGGATCCATAGCACGGACCCAGTTTATCTCGGATGACATGTTATTCGTACGACCCAGCGGCTCATATGAGGTGAATGTTGCGCCTTAGCAGGAGCGTTCATTGCTTCTCACTAGAGCCGAGATGCATGCAAGGTATGCGGAGACTGGCTCTGACTGGGACCCCGGCAACCGGCAAGAGTAGTGTTTGTGCACTCCTCGACAGAGGTGAATTCGAGACCTTTACAGTGAGGGGGCTTGCTGAAGAAAACGATTGTATCGGAGAAGTTGATATCAGTGACGGTGCTCGTCCTATAGACCTCGAGATGCTCTCAGAAGCACTCGGGGAATTATGGATTGGCGCACCTGAAAAAATGACTTTAATAGATGGTCATCTTTCTCATTTACTCCCCGTAGACGGCGTTATACTACTCCGTTGTAGGCCCGATATACTTCGTGACCGCTTGGATGGGCGTGGCTATCATAATACCAAGTCTGAGTCTAATGTGGAGTGGGAATTCATCGGAGGGGCATGGAATGAGTACAACTCCTCGGTTCCATGGACAGAGTTTGATACCTCGGAGAATTCTGCCGAGTCTATTGTTCAACTGATACGAGCATGGATATCAGATGGCTTCAAGCCTAAGACCCCCGACTCGGGGATAGACTGGATTGAACAGGGGGCTGTCTAATGTTCGAAAAGATGAGGGAAAGATGGACGAAGGCGATACAGCCGCTTGTTGTCAGGATGGGTAGTTTAGACCCCAGTGTATTGACCTGGGCGAGTCTGGGAATAGCTATCGCCTCTTTCTATCTAATTTCACAGGCCGGCGATGACCCTACTGGCGCCCTCTGGATTATAGGGGGCGTTTTTCTTATTCTATTCGCAGGTATCCTAGACGCTCTAGATGGTGCTTTGGCGAGACATCAAGGAACCGATGGCCCGTATGGGGACTTCCTTGATCATACGATTGACAGAGTGGTGGATGTTGGTCTGCTGGTTGCCATAGGAATGAATGCCAATTTTGTGGATGACTACAGTACTGGGCTACTGGCGGGCCTACTGACCCTTTTCGGATCTTACATGGGAACTCAAGCGCAATCTGTGGGCGTTGGTAGGATTTACGGAGGGTTCTCTCGTGCAGACAGGATGGTTCTGACAATTTTGGCCTTACTGGTGGTTTCCTGGCAGGCCTATACTGGGGCGGCGGGAATATCTGTAGACTCCATGCACTGGATAATGGAAGTATTCAATCTTGGAAATGGTGAGCTTAACGGGATGACTTTCGCCCTGGCTATATCTGCTTGGGGGGGCGTTTACACATTCATGATCAGATTCCTCAAGACTCGTACTCAGTTACTCTGACGGCAACGTTTGGTGCCCCTGTAAATGGCAACATGCCATGTGTCATATGGGGTAATGGTTATCCTCTGTAGTACTCGCCTCGACTCCGTGAAGCATCTCATCAATAGAGTTCTAGAGCTTGATGAAGAGTCTGAATTGCCCACGGGACGTATAGACACGGAGAGCGATCCAGAGCTACAGAGCCTACTGATGTCTTTGCAACCTAAGATTAGAGTCTTCGGTTGTGGAGGGTGCGGTTCCAATACCGTAGCCAGGCTAGAGCATGAAGATCTGTTTGATGATGACTACGTCAGAGGCATAGCCGTCAACACAGATGCACAGCACTTGTTGCGAGTCGCCGTTCAAAATAAAATCCTGATCGGGAGATCAGCGCGAGGCAGGGGCGCTGGAGGAGATCCCGAGAAAGGCGAACAGGCCGCCTACGAGTCCGAGAAGTCGTTGAAGGCAGAGATCGAGGCATGTGATCTGGCTTTCATCACAGCCGGGCTCGGAGGTGGCACTGGAACAGGCAGTGCTCACGTCGTAGCTAGGCTGGCTCGTGCCGCTGGAGCTTTGACGATTGCAGTGGTCAGCTATCCTTTCCTTTCTGAAGGAGCGTTGAGGAGGCAGAATGCTGAGTGGGGGCTAGAGAGACTAAGAGAGGTTTGTGACACTGTTGTGGTTCTTCCAAATGAAAGGCTGCTGGAGGTCGAAGGAGTCAGAGAGTTACCACTAGATGCGGCATTCAGGGTAGCCGACGAACTGCTAATGCGGAGTATCAAGGGAGTGTCTGAAATGATCGCAAAGGAGGGGGTTGTCAATCTTGACTTCCAAGACCTCAGATCTGTAATGGAGAATGGGGGAGGAGTTGCGATGATAGGTCTTGGAGAGGCCAGAGGAGAAGGAATGGCTGCGGCGGCCACGGAGGAGGCATTGCAGTCTCCACTGCTTGATATCGATGTGTCTGATGCGAGGGGTGCCTTGGTCAACGTTGTAGGCGGACCGAGCCTGTCACTGGGTGATGCTGAGTCATGTGCCAAAATAATCAGAGATAAAATCAACCCATATGCGAGGATAATATGGGGCGCGACAACGGATCCATCGATGGGAGATGGAATTAGAGTGTTGCTTGTTCTAACAGGAGTAAAGAGCGAGCAGATTCATGGTGCGGCATTACATACTCAGATGAAGAATCTGAGGAGTAGGACCGTGGAGTTCATCGGGTAGGTCCTTTGAGAGCTCTACTGGACTCGTCCGCTGTGCTTAAATGAGGCTCGTCGGTCGGCAGACCGCTTTGAGGTTGAACCATGGGTGTTGAAAGTTCCAATGTTGGTGTAGTAGAGGACACCGTACAAGGGTGGCAGGATGGCATAGAAGGCAGGATAAAGGGCCTTCAGACCGGATCATACGCTAGGATTTTGAAGATGGCGAGAAAGCCTTCGAAGCAAGAGTTCAGGCAAACCGTCATAGTTTGTGGAATTGGGATGCTCGTACTTGGACTGATAGGATTCGTTATGCTTTGGGGTATGGACACTTTGTTGCCTGACTTCTTCAGCTGGTTAACAAATTAAGGAGGGGTGAAATATGTCAGATGCTTTTGTTGCTTATATCCGCCATGCAGAGAAAGTTCTACTGATGCAGAGGGCTGACGAGGTGTCAGACTTTGCTGGAGCTTGGGACGGTGTCTATGGTGTTGGAGACTCTAACGACTTGGATGTAGTCGCGGCCAGAATTGAGGAGACTACTGGAATCGCGGCCGAGAGTCTTACTTTCGTCAGAGCGGGGGATGCCCGAGGTTTGGAATTTGGAAACCGCCTAAATGACGTCACTCCTCTCCTATTCTTGAGTGATACGGAAGAGGTTAGCTCTAGGGGATTATACAAGAATCACAGCTGGGTCGATCCAGGCTACATCAACTGGGTTGAGCCGGATGACTCTTCTGAAAGCAGGTCATCGAGGTACATGGTACCTCAGCTAGGGAATATGTATGGTGACGTCGCATCGTTTCTCTATATCCTCAAAACTAGCATGGGACAAGAGCAAAACGTGGCTAGAGAGATTAGGGCTAGGCTTTCTGGAACTGGTTCTCTGCAAGACATACAGAATGAAATCTTCGGGGTACTAAGCCCTAGCTATCTGAAAGGATTCATTTTCATTGAGGCTACAGCCATTCATCACGTCGAGAAGCTGATAGGGAGGGTTGGAGTATCGGCCACCCCTATGAAGAACTGTCGAAAGGTACTGCCTGGAGAGTCCCCTCTAGTGGATATCCTCCCATACTTGGAACCCAAGGCCGCGACCTCGGGAATAGAAGAAGGGAATATCGTAGAAATCCGTGGCGGGGCATTCAAGGGAGCCTCCGCTCGCGTGATCGGAGTAAGTGAGTCGAAGGAAGAGGTGACGGTAGAATTGTTCGAAGCCGCTGTTCCAGTAGCACTCAATATCAGAGCTGATCAAGTAAGAGTAACTCAGAGAATGGAGTAAGATTTGGAGGAATCATCGATTTGCATCACGCTCAAATAGGGAAAGCAAGTCGGCGAGGCACTCAGTAGGGGGATTTAGTATGTCAGCACGTAATGAAACCCCTCACAAAATCATTCAATCACTAGGGAAGGAAAAGTGCAATGGATCGTGGGAAGAAGCTACAGAGAACCTCACCATGGAACAGGTGAAGAAGCTAGCTGAAGATCAGAAGGATAGGCTTACTGGTGCAACGCTTTACGCAAGATGCAGAGAAGTAATGGGAACCTGTGTTTCGATGCGAGTTAATGTTGAAGGGATGTCTCCTAAGGACGCCCTTAGTGCTATGAGCAAGGGGGATTTTGCCGAGCATTTCGCTTGACAATCACGAATTGCGGGAGAGGTTTTTCCTCGTTGACCGCGGAGGTGTATTAAAATGAAGGAAAATATACAGAGTGCTATTCGACAAGCCCTAGAGGAATCTCCCGAACGGAAGTTCGTGGAGTCTGTAGAAATCTCATTCACTCTGAAAGAGGTAGACTTGAAGAATCCAAGTAATAGAATCCAAGAAGAAGTAAGGCTCCCTTCTGGCAGAGGTAAGCCTGTAAGAATTGCAATGTTTGCTGGCGGAGAAATGTCTGCAAAAGCAAGAGCCGCTGGGTTGGATGTCATAGATCCAATGACCATTGAAGACTTAGGAGGAAACCGTCAACAGGCTAGGAAAATGGCTAACAGATACGATTTCTTCCTATCAGAAATACCCCACATGGGTACTGTTGGTAGGTTCCTTGGAGTTGTCTTAGGGCCAAGAGGAAAGATGCCAAGACCCGTACCGCCAAATGTCGATCCTGCGATGATTGCAAATGGATTGAAGGACACCGCGGTCGTTAGATCAAGAGACAAAATCACATTTCATACAGCATTGGGATCTAGAGAGCAAGGTCTCGATGACCTGACGCTTAATGCAATGGCTATTTGGAATAGGGTCATGGGAAGACTTGAGAGGGGCACAGGTAACATCAGATCTTGCTATGTCAAGACATCCATGGGCCCATCGTACAAGGTCGAGGTGGTTACTTGATTCCAAAGGTAGCCGGATGGAAGCCTGACCGTGTCAGTGAGTTGAAGGATATAGTCGGGAAAGATGGAATTGTCGGCGTAGTCGATGTTTCAGGAGTCCCGGCAAGGAATATGTTGGACATGAGAAGCTCTCTTCGTGGCATGCTGACAATGACAATGGCCAAGAAGAGTCTAATCAGGTTGGCTTGGAAAGAAGCGGGATTGTCTGAAGACAATCTAGAGACGTTGCTTGAAGGGGCGATACAGCCATGCGTTGTTCACACTGATTCACTGAACTGCTACGAATTATTCGATGAGTTGGAGAAGACAAGGCAGGGTAGGGCGGCAAAGGAAGGAGAGATTGCTCCTGAAGACATCATAGTTGAGGCAGGGCCGACCGAATTTGGACCTGGCCCAATAGTGGGAGAGTTCAATGCTGTTGGAATTCCCGCGAAGATAGACAAGGGCGCAGTAGCTATTCAGAAAACTGTCACCGTCGTCAATAAGGGAGAGCCAATCGAGGGAGAGCTCGGATTGATGCTTTCCAAACTTGGCATCAATCCAATAGAGATTGGACTTATACTGATGGGAGTGATAGATGATGGACAGGTCCTTTCCTCATCCGAATTAGATCTCGATACTGATGGACTCAGGAATGATATCATTCAGGCTACATCAGGAGCTTACAACCTGGCATGTAACGTACGATGGTTCTCCAGTGTCACCATGCCTGCAATATTATCCAAGGCTAGTAGCGAGGCTCTGTCCGTCGCTTTAGAAGCTGGAGTTGTCAATGACAAAACGGCTTCATTCATAATATCGCGTGCAAATGCGCACGCGATGGCCATAGCTGGCCAATTAGATTCCTCAGCTCTTGACGAAGAGCTTGTCGCTGCACTGGGTGCGGCGGTGTCTTCGTCTGGTGCTGATGCCGCGGCCTCAGAAGCGGCAGAGGATACAGCTAGTGAAGCTGTAGCCGAGGAAGAGGAGGAAGAGGAGGATGCTGGGTTCGGTGGACTTGGCGACCTCTTCGGATGAAAAAGAAGGTGAAAAAATGGAATATGTATATGCTGCAATGCTACTGCAC
>DAYH01000022.1:17732-55949 GCA_002506825.1 Euryarchaeota archaeon UBA103
GCTGCAATGCTACTGCACTCGGCCGAGAAAGAGATTGACGAGAATGGCGTTAGCGCTGTGCTAACCGCCGCCGGAGTGGATGCTGACGGCGCCCGTGTTAAGGCACTGGTTGCTTCGTTGGGATCCGTAGATATCGGAGAGGCTATGGCCACTGCTATAGCCGCACCCGTTGCTTCGGGCGCCGCACCTGCTGCTGCTGGAGGAGCTTCAGAAGCTCCTGCTGAGGCCGCAGTTGAAGAGGAGCCTGAGGAAGACGATGGTGGCTTCGAAGGGCTCGGCTCGTTGTTCGGATAAGCAGTGATGAATTGAACTGAATCGCGAAGGCGCTATGGGCGGTAGCCTGTTGGCGGTTACATATGCATTCTACCCGAGTACTGGAAATTCCAGTTTCCGTCACCGCTACTGATGCAGTAAGGTACTTCAGAATCGCATGTGAAGAGAGAGGATGGGAAGGGTCGAGGCTAGAAGAGTCACGAGTTGTTCACAGATGGGCCATAATAGTACCATTAACCAACTCTGCAAGAGTTCTGGGAATGGAAATCAAGGGAGGGATTGCCGATGGGCTTTCCCTGAGAGCGTGGAGCTACACTCCTGGTTCGGCGGGTGTTGTCACGATGATTTCTTTCGAAGTCCCAGATTCAATAGATGGCGATGAGTGGCTTACATTTCTTCGGGATTGGACTGATTCACTACCTAGATGCCCGTGGAAATGGAGTTTCTGGGAGAGATCCATGATTGGATACTTCATTCCTGAATTCAGAAAATCGAGGAGGGTTTTCTCTTCTGAGGGTATAATCTAGATCTCGAAACTGTGTTTGAAAGTGAAATTGGGCTTTTACTAGAGCCTCTGTAGAGAGGATTTGAAAGAGATGGCGATTTTGCAGTGCTGAGTCAAATGGTACTGGACATGCTCGATAGCCCGAGAAAAATTGGGATGGCCGCTGGTACCGTGGCATTCATGTTTCTATTTCCACTATACTTCGCATGGATGCCTCTGGCGGATGAGGGTTTGGTCAATGGGGGAAGCTCGGGTCAAGGAGAATGGATAGTCAGTTTCAGCGAAAGTGAGTCCGTGTTAGAAGAGTCTACTGTTTTGGAAGATGGAGACACCCATATGACTGAGTTCACGGTTGGAATAGAGGATTTGGGAGATATGGAAATAGGTTTCATTGAGTTGATCGTTCAATGTAATGACAATGATGACCCTGGTCCAGGTTTCTCCGATAGTGTGGATGGCGTTAGCGATCTAATGGATGTTGAGGGTCATGCATCCGGAGATATTCAAGATCAGAGTGCAGATGGGACCTGCATGGGGGGCAATGGTGGCTTCACCATGAGGTGGGATGTAACCACTAACTACACGGGAGAAAGCTTCAGTATCACATCTTCTCAGAAAACAATATCCGAAACCTGGAATGACAATGGATTTGGAATTGGGACTTGGTCAGCTACCATCTCCGCTGAGATAAACTCGGCTCCAATAGTAGGAGGGATTGTAGACTCTGACGAGGATTTTGACATAACTTGGAGGATGGTTACCTACGAGGTGGTAATCGAAGAGTCGATGGTAGAGCCAACAGAGTAACTATGACTTGGAATGTATCCTTATCACATCGTTATCCAGTATCTCATAATCAGAGCCAATAACTCTCCCTGAACGAGCATCCACCGCCTTGATGAATCCCTGTCCTAAGTCTGTGTGAACTAGAAAGGCCAATTCTTTGGCAGTAGTTCCAGAAGGCACCAAGAGAGCATCTGGAAGTATTTTCCCGTCCCCATCTGTCCAATGGTTTTCGTCCTGGACTGGATAAGCCACTCTTCTCCCCAGTATGCCGAAAACAACCTCTCCGAGTAAGCCTAGAAGTCCTCCCCCTTCCCAAGCCCCAAGAGAGGAAGATATCGACTCAAGAGCTGTTCTCTGCTTCTCTGAAAGATTGGTTTCTCCTAATTCGGTGATTCTGAATTCAAAATTCCCCGGTATATTTTCGATGAGTCCAGCACTCGAAGCTCTCCTCAAAGCTAGTTCGGCCTCCGCGCTAGTAGGGACTACAATCCCTCCAGATTCTGAGATTAATTTTTTTAGCTCTGCCCAGGAGTCGGATGAAGCTTTGTCCGCCTTATTTGCGGCAACAAAGATAGGGAAAAGTTGGATCCTAATTGCTGAAGCTAATGTTGTGATTTCTTTTTCTGTCCAAGTCCAAGGCATACCAGCGTCTGGATTCTTTTCACTTACAGAGGAGATTCCGACACTGACGTGTCTCTCATTAGCTCCGATTCCCGTTAGCCTATCTAAAATGAAGTCATTTAGCCCTCTATCCCCTTCTGCTTGGACCCTCCTAGCTCCCCTCTCCCATCCATTGCTTAGTATTCCACTGATCCAGGCATCTAATTCTGTAGTCAGAAATTCATACTCTTCCAAGGGGTTTGATCCTCCTGATCCAATAGGATTTCCCTCAATATCAGTTGATCCTGATGCATCTATGACTTGGATTAGCGCGTCACACCTAGCTAAATCTGAGAGAAACTGGTTCCCTCTCCCCTTTCCCTTGTGAGCACCGGGAACTAGGCCAGCAACGTCTATCATCGTAACTGGTACTAGTCTATTGTAACCAGTACAGCTTCCAGAGTTGGGAATGCATATGCTTCCCTTGCGAGGATCCCCCTCTCTCGAACTTTCCATTCTCCCTTCTTTCTCTCTCCTTTCTCTGAGCTCTAAGCAGGCGCATGGCCCTCTTAGTGGAAGCCATGCGACTCCAACATTTGGATCGATGGTCGTAAAGGGGTAGTTTGCAATCTCTACTGGGGTCTCTGTCAAGGCTGAGAATGAGGTAGATTTACCGACGTTAGGCTTTCCTACCAGTCCTATTCGCATGGATATCATTACCTGGGAGGGGCCTCATGCCCTCAAAGTTCGGTAGCGGCGCCTTCCTCTTTGCTCTGCTCCGATGGTGAAACTTCAGTATCTAGAGTGGCCCCACTAGCGAGGATCTTTCTGATGCTGGTAGGTCCGGTTAGACTGTATGACTCGATGGCTATTGATGATAGGGAAGCTTCTGATGGACCTCCCATTATTCGTCCCCTATACTGGCCACTGATTGTATTAGTACAGTGGAATATTGCACCGATGACAGCTCCATAGAACATTACTGAGCCTACTTTCCTAAGCTCCATGTTTATTGATGCTCCTTGCTCGGCCATTGACTCAGTAAGTGCCATGTCGGTGAAGTCGGACATCATGGTGATGAGTAGCCCTAGGAAAGCACCTCCAGACATCATCCAGAAAGCCCATCTAGAACGATTAGCTGAAAGTTGGTGCCTTCCGCTAGCTCTTGGCAGTACGTTCAGTGCGGAGCCTACTGACAATGGAATCATTACCAACCAGATAGCCATCAGATCAATAGATTGTGATATTCCAGTAAGCTCGTTGACCCCCCCAAGTGCGTCAGTCTGAACGAATAACGAACCTATCGCAATAGGGATTAGCATCCAAGCTCCTAAGTTTAGCTCGGCGATACCAGGGGCATCTGGATTCTCCACGAAAGCGTCAGAGCCTCGCAATGTAACTAGCATATTTGCACTGAATGCGATAATTGGAATTGCTGAGAGTGCCATTAGGAAAGATCCTACTATGACGTCCCTAGAAGATGCGTCGAGTTCATTGCTGGAAAGTGAGAACAGATCAACAACCATGGATGGGTCCGTGGATCCCATTGGGTTGATTGTGATAACAGCGCCGAAGAGAGTGAATGCCACGAGTGACTTTGACCAAAGGGGATTGCCTGAGCCGACGGATACCGAGTAGAGGGAAACGCCAGCTAATCCACAGAAGAAGAAGGTCCCTCCGGCGAGATGGAACAGTAGCCATTGACCTACTCCTTCATCGAAAGCACCGCTTGCGAAGACTGCTAGGACGGCTGCAATATTTCCTATGAAAGCGTATACGATAAGCCATGCTGGAAACGGGATCTCTTTGGTAGCCTCGGAAACTGTAAGTATCACATTGATGATCAAGGCAGTCGAAGCGAGTGTGAGAAGTAGATTTGCTACTGGGAGTATAGTGATGCTCAGAATCTGTTCATTCTGAGAGCCGACGAACATTAACAATACAGACAGCGTCCACAGCAAGGAGACAAGTGTAGCGTTTGACTCACTGGCTAGGTGGGTCCCACAAAGCTTAGGAAGTGCGTAAAGAGAAGCTCCGACTACCAGCATTCCGATAGCACCGAACAGAGCAGTAAGCCTTCCGGCATACAACAGCTCTGATGATTCGGGATGATATCCCCAAGATTCGAAGCTGTGTAAAGCGGTAGCATCATGGCCGAGCCAAAGACCCATGAATGTGAAGGTAGAGGCGGCAAAGGCCCAAACCAATCCATGGATGATCCATGTAGTAGAGGCAGAACCGGGACGTCCGCTTACGAAGTCGGATGCAGGGCCCAATGCCTTTTCGAGCATGAACATGCTTAGGCCCTTGGCCACGTCATTGAAAATCCAAAGACCCCTCTTCATAAGGATGAAGGATAGAGCTAGCAATAGCCAGAAAATTGTGAGAGTAGAAACTATGACATCCATGATAATCACCTCACTCGCTGGTGGCCTCCGTTAGCATGGTTGCTACAATCGAGAATGCACCAAATATGACCCCTATGAGGAAGAACCATATCCCTGAGTCGAAAACCCCCTCAAACATCGGGAGAACTTCGGAGACCACTGGCATGTCTCTGCCAGGGAAAAGAATCCCGTAAAGTATGAGGAATGAGAGCATTGAAACGAATCCGAGAACCACCACGACCCCGGATGAAGCCGGCTCTTTCTCACCTTGGATGAACTCATCAACTGAACTTGGTACTTCGATAGACACAGACACACACCTCGCGAAACGCGACAGAATCGGACCGAACCAACGGAGACAGCCCCTTAAGCATTGGGCGAGGGACATAGTCCCTCAGTATCATGGAGCACGTAATCTGTCCAGGGCGTTTCCTCTGCGATGTATGCCCGAACCAATAGGCGTCGGTAGTGCTAAATCACTCTGTATTTCTGAAAGCCAAACTTCCTTACATTCACATTCCAATCCAATAAATTCACCTAGATTACCAGAAACAGAGTATCTCTCGATCGCTGCAACTACTTCTGAATCACAGGATCCACAATTATGAGAACCTCTTGCTTTTCCTCCAGCAGTTGGATGAACGATTACTCTGCATTTGGTCTTCGACACATCGTCATGAGTTCTGACAATCATCTCTACCAGAGACCATAGCCAAGGGGGGCGATATTCTCTGTTCCTGAATAGTCTGTCTACGATCGTCCCTCTCTGAATATTCATTGGGTTTATCGAGACCTCATCAGATATCTTGGAAACTTCTGAGACCCAAGATGATGTGTGTTTAAGGGCGTCTCCTTCGGACATGAAAGGTGGTTTGAAGAGAAGATAGGTCTTGACTCTTAGAGAGTTTTCTCTAAGAATTTCAACTGCCTTATGCCACTGTTTGAGTGAGAATCCCTTGTTGGCATGGAATCTCAGTACAGTGTTGTCGTAGGCCTCTAGGCCTATGGCTACAGTACACCCAGGATGCCTCTCAGCTACCCATTCAAGCTTCTCAGGGGTGCACATCTGGGCTTGAGCCTCTACTACGAGGTGCAGACCCATCTCATATGTCTCCCTCAGAACATGCTCCTGCCACTCTGGAGGATTCTCTCTATCCTCGAAGAAGGTTCCTGATGTGTATACCTTGACCATCTTGCAGTCTCTGAAGTTGTTTGTGGTTCTCTTGGCCTCCTCCCACTGGGAGAACATGTCCTCGGCAGTAACATCATCCCTGACGTCATTGAAGTACCCACAAAAGGTACATCCGGATTTCCACCACCAAACGCAACCCTTCGTACGAAGTATGACTGTGGCTGCAGTGCAAGGAGTGCCATCTGGTAGATTCTCAGGTGTCTTGTAGACAGTAACTGGCTTGGATGCATCCCAAGACTCTCGAGAGGCGACTGATTCTGGAGTATTCTCAGGTGCCTTCACCAGATGGTGTATTTTGACTGGCTTCTCGCCGTCTCCCATCAGGCCGCATGAATTCGCCATGGCCTTCGCTCCGGGGGAGCGTTATTGACGTTGACGACTAGTAGGTGAGCTGTGAGATATCTGATTACGTAGACGACACTAAAGACCAGTGATAATCTGAGGGATTCATGTCAGGGGGGTTCGGCAAGGTAATTGGAAACTCTGACGAGGTCCAGAGACTGCTTGATGAAATGGACCCCGAATCCAAGAAGTCTCTGAAAAGCTGGTATTGGTTCGATTGGGCGAATCAGGCTTTCGCTCTTACAGTAATTACCGTAGTAGTTCCTACACTGCTGTCTAATATGTTCAATCTGGCAAACGGAGGGAGTGCAGAATATGCTGGTATGACATTCACTGGAGATAGTTTCTACGCTATTGTCCTTGGGATATCTAGTGTCTTTGTGGCCATAGTAAGTCCGGTCCTGGGCGCTGTGGCCGATAGGATGCCGATAAAGAAGAGGATTCTGAAAATCTATACTATCGTTGGCATTCTATTCACTGCCCTGATGGGTTTTGCCCCTTACATGAGCGAGGAATCATCATACAAATTCCTTGCAATTTGTCTGATTATGGGGAACATAGGTTTTGCTGGTGGACATGCGATCTACTCGGCTTTCCTCCCTTATCTCGGAGATAAGCGTCTGATGGACCATATTTCTAGCTGGGGTTATGCCTATGGGTTCCTAGGGGGGTCGACACTTCTCACACTCCATCTAATCGTAGGACTGAGGTTCGGATTCGAAGACCCCGATGTTCAGTGTTTCGTATTCCTAACAAGCGCATTGTGGTGGCTCGGTTTCTCAGTGCCCATATTCAGAAATACACCAGAGCCTGAGATACCTAATCCTACTCAGTACTCATCCATTTTTGAAGCAATAGTAGATGGAGTTAGAGAGATTCGTAAAACATTCTCTGAGATTAGAAGATACAGAGTTCTGACTCTCTTCATGTGTGGGTATCTGTTATTCTATGACGGGGTTAACGCGATCGGGGGGCTTGCGGCGGCCTATGCGGATTCTGTACTGAGGATTGACTTTAGTATGAATTTCGTTCTACTTCTTTCTGCCAACGTAGTCGCGATTCCAATGACTATCATTGGCGGTTCACTGGCTAGTAAATACAGCAATAAGAAGATTCTAGGAGGGGCTCTGGCGATATTCTGTGTTGTCTCGGTTCTTGGAGTGGGTTTTGCGCCTCTTGAACTAGAGGCAGATCATGAGAGGTATGACTTCCGCTATGACTGGGATGAAGAGGAGGATGCATACAGGCTGTCAACACTGTATAACAGAGGAGTAGATGGTTGGGTTAGTGAAACCGGGGAGGGGGATGAAGATTTCAGACAGGCCTTCCTACAATTCCTAAAGGTGGGAGGCGAGGAGCGTTCCCTGCTAGGCCTAGAAGAGTCGTCATTACTTGCATCCAGTATGGATAGTAATACCCAACATAGGTTCTCCTTTTCATTCAAAGGCGGAGAATTGGATGGATCATCTTCGGTGGGTGTTGATCACCCTACGGTAATTGAGGGGGGGCCTATAGACTGGTGGCCTAATTTACTGAGGGACAATATCTGGGAGCCTGCGGGATTAGGGATTAACCTGCAGTGGATAATACTTGGAATGACCTTTGGAATGGTGATGGGAGTAGCGGGGGCACTGTCTAGGAGTCTCTTTAGCATGCTAATACCAACATCAAAAACTACCGAATTCTTTGGATTCTTCGCCTTCATAGGTAAGGCGGTCTCGGTTCTTGGACCGATAGTGTATGCGATAGTAGCCGCCTCTATGGATAGTAGAATGGGACTTCTGAGTGTGGTGGTACCTATCTTGATGGGGATGTGCTTCTTCTTCGTTGTGGATGTTGAAGAGGGGATTCGTGTCGCAAGAGAGGTTGATGAAGAGGTGTCTTCTGGAACAGTGTGAAGTGATGTAATGAGATCTTTCACACTAGTTCAAAACCTTCTAACTGCCTTGGTAGTACCTTTTCTAGCTCTCATTGTAGGTCTTTCCTCTCTACCGGGAATCTATATTCTGTTCAAGATTATGGATTTCTTTGGAACTAGTGCCTCTACCTTCAATCAGATAGACAGCGTTCCATTGGAGGACTTTGTTGTTGTTGGAATTGGTCTCGGTATGGGAATAACAGCTTGGGGGGTTACTCTAGTGATCTCCTCCGGATTATTGGGGGGTTTATTCCGACCGAGGCTAGAGCCAGGGAGATATCCACTGAAGTCTTTTGTAACAATCCAATGGGCTTGGTCTATGATTTTTCATAGAATTGCCCTTTTCTTCTTACCGTTTCTGGTTCCTTCATTCATAGGTAATGCGTTTTATAGAATGTCAGGGGCTAAGTTGGGCAAAGGAGTGCAGATTAACACGGCACATGTCAATGATGCGGGATCTGTAACCCTAGAAGACGGTGTTGTGATAGGCGGAAATGCCATAATCAACGCTCATTTGACTGAGAAGGGAGAATTGGTAATGGCTCCTGTGAGTATTGGCAAGGACGCATTAATTGGAATGGGCTCGGTTATCCAGCCTGGTTGTGTTATCGGAGAGGGAGCCATTGTGGCTTCGAGAGCTGTTGTACCTAAGTGGACAAAAATCCCCGCAGGCGAAGTATGGGCTGGAGTTCCAGCTAGATGTATCAGGCTGGCAGATGGCTCTAAACCAGAGCAATGAGACTTTTTCCTCATGCTTCTTCTGATTGCTCTGAAGTATCGGGAGCCTCTTCCTCGGTGGTGGCGTTTTCAGCTGCTGCCTCTTTTACCGCCTCCAGAGTCTCATCCATTCTATCTCTGAAAGTGTCCTGCTTCTCCTGGAACTCCTTGAAGTACTCCATAGCCCTGTCAATCATCTCAAATCTTGTCTCGGTAACCTTCTTGATATCCTCGAAGATCTTCATGTGCTCTACATACCAGTCATCTCTTGCCTTCAATTCGCTAGTAGCGGTCTGGAGTGCTTCGTCTAGCTCCTCGGCGACATCGAAAACCCTACCAAGCCTAGCTTGCTCCCTGGTGTACATCTCTTCCATCTTCTCAAGTTCGGGTTCGAGATGCTTTACTCTTGTTCCAGCCTTGGCAGACTCCAACTCTAGATTCCTGATTCGACTATCCTTCTCATTGAGAAGATCGCCCAAACCCTCCTTCTCGATTTCCTTGTCGATCGCATCCTTCTCGAGGACTTCAATGTGGGCTTTGGCATCCGCAAGCTCGGATTCGATTGCCTGATAGGCCACATATAGCTTGTCGAGTCTTTCCTTCTCCATGGCTAGTTGCTCGCCCAAATCGTCCTGTTCGACAGGCATTGTTTCCTCATCGCTCATGTTGTATCCCAAACAGTTGGACTACTGCTTCCCCTTTAACCCCGGCGGAAACGGGATACAAATACTTGTGATTAGGTGTATTCATCTCGAAATCGCGGCTACAGTCGTTGCTAAAACCGCCGTAAGTCTCTTTGCTGACGGAATATGGAGCTTCTCGTCTGGACCATGTGCATTATTTCCAGGCCCGGAGGCACCCGTACACAGAAACTTGGCACTGGGGTATCTACTTTGCATCATAGCCATGAATGGGATTGTACCGCCAATCCAAGTTGCCAATGGGGGTTTACCTGTGAAATGGATAGAGGATTCGGTAATGGCCCTCCTTACCTCTCCCTCCAAAGGTGGAGAATGGAACCCATTTGCTGAAGAATCGGGAGAAAAGGTAACTTGCGCTCCATATGGAGGATCTTTCTCCAAGGTTTCCTTCAGTATTGGCTCGAGAGCGTCAGCATCGACTCCGGGAGGTATCCTGAAGCTCAATTTAAGATCGGTATTGGTCCTCAGAACATTCCCAGCCACCTGTACCGAAGGGAGTCCGTCAGCTCCGATGACGCATAGTGAGGGTTGCCAATTCATTCCCAGAATCATATCAGCAGTATCCTCTGAAACCGGTTTGAGGGAGTCCACCGTTGGGAGCTGATCCCAAAGTGAGTTTCCGACGACTCCGGCCAATGATTCTGCCTTTTTTCTCAGATCATCCGATATATCAACATGCATTTCTGGAATCAGAATCTGGCCGGAATTTGAATCCTCCACCCTATCCAATAGTGTCCTAGCTATTCTAAATGAAGAAGGTATTGAGCCTCCAGAGGTACCCGAGTGTATACCCTCATGTGAGACTTTGATTGAAAGAGTGCCGGAGATAAGTCCCCTTAGTGCTTCAGTAATCCAAATATGCTCGTAGTCGGGACCTCCGCTATCCATTACTACAATCATATCTGGCTCCCCTAGATCTTCCTTCAGAGCCTCCAGATATGGAGGGAGGTCATAAGATCCCGACTCTTCACATGTCTCGATTAGAAATGAGCACTTGGGATGGGGTGTATTGGAGTTCTGTAGAAGCTTCAGAGCGGCTACACAGAGGTACCCCCCATAGCCATCGTCAATACTCCCTCTTCCGAAGAGCCATGGCCCTCTCCTGACAGCACTCAAAGGCCCAAGTCCCTCAGACCATAGCTCTGGCTTGGATGGTTGCTTATCCAGGTGAGAATAGAAGACGACCTCTCCCGGTCCCGTGCCCTCGACAGTTATGAGGAGTACAGGAGATCTATCTTCAATCCTATGAACAGAATAGGTCAGTCCATCCAATTCCTGTCTCTCGACCCATTCACAGAATAGGTCTATGGTGGCGTCAAGCTCTCCTAGTTTATCCCAATCGGGTTCGAAGAGTGGGGATAGTGCCTTTATCTCTATGAAGTTACTCAGACTGGGTAAAATTGACTGCTCCCATATTTCATCACTCATGCTTAGAAGACCATCCATGTCTTGTTTCATGTATCGTGGTCCGTAATGTAGCAAATGGATTCTTCTATCCCGCGTGAGAGGCTTATCCTAATTGCAGGTCGAACAAGTGCACGGATATCTAGAAATTGGAGCTTCTGAGGATAGTGCCATTTCAGTTACTGTGTTCATTGTGATATCTATCTTTTTCAGTGCCTCCGAGAACATGTCCTCTGGATATTCAACGATTCTACCGGTTACTCCAACCAATATTGCTGGTCTCAGAACCTCTCTGTTAGGTAATCCCCTGCTCCTTCTCTCATCCTCAATGGACTTCAAAGAAAGGTAATACAGTGTTAGTTGCATTGAGTGGTGTTCGAGAATTTCTCGCTCAGCATTGGATAGTGGATTGAAAGATTCGTTGCCCATGGTGGATATTAGACCGTCGTATTCGTCATCAAAGATGCTCATTGCCTCCTCCGTCTTCAAATCGATGGGCCTGATGAAGCTACCATCTCCAGTCGACGTGCATAGTACTAGATCTATCACCCCATCCATCTCCAAAGAAGCCTGGGAAATACTGGACAGCGGCTCTAACCCGTCGGGAGTCCATCTTCCTCTAATCACCTCGTCCATATTCACGTTTCTAGCGATATGGAATGGCATCTCTGTCCGTAAACCATCTACTACATGTCCATTGACTGGGGCTCCAGAGCATAGCTCTCCTAGAGGCCCCCCCCTGATCCTATCAAGAATGGTGCTCACGATATTGAAGCACTCATCTTTGTCTACTTCAGGCGGAAGTATTTCTTGGAAAACTTCGTTCACCAGTGAATCATCGGTCAGTCTGTCTGGACTCCTGCTTGTCCATGAGCTGGGGAGATTGGGAATAGATTTGGCTGGAGGGCCCGGATTCATTAGTCCGATCTCGAATATCCTGTGAATCACTTTACCCAGAGTGGCCGCATCTAAGCCGGAAGGAAATTTTTGGTTCTCTCGCCACTCAGAGTGGTAATCGGTACTTTTGGCGGATCTTCCTCCTCTCGTCTCAAGCCAGTATCTCCTTGGGCATTCATTGAACACCGTGAGGTTGTGTGGAGCGATTCTTACACTATTGGCATTATCATTTCTGGGGATGGGGGCTGTTGGGAGAGGGAGGTTTGCTGAGTCAGAGGACGCTTGATCGGTTCTCTCGATCTTCTGCAGGGGCGTCAATACTGTTCTAGTGGCCCTGTTGATTGTGTCGAAACACATTGGATGGTGCATTATGGTAATTCCATGGAGGTTTTTGGACCCTAGCATTCCAGAAGTTAGTGCACGCAAAGGATCTATCTCCCTGGTTCCTTTGTTGGTCACATGTGGAGCGGTTTGGGATTGGGAATCTTCAGAGGAAAGCCAGTGTGATGTTTTCTCCCCTCTCTTCCAGGAGCCCTGTCTTAGTGATTCGAGCCACATTTCTCCAAGCTGGGGGACTGATTTGCCATAGGACCAAGAGAACGTAATTCCCTTTCCGTCCTCCCAGCTTGTCTTCTTGGGGGACCCGCAGATTATCAGCTTGTTCTCGGCTCTTGTGGCCGCTACGTAGAGTAGTCGTCTTGCCTCGGCATTCCTTCTAGCCAAGTGGGCTTTCTTTACATGTTTCCAAAGTGCGGAAACGGGATCCTTCGAAGGCCATGGCTTGGGATGTCCTCCGAATAAATCAGGAGTGACTATCAGCCTCTCTGAAGATTCGATTCTGATATTGGTCTGTCTTCCAGAAAATACATCTGCAAGTATTACTACCTTTGATTCTAATCCCTTTGACCCATGAATTGTCATTACCCTGACAGCATCTGAATCGGGTATATTTACTGCTTCTGTACTGTTCTTGTCTCCCTCTCTGAGCCTACGGACACTGTCGGCGATTACCTTTGAGTCGCCACCGAGATCCCTTGCTAGGGTGCTCACTAGTTGTATGAACTGCTCAGCATCCTGTCTGGAAGTCTGATCCGGATAGGCCATCAATAAGTCTGACCTGTCCAATGTCTCCTCGAGAGCTTCGACTAGTCTGCTCATCATTGATAGCCTCCCCCACCTAGAAACCATCTTGCTCTGTCTGTGGTTTACAGCGAAGTCTCGTAATCTGGCTAACATGTCTTCTCCCTTTGATGATCCTCCGATGAACTCCTGCAACTGATCGTCATCAAGCCCGATCAGCGGAGATCTAGCCACCCAAGCTGCGTGGTGTGAAGAGTCTGGCCTTGCCATCAGCTGCAGGAGCCCGTCTAAGGCATGTGCAGTTGGGCGTTGTAGCAGGCTTCCCTCCCTGTCGGCCTGTGCGGGAACTCCGACAACCGAAAGCTCCCTCATTATGCTGTCCCTGAGCTTGCTCCTACTTGGAAGAAGGATCATTATGTCACTAGGAAGCGTTGGCTCTTCTGCTGGTAGCTCGCTCCACTTTCCATTTGAAGAAAGGACTCTTACTGGCTCGCCGTTGATCAGATTTCTTACTCTCAATGCAATTAACATCGCCTGTCTTTCAATGGAGTCTGGCTTTCCAAAACCGAATGAGTCCAGAGGGATAGTGAGATCTTCTGGGGCATCCACGTCGCCACCTGTAAGAATGGGACAAATCCATTCAACGGATCCGGAAGAGTCCGCCTTATCCTCACACGGACGTAGAGGCTGCGGCGTAGCATAGAAGTCCCCATCGGGAAAGTCTCTGTGTATGTCTGAAAATACATCATCCCACCAGTGATTCATCGCATCTAGGAGACCTCCCTTAGTACGATAGTTGACGTCTAGTCGGATTAATCCGTTCCTCCTTCGCTCGACCTCATTGGCTTTTGGTGTTCGGCCTCTGTCTGGAAGGTCGAAAGGCACCCAAGGGGTTGCGTCGATTCCTGATCGATGTGCCAATGTTTTTGCTTGTTTGATTCCCAGAATATGTGCGTTCCTGGGGTCTCTACTACTGTCTACCTTCCGCAGTGGAGGCTTTTCTCGTAAGAGGGGGATGCTTGCGAATTCGTGTTGGTTTATCGCCATCAGTGTTCTAGCATACTCCAGGAATCCGACGACTTCCGCCTGTCTGAATGCATAGATGCTCTGCTTGACATCACCGACGTAGCATATCGTAGGTTGCCATGGCGTATCGGGACTTGGGGACTCTCCCTGTAAGACGCTCCTCTCTCCCCAGAGCCTAGACAGAAGTCTCCATTGAAGAGGAGAGTTATCCTGGGCTTCGTCGATGATGAATGCCCTGAATCTCCTACGGATGGTCCTGAGAAGTTCGTATCTCCTTTCCAAATCTAATCTTATCGCACTCAGGTTTGAGGCTGTCTCTCCTGCTGAGTTTGGATTATCCTCCAAAAGTGACATCTGATGTAATGCTCTGATGATATGGTCATCTCTCCAAGGCTCATCACCTATCGAGTCTAGCTCTCTGATTACCTCTGTAGGGTAGTACTTACGGCATACTTCTGGGCATTTGGACAGTAGCAGATCGCTTGCCAGGGCCTGTATGTCATCGAAGTCGTGAACCCCCTCTCTTTCCTTCATTCTTTTCAGAATTCCTTTGAAGCCGAGATGGGCTAGTCTGAGATCATCCAGATTCCTAGCTTCGGCCTCTATTGTGAAGTAGTATCTCTCAGATTTTTCCCCCTGTGGAAGTCTGTCAGGAATGATATCTGGGAGAGGGAATAGGGATTTCCCTCGAGAGGGGGGCGAACAGGGAGGAGGAGTGGGGTCTAAGAGCATCGCAATCTGAGCAAAATGCAGAGTCAGGAGACCGTTAGAATCGGTCCATGCTTCCCTAATTCTCTCTATTTCCAGATTCAGCGCTTGTTTGGTGGACTCCTTGAAGTGCTTATCCTTTATTGCGCTCCAGGACTTAACCCCCCTTGGCCATAGATTATCATCTGGAATATTTTGACGGGGGAATATGGTTGGAGAGTCGGATTGGACTGTCGTCGCGCTGGCAGTACAGTCCAAATGACTCGCAAGCCAGACTAGTTGTTCCCATGTATCCGAAGGGATCTGTTGATTTAATGATATTAAGCAAGCCATTCTTGATTCGTCTGGAATTCCTCCAGCGACCATTTCGGGAGCGCCCAAGACGATATCGCAGTATCTCTGACTAATTTCATTTATTCTCATACACAGTGACTCTATGCGATGACTATCTGTTGAAGAGAGAATTCTTTCCCTCAGGAGAAGAGGGTCTACTCGACCATTATTATCTGTAATTCTCCTGAGTCCTTCGTCGATAAAAACCGATTTCCTGACAAGTCCGCTCAGCAGCCTTGCGGCTGTCTTTCTGCCAGAATATCTCCTAGCTATTCTTTCTCTGGCTTCAAGTACTTCTAAGGCTATATCCGCTGGAATTCCAGCATCTACCGCATCACCCAGGCCAGAGACTGAGCTTGGTAGTCTCCAAAGTGTATCGAGAGCATCTTCGATGAGGAGGATTCTACTTGCGTCGGAAATATTCTCTCTGCTGAGAGCATCTCCGAGGAATCCCCTATATGGGGAAACTAATTGGTTGAAGAATGAGTCTATTGTTCCTATTGGGGCGTCCTCGAGGAGAGTGAGAAGTTGTTCTGGGAGGCCGGAGTGGGTCACTCTTGGATCCCCTCTAGAGTGGTCGGATATTGAGGAGGAGCTCATTCTTAATTTCGATATCTCATCCCTCAGCCTATGCCTCATCTCATCGGCCGCCTTGTTAGTGAATGTTAGCAACACTACCTCTCCTGGAAGAAGGCCGGGGTGGTGTTCAGGGTTGACAGTTTCAGAAGATGGCGAGATTAGCATCCCTCCGCCAAGAGGAGGGGGCCTCTCTGGAACTGGTAGAATTCTAGTGGCCCTCTGATCACCACAGAGATAGTGCTCAATGACTCTGTCAATGATGGTCTTGGTCTTGCCTGTCCCTGCTCCAGCATCGATCACGATATGGGAATCCAGGTTTAGCGCCAGTCTCTGAGCGGTATTGGGAAGCATCAGTAGTCATCCTCCATCTTGACTACGCAGATACTACTGACCGGGCAGTATCTGCATACTGATTTTGAAGGGGTTGGATGTACTCTTCCCTCCACGGCTCCCTGTGCGACTCCTAACGCAACTGACAGTCTCTGGGCCATCCATGCTCTGAATGAGTCACTCTTTGGATTGTTTGACTCGTCTGGAAACCTGTGTAACCCACTCGTTAGAGAAGTCGTTTCCCCCACGGCTAGATTTTCTAATTCTGACCGATACCTGCCCGATGGTTCGACAAGGTGTTCTGTGGAGTGGCCAATAGTTGAGATTCCTGCTCCTACTACCAAGTCTCCGGGATGGTTCAGCTCCCAAGATCTGGCATATATCGCCAGTTGTAGTTCATTTAGGAGTCCTTCTTTGTTCCTGTCTGAAGGTTTTTTCTCTGAGGTCTTCAGATCTCTAATAATTACTCTTCTACGTGGCTTCCAATCGTCTCTTTCGAAGAGTCTCAGGGGGGCTATCTCATTGGAGCCTTGAGTATCGACCCACTGATTGCCATCCTTGTCAAAGGGGATTATGTCCACTCTGTCTATCTTCCCATTTACCATTATTGTATTTATCTGGGTTTGATTTGGGCTAGTTTCATTCGGATTCAAAGAAATCTCCATACCATTATCTGTTCCACTGGATATTTCCCATTCCAATGCAATGGGCATTGAGTCTGAGAGTTCCATTTCTGATCTTATCATAGCACCGATCCTCCCCCCCAGAGGGACTTCGGAGGGATTGGATAGCCAAGATTTCCATTCTCTGTGCGACATTCCGGTAAGCATTCTGAGCCTGAAGGTGGAAACTCCGTCAGACCTTTCCAACCAAGGCGCCAGTTTATCGAGGATTTCAAGAGCAGTCTTCATTATCTCTTGCTCACTTAATCCCGATTTAGAGACATTAAAGGGCAATTTTGTACCTAGTACTTCTCCTATGTCTCTCTCTACTTGCTCCTCCATATCTAGGATTTCACAAATCAAATCATGATGGATTTGATGAAGCAGGTCTCCATGTATTCTCGGATCGAGATCTTCACTCTGAGTCTCTTCATCTCTGATCTTGAGCCCTCTAGTCAACCACCCCCTTCTTGGGCATTTGGCCCATTCTTGTAGTCTGCTTGGTGACCAAAGTTGTTTTTCTTGACTAGCGCCATCCGAGTATCCGTGCCTTCTATCAGATACATCTGAACCTGATGGAATTGGATTGAATGGACGGGGGTCGATAGTTACAGAGTTTTTTCCACCGTTGCTGGTAGCTCCTATGACCGGCCATCTAGTAGAATTCCTAGGGGGCTCGACTCCGTCAGGGGTCTTTCGTGTCAGATCTTCATAATCGAAAGAAATAACTCTATTTCTATACCCTTCAGGAAGATATCCTTCATCATCCGCCTTCCTTGGCTGTCTTCGCTCCCTGTCCCTCTGAAGATCTCTGTCTAATGGAATCGTAATCGCACTGGGGTTCAGGGGCGGATTTATTGAAGCCTTCATTTGTTGGATGAGGATTCCGTCGTGTTGCTTTAGCTCTCTAGGACCGAGATTATCCTCAGATTTGGGGTCGAAATGGATAGATATTTTGCAATGGGGAATAATTTCCTCTATCGGAGCCGCCAGAGGTGAGGACTTGTCGGAACTGGGGTCTATCAAAAACGTCTTATTGCAACCGTTGAGTATGTGAGAAATGTAGTGACGAGCCTTGATTATCGGTGTATCTGGCCTCAGTAGTTCGAATCTGTGCCTCTCCATTTCTCCGATAAATGGTATTTTTGGCGACCTTAGATTCCAAGATGATGATGCGGTGTTGGCTAGTATTGCCACATCAGAGTTACAGCCCAGGGAATCTTTTGGGGTCATGACCCTTAGTCTAGAGCTGACTCCTGATACCGGAACAGGGAGATTGGTAGATTTCAGGATGGAGGACATCTCTACTACCCAGTCTATTCCTCCTCTTGGCGGGGCTTGCCCGACTGAACTTTGAAGCGTCCTGAGTACCTCGTGCTCGGAGGTTATTGTCTGAATAATGGATACTACTGGTAGCGATATCCCATCCAATGACTCCTCCACGATACTGGTGTCTATTTGTCGTATAATATCTCTGAACCACTCATCTCCAGTAGAGGGTGGCGATGGAACTTCGAGAGTCTTTCCTGAGTAACATCCGGTGACTAGCCTTTGTTCTGAGAGGAGCCTTCTATCTGAGGGCTCTAGGAGAGGGCTGATTGACGAAGCGATTGCGATTAGCCACCACTGTGTCGATTCACGTGAAGTTCCTTTCTCGTCATTCTTGGGTGGCCTACAAAGGGCCTCCATCCATCTCTGCAAAGCGCCCGGGCCCCCGAGAATATGCTCTGATCTAGCAATCTTGGACAGGAGTTCGATATCTGGTATGGGGAGGATTTCGCTATGCGTGTCGTTATCGTGGAACGCTGAAAATGGCGAAAGGGATTCCTGTACGGCCAACAATCTTAGCTTCTCCATGGAGAAAGAATTCGGGCCGCTCCCGATGTTAGCCAACTCATGCAACCAGTGACCTAGTGGCGATTGTGTTACGGGTATCTTTTCTCCGGAGATTGGCAATCCGATATCTTGTATCATTTTGTTCCATCTGGATTGATTTTCTTCATATGCTGGATCGACAATCAAGACTGTGGCGCTTTCTTGCTCTTCGAGAATACCCCTGGCAATTGAGATAGAAGCATCGAAAGACTGGTCTTCCCTATTAACGAATACTCTGTCAACGATTGGCATATCTTTCTCATTACTTATTTGATGTCTAGGAATCCATTTAGGGAGGTCATTTGGATCGGTTACGGGGAAATCATCTACCAGTTGAAAACCATGTAGGCCTAACCTGTAGCTTCCAGGATATGTCAACTGGTGAATTGGTCTAATTTTAGAGAGGGCATGGAGAAGTTCTTGATCTGACTTGCTGATTGGGGAGGCATGATCTAGCATTATTATTCCCTCAATATCCAATAGTGTGAATGGGGTTCCAATCTGTTCAAAGCCCCTCAAAATCCTAGAAGTTAGGAAATCAGGGTGGGTCCCTCCCGTCTTAGCCTCAATATCCCTAAGGACCTTAGTGAAGGAGTGTATTCCAGGACCATCCCATGACTCTATGGAAGACTCTTTTGAAAGGAAGGTGTGGAGTTCCGATAGGGCGGTAGTCTTTCCCTCGCCCCAGTGCATATTAGGCAACGGATTGATGAGTGGGAAGGATAGATTGGATGCGCTTTCCGAGCAAAAATTATGCAGTACCAAATCAAAAGCTGGACCTAGGGAGATCTTCCTTGGTATTCTTAGGTCTGCCATCAGAGAGGACCTGAGGGACTCTAGAGTATGATGGAGGGTCCTGTCGAAAGCGAAGCCTATACCACTGAGCTTAGACATCTGCTGTCTCCTGCTACTCTCGTTCGCGTATATCGTGAGTATCTTTGGAGGTCCGTCCATGGAAATCGGACGGGGATCTATTGCTTGATTGACTAAATGGGTGTGGAGCCAGTTGGGAATTGTACCCACGGGTATCTCTTCAATGGTAATTGAGTTCTCGTTCGACTTCATTGAGCCCCCTCCTAGAACCGTCCATGGACGGCGGAGGTTATTCAACCCAACTGAAAGAAACCGCATTTATGGTAATCTAGGTTGCCTAACATAAGCCATAGCAACCAATGATGACAGTAGGAGAACTATGCCTGGAGCTGGCAGAGGAGATTGGGAAGGAGATTTCTCGACTATCCAATCGACCAATATTGCTACTTTCAGATCATCGCCGTCCCATAGCTGAGGGAGTATCAGTTCTGACGACGAAATCCCATCCCCACTGGGCTCGAGGGGAATGGCTTCGAGGAGGATATGTTCGTAGATTTCCAATCCGTTCGACCCATCTGGGAAATATGCCTCCTCCTCAATCAGAAGAATCCACGGATCCAAGCTGTATTCAGCTTCCGTGTAAATACTAAGAGAGGAGAGGTCCCATTCGAAATACATCGTATTCGCAGCCTGGCTTACATTCAGTGATAGGTTTCCGCTGAGAGATACGGTTTCCTCCATTGACAAGGAGGCCGTGTAATCATCCATCAGTGAGTCCGAGTTTGATCTGGAGCCGTAGTGCATCCTCTCTCCATCAACCACTTTAGTGGGAGCTAGTCTGGGTGCACCCCCATTTAGAGTGACAGCGTGTCCGTAAGTCGTTGTCCAACGCTCTTCGGTACTATTGCTGCCAAAGGGATCGCGAGGCTCGAACCAATGTCTGTGATAGTGAATTAGCTCTACATCTGAGTCGCCTATGGCCTCGTTCATTATGTTCTGTGTAGTGACACAGTTTGTACACCATGTAGCTGTATAAATCTCAACCAGGGTTGGCATATCATCTACATGGTAGGAGTGGGTTTTCTCTGTGTTGTTGTCTGCAGAGAGATTCCATTGGGCGGTAAAGCCGATCGTTCCACCATCCACCTGTACCCCATCGGAGTCATATCTAGCATGATCCCAGAATTGTCCCGTGGCGGCACTGGCCTGTATCGGGAGGATTATCATGGCGGTCATCATGACCGCTAACATTACTCTCATGGTGATTGCTAGAAGATTGTATTATTGAAGAGTTCCTCATATCTGTGCGGATTCTAGGGCGGCTATGGTCCTCTGAACATCATCGTCAGTGATATGCAGATGTGTTACTATCCTGATGGTGGAGTGGTCTATTGTAAGAGCTTGTACGCCACTCTTCTCCAACCTAGAGATCAGCGAGTCGGCACCGCCCTTGTCACACTTGACGTACACCATATTAGTCTGAACTTGCTCAAGGTCTACCTCGTATGAGTCCATTTCGTCAAGTGCTCTTGCAATCTCCATGGCTCTGTCATGATCCTCTGAAAGTCTGTGTACATTATTCTCCAGAGAGTATATTCCCGCGGCGGCTAGGACACCTGCCTGCCTCATTCCCCCGCCGAACATTTTCCTCCATCTGTGTGCTTTGTAGAGAGTTTCAGAGGAGCCAACGAGCACGCTACCAACAGGAGCCCCCAGCCCCTTGCTAAGACAGACTGAGATACTATCGTATTCCTTGGCCATTCTCTTTGGGCTCAGTGAGGTGGATTCCGCGGCGTTGAAAATCCTAGCTCCGTCTATGTGTGAAGCGCAATTATTTTCCCTTGCTACCCTAGCGATTTGATCAAGTTTCTCTTTCGAGTAACATGTTCCTCCTCCACGGTTGGAGGTATTCTCCACACATACCATACTCCCGTTCGGATAATGTCCGAGGCTTCCGTCTCCCTTCCTAATTGAGGCCTCCACATCTGCTGGCCTCATTATGCCACGATCACCGGGTACCAATGCTATTGAGCAACCGGAAAGAGCCGCAAAGCCGCCTCCCTCGTACACGTAAATGTGGCTGTACCTCTCGGTGATGACTTCATCGCCTGGCTCGGTCTGCGCTCTGATGGCAATTGCATTCGACATAGTTCCTGATGGAACAAATAGTGCCTCTTCCTTCCCAAAGATATCCGCCACCATCTCCTGAAGCTCGATAACAGTGGGATCGTCACCCAATACATCGTCTCCCACAGATGCCTTGGACATTACTTCCCTCATCCCCGGGGTGGGTTGGGTGACCGTGTCACTCCTTAGATCCACAGAGTCGCTAGGATAGTGGCGCATAGGGGTCCCAGAAGGTGGTTGCATATCAAATGAGCATGAGAGGTGTGATTTTCATGGACAGTGCTACGCACTGAAATAAATTTACATTTAAAGGAGTGGAAACTAGATATTTTTTTTGATATCAGGTGTTTTCAGCAACACCGGCATAACTCAAAAGCCTTGAAATTAGCTTTTTTACAGTGTTAGTCTAGGTCTTAGTTATAAGATATGAGTCATGTGGGAGATTGCTCACTAAGGTGGGAGGAAAAAATAATGGAAATGGATATGAACGCAATGAAAGCAGAGATTGGCGGTGCCTTCGTGGTAGCGTGGCTCGTGGTTGGAATGGGCTGGGGAAGCCTGGGTGCGGCTGTCGTTATGGCAGCTGTATGGATGGCATTCTCCGGGGCTCACGTCCTACCAGTGATAACATGGATGCATATGATGACCGGGGACCTTGCCGACGCTGAGGGCAATTGGATGCCCAACGGCATGCGACTGCTAGCGCAGATCGTAGGAGCCCTATTGGCCATCCTAATGATGACCGAGATGGGAGCGATAGAGTCGACATGGGATCAAGTACAACCAGGATTCGACGCACCTGATGCATGGGGGGCGATTATGATGGTTGCCGCTGGTGCTATCTTCTGGACAATACACACCAGGGCTGATTCAGCATGGGTGACCGGTTTCGCCGTAATGGCTCTAGCTGGAACGATGGGGATGACCTACGATGTAATGGCCGGAGATGTCGTTGTTGCTACAGTAAGTACGACCGGTGCCGGTGAAATGGCATCATCAATCGCTAGCTCAGGTCACGAGGTTGCAGCAATTGCACAGGCTTGGATAGTTGATGGTCTTCTCTGCGGCCTTGGGGCACTAGTTGCTGTCAAGGTCGACGAGATGGTCTGAAATCTGTAACAGGACTCAGAAAACGTAAGGCGGGCTGGGGGGCTATCCTCCCAGTCTGCCGATTATCAAGAATATCTCAATGAGTTCACTTCACCAGTGGAAGGCTACTGGTGATTGAATCAATGTCACTTCTCTTGCCTGGTCCAAGGCCTACCACAGTCACCGTACCAGGGGGAATCTCGGTATGTCCGGCATCCTTCACTATGCAGGATATGATACCGCTCTCCGCGGCCTCTCCGTATATTCTCCTCAAGCCTTCAAGGTGAGGGGCGGCAACGACGATCTTCCTGGCACCTTCTCTGAGATACCTGTCGAGCATTCTACTATCCTTGGAGCTTGCCTTGAGTACACACTCTGATACTGCGTGTCCACACTGTGCCGCAAGCTTTCCCTTGGTTAAATTTAGATCGGCCCTAGTGACTAGGACCATGGTTAGCTCAGGTGCTGCTCTTGACAGGGGCTACCACCACCTCTCTCTTTGGAGAGTGCCTAGACATGATCTCGGAGAGTGGCTCTGAAAGCCATGCCGCAAAGGCCACGTTACCTACGCCATGAGCCAAATCGAATGGCAGACCCACCATTATGTACACTGGCAGACTCTCGAGGGGGATGGAGTGTAGGACGCTGATTGATACAACCCAGTCGAAGACGAAGGCCGCTATGAACGAGAGAGTGGCCACGCGAGGAACTGATATCTTCTCACCGATTCTGAGGCTCTGGGAGAGCAGGGCACCTGTGACTCCGACGAGCGCCCATCCCAGTGCTTGGTAGAATGTCCAAAGACCGTGCCCCAGAACCAGATTGGATACGATTGCGACTAAAGTGGCTACACCAATCGATTTAGTGGCCCCATAATGGATCCCCACTAGAAGGACAATAACGGTCACCGGTTGGACGTTTGGAAGTGGTTCGAGGAGGACCCTTCCTGTGACTGCGAATAGCGCCATCAGTGCGAGTACTGTGAGGTCGCTACCCGAATCCAGAGACCTCTCAGCCTTCCACATTGACCATGCAACAATAGCGAGCAGGGAGAGGTTTAGGGCTAGTGTCTCGAGGGGCGAGAGAACTATTGCGTGTGCGTCCAACATTACATCACTCTCACTGTGATGAGGGGGCCCATCTATTCATAATTCCGCTCTGCAAGTGCTCACCATGTCGCTATATTCCAACTTATGACATCGCCCTCGGCCATTACCAGACTGCCGATACCGACCATGGAATAGCGTCCATTGTGAGTGAGGCTCCAGTATCCGCCGTTGAAGTCCCCTTCGATCTCTTTTTCGTTTAGTCCTCCGATTGTGTGGACGTATTCTCCCCAATTGGGATTTACGAAATACCCGACAGCCAGGTGCCCTCCTGCGGCTCTTGTGGCATCCATCATGAAATCCATTCCGTCTGTGTACCCATCGAATCCTCCTACGCAAGCACCAGTCAGATTGAGATCATGGTTGACTCCAATTATGGAGCCGTCAGTATCCATCATTGATACTCCTGAGGAGTATACAGAATGGGGATACTCTTCTGGGAAATAAATACATATGACTTGGTTTTCATTCCACTCAGTGGGCAGTCCAACATGAGAAGACTCGTTATCGCTAACGAATCTCGCAGCCTTTTCATTCACGGAATCTTGGAGAAAGGGCAGTAAGATAATTACTACGACTAGTAAAACAATAGAGCCTGGTCTAAGTCTATACGACACGGAATCAAATCCAACGCAAACAGGTTCTTTAACTTGGCATGGCTAACATCTAGCTGTCAGTAATTGAGCTTATCTTATCTCTGAGTATCTGACTTACTATCTTGCCATCCGCAGAACCCCCAAGCTTCTGCATGACTAGTCCCATTAGAGGCCCTACAGAGGCCATTCCTCGATCGGAAATAAAGTCGGCCTTTTCGATCATAATTTCCTCTACAGCATTCTCTACATCACTATTGTCGGCGGGAATGAAACCTCTCGATTTGGCTTCAGAAACCATCCAATCTATCAAATCGCTAGTTTTGCTACCTGTAGATTCTTTGATCAGAGGGAGAATACCATCTCTCGTGATCTGGCCGCTCTCCCTAAGATGGATTGCTACTGAAAGAGCATTCACATTTGAGGATCCGAATTCTAGGAGAGCGCTCGCCCATGCCTTTGCTGGAAGGGCTAATTCTCCTTCTATTCCCTCAAATAAAATATCGTCTAGTTCCCCATTGAGAATCGATTCTGCTTGATTTGAAGAGATATCCAATGTAGATAGCCTCTGGGATCGCTCTTCTGTCGATAGCGGGAGGCTAGAACAGATTGCTTTCCATCTTTCCATAGAGATATCCTGTAGGGGAATGTCGGTTTCTGGATACATTCTAGCCCCTCCTGGGAGAGGCCTGAGGGCGGTGGTGGTCCCGTCGTCTGGCTGTCCCCTCCTGATAACGACGTT
Source organism: Euryarchaeota archaeon UBA103 (assembly GCA_002506825.1). Lineage (GTDB taxonomy): Archaea > Thermoplasmatota > Poseidoniia > Poseidoniales > Thalassarchaeaceae > MGIIb-O5. The sequence goes on from DAYH01000022.1 coordinate 42,518, forward strand.
TCTCACTTCTTGGGGAATTCTATGATATGCCTTTCTAGATCTATGTACCACAGATTCCAGAGCGAGCTTTGCTTGCCAGTGGGGAGCGACGCAGAATGCGAAAGCATCGCCCTCAGAGAGCATCAGCGAGGATCTGATGGAAACTACGTCTTCTTCGGATATCCCATATGCCGGTAGTTCATCCGAATGGAAGATGCCTGCGATACCTGCTAATTTTGCTGCACTAGCGAGCTCTCTTCCTAAGCGTGGTAGCTGGGAGCCTTCGTTGTCAAAGGATTTGGTGCCTAGCTTTCCTGAGAACCCGGGAAGCCTGACGGCCAGTGGTGAAGCTCCCTCGGAAAGAGCGTTTTTTACCATCGAGGATTCACAAAATGATAGTGATTCAGAAATATCATGGAACTCCATGGGGACTCTGGATTTGGCCGCGATCGCTACTCTGTTTTCTATTGTTATCTCGGTATTCCTTCGATCATAAGGCAATGGGGGGAGGTTTGCTTCGTCCCTCAGTTGATTTGCCAGCCTGTACATGTGTAGTTGCCTGGCCATCTCGATACGTATTATTCTGGGAATCCACTCTAAATCCTGACATCCCTTGATTTCAACCCTGTCGCCACAGGCTATGCTGACATTCAGATCTTGTCTTATGGACCCCAGTCCCCTCCTTACTCTTCTTGTATCTCTGAGTAGAGAGCCCAGTGCGAGAGCCGATTCCTTTGCATGTTCGGGAGTCACTATGTCCGGATCGGTCGCTATTTCCACAAGTGGGAGTCCAAGTCTATCCAGTGTATATGTGACTAACTCCCCCTCTGGAGTAGATTTGGTTTCGAGCTTTCTTGCCGAGTCCTCTTCTAAGCATATCACTGAAACCCCAACTTCACCTGTTTTGGTAATCAATTGGCCGTTGGTGGAAACTAGTGTAGTCCTCTGGAATCCGCTGGTGTTAGAGCCATCGACTACTGTTTTCCTCATTGGCTGGAGGGCAGGCACTGGTTTCGCGTGCAGCAACGCTGACATTGTTAGGACTATATCTACCGCTTCACTATCATGAGGCAGGGGCGGTGCCTCATCTAACTCGATTAGTCCTGCGTTTGGTGGCTGAACGTAGGCAAAGGTTCTGTTTCTACGTTGCTCGAACCTAGCGGCGACGTCTATCTTGCCACCCTCTCCTTGGGATGCTCTGAGTCTTCTCTCTGAATATCCCCAGTCTTCCGGGATGTCCTCGATACCGAACTCATACAGCTCGCTGGGCATTCTAGAGTGTAGTTTGCCCGTAGCGAGTTGCTGATGTATCTCAAGACCACACATGAAACCCAAAGAGTCAGGGTCCAACGAGGATGGTTTAGAGACGTCTCCCATCGGTTCCATGGCACAACGAGTGGGCTTCCGCTCATAGGCTCAGCGGACGAAAGAGTAGGTTCCCCCGCGTGGGGAGAAAATTTCTCCACTGATACTCATAGAAGAAATAACACCGTCAACCTGCCCCTCGTTGATTCCTAAATCAGTAGCTCTGTTGTAAATCTCATCGATATCTGCAGTTCCTCCCCTCTCCATGCAAATCCCTCTGATAATCTTCCTTACATTCCTATCGATATTTCTCTTTGACGCTGAAACACCAGAGTGAATTTCAGACTCATCCTCGATATTGGAGTCCTCCCTCCAGTGCTTGTAGACGGCCAAGGCCATCTTGGCATCGTTTTCATCGGCCGTGTGTTTCAGATGCATCCTAGCATGCGCTTCGGTAAGTCTGATCAGAGCTTCAATGGCTCTGGCGGTTATTGGGATCGGCCTGTCCTTCTCCCCTTCTCCCTCGTATTCCCCTGGAGATCTGTCTTGTGCTGCGGTCTCATTCCTGACCTGAACATAGTATTCAGAAATCATCAATTTGGCCTTTTCATCTAGTTGCGGGAAGAAGTTTCTCTTAGCATAGGCTACATATTTCCTGAGAAAATCCATCGTTAGATGCTTGTTTCCGTCGACTCCAAATCCAAACACTTCGCCCTCCTCTGACTCGGAAGGCTCGTAATTCATATCTTGCAGGCTCATTTCACTTGGTGAAGAGCTTCTTATATTGAGAATATGCGTTGCTATTTTCTGATCTGTGGTTTTCTCGGTATCATCTCTGATCAGCCAAAGTAAGTCAAATCTAGATGCCAGTGGATAAGGGAGGTCGGTCTCTTTGAATGAGGTCATAATTGACGTTCTTTCATTTCTGTTTGAGAACCTCCCGTCTTTCGGGTTCGCTGCGGCGAGCACCGCGCATCTAGAAGGAAGAGTTGCCGTAATTCCGCCCTTCGCGACGAAAATCTTCTGTTGTTCCATTGCTGGGTGCATGGCACTCCTATCGTCTGGAGAGATCTTATCGAACTCATCGATCGCGGCTAATCCTCTGTCTGAAAGGGGGAGAACCCCTGCCTCCAGAGCAAACCTACCATCGCCAAAGGAGTCTCTGATTGCGGCCGCTGTTAGGCCAGCTCCGGAGGTTCCACCTCCAGAAGCGAACTTCCCCCTTGGAGAGATATTGGACATATATCCGAGAAGCTGGGACTTGGCTACACCTGGATCTCCCATCAGGAGAATATGGATATCGCCTCTGAGATAAGTATCATCGGCGGTTTTCCTTCTGACCCCTCCGAACAGCTGGAGTGCTAGTGATCTCTTGATTAGCTTGAGCTTGTCATTAGCGAAAATTGACGGAGCGATAGATTTCTGCATTAGTGTCAGTAGTCCCTCTGTGGCCGCAATATCTTCGATTTGCTCTCTTTCCTCATCATTTATCTTAATCTCAGTGAAAGGGACGCTCTCGTGTCTAGAGCTGATCATCTGGTATACAATATCGAACATCGGGGTCTTCTTGTTCCTCTTTATTTCGGACCTGACAACAGGAATCACATTAGCGGTGATTCTTTGCCCTGGTAGGTGCTTGTTGACTAAATCACCCTCCAGGAGAACATTTGCCCTAGATGGTTGCGCTCCGCTAGGTACGTTCTCTGGTAGCTCTTGAATCTCAAGCCACTGGTTGTTTATCATCCTAGAGCTATTCAATACTAGCATAAATCTGGTTGAGTCGGCCCCTCTGATAGAGCGGCCGCATCCAGTATTTTCAGGGCATCTCAATGGCTCTAAAAGTTCACTTTCATTGGTCTGGTCTATATGTTGGGTATTGCCACATGACTCACATTCAAAGACGGCGACATGTATCCTAGGCTTCAATTGAGACATTTTTGTAACTATCACATCCAAGCTCCTCAGCTTATCTATGTCTCTGGAGCCTATGTCTCTAAGCGGACTTAGAGTATCTCTTGGGAGGTCAGACAGTATGATCCTGGCATCCAGGTCTTCCCCCCTATCCCTGCAGATCTCACTCAGTACCTTGTGTCCACTCGATATTATACTACGGGGATTGCTCAGGATATCCTCTGCGAACTCTGGATCGAACCCAGTAAGCTCATGGAATGAGACTGGTACTATGTCGCTAACGGTCTGTTTGGAAAGGAGCAGTGTAATCTCGTGCTCCTTGGCCTCGGACAGAAAGGTCTTCCATCTTGCGGCTGAATCATGAGTAGCCATCGTCATCTTCTAACCGCCGGGCATATGAGACGGGGAGTCACGGTCTATAACCAAAATGGATGATGGTCGGGACCCCCTTTGTTCCAGTGGAGAGTCTTTTCTTCCTCAGGATGATTTTGAAGGATATTTCCCTTCCACTGGAAGAGTGGGGGTTTTTTGCCGATTGTAAAAACTTCCTTAGAGAAGTTGAAATCAATGATTGTCATACGAGGTACATGGAGCACACGCGTTCAGGCAGTGATATCCTAGTACGACTCGACCCAGGAGAGGAAATTCATGCTTCTCTCAAGGAGCTGACGAATGTCCTTGGATTTGATGCGGCCGCGATAACCAGTGGAATCGGTAGAACTCGTGATAACCAATATGGCTACATGAATGGGGAGGGTGTTTACCAAAGAAGGCCTCTCGATCCGCCATCTGAGTTGGTGAGTCTGTCGGGTAACATAGCCCGTACTGAGAAGGGCGACCCATTCACTCACATCCACTGCTGCTGGTCAGACGATGACAATACTGTTCATGCTGGCCATATGTTTCAAGCAACGGTCCATGTCGTAGCAGAAATACACCTCAGAGTCATGGATCATGCGACAATGACACGATGCCCTCTTGCTGAGTTCGAGTTACTAGGTCTAGAGTTTGACTGAAAAAAATGGATCTGATGAGATGCGGGTTCTGTTCGCTCATGGATTTGAGGGGGGGCCTTTAGGGTCCAAACCCACATACATGAGGGATGTGCTTGGGTGGGAGGTTACATCTCCAGTGATGTCAGAGCTCGGGTGGGATATAGAAAGTCAGACTAGAGTCCTGCTCAATTTTATTGATGAGGGAGATTATGATTTGGTAATCGGTTCTTCTATGGGTGGCCTAGCGGCCGCCAATGCCTCATCTATGCGTAGAGAAAACGAATTTAGATTGCTTCTTATCGCCCCTGCATTCGGTCTTTCGGATAGTTGGGAGGGACTGTCTGAAGATGATCTAGGCCATTGGGAGAAAACTGGTAAGAGGACATACAGGGGGTTCGAGCTAGAGATTGAGTTGGATTGGAATTTCATGGAAGCAGCGAGGAGGATGTCATGGCCAGAAGTGGCCCATCCTACTACTATTATTCATGGATCGAGGGATGAAGTCGTATCGTTTTCTGTTTCCGAAACCGCGGCCGGAATGTCTGAAATGGTGGATCTCGTGATAATTGAGGATGGGCATAGAATGAAGAGTTGCCTTCCAATATTGGGAGAGTTAGCATCTGTCCTAATGTCCCGTTGATCCGAGGAAGTACTCTCCGATCTCTGGATCTGTGAGAATCTCCTTTGCGTCGCCGGTGTGAACTATCTTCCCATTGGATACGATGTAACCTCTATCTGACCTAGCTAGTGAGAGTCTTGCATTCTGCTCTACTATTAGGACTGTAATCCCCTGGTCCCTTAGCGAGTCTATTCTTTCGATAATCTGTTGTTGGTAGAGCGGCGATAGCGCGGCGGTTGGCTCATCCAGGAGGAGGAACTTGGGATCTGAGATAAGGGCTCTGGAGATAGCTAGCATCTGCCTCTCTCCCCCAGAGAGAGAGGCTGCAAGATCATGTGTCCTATCTTTCAAGTCAGGGAACATTCCGAGTGCTCTTTCGATTCTTTCATCGAGTAATGTCTTTGAAAGTCCGTTACCTCCCATTTGTAGATTATCCAGAATCGAAAGAGAGGGGAATACGTTATCCACCTGAGGCACGTAGGCAATTCCCATATTAACCAACTTATCAGTCCTGAATCCAGATATTTCTAAACCATTGAACTTCACCTGTCCTGTGTAGTACGTAGCCAAGCCGAAAATAGTCTTGATCAGAGTAGATTTTCCACACCCGTTTGGACCGATTATGGTTACAAATTCGCCCTCATCGACATACATGTCAATTCCATAAAGAATCTGAACCTTATCATAGCCGCCCTCTAGAGCACTCACCTCTAGTATTCTGGTCATTCTTCCTCCCCCGTGGACCCTAGGTATGCCTCAATAACCTCTCGATTACCTCTGACCTCGTCTGGAGTACCCTCCATTAGGACTCCTCCCTCATTCATGACGATGATTCTATCTACTCCTTGTCTGAGAATGAAGTCCATATTATGTTCGATTATGAGTACTGAAACTCCGGTTTCATTCACAAGGTTTCTGAGGTTATTGAAAATCTTCAGAGCTAGGGGCCCTGCTACTCCTGCGACTGGTTCGTCGAGCAGTAGGAGCTTTGGATCGCCCATCATGGATCTCCCAATATCTACAAGTTTGCTTTGACCTCCTGAAAGCTCACTGGTTAGGTTATGTGCCATGTGAGGAACTTCCAATTGATCGAGAATATCAAAGGCCTTGATTAGCCGATTCTTCTCACTTTTATTTTCTGGAATTGTTATTATGTTTGTTCCAAACAATCCTATTTCTAATTTCTTGATATTATGCCGAAATAAGGATTTAATTTTATCAAAAAATGTATTTCCGAATTGGTTTCTTGGTGGGACCAATAGATTCTCTATTACTGTCATTCTTCTCCAAAGCCTTGTATGCTGGAATGTTCTAGTAAGGCCCATTTTTTGTATCTTATCTGGTGTCTTATCGGTGATATCTTGTCCAAATATCTCAATTTCTCCTGAGGTCTTTTCAAGCAGTCCACTTATGCAATTGAATGTTGTGGACTTGCCACATCCATTGGGTCCGATCAATCCTACAAATTCTCCAGATTGAATCTCGAAAGATACATTATCTACGGCGACTAATCCACCAAACTCTTTCCTCAAATCTTTTACTTTGAGTATTGTAGTCAAGTGTCTTCACCCCCATTGGGCCGTGTGGGCCTATGTGGTACTTCGGGAAGTAGTCCTTTTGGATTGTATTTCAATGAGAAGAGCATTAGGGAGCCGATAAGGAGGAGTTTAACATAAGCCATACCAGCTCCAGAAATAGTAATCTCCCCTGCATAATTCGTTGCTGATTGGAGTGCTCTCTCCCCATTCATCATCCAAGCTGTGAATGCGAATACGATAGTCCCCCAAAAAGCAAATTCTACTAGTTTTCCTAATCTGAAAACCAATCCAATAGTTAGTAGTGCGAGACAAAATTTTGTTACTTCCCACTGATCTGATACCAGCCAGATAAACACCTTATCTACTTGATTAGCAGTATCATACAGTGGCAAGTCTGGAGAGCTTGCAACGACGAGGACATTGAATACTGACTCCATCAAAATAATGATCATTGCTCCGATTACCATTCCTCTGTTATTCGCCGCCCCACCTATGATAAATGCGGCCCAAACTAGGAATGTTGTAGATGAAGGGGACATGAATGATGGCCCAATCCCGGTGAGCTTCCATGCCCATAGTATCCCTGCTAGGCCCGCAATTGCAGCCCCTAGAGCCAGGCTAGCCGCTTTATTCCGTAGAACATCATGTCCGTGATGCTGAGCGACATCCTCGTCCTCTCTGATTGACTTCAGTATTCGGCCCCATGGCGAGGTAAGGGCCCTGTTCAACAAAAGCCATACAATGATTACTGATATTATACATATCAATGCAAGTAGTACGGAATATGGTGCTGGATCGCCCATATTGAGGATATCACTAATCCAAATTGAAGGTGAATCCAATGGTATTTCTGAGCTTCTGCACTCATTTGCACTGATGAATGAAGAGTCTGGGCCAACCTCGACCTGGCTTCCGCAGAACCACCAATCTTTGAGAGGTAGTGGATAGCTTCCTAGCCCTATTGCTGAAGCGGTTGGACCTGTTCTAAGAAGCGGTTCAGCGCTGAGCAGAAGTCTCAGTATTTCGCCAAGAGAAATCGTCACAATAGCGAAGTAGTCTGTTCTAAGTCTCGCAGTTGGATATGCTAATGACCACCCGAGTGCTGCTGAAAGGGAGATTGCAAATACCGAAGCAGGAATGATTCCCCAACCATAACCGTTCATTTCAGCTGGGGCGGTCAGAACGCATACTGCCACAGCGGATACGCCCACAAAGAATATTACGCCAAAATTTACCATACCAGTGTAACCAGTATGAAGATTCAAAGAAAATGCCATTAATACAAATATGGAGATTGACTGAATTACATTTGAGAGTTGGAATGTCTTATCCCAATTGAATGTCTCGGGATCTGAGGTTATCGGGAGCCACCATAGAATAGAGCACATCAGTATGAAAAGTAGCATGAAAAATAACAGCGAGGCTGTAGCTCCCTCTCTTCCGTAATTATTCAAAAGTGAAAATCTTTGGCTGTAGCGGGACATAATTGAACCAGGGGAGTCATCAGGAGCATGCAATCTTGACTTCATTGACTTGAGATAGTTATCCATTGAATTTATTATTGGATAAAGAAGGGCCGCACAGAAACTTCTTAGCTTGATTATGGCTTCTCTGTGGATTGTATTTGCTTTGGACAATTTAACAAATAATGGGGATATGTTGGACCTAAAGTCGACAAGGGGCAAAGTGCCCATTACGCTCATGCGAGTCTGTTTAACTATTGAGGATATTTTTCCATCCTTGATAATATCAACTCCTTCATATATTGCATAAATCCATAGAAGAAGGGGGATGGCTGGCCAGATAATGTCTGAAATTTCGGCTAGTAGATTTACAGATTGTAGCTCAAATTCAACTAGTTCCAGCCATCTTTCATCGACTTTTGTGGCTGTTTCTGAGAAGTATGGGGAGTCCTCGACTCTTAGTGTACCATCATTCCTACCAGTTAATAATGCAAGATTGGACTCGATACCTTCTGTATCAGAACAGAGATCCGAACATGCTCCTGAAGAGAAAGAGTTCCTCCCAATGAAGGCTAGTATCTTATGTAAGAAATATGAGCCTAGAGCAATTATGGAGTAGTTTTGTGCCTTCGCTCTATTCCCGGTTACGAGATGGTGCAGGCCAATTATTCCAGTTGGAAGGAATGCCAGTAATGATGCTTGATTTTTTTCGGGGTTTTTTCCCTTTTGCTTAGCCTTCCTCCTTGTCCTATCAATCTTCCAATTCTCCCATGCATCTCCGATTCCTTTTGGTAGGATGATTAGAATAGCAATGAGGAAGATATAAGGCATTACACCTCCCATTGCCGAATATCCTGATCTTTCTAACGGATACCCAACACCCACCAGGATGGGAGATGACGCCGCCCTTACCAGACCTACTATTAGCGAGGCCACAATTGCCCCGGGTACAGATCCAATTGTTCCCAATACGATTACTGCGAATGAAGGAAGAAGTAGGGAGAATGCTGTTGTTGGATTGAAAAGTAGGGTGATTGAGAAAATCGCTCCCCCTATTCCAGTGACACCTGCCGATAGGAATGCACTTGTCATTTGTATATTCTCAACATTTATGCCACTGCTTGCAGCTAAGTCAGGATTATCTGCAACTGCTCTCATTTTCATTCCAAGGCGGGTTTTATTCAGTAGAATTACCAAGAGTGCGACTGACATGAACACTATAACCGGGAGGGCCCCCTTGTAGTATGGGAAATTACTTGTCAGTGATGTTGCACAATCTGTCGCAACATCGTAAATCTCTATCTTTGGTTTTGTGCCTTCGCTGACGATTCGTGACAACACAGGTTCTCCGGTTAGTTCATCGAAGACGAGCTGCCCAGTTTCTGGATCAACAGATTGTTCACAATTGAACTGCCTGTATGTTGAGCCTTCTTGGAGGGATAAGTCACCAATATTGAAACGATATTTTGTTGTCGGAATGTCCCATCTATTGCTTATGTGCTGGAAGTCTGAATCGGGCCTAAACATCACTTTTGAAGACCCAAATCTCATGAAGTAGATTGATCGTAGCATTAGGGCTACTCCTAAAGAGGCAATCATCATTACCTGTGGACTTGCATTTCTTATCCGAAATCCACGATAAACAGCTCGATCCAGGATTATTCCAACTATTCCAGTTAAGAAAAATGCTGCGATGATTGAAATCAGTAACAAAGACCATGAAATTACGCCGTCTCCTGGGGCCTCGTAAAGAGGGTAGAACGAATTACTCGTTGAGAGAATCATTCCGACAAACATCCCCACCATGAATAACTCTGCTTGCGCGAAGTTCCCGTACTGCTGTACCTTGTAAGTGAGGGTCAGCCCTATTGCTATCGAGAGATACGTGGCCGACCAAATGAGTGTGTTTGTACCAAGGGCGACTATATCGAAGGTTATCGAAGCAGTCTTATCCTGGCCTTTGAATAATAGATCGAGAGTCAGGAGTGTCAATAAGAAGAGGGCGACTGGCGTTAGAAATATCAGGAATGATCGAACATTACTGGATCGCATGTCTTCGAAAATAACTCTTAGCAGTCCGAATCCACCGAAAAATGACTGTATTATTTGAATCAGCCAAATCATGTCATTGGGAAGGGAGCCACTGACAGTAAAATCGAGGAGGTTCAATGTTCCACTGTTATTTAGTAGCCCGAGTATCGTAGCATCAATGAGGACGGTAAGAAAAATAATTGTCCTTCTAAGCCAACGGGGCTTATCATATATCCATTCTAATTTTGAAGGGGACATTTTACCAAATCTCAACGCCACAGAAATTGTTGGGCGGCGTGGCAGTATTCCCTGCCACGCCGCTTTACGTTATACTTCGAAGGTTTCTATCCTAACTTTCTCAAGTACGTGCCACTAGGCCGTTGTCAAAGGACCAATCGTATACGCAATCGTATGCGACCGTGCCTTCTCCATCTGCGCCTACATCGGTAACTGAGAACTGTCCGATGCAGTAGCCCTGACCTAGAGTATCACCGTTTGCTTGGAAAGTTACTGGACCGGTTGCCCCGTCCCATCCATTTCCAGTTGCAGCTATCGCCATGCTCGGAGTGAGCTGTGGGGTAGCGAGCTGCGTGAAAGCGGCGAACATCATTATGGTGGTAGCATCAACAGCTTCCATGGCGAACTGTCCCATAGGGACGGTTGATGGCCATAGTGACTGAACGAGCATTCCCCTAGCAGAGCTGGCTACACCGGGCTGTGAAGCCATGACGCCATCCAGTAGATCGTCCTGCATTGAGTCAGCGGTTGTCACTGATGCTATTCCGTCAGTACCATATATCTGGCCTGCGAATGCGCTACTACTTAGCTCGGTAATTATTGCGGCTCCATCAGAGTTGTATGCAAAGAGAGCGACTGCCCCGCATCCGTTGTCCAATGTGGACTGGATCGTAGTTGCCACATCAGTGAGTGGCCGGGCGTAGTCTGTTCTTGTGCAAATTTCTCCTCCAGCGGCTATCCACTCTGAGGTGAACAAATCACCCAAGGATGCCGTGTAATCATCAGCAGCTGCGATAATTGCGACTCCTCCATCGGCGGTTAGAGCCTCATTGTTCATAATCATGAGATCCTTGAGAGCCGCTGCCTGGCCGACATCGCTTGGAACTACCCTGAAGAAGTCTGGGTAAGCTGTAGCATCAGACAAATCAGGAGATGTGCTAGCATAGGATATCATTGGTATTCCAGCTTCTGAAAGTACGGCGTTTGCTGCCTTGGATGCTCCGGAGCATGCTGCCCCTACAACTCCCCATACTCCTGCATCGACCAAGGTCTGTGCGGCTGATGCACCAGTAGATGTTGTCTCGTATCCATTGCATCCCGAGTCAGCGAAAACTACCTCGAACTGGACATTGTTACTGTATCCAATCGAGTTAGCCAGCTGTGCGGATAGCCCAGCTGCTGCCTGGAATGACGGCCAAAGCTCGCCTATAGCTGGACTGGTAGCGTCTCCCATGAATCCAATCTTCACGGTCACACCAGCGAATGGTGTGGCTGCGACGCCATTTACTGCGTCCCAGGTGTGCATGCAGTTCACGTAGTCCCCGTATGTTGGAACTATTGCGAAAGTACAGACGTCATATCCGGATCCAGCTACATCTCCGTTAGCCAGGAAGACGTGGGTGCCGCTTGCACCTGCATATCCATCGCCGCTCCCGACCATGGGTATGTGCATGTGCATGTTGGCGCCGTCTTCCATCTTTGCGGCGTGTGCGGCAATCATTACAGCGTCATATGCTTCTGAGGTGTATATTCCAGACGAGCATACCGCATCTGCTTCACATGTAGCAGGGAAGTCACCGGATGATGAGCCTGCCCTTGGGGAGGTTGTCATCATTCCGTTTGCCAGAACTGAGTTTTCACCGAAAGGTGTCAGTGCGGCGGCTCCTGCCATTCCGTCTCCTCCGAATGAAGGCAGGCTAGCACCAGCTTGGTACATTGCTCCGAGGAACTGAGCACCTGTGTCAGGGTAGGTCATGAAGATTACCGAGTCACATGTCATCGACGCATCCGTAACTGCTTGAATTGCTTCGGTTGTCATGGCGGCTGCATTGAATTCTGCCTGGTTGAAGTCATACCTAGCGCATGTAGTACCGTCGAAGTTGGCATCGAAGGCATCTGCTAGACCGGCTCCGTAAGCATCGTTCTGAGCGATAATGGCCGTACTTGTGTACCCTTGGCTAGTAACAAGGTCGGCAAGTGCCTCACCCTGCAAAGCGTCACTAGGCACTACCCTGAAGAAATGAGGGTATGCTGTCGAGTCACTTAGGCTCGGAGCAGTGCTAGCGAAGGATATCATAGGGACACCAGCTTGTGAAAGAACAGCGTTCGCTGCGGTCGAGGCTCCGGAGCTTGCGGCTCCTACTACTGCCACGACGCCCGCGCTAACAAGGCTGTTAGCACCGTCAGTAGCTACTTGTCCGTTAGCACCGCCTGAATCCGCGTAAACGTTGACGAAGTGGTATCCATCGTCCATAGCATTCAGATCAGTAAACGCTTGATTAACAGCGTATTCGAAACCAGTTGCGTAGGACGCAAGTCCACCAGTAGTATCATACATCGTTCCAATCTTGATTTCTACATCAACTGCTGGGGCGGCGAACATTGGGTTCGCTGCTCCCATGTAGTGAGCTGCAATCTCGTCTGCGACGGCGTGAGCTATATCAGCGTCAAACCCGACTACAGATCCATCCTCAGCGTAGCTTTCGAATGGAGGATAGAACGGGTCTGTGCAGAGCCTTAGGCTTCCGGACTCCAGAACGGCTGTCAGATCGCTTCCCTCGGTTGGGGTTGGGTAAGCGGTTGCTGTGTCAGCATCTGTGTCGTCAGCTAGTGTGTTGGGGTCGTCAAAGTTAGCGGCAAATATGATGTCGTACTCACCAGAGTCGACCATAGCACCGATAGCCATGTTTAGAGCACCCAATAGCTCTCCAGAGGAATCCCCCTGTACAGCCATACCGAAGTTCTCATCAGAGAAAGTAACCATCAAGGTACCCTCTAGGGCAAGAACAGGGGCGTCACCCATTGCGTAGTGTACGTCACCGTTGTTCAGAGCGGCGATCACCGAAGGGAAGTCTTCGTAAGCGCTGATCGTAGCTGCACCGAGGTTTGCCTGTGCGTACAAGTCAGAGGTAGTCCCCGACTGCACGCCTATGGTGGTGCCATCTGCGTTCAGGTCTGCGACGGCACTGATTGAAGCAGCGCCAGATCCACCGATTACCGCCTGGCTACTTGTGTAGTAAGCCCTGGTGAAATCGACAGCTTGCTCTCGCTCGTCAGTCTTCGTCATCGCCGATATGATAGCGTCACACATATCGCCGGCATTCAGGTTGGGGATAATGGGGTCCCATGCGGACTCCACGAAGTCGGCACTAACGTCACTGGCCATCGAAATGGACCAGTCAGGTGTGTCGTCTTCTTCATCCCCACCAAGGCATCCGGCGAATGCTGCCGCCAGCATGCTCATGGTAAGCATCATTGCAATCATCTTGTTGTTATTCATTAGAAACTCACGTTCCAGTGCCCGCACGACGACGTATATATGTTATAGAGATTCTCAAAAAAAAGTCAAAAAAA